>JAGATQ010000007.1 GCA_017621205.1 Lachnospira sp.
AAGTGGCCTACAGTGATTTCGTCTCCGGGTTCTAATGGGTCTTCGTTTTCTTCGGCTACAGCAAATAGAGTGCCAAATAACAATAGTAATAACATAATAGAAAGTAGTTTTTTTGATTTTATCTTCATCATATCATTCCTTTCACATTTTTCATTTGTATAAACAATTTGCTAAACTCCTACTCACGAGGTAGATAGTCGTGATTTTGTATAAATTGGCGCCTTTGTACCGAGCGCAGCGAGGACAACGAAACAAATTTATATAAAATCATGGCTATCGTATCAGTAACATAGTGTTTTGCCATTATCTATTTTTCATTTGTAATTATGAACGAGTGAACTACATCTGTTTTAAATAATACATAATATAAATTTGTTTATACTTAAATTAATGATATAATAAACATGTTATATTGTCAATTTAAACTAAATTATGTAACAATATACACCTTCCATCCATATTCACATTATGAATAACAAATTAGCAATCTAAAAGATAATCTATAGAAAAAATCGACAAAGCGATTACACTCTGCCGATTTTTTCTATATCTGTATATAACCAAAATTTAAAATCACAAAAAATCAAAGCTCAACTGGTTTGTCTCCGACAAACCATCTAATATCCCAGCCTCCGAAAGCTTCTCAATGGCACTCTGCCCAATATGCGCCCGCTTTCTTAAATCCTCCTTAGACAGATATGGCTTATTCTCCTTACCCTTCGCCTCAATAATCTGCTGTGCCGCATTGTCTCCCATGCCATCAATGGTATTTAAGGAAGGCATAATCTTTCCATCAATAATCTGAAAATCCGTTGCCTGAACCTGGAACAAATCAATCGGCATGAACTCAATCCCACGGGCATACATCTCCTGCACTAGGCGCATATCCCTCAAGGTATCCTCATCCTTCTGTGTCCGCTCCTTCTTATCCTTGTTACGGATTTCCTGCATATAATATTCCAGCTTTTCCCTTCCCCGACACATCGTCATATAATTCATACCCTTCGCACGGATACTAAAAAATGCCGTGTAATATTCAAGGGGATAATTAATCTTAAACCACGCAATCCGCCATGCCATCATCACATACGCAACCGCATGCGCCTTCGGGAACATGTATTTAATTTTGCGGCAGGAATCAATATACCAGTCAGGAATCCCATGCTCCTTCATAATCGGCACCCATTCGTCCTTTACGCCTTTCCCCTTTCGCACACTCTCCATAATCGTAAAAGCAAGCCCGCTTTCCAAGCCCTTGTGGATTAAGAATACCATGATATCATCACGACAGCATATCGCATCCGAAAGCTTATCCACAATTCCCTGCTGAATTAACTCCTGTGCATTGCCAAGCCATACATCCGTACCGTGGGAAAGTCCCGATATACGGGCCAGATCCGAAAAGCTTCTTGGATTGGCATCGATAACCATCTGCATCGCGAAATCCGTACCAAACTCCGGTATGCCAAGACAGCCAAGTCTCGTGCCACCAATATCCTCCGGCGTAATACCGAGGGCATCCGTATTGTGGAACAGCGACATTACTCCCTCATCATCAAAACGGATTGTCTTAGCATCAACATCCGTCAAAAGCTCTAAATGGCGAATCATACTCGGGTCATCATGCCCCAGAATATCAAGCTTTAACAGGTTGTGGTCAATGGAATGGTACTCAAAATGGGTTGTAACAATATCCGTCGTCGTATCATTGGCAGGATGCTGAATCGGGGTAAACATATTAATCTCCATATTTTTCGGCACCACAATAATACCACCGGGATGCTGCCCAGTAGTACGCTTTACTCCGGTACAGCCCTTCGCTAACCGTTCCATTTCACAGCGACGCTCCGTTACAAATACTGTTGCGTCCTTTGCCTCTTTTCTGGCAGCTTTCTCATCCTTCCCTTCCACAATCGCCTTTTTGTAGACCTTATCCCGTTCTACATCCTCAAAATACTTATAGACATAGCCCTCGGCAGTCTTATCCGCTACACCGCCAATCGTTCCGGCACGAAACGCATGCCCCTTCGTAAACAAATCCTCGGTATATTTATGGGCACATCCCTGATATTCACCGGAAAAATTCAAATCAATATCCGGCTCCTTATCACCGTTAAAGCCTAAAAAGGTCTCAAAGGGAATATCATGTCCCTCCTTATTAAGAGGATGTCCACACTTCGGACAAAGCTTATCCGGCATATCACAACCAGAGCTTCCAGAAAATGCTTTCACCTCATCGGAATCAAAATCGACATAATAACATTCAGGACAGATATAATGGGCAGACAGCGGATTGACCTCCGTAATACCTGCCATCGTTGCCACAAAGGAGGAACCGACAGAACCACGGCTTCCCACCAGATAGCCATGGTCATTGGAATCCCACACCAGCTTCTGGGCAATAATATACATCACAGCAAAGCCATTGCTGATAATCGAATTAAGTTCCCGCTCTAACCGTTCCTTTACAATATCCGGCAAATCCGGTCCGTAGATTTCATGTGCCTTATCATAACAAATCTTTGTCAGTGTCTCATCGGAATTAGGAATCTCCGGCGGACACTTATCCGGGTAAACAGGAGAAATCTTCTCCACCATATCCGCAATCATATTTGTATTGGTAATGACAACCTCCCTTGCCTTTTCCGAACCAAGATAGGCAAATTCTGCAAGCATCTCATCCGTCGTCCGAAAATAAAGAGGGGGCTGGTTGTCAGCATCCGCAAAGCCCTTGGACTTCATGATAATACTTCTGTAAATAGAATCCTCCGGATTTAAAAAATGTACATCGCAGGTAGCAACCACAGGCTTATTATATTCCTCACCAAGCTTTACAATGGTCTTATTCATCTCCTCGATATCTTCAACACTCTGCACCGGATTTTTGGAATCCCGAAGCATGAACAGGTTATTACCAGTAGGCTGAATTTCCAGATAGTCATAGAAATCAACAATTTTCTTTATTTTTTCCGGTCCCCGCTCATGTAAAATCGCCCGGAACAGTTCTCCCGCCTCACAGGCAGAGCCAAGTATTAACCCTTCCCGATACTTTTGAATCAGGCTTTTCGGTATTCTTGGACGTTTGTTAAAATACTCTATATGGGAATCCGACACAAGATGATATAAATTAACACGCCCAATCTCATTCTTGGCAAGAATAATGCCATGATAATATGGTGCTTTCTTAATCTTATCCTTGGAAAATTCCGAGCAGGCATTCAACTCATCCACATTGTAGATATCCCTCTTTTCGAGCATCTCAATAAAACGGACAAATATTTTAGCGGTTGCCCCGGCATCATCCACCGCCCGGTGATGATTGGCAAGGGTAATCTTTAGATGCTTTGCCACCGTGTCAAGCTTAAACCGCCCAAGCTCCGGAAGCAGGATATGGGCAAGCTCCACCGTATCAATGACAGAAAAATCCGTCTCAATTCCCATCCGCTTGCAATTCGCCTCCACAAAGCCTACATCAAACTCCGCATTGTGTGCTACTAATACAGAACCCTCACAAAATGCAAGAAATTCCGGCAGTACCTCCTCGATTACCTTGGCATCCTTCACCATATCATCATTGATATGGGTCAGATTTTCAATTTCAAAGGGTATCGGACGTTTCGGATTCACAAACTCACTAAAGGTATCCACCTCTTTGCCATCCACGACCTTTACCGCACCAATCTCAATAATACGGTCACTGTTAGAAGAAAAACCTGTCGTCTCCAAATCAAAGACAACATAGGAATCCCTAAGACTCTGCCCTTTACTATTAATAACGATATCATGCAAATCATCAATAAAATAGCCCTCTACCCCATAGATAATTTTAAATGGGTCATCCTTACTATCCACCTGATGGTTCGCAATGGGAAATGCCTGTAACACTCCATGGTCAGTAATTGCCATGGCAGTATGTCCCCACGACTTGGCTGTCTTTATGACCTCCTTGATATCCACCACACTGTCCATCTCGCTCATAACCGTATGCAGATGTAATTCCACCCGCTTCTCCATGGAGGTATCCATCCGCTTCTCCCGAAAATCACTGCTCTTCTTGATACCCGTTACGGAGCTGATTTGCAGCTCCTTATCGTAGGTATCAAACTGCACAATACCCTTCACCAGATAAAAATTTCCTTCCGAAAGCTCTGAAAGCAAATCCGGCATCATGTCATTTCTCAAAAACAGCTTTACCTTAATGGAGCTGGTAAAATCGGTAATTACAAAGGTAAAAATTGTCTTTTCCCCACGAATCTCCCGAAACTCAAAAGAAGAAACCTGTCCCCTTAATACTACCTCACCAATTTCTGTAGTAATCGTCTTAATGGCAGTTAGCTCCCCCTCTGTATTTCTTCCATAAATCACATCCGGGTCATCCTTTGGACGACGGTAGGAGGAATAGCTTCTACGGTCAGAATAGCTGTTAGCAGGAGCCTGTAAAGCAACAGAACCATTGGACTTAGAGGATTCCTTCTGATTGACAGAAGACTTCACTCCCATACTTGAAGTATCAGACATTTGTGCAGCAGCTTGTTTGGAAGTATTAACAGGGGACATTTTCTCCTGTGAAGCAGTCCCCTTGTTCTCCACATTCATGCTTGACGCTGCCACTTCATTAGCTGCCTGTACCTGCATTTTTTCAATCTGTTCAAGCTCCAGACCTAGCCGGTGCTCCTTCTCCTGCTCATGGCGGGAATCCTCCATAGCAATATATTCAAATTCCACTGTGACATGCCAATCAAAATACCGCTTCATAAGCTCTATGAAACGCTTGCGAATATCGCCCGAAGCATTTTTAGAAAGAAATCCATCCCCCAAGGTAAAGGTTACCGTATCCCCTGTTACCCTGTAAGAGCCCTTTCGCAACGCACTATAAGCAATCGGGGACTCCTTATGCCAGCGGGCATAAATTCCCTCTTCCATGTATTCCGAAAGCAATGTTTCAAGGTCATACTGCTCCGATAAATAAAATCGGGGAATAATAATAATAGGACAATGATAGCTCTTATGTAAATATTGATGTAATTG
This sequence comes from Lachnospira sp., assembly GCA_017621205.1. GTDB lineage: Bacteria > Bacillota > Clostridia > Lachnospirales > Lachnospiraceae > NC2004. The sequence goes on from JAGATQ010000007.1 coordinate 5,029, forward strand.
CTGTTCCATATCAGAAAGTATCTTGAATGAAAGAAGATGAGAACTACGAATCAATACATAAAGCCGTTTCTCATCCTTCTTATATACAATATGCTCCACGCCCACTTCCTTATAGTAGGCTGCCAATTTAGCAGATACCTTCAGTTCAGGAAAAACAGTAAAAAACATTTTCTCCTGTTTTACTTCCAATTGATAAGCTCCTCTCTAAGTGCTGACAATAACTGTTCCTCTGGTAATTTACGCACGATTTCTCCCTTTTTTATCAGTAATCCCTCACCGTTTCCTCCAGCAATGCCAATGTCTGCTTCCCTCGCCTCACCCGGGCCATTTACCACACAGCCCATAACTGCAACCTTAATAGAAAGATGCTCATATTCTGATACAAGCTCCTCTACCTGGTTCGCAAGACCAATCAAATCGATGGAGGTTCGTCCACAGGTCGGGCAGGAAACTACTTCGATACCACCACTTCTTAAGCCCAACGTCTTTAATATCATCTTTGCCGATACCACCTCTTGCACCGGATCTCCGGTCAAAGATACGCGAATCGTATCCCCAATCCCTTGATGCAAAATAATACCTAACCCCACACTAGACTTGATATTACCCCGAAGAATGGTTCCTGCTTCCGTGATACCAACATGAAGCGGATACACAGTCTTATCAGCAATCAGCTCATGCGCCTTGACACACATTAACACATCCGAGGACTTAATGCTAATCACCATATTGTCATAGCCACATTCCTCAATCATCCTCACCTTATCCAAGGCACTTTCCACGATTCCCTCTGCCGTAACTCCATGGTATTTCTCTAAAAGCTCCTTCTCTAGGGAACCACTATTCACACCAACACGAATCGGAATCTGATACTCCTTCGCTTTTTGTACCACAGCCTCAAGACGCTCTCTGCCCCCGATATTGCCGGGATTAATGCGGATTTTGTCTGCACCATTTTCAATCGCCGCAATCGCAAGCCGGTAATCAAAATGGATATCACCCACAAGTGGAATATGAATCTGCTTTTTTATCTCCTTTAATGCGCTAGCCGCCTCCGGGGTATTCACTGTACAACGAATAATCTCACAGCCTGCCTTCTCAAGACTAAGAATCTGTGCAACCGTCGCATCGACATCCTCCGTCTTCGTATTCGTCATAGACTGGATTGCAATGGGATTGCCACCGCCAATCTTACAAGCTCCTATATGAATCTCCTTTGTATGGTCACGATACATAACGTCTCCTCCCCTATTTTATGAAGATATTCCGAATATCATTAAACATCACAACAACCATCAACGCCATCAACAAAACGAACCCAATAAAATGAACAAAGCCTTCCTTATCCGTATCCATCTTCTTTCCGCGAATCATCTCCACAATCATAAACAGCAGACGACCTCCGTCCAGAGCCGGAATTGGCAGCAGGTTCATTACACCAAGGTTGGCACTAAGCATAATACAAAAGCTTGCCATACTTTCAAACACCGCCAGCATACCATACTGGGCACTCTCTGAATACACATCCCCAACCATATTGACAATTCCAACAGGTCCCGCAACCGCATCGGCAGAAACCTTGCCAGTAATCAGATGCTTTAAACTCAAGACTACGCTCTTTATCTGATAGCGGATTTCTAGAAGAGAATACTTCAAAACACCTATGACTCCAACCTTTATATTACCATCTACAACATCGCTATCTCCACTGCTGGCATAATTACAGTTATAGGTAAAGCCAGTTGTATAAAAGTCATTCCGAAGTGGTGTTACCGAAGCAGTCTGCTCCTTACCATCCCGCTCATAGGTCACGGAAACCGGAGCCGCTGTCAGCTCGTGTTCTGACACATACTCATTAAACTCCTGTCCGGAGGAAACCTTAGTACCATTGATTCCTGTAATCACATCGTTATCCATAAGTCCGGCATTATCAAGAGCCCCATCCTTTACAACTGTAATTTTCGCAGGATTCCCATTCGCCGAATAATTCATTCCGAGGTAATATTTACTCACCTTCTTAGGAGTCAGTGTTGTATGACGCTTTTCTCCATCCCGTATAAAAGAAATAGAAATTCCTTCCTCTCCTATTGGTTTAAAATAATCGCTAATATAAATCTCACGGCCAACTCCAATTGTATATCCATTATAATCTGTAATAATATCCCCTGTCTGAAGTCCAGCTTCCGCCGCAGGAGAATCCTCCTCAACGGAAAGTACACTTGCCGCATCCGCTCCAACCAAGGCAATCAATACAATCGCTAAAACAAAGGCAAATAAAAAATTAAAAAAGGGACCAGCAAACACGACTGCAAACCGTGCAAAAACAGACTTATTGTCAAATGCCCTCTCATCGTCACTTGCCTCATCTTCACCAAGCATCATACAAGAGCCGCCTAAAGGCAGCAGCTTAATAGAATAGCGTGTCTCCCCCTTCTCAAAATGAAACAGGCGGGGACCCATTCCGATGGAAAACTCCTCTACCTTAATTCCATTTGCCTTAGCAAGCAGAAAATGTCCCAGCTCATGAATAAACACAATAATGCCAAATATCAACAATGCAATAATAATCTTCAAAATACTACCTCTTTTCGCTATGATTCAAATTCACACATGATAATGGGATAAGATATATTCATCCACCCATTTCTGCGTTTCCAATATCTCCTCAACTGTCGGATTCTCAAGCTTAGTATGTGCAGCTAAACAGCTCTTAATCATTTCATAGATTTCTAAAAATGAAATCTCTCCCTTTAGGAAGCGGGCTACTGCATATTCATTGGCAGCATTAAACACTGTAGGTAGAGAACCACCGGCACGCCCTACCTCATAGGCAAGCTTTAATCCCTCAAAGGTATCCATATCCGGCTTTTCAAAAGTAATACTTCCAAGCTTTGCAAAATCCAACCGTTCTCCTTTGAGATAATGGCGGTTCGGATAAAACAGGGCATACTGAATTGGAAGCTTCATATCTGGTGTTCCAAGCTGTGCAATTACTCCACCATCCTCATATTCCACCATGGAATGAATGACGCTTTGCGGCTGTACCACAACTTCTACATTATCGTACTCCACACCAAACAACCACTTTGCCTCCATCACCTCTAAGCCCTTATTCACAAGGGTAGCAGAATCTATTGTAATTTTTTGACCCATTGACCAGTTTGGATGCTTCAGTGCATCTGCCACCGTAACATGTGTAAGCTCTTCTCTTGTTTTTCCCCGAAAAGGTCCACCGGATGCCGTCAGTAAAATCCGGCTAATTTTATTTTGTCCTTCTCCCTGCAATGACTGAAAAATAGCAGAATGTTCCGAATCCACTGGAAGGATTGCAACACCATATTCCTTAGCGAGGGGCATAATACGATGTCCTGCTGTCACCAAGGTCTCCTTATTGGCAAGTGCAATATCCTTTCCCGCCTTAATCGCTGCCACCGTCGGCTGAATACCAATCATACCGACAATCGCAGTTACTACCATCTGAGCATCCTCCTTGGTCGCAACCGCAATCAATCCCTCCATACCAGAAGCCACTGTCACATCCATATCGGAAAGCATAACCCGAAGCTCGGCTGCACGCTCCTCAGATGCCACAGCCACCAACTTCGGCTGGAACTCCCTTACCTGTGTCTCTAACAATTCTATATTATTCCCGGCAGCTAAAGCGACCACCTCAATATCCTCCCGGTAAGCCCTCACTACCTCAAGGGTCTGGGTTCCAATAGAACCTGTAGAACCAAGAATTGCAATCTTCATTCTAGTATCCTCTCCTTTTTATTGTAATTAAGCGATAGGTAATTGTGAAATGGTAAATTGCTGATACGATAGTCATAATACTATGTAAATTTACTTCGTTGTCTTTGCTTCGCAAAGTACAAAGGCGTAAATTTACATAGTATTATGACTATCTTGTCTAACAACTGTGAGTTTCACAATTGCCTATTATTGTAATACAGCAAACACCAAATGAATTCGCCATTCCTCATCACTGCACAAATATCGTAATCAGATAATACACAATTGGAGCCGTCATAATCATGCTGTCAAAGCGGTCTAAGATGCCACCATGTCCCGGTATTAATTTGCCATAGTCTTTAATCTCATACTGGCGTTTAATAGCAGAAGCTGCCAAATCACCTACCACGGAAATCATACCGCCAATACCACATATCGCAGCAAATGCTATTATCAAACCAGCGGTAACTGGCTCCTTCGTGATATAACCAAATAACAAGGCATAGAGTACACCGAGAATCGCTGCACCAACCACACCGCCTACAAAGCCTTCAATGGATTTCTTCGGGCTAAGCTTTGGACTCATCTTATGCTTTCCAAATAACACACCAACGCAGTAAGCACAAGTGTCATTCCCCCATGCACTCAAAAATACCAATACTACATACGCTCCCCCATTGGGCAGAAAACGTACCTGAAAGATGTAGGATAACATTACCGTAACATAAAAAAAGGCGAAAAACGGCAGCATAATATCCTTAAGCTCATACCTTGGGTAACCAAACACATAAAAGCACATTAGTACCATCATAAACACACTCAATAAAAGTAAATAATAGTACTGGTAGCTTTCAAAGGTATAGCCAAGACCAAGCAGCACATATAAGATAAGCGTAGCAAGCTCTGTCACAACCAGCAAAGCCTTAGAAGCATTCTCAGGAATCCTCATCAGCTCATGTACCCCTACAACCGAGATAAAACCTACCATCAGCAGGGATGCTAATCCTCCAAGGTACAATGTCACTACCATAATTGCAACCAGAACAATTCCACTTAACAATCTTGTTTTAAACATAATTGCCTCCTAATATATATTATGAGTCAGGGACAAAAGGTATTCTGCCCCCGACGGATGCTACGGATTGCTCCGTTGTCTCACAATTTAGATTCCACCAAAACGCCTTTCACGACCATTATAATAGGCAATTGCGTGAATTAATTCCTCTTTGTTAAAATCCGGCCACAACACATCCGTAAAATAAAATTCTGCGTATGCAAGCTGCCATAATAACCAGTTTGACAACCTCTGCTCCCCACTGGTACGAATCATTAAATCTGGGTCAGGAAGCTCTGCGGTATCAAGATAGGTGGTAAACAACTCCTCTGTCACCTCTCCGGCAGCAACCTTATTGTCCTTCACATCCATTGTAAGGCGGTTCATGGCACGAAGCATCTCATCCCTGCTTCCATAATTCAAGGCAATCGTAAAATTCAATCCGGTATTGACGGCAGAAACCTCTTCCAAATGCTCAATCTGCTCTCTAAGTTTCTCATCTAACCGGCTTTTCTCCCCAATCACCCGCACCCGCATGTTGTTTTTGCTGGTTCGCTCAATACAATCCTTTAAATAATTGCCAAGCAGCTTCATCAAGGCACCAACTTCATCCTGTGGACGCTTCCAGTTCTCCGTAGAAAACGCATATACCGTCAGATATTTAATTCCAAGATTCCATGCATCCTCACAAATCTGTTCTACCGTCTTAGCTCCCTGCACATGACCATAGTTGCGTGGCATGTGGCGTTTCTTCGCCCATCTTCCATTACCATCCAGAATAATAGCAACGTGCTGTGGAATATTGTACTCCTGCCCATTAATCTCCTTTACCATATCCTGTTCCTTTCCCAAACAAATGTATATAAAATACAACAAGGAATGTCTTATGAAAAGACATCCCCCATATCTTTCACCTTCGGCTTATTAAACTGTCATAATCTCCTTGGTCTTCTCTTCAATCTCCTTATCAACAGTTGCAACAAACTTATCCGTCAGCTTCTGAATCTTATCTTCCATGCTCTTAAGTTCATCATCCGAAAGCTCGCCCTCCTTGCTCTGCTTCTTCGCAGCATCATTGGCGTCGCGACGGATGTTACGGATAGCAACCTTACACGCCTCTCCCTTCTTCTTCACATCCTTCGCAAGCTCCTTACGGCGATCCTCCGTAAGCTCTGGAAAATTCAATCGGATTGCTTTGCCATCGTTATTCGGTGTAATTCCAATATCAGAACACATAATTGCCTTCTCAATCTCCTTGAGCAAGGAAGCATCCCACGGTGCAATCATAAGGCAGCGTGCATCCGGCACGGTTATGTTACCAACCTGCTGAAGCGGAGTCAAAGTACCATAATAATCTACCTTGATACTATCTAAAATATGAGGATTGGCCCTTCCTGCACGGATATTGGCATACTCACTCAAAAGGGAATCCACGGACTTATTCATTTTCTCTTCATATTGTGCTAACATCATTCTTCCTCCTAGTCTAGTCAACAACATTCACATACGTTCCGGTAAAATTGCCGGATAAAGACTTCACAATACTATCCTCTTCATTTAGTCCAAATATCATCATCGGCATCTTATTCTCCAGACACATAATGGTGGCAGACAAATCTATCACACCAAGCTTCTTCTGCAATACCTCATCAAGACGGATACTATCATATTTCTTGGCATTCGGATTCACCTTCGGGTCACTGTCATAAACCCCATCAATCGCCTTCGCCAGAAGAATGCAATCCGCCTCAATCTCAATCGCCCGCAGAGCAGTCGCAGTATCAGTCGAAAAATAAGGATGCCCGGTTCCTCCGGCAAAGAAAACCACTTTATTGTTCGCCAACGCCTCCATCGACTTATCCTTACTGTAAAGCTCTGCAATATCTCCACATGCAAAAGGTGTCAGCACCAGTGTCTCCTATCCTTCTGTCCGAAAAATCTCCGATACATATACACAGTTCATGACTGTTGCCAGCATACCAATCTGGTCTGCCTTCGTGCGTTCAATCTTGTTGCTGGTTCTTCCACGCCAGAAATTACCACCACCGATTACAACGCCAACCTGAATACCGGAATCGACAACCTTCTTGACCTGTTTCGCAACATCCACTACCGTCTCCTCGTCAAATCCGGTATGCTTCTCCCCTGCCAAAGCTTCACCACTCAGCTTTAACAATACGCGTTTTACCTTCTCCATATCCTAAGCTCCTAATTAATTTTCAAAGAATGTATTCACATCAACGTCAGAATAACTCTGGGAACATAAGCCCTCCATAATTGCACCATTGTTGACCTGAACAGAGCGGGACTTCACATTACCCATAATCACTGCTGTAGAATCAATAATAACAGGACCATTGACATCAATATCTCCCTTAACCGCTCCAGCAATCACAGCAGAGCTAGCATTAAGATTACCAACAATAACCGAACCAACCCCAATCTTGATACTTCCCGTACTCACCATATCCCCTGTCACATTAGCGGAATCCGTAAAGATTTCAGATGCCTCTGACTTACCCTTAACTGCCCCTGAAATCACAAGCTTTCCTTTACAAGCAATATCACCTTCAATGCTGCCCAATACATCAAGGGACCCCGTCGTCTTAATGTTACCTGCAATCTCTGTTCCCTTCGTAATTGTAGCCGTCTCCTCATCTGCCGGAGTATCTCCAAAATCAGCCTCGATTGATGGTGCTGCATTCATCTGTGTATCTACTGTCTCCATTACCTCTTCCTTACTCATTGTATCTTCCTCCATACTAATTGTTTGTTCTGCAGGAGCCGCCTCTTCACTGGCAACGGTCTCCTCTAATGCTTCCTGTACTTCCTGATTATTCATCTCCAATGCAGCATCTGCCAGTGTCTCTCCTCCTACCAGCTCACCAAGTGTCGCATCCATATCAATCTTGGCCTCCTCTGCATCCATGTCCATCACTGCATCCTCTGCAGGAGAATCCTTAAGCAATGCTTCATCCTCACCAAACAGCGCCTGCATCTCTGCATCCAGATCCATGCCCTCATCTGCTACATCTGTCTCCTTAGATGTAGAATCCAGCTCTTCCATCAGCTCGTTCGCTGCCTGAGATACATCATCCTTAAAATCCTTAAATAAACTCATACCTTACCTCCATTTGCTCTATTGTAACCGAACTGGTCTGAAGCTCCTGAAGCTTATGCTTCAGCTCTCTCAACCGACAGTACAACAGGATGTTTAATATAAATGAGCATAAAATACAAAGTATCATAAAAACCATGAGAATCTTCATCATACCCGGTTTATGCTTATTTTTCTCTGTTAGCTGTTGCTCCTTCTCCTCATTCACAAAAGCATAGCCTCCTATCACCACAGATAAAAGTAGTATACCACATCTTGTATAAAATGAAAACTATTTTTGCTATATCTATTAAATATCTATAATAGCTTTAACAAATTAAGAGGCTGGTCAATAATATAGGTTGCCCCATTCTCCTTAAGACACGCCTCATCCCGAAATCCCCAGAGAACGGAAATGCATGTAATGCCCGCATTGGCAGCCGTCGCAATATCCACCTCGGAATCCCCCACATAAAGGCACTCAGAAGGCTTGCTGCCAAGCTCCTTCATCGCCTCTAAAACAGTATCGGGGGCTGGCTTTTTATGTACACTCTCACTCTCACCGATGGCAACCGGAATCGTATCCTTAAAATAAATCTCCTGCAGCTGTTTTACAGCCGAATCCATCTTATTCGATACAATAGCTACCTTATAGTTCTGCTTTTTTAATTCCAACAGCAATTCCATAATATCATCATATGGCTTTGTTTTATTGTCACAATGTGCAGAATAATACTCCTTAAAATCTGCAAAGGTTTCTTCAAATGCTTTGCTCTCTGCCCCGCCGGGTACAGCCAGCTCCATCAAAACTCTTACTCCGTTCCCTAAAAATTTCTTAATATCTTCCAAGGAGTGGGTTGTAAAACCATGCTTCTCCAACGCATAATTTACGGAATCCGCCAAATCCTCTAAAGTATCTAGAAGTGTTCCATCCAAATCAAAAATAACGGTTGTATATTTCCCCATATTAAAGGCTCCTTTCAATTCTTTTTCATTAGAAAAAAGGTGAGCCTAAGCTTTAGACTCACCTTAAATATTATACCCTATTTCAATGATGATTTCAAATAAATCCCATATATTTTTCAAGCATTTTTCAAGCAGAAAAATTATTTTTTCTTTTTACCATAATTCTCCTTCAGATACTTCTTGTTCTGCTTATTGGTCTTATTATCATCCACACGCACAAAGATGCGGGTTACATAGGTTTTACCATTCTGTACAATCTTGGCGGTAACGACTGTAAAGCCTCTCTTTTTACCCTTGATAACTCCCTTCTTCGTGACGGTTGCTATCTTCTTGTTCTTCGTCGTATAAGTAATCTTCGCATTTTTCTGTACACTCGTGAATTTCAGCTTGGTTTTCTTACCCTTGAAAATGCGCTTATATACATTGAATTCCGGTAATTCTCCACTCTTCTTGCTAAGAGCCGCATTCTTCAGGTTATAAATCATCATCGGCTTCTTCACTGTCAGATTCACACGAACCTTATAATAAGAGCCCTTCTGGATAACATTAGCGGTAATAACACACTTACCCTTCTTCTTTCCGGTAATAACTCCCTTACTGCTAATCGTGGCAACCTTCTTGTTGCTTGACTTAAACTGCTTTACAGCCGTCTTATCAATTCCAACAAGATTAAGCGTGAATTTGTTACCAACGCCAATATTCTTCTTCATTTTTAGAATTGGAACCTTTGTAATCACCTTCTGGGCATCATACTCAACCACCTTAATGTTAAAGGTCTTTTTGCTTCCATCCTTGTAGGTAATAACTACCGGATACGTACCCGGCTTTTTCCCAGATAGTGCTGATGACTTAATTGTCAATACATTGTCCTTAACCGTGTACTGTGATGCAGGTATATCCTTGCCATCCAGATTCACCTTGTCAACTGTCCTGCCATTGTCTAAATCCTGCGTAACATCCTTAGGGTTAGAAATCTCATATACCTTATCTACACCAATCGTATCATCGGGCTTCTTATCATCTGGTTTCTTGGAATTCGGCACTGCCGTCGGGTTCTTAGTGGTATCTGTTGTCTTATTGGCATCACTTGCTTTATCAACATCACCAATTGTCTTCCAATCATCATTAATTGTTACTGTAATCGTAGTGGAGGTGCCATGCTCCGTCGTTAAGGTTACAGGATACGTACCCGGTTTATTCTCCACCTTGCTCGTATCTACAGATGTAATCTTGACCGGAGCCTTCGTATCTACATCGTAAGCCTGCGCATTGGAAAGCTTCACTACATTCGTAACATTATTATTAATCTTATCATAATCCTCAATACCAATCGTAAAGTTATTAGCTGCAATGGTATCCTTCATTGGCGTACCATCCGAACTCTGATATGGTTTATCCTCTGCGACATCCGTTACGGTAACTGTCACAATCGTCTGTACACCATTGGTTGTCACTTTTACAGGATAATCACCCTTCTCACCCTTTGTAATCGCATCATTGACCTTCGCCAAATCAGCCGAATCTACCGTAATATCGTCCGCCGGAATCTTAGAGCCATCTGTTTTCTGGGCAGTCACATCCCCCTTATCCTTGAAGCTCGTTTCATCAAGTGGCGTGCTCTTAGCCGGTACACAGAAATCATTACCAGTCAGGTTGACAGCCGGGATTACATTCGGCTGTACCGGAGTTCCAGTAGTGTCTGTAATACCATCATCCTTTACTGTAACATTAACCGTAACCTCTGCACCCTTATATTCAAAGGTCATCTTATAGATACCATTTTCTGCTACAATGGAATCATTTTTAATATTAATATAATCCTTGTCGACCAGATTCGCTCCATCGCTTCCATCAACAGGCTTTTCTGTTGCACTGGCATTGGCAAGTGCCTTAAATACCGTCGCCATATCGGTCGCTTTCTTACCAGAATTAATCCATGCTTCCGCCTGTGCGATTGTAATACTATAATGGTTAGCTCCAATGGTAATACTCTCTTTACCGTCCTCTGTTAACTGCGGTCCGGTTGTCTTATCCACTACTGTTACTGTAACCGTTTTATCCGGTGCCCCACTCGGGTCAGGGTCATCAAACGTAACCTTCGTTACACCAGGTTCCTTCTTGTCCGCAAGAGTTGGAAGGTCACCCTTATCTTTCACATCCACTTTATCCGGTCCCTTTTTGCCACCATCTGGTGTCGTTACATCAACATCTGCCTCATCTTTAATATCATCATCATATACCGGCACCTTATCTGTCGGTACAATAATGTCATCTGCAATAATACGGGGATCAACCAGCTTCAAGGTTACCGTAATCGTAACAGAAACGTCCGGCTCCTCCGCATTCGTAAAGGTCAAAGGATATTTACCCGTCTTTCCTTCCCCTATCGCATCATTAATCTTCTTTAGCTGGTTAGCATCCGGCACTGCATCTACCGGGATACCTAATGCTGTTGTTGCATCTGCACTTGCTAATTCCTTCGACTGCTCCTGTGACAGCTGCTTTTCTGAATCTGGCTTTCTAGCATCATACTCATGTGTAAAGTCCGCTGCTGCTACATTACCCTTATCCACCTTAGGTCCATTGTCTGTTCCATCATCGACAACGGTAACCTTAACAGTAACCCTCTCATGGTTATATTCAAAGGTCATATCATATACGCCCTTTTCGGCTTCTAAAGTAGTATTAGCAATCGTAATTGCCGCATTCTGCCCCGGAACTATCGTTCCCTTTATTGTAGACGCTACCACACCAGATATCTTTTTGAACAAATCTGTACTTTCCTTAATATCCACAGTAGTGTCAGCCTCTAAATATCTCCGTGCCTGCTCTACGCTAATTGTAAAATCATTGGCACCGATTGTTGGAAAACCATCCTTATTCGCATTATCGTTTGTCTTCTCTACGACATAAGCCGTTACAGGCTCCTTCTTGGTAGAAGCACCTGCAGGAATAGACGGATTATAGGACAACTCAATTCCCGGAACAATAGCAGGACCATCTACACTCGTCAGCTTGTTCACCTCAGATGAGGGAACGGATACCCGGTCAAGTGTATCCTCCTGTTCTTCATCAAAATAAGGAGTGGCATCTGTATATTTAATAATATCTGCCCCATCTGCGGCCTTCGCATCATCCACACTGACGATAAAATCATGCACATCAATCTTTGGATATTCCTCCTGTGCACCAACCACATTCACATTCACCGTAACATGGGCACCATTATAACCACCATACTCAAAGGTTACAGGGTAGACTCCCTCCATTGGAAGAATACCATTATAACTACTGTCATATAGCACAATATCCTCCACAGAAACCGGAAATCCATTGACAGTAGCTACTACACCCGTAAGCTCCTTCACCTTATCCTTCGTCAGATTCTTTACATCATCAACTGTAATTGTAATATTGTTGGCTCCAATCGTAATCTTCTTACCGGGATTCGTATCGGTCTTATCTACAACAGTGGCAGTCACATCTAATGTTGTAGTTCCATCAGGATGTTTCAAGGTAATACCAGACACAATTCCGGGTTCTGTAACATCATTCAGGCGCTGCAAATCCGCACTATCAACCTGCACCTGAGCGGTAACATCATTGGAAGCTGTATCTGTAGCAGAGGTATTGGCATAGCTCTTAACATCATCTGCCTGTGCATCCTGTGCATTCTTCACGCTTACAATAAAGTTATTAGCCTTAATCAGATTATCGCTATTGATAGTTACAGTAGAAATAACCTCCTCCTCAAACGGCTCCGTTTTTTTACCATACTCAATAACATAGGAATTGACATTGCCATCGGTGTTAGCAAAATCATTCCACATCGCCGGAATCTGCCAGTCACGCTGCAATACTTCTGATTTACCATACATACACATGTAAAACTCTGTTCCATTCTCATTTGGTTCATTTAAGGTAATCGTAGGGTCAACACCATCATAGTTGTTACTCTGCTTCCAGTTCACGCTGTTTGCCCAGTTATTATAGTTTCTCTCCTCCATTGCACCGGAAACAGTACCACCGTTTGAAACTGTAGTACTCAGGGCAACATCCGTCCCCTGCTCTGCCATTGTAACTTTATCCGTACCAGTAGCAGAATTATAACACATCAATTTACCGGACTCATCACCATCCAGATAAAACCAATAATGTGGATAATTAGCAAGCTTACCCTCATAACCATATAGTTCATTCAATGTCTTGCCCTTTGTATCTGACTGGAACCTGTTACCATATTGATCGGATGTATTACCAGCATCATCCAATATGTTATCTCCAATAGATATATCCGAAGCACAGGTTGTACCTATCCATGTAGTCACACCACAGATAGAATATACAAAGTCATTCTCCTGCTTTGTGGTAATATTAACAAGATATCCTGTAGAACCACGGTACTTCTTGGTTCTTGCTGTCTCAAATGCCTCTGTCCAAGACTTCTTCTCATGCACCACTTCATAATAATGTCCATTGAGATAATTATAAATAACAACATTACTCTGAATCGAATCGCTAATTCTTGCTGAAATCTTTCTTGCATCATAGGAATCCACTACCCTTACTGTCACAGCATCCTTAATAGCAGCCGCCCATTCATTGGCAGAAACAGATGCAGAAGCATCCTTAGCATTCAAAACTACACAAGCCTCTCCGCTTTTGTTAAACCGTTCAATCTTACCTCCAAGCTTACTCTCATCTACAAGAATCTCATCTCCATTCTTGATTGCAGACGAAAACTGGATAGTAATGCTCTTGATTCCATCCCCTGTCACTGTCAGATTAGGGAACTGAAATTCACCTGCCTGAACCTCCACGGGATTACCAAAGGAAACTCTGTTCTCCTCCGCTGCCTTTACAAATGGCACACTTATCTGAAGCAATGAAATTATCATTACAAACGTCAGCAGGCATGCCATCATTTGTTTCATCTTTCTTTTCATAATAATAACCTCACTTTCTATAAAAATATCGCACTTATAATTGTTCATTAACTGGACACCGATATGTATACTATTATAATACGGTATATATCAGAATGTAGAACACACAGGATATATTATATATATCGTTATAATAACACATTTTTAGTAGAAATTACAGAAAAAATCTGTGAAATTCAACTGAAATTTTTTTCCAAAAAATTTGAAAATTTGAAATTAAAATAAAGCAATAAAAATGAACAGTATTTAAAATAATGATGTTTGTTTGCTTTACCCCTTTAAAGTGTTGCATAATTAAAGCTGTTGTGATATAATCACTTTATTCTGCGTGCCAAAGCACGTATATTTTTACATATAGAAAGGAGAACTTCACTATGCTTTTAAAAGTTCTTATGCTACTGATTTTCTTTGGCGTCATGGTTGCCATCGGCCTTTACTGCCGTAAAAATGCAACTGACGTCAATGGTTTTGTACTTGGAGGACGTTCTGTCGGTCCATGGCTGACTGCCTTCGCATACGGCACTTCTTATTTTTCGGCGGTTATTTTTGTAGGCTATGCCGGACAGTTTGGTTGGAAATATGGTATTGCCTCCACATGGATTGGTATTGGCAATGCCTTAATTGGTTCTCTGCTTGCATGGGTTGTCTTAGGAAGAAGAACACGCATTATGACCCAACATCTGAGCAGTGCTACCATGCCAGAATTTTTCGGCAACCGTTTTAACAGCAAGGCTTTAAAAATTACAGCGTCTGTTATTGTATTTATTTTTCTGATTCCTTACACTGCTTCCCTATATAATGGATTGAGCAGGCTATTTGGAATGGCATTTAACATTGACTACACTTATTGTATTGTTATCATGGCGATTTTAACTGGTATTTACGTTATTGCCGGCGGTTATATGGCAACGGCAATCAATGATTTCCTGCAAGGGATGATTATGCTGATTGGTATTGTGGTTGTCATTATGGCAGTGCTGAATAGCAATGGTGGTTTCCTTGCTGCCCTTGACGGACTGGCTCGGGTTTCTGACGAAGCAACCTCCTCTACTCCGGGTATATTTGCCTCCTTCTTCGGACCAGACCCGATTAACCTGCTTGGTGTTATCATCCTTACTTCACTTGGTACATGGGGATTGCCCCAGATGGCACAGAAATTTTACGCGATTAAGAGTGAACATGATATTAAAAAGGGAGCAGTTATTTCTACCTTCTTTGCAATTGTAGTATCTGGTGGATGTTATTTCCTTGGTGGTTTTGGACGGTTATATTCCGATTCCATTAATATTGAAGCGGATGGATTTGATAGTGTGATTCCTACGATGCTCTCTAATCTGTCTCCATTTTTAATTGGCTTGGTGGTAATTCTGGTACTTAGTGCCTCCATGTCTACCTTGTCCTCTCTGGTTATTGCTTCCAGTTCTACAATGACCATTGACTTTTTAAAGGATAATTTTATTAAAAATATGAATGAGAAAAAGCAGGTGCTTGTCATCCGCCTTCTCATTGTAGTGTTTATCGCAATCTCTGTTGTACTGGCAGTGATCCAATACAAATCCAGTGTAACCTTTATTGCCCAGCTAATGGGAATTTCATGGGGTGCCCTTGCCGGTTCCTTCCTTGCACCATTCCTCTACGGATTATATTGGAAGGGCACTACAAAGGCAGGCTGTTTTGCAAGCTTCCTATTTGGCTCTCTGCTAATGATTGCCAATATCTTTTTCAGGGATTCCTTCCCTACGCTGATACAGTCTCCAATCAATGCAGGTGCCCTTGCCATGCTGGCAGGCTTCGTGATTGTGCCAATCGTCAGCATCTGTACCAAGGCACCGGAACAGAAGCTGGTGAAAGATATCTTCTCCTGCTATGATAAAACTACTACGGTTAAACAGACCACTTCTTTAGGAGAGTAACGGTGTATAAAAAACATAATCTTCGCACATGAAAAATTATCATGTGCGAAGCTTGAATTTATTTCTTACAATTTAGAAACAGCCCGGAACGAATAACTGACAAATGGGAAGGAAGCCTTACCTGTTTTAACTAAAAACAATTCCAAAATAAATTATCTCCCAACGTCTTCACCGTATCAGGGATTGTTATTTGGGTAATTACTGAATTATAAAATGCAGCATCCAATATTCTGTAATCCATATATTATGTAATTATGAGCAGCCACACCTCAAAGACAATAAATAATCCATTCACCCACATATAAATATCCTTATGCTTTTCATTTTCCAGTGGCATTTTCTTATATATCTTATATACAATAACCTGAATAATTATATTAAGTACTACAAAAATTATCCAAAGTATCCATGCATTAATCTTCCAAACATAAAATTTGTACATTAACATAATTTGTAAATAACTAAATACAAATAGACATTGAAGTAATACAGATAAAAACAATTTTTTTAATAAATTTTTCACCGGATATTGGGCACCTCCTTTGCTAACATATTGGAATCCCGTAATTAGTTGTTCCTATATCACCTTTTCTATTTTATCAGGATTACGAAGCCGATTCCAAAAGGGGAAACCAGTTGTCTGTAAAACCTTGTCTCATATATGCATATATAATAATACCAAACAATATAATATGAATACCTGTATAAATTATAGTATAAATTTTATTTTGCCTTTTATTTTGCAATGGCTTCACAGTATAAAGAAGGTAAATACCTCCCTCTCCTAAAATTATTCCTACAAGTGTAATTATCTTAATGATAATATCTTTATAACTCCACTCATGTGAAAGAAATGCAGGGCAGGCTAATATCATATAACATTGAAGTATAATAGATATTAATAGCTTGAAGATATTAAATATAATTCGCTTCATTAAATATTTGACACCTCCTTTAACATATTAATGCTAAGTCAAAAAATCACATTTACTAAAGAAATATATATAGAAAACATAATATTTAATAATTTTAAAAATAAAGGTAAAAAAAACATAACCGCAAATATAATAACAGCTATCACGTGGATTCCCATATAGACTATAGTATAAATATTTCGATACATTCTTTTTTCTAATGGTTTTACAGTATATAACAGATAAATTCCTCCCTCACTTAATAAAAAAGCTGTAATAAAAACCACCCAATACAATAACTCATAATCAGAATAAAAGCTATAACCTGCATATACAGCAAAATACCATGACCCCATAAATATACTATATTGAAATACTAAAGACATTAATAGCTTGATAATACTAAATATAAGGCTCTTCATCGAATATTCGAAACCTCCTTTGTAATTTTATTGTGGGGAATTTTTGTCATAAAACAGCTCCGCTTCAAAATTCCGAAGCTATTACCTTATTCTTATTAAAGAATTAAAAATATTTCAAATACAATAAACAGTCCATTTATTCCCATATAAATATTCTTATATCTTTCATTTTCTAATGGCTTTTTTTATATATCCTATATACAATTGCTTGAATAAGTATATTAAATACCAAAAATATTATCCAAAGTATCCACCATTCTATTTTCCAACTCATATTATATTCATCCATCATAGCAAACAATATATAGCAATATATCCAGATACACTGAAGCAGGCTAGATAAAATCATGTTTTTTAATAATCTCTTCACCGGATATTCGGCACCTCCTTTGACATATTAAATTACCAGTCTTCTATAAAAGTATCTTTTTTTTATCTATATTACATCCATTTTCTGATATTAGCATAGATGACATTTGTCACGATATTTTTTAAAGGAATGACATTTGTCATGGTAAGTCAAATACTCCGCAGCAAGGGGCGGGGTATTTGACCTTGCTACAGTCGCTAAATAATCATGTATTTCACCTTACACCTAATTTTACTATACAAAAAAGATGCCACCTTTTGTGACATCTTTTCGCTGATTATTAATGCATCCCTTTCACCAATCATGAGTTGTTATGCCTTATCCTTCCACACACTCCAGCTTTCAATCAATCTGCAGCTCCTTCTGTATCATAAGTTCACACAATATTCTCCCCACAAACACCACTTGTTTGTTCTTTCATGAATTTCGTATGATTTACTAATTCAAGGTCTTGGATAATTGTTAAATTGCAATCAAAAACTATTATGTGTATAACCCTGCCTCACATATGTATACAAAAGTATACCAAATAATACGATATTGATTCCTATATAAATTTTAGTGTAAACACCATTTTGCTTCTTATTTTTCAACGGCTTCACAGTGTAAATCAGATAAATACCCCACTCACCCAGAAAAACTCCTAATAGCGTAATCACTTTAGCAATAATATCTTTATAATCCCAACCATACGAAAGAAATGTAGGGCAGGCTAATATCATATAACATTGAAGTACTATGGAGATGAATAATTTAATAATATTTAAAAAAATTCCCTTCATCAATTATCTTATACCTCCTATAAATAAATTGTCAAAGAAACCTGATATAGCCCCAAAAAACAAAAGAAATATAACAACACTTAATATATTAATTCCCATATAAAATGTGGTATAAATAATTCTAGATCTTTTTTTCTCCAATGGCTTTACTGAATAAAGCAAAAAAATCCCTCCCTCACCTAATAAAAATGCTAGTATAAAAATTATCCAGAAAACTGTCGTATCAATATCATAAAATTCAATACCAGCCAGAGTACAGTACAAAAAAGTTCCCACAAATATACTGTATTGAAATACTACAGATATTAATAACTTAACGATGTTAAATATAAGTGTCTTCATCGAATATCCGGTACCTCCTTTGCAATATTAAATATAAAACTTGCTGACTTTTTAGAAATTTGAATTTTCAAATCCCAAGGCAAAGTAGCCGAAGAAAATTTTTCATCTGGGTATGCTTTATTCCACGCTGCTATTGCAACCTTCGTACAATTGTTTGCAGTAACATGATAATAATTTTTTTTGTTACAAACTTTAATCATTGACTTTAATTGTTTTTCTGTAATTTCTTTTTTATAAGCACAATTCTTATCATAAATCGCCTTCCCTTTTAAACTTTCCTTTGCAAATTCCCGATTATAATAAACACCAGCTTCATCTCCATCATTTAATTCATCCTTTGATTCACGCAACTGCCTACCACTACCATCTGCTGCATCTGCTGCATTTCCTATTGATACATATTCTTGTGGCTTAATAAAGTATCTGCATGGTTCTTTCATCTTCCATGTCTTATACTCATAGCCTTTAGCAAATTTTCTAAAATCCAATGTATCCTTTACATAACTCTTATATACGAAAAATGAATGTCCAGTTCCATTATTATTGCACGACACAATCATCATCTCCCCAAGCACCACTTTCTTTTCCTTTGCAGAATAGATTCCCTTTACCTTAGGTCGGTTATCATCCTTATCGTTAATCCCATCATGCTCCGTATCTTTTCGATTTGGATGACTAAAATATTCATATACCGGAATTTCCTTTCCTACCCCTCCTGCTTTTTGTAATGCTTTTAGGTAGGATGGCGTGCTAATATACTTCTTTGGGGTGAGACTGATTAATTCTTCCCTGTCTAACAGTCCGTCCTTATCCTTGTCTGCTGTCCCCTCCTTTGTTGGCTTTTCCTCCAGCTTTACCAGCTCCGGGGTAAGTCCCTTTAGTGCTATCCAGTAGCCGTCGTTGGTTTCGTCGATTACTCCTCCGGCGATTTCTAATAGCTGTTCTGCGAAATTCTGGCTTACTGCGGCGAATTTCCCTCCTGTTTTTTCATACAGGCTTTTATAGTCATTTCTCCTGTATTCGTGGGATACAACGGATACAGTTGTGTCATCTTTGCATAGCAGGTCTATCATTTCGTCCATGTCTTTGATTCCATAGCGGTTGTCTGTCTTGTATTTTGCATCGGTTACAAGAATGATGTGCTTTTTGGCACTGGCATGCTTTTTTAGCTGACGGGCTTTTTCTAACGCATCAATT
>JAGATQ010000008.1 GCA_017621205.1 Lachnospira sp.
CAATCTCTTCCATAGTTTCATGTATACGATTAAGCTCTTTCTACTTTTCCGGAACGCAGGCAGGACGTACATACATACATCTTCTTTGTTCCACCATTCTGAGCAACTCTAACGGATTTAATGTTAGACTTCCACATTCTATTTGAGCGACGGTGTGAGTGGCTCACATTCTGTCCGAAATGAGCACCTTTACCACATACTGCACATTTTGCCATGTTTATGACACCTCCTTAAATACCCATTTAAGCCTGTTTAAAGACTTACAACAAAAGATATTCTATCAGATTGTAAATGGGTTTGCAAGTAAAAATTTTAATTATTTTCATTTTTTTGTTTCTTTTCCGGTAAAAATTGGGTATAATCAGAAATAGTAATAATTAATGAATAAAAAGGAGGCGTGAACCTATGGGACAAAAGGTTATTCAGAACGAATTCGGCTCATTAACCATTAATCAAGAGGTTATCGCAACCCATGCGGGTATGGCAGCGTTAGATTGCTTCGGTATTGTGGGCATGGCGTTGATGAATGTAAAGGATGGTATCGTTCATTTGTTGAAGCGTGAGAATGCTGGAAAGGGTGTTCATATCGTTATGAATGAAGACCATTTATATATCGAGATGCATATTATTGTTGCTTATGGTGTTAATATTAATACAGTAACCAATAATTTAATTGATGCAGTAACCTATAAGATTGAACATTTTACCGGCTGTAAGGTAGATAAGGTTGTTGTATGTGTAGATAATGTAAGAGTAATTGACTAAGAATATGGAGGAATTGGTTGTGTCAACAGTAATTGATTTGAAGCAATTAAGAGCCGCATTTCTTGCGGGTGCTGCCAACATTAATGCAAATAAGGACTATATAAATGAGTTGAATGTATTCCCGGTACCGGATGGAGATACGGGAACCAATATGTCGTTAACGATTTTATCCGCCGCGAAGGAAGTAGAAGCGTTGCCGGAGGAACCGGAGCTTGCTATGCTTTGTAAGGCAATTTCATCTGGTTCTTTAAAGGGTGCACGAGGAAATTCCGGTGTTATTTTATCCCAGCTTTTAAGAGGTCTGACAAAGGGCTTTAAGGGACAGACAGAGATAACCACCGAGGTTCTTGCCTCTTCCTTTGAGCTGGCAGTGGAATCTGCGTACAAGGCTGTAATGAAGCCTAAGGAGGGTACGATTCTAACGGTTGCCAAGGGGGTTTGTGATAAAGCGTCTGAGATATGTAAGAAAGAGACAGATATTATTTCTTTTGCTGAGCAGGTAGTCGCTTATGGTAACGAGGTGTTAGACCAGACACCAGAGATGCTTCCGGTACTAAAGGAGGCTGGTGTTGTAGATTCCGGTGGTAAGGGACTGATGACCGTATTAGAAGGGGCATTGGCATCCTTAAAGGGAGAGAAGGTGGCAGAGCTTTCGATTTCCGGTGGTAATAATGGCGGAAGTGCTACACAGACATGGACTGCTCCAGCACCGAAACAGGGAACAGGCTCTTCCTTTGAGACAGATATTAAATTTGGCTATTGTACAGAATTTATCATTCTTTTGGATAAGGAATTTACCGATAAGGATGAACAGGATATGAAGGCTTATTTATCGTCTATCGGTGATTCGCTGGTGGTGGTTGCAGATGATGATATTGTCAAGATTCATGTACACACGAACCATCCGGGTCAGGCATTTGAAAAGGGACTGACTTACGGAGAATTAAGCCGTATGAAAGTGGATAACATGCGGGAGGAACATAGGGAGGTTTTAATCCAGTCACAGGATGTTGAGAATGCGAAGGCACAGGAAAGTAGTAAGGAAGCTGCTCCTGATAACACGCCAAGAAAAGCGATGGGAATTGTTGCAGTCTCCATAGGGGATGGCATGAATGAAATATTCAGAGGAATTGGAGTAGACTACCTGGTAGAGGGCGGACAGACCATGAATCCAAGTACAGAGGATATGCTTGGGGCAATTTCCCATGTGAATGCAGATACGGTATTTGTCTTCCCTAATAATAAGAATATTGTTATGGCAGCCAATCAGGCGAGAGATTTAATCGAGGATAAGGATATTGTTGTCATTCCTACTACGACAGTACCACAGGGCATTACTGCTGTGATTTCCTTTAATCCGGAGGGAACGAAGGAAGAGAATGAGGAGATGTTCCTAGAAGCAATGAACAATGTAGCTACCGGACAGGTAACCTATGCGGTACGGGATACTGTAATTAATGGCATTGAAGTACACACCGATGATATAATGGGGATGGACGATGAAGGTATTCAGACGGTTGGTAAGGACATTAATGATACGACCTTTGATTTACTTTCCAAGATGGCAGATGAGGATACCGAGTTAATCTCTATTTACACCGGACAGGATGTGAGTGATAAACAGTCCCAGACACTATTAAAGAGGGTAGAGGAAGCCTTTCCGATGTGTGACGTAGAATTAAACTTTGGAGGACAGCCGGTTTACTACTATATTGTTTCTGTGGAATAGATTGTATTATGATTGAGGCTTTTTTACTATGATAAAAGAAACAGATAATCTGAATGTATTAAAGGGGGTTGGCGTGAAAAGTGCCGCCCTCTTTTTAAAACTAAAATTACAAACTGTAGGGGATTTGGTGGAACACTATCCGAGATACTATGACCGTTTTCCCAATCCCTGCTCCCTTGCAGAGTTAAAGGAAGGAGAACGGGCTGCCGTCATTGCTAGCGTGCATTCCCGGATGGTTATCAAACGGGTCCGGAATCTTAAAATATGTGTCATGAAGGTGAAGGATAATACCGGAATAAGGGAGTTTACATGGTTTAACGCTCCTTTTCTAGCCAATGTATTTCATGCGAACGAGAAATATGTTTTTGTGGGGGAGACTGTTTTAAGAAATGGAATGCGTACTTTTCAGCATCCGGCATATTATACCATCAAGGATTATGAGAAGCTAAAAAATACCTATCAGCCGGTCTATTCCTTGACAGAAGGGTTAACCAACAACCAGCTACGCAAATGTGTAAAGCAGATAATTCCTGTATTTGAGCAAAAACAGGAATATCTTGATAGAGACTTTTTGAAAGAGCATTCTTTTATTTCTCTTCCTGATGCCTGCTATCAGATACATTTTCCGACGAATGAAGCCTCTATTATTGCTGCCAGACGGCGTCTGGTATTTCATGAATTTCTAAAGTTTTTTTACTATTTAGATCGATTAAAAGAACATGAAACAAGGGTTCTTAATTCCTTTGTTGTGAAAGAAGGCAGTATGGTTCAAAAGCTGCTTGAAACGCTTCCCTATTCCCTAACGTCTGCCCAGCTTCGTACTCTTCAGGAAATTCATGCAGATATGGCAGGAGAATATGTAATGAACCGCCTTGTGCAAGGGGATGTTGGTTCTGGTAAAACGATTGTTGCAGTACTTTCTCTGCTTACTGTTGTAGAGGCAGGCTATCAGGGGGCATTAATGGCACCGACAGAGGTTTTGGCAAAACAGCATTATGAGACGTTAACCAAGCTGCTTACACCATTTTCGGTAAGGCTTTGTCTGCTAACCGGTTCCATTAAGGGGGCTAAACGACGTGAAATTCTAAATCAAATTAAGGAAGGGGAAGTAGATATTGTAATTGGAACCCACGCCTTGATTCAGGAGTCGGTCGTTTATCAAAGCCTTGCCCTTGCCATCACCGATGAACAGCATCGCTTTGGGGTACGCCAGAGGGAACGGTTTGCGGCAAAGGGACTTCATCCTCATGTACTGGTAATGAGTGCTACTCCGATTCCTAGAACACTTGCTATGATGCTTTATGGTGACATGAGCATTTCGATTATGGACGAGCTTCCGAAGAACCGCCTGCCCATTAAAAATTGTGTCGTAGGACCAAGCTACCGCCCGGCAGCAATTAAATTTATGAGAAATGAAATTGCTTCAGGACATCAAATCTATGTGATATGCCCTATGATAGAAGAGAACGAAAAGCAGGAGCTGGAAAATGTCACCGACTATGCCAGACAGCTTCAGGAGGCATTGCCAGATGTAAGAGTTGCCTGTCTGCATGGAAAAATGACAGAGGAAGAAAAAAATAATATTATGACAGCCTTTGCCAAGGCAGAAACGGATATTCTTGTATCCACCACTGTAATTGAAGTAGGAATTAATGTTCCCAACGCTACCTTTATGCTTATTGAAAATGCAGAGCGGTTCGGACTTGCTACCCTGCACCAGCTCAGGGGCAGAGTGGGACGTGGTGACGCCCAGTCCTACTGTGTGTTTATGTATGGCAAGGAAACCCAGAAGAACAAGGAGCGTCTTGAGGTATTAAACCAATCCAATAACGGATTTGAAATTGCCAATGAAGATTTAAAGCTTAGGGGACCGGGAGATTTCTTTGGAATCCGCCAGAGTGGAGAACTGGATTTTAAACTGGCAGACATTTATCAGGATGCAGATATCCTTACACTTGCCTATCAACAATTTTACAAGCTGAAGGAAGAACACTTTGCATTTGAAACCATACCGGGACTTGACTGGGAGCCAGAGCAGCTTCCAACGATTTAGGAGGATATATATGCACAGATTAAACAACTGGTTGAAACAAAAGACACCAAAGCAGCTTTTATTTATGCTGATATTACTTTACTTAGTGGTAATAATAGTAGTGGGAGTCTTTTATATTTTAGGGAAAATAAATCTGATAGAGACAGTCATTACTTACGCAATTCTGGTAGCTGCCATTGTGCCGCTTATTCACCAGCAGGGCAGGAAGTGAACTTCACACAGATTTCATTTGACATTTTATGATATTACTGTAAAATTAATATGATGCCAGGGGCAAAAGGTCAAAATGTCTCTTGATAGGCAAAAGAAAGGATAATGGTACCAATTATGAAAACTATGAAAAAATCAATTGTATTACTGCTTGTTTTATTGTTAAGCATGTCTATGGTGGCAGGATGTTCCCAAAAAAAGGAGAAGAAAGAGCCTGAGGCAAAAAAAGATGTTTTCACTTACACGAAAGGGACATCGGACAGTGGACTGGACTTTAATCCTGAGGATTATGTAACCCTTGGGGAATATAAGAATCTTTCTTCCTATAAGGTAACCTGTTCTGCATCGGAGGAGGATTTGGACAGCTATATTGATGATGAGCTGACGGACGACGCAGAATATCCGGATATTACTGACCGTGGAGCCCAGAAGGGAGATTTAATTACCTTTGATTTTGTTACGACGGTTGATGGGAAAGAAGTGGAAGACTGTACCTACGAGGATTATGAGATTACCGTAGGGGATGAGGAATTTGATGAAACCGTTGAGAAGGAGATGCTTGGCAAAAAGCCTGAGGATGTATTTGAGGTGAAGCTTACCTTATCAGAGGATTTGAGCGTGTCCAATGAAGGCGATGATGCCGTAATGAAGGTTACAGTTAAAAAGCTACAGCAGCAAATTGTACCAGAGCTTAATGATGATTATGCAAAGGAAAAAGGATATGATAATGTAGATAGCTTTAAAAAAGCAATGAAGGAGCAGATTATTTCTGATAAGGAAGAGGAGATGTATGCTTCTCTAGCAGAGGATTTAATGATAACTGTAGCAGATAATGCTACCTTGAAAGACGATTATCCACAATCTCTTTATGATGCCTGTAAAAAAGCCGTTGATGAGAGTATCAATGCAGAGGCAGAACAGTGGGGAGATATGGAGGTATCGGAATATTTAGAGATGTTTTATGGAATGAAGGAAGAGGATTTAGAATCACAATATGTAATGGTGACACAGGAGCGTCTGTTAATCTATGCGATTGCCCAAAAGGAGGCACTCTTTTTGACAGAGGAACAGTACCAGGACTATATTGAAGTGACCGCTGCGGAATATGAAATGACTGTAGAGGAGCTACAAAATGAGGCAGATAAACAAACACTTATGTATGAGGCAGTATATGATAATGTAGTGGCATTCCTCTACGATAATGCTAAGAAGGAGACGATTACAGAGGAAAAATACCAGTCCATGAATGCCGAAGAAGGGGAAGAAATCAACGCAGAAGAAGAAATAGAAGAGGGCGAAGAACCTGAGGAAGAAGAAGTAGAGTCAGATGAGGAAGAAATAGAGTTAGAGGGTGAATCTGGGGAAGAAATTGAAGGAGCAGACAATGAATAAGCTAGCCTTATCCCATGAGATATTAATGACAATTGAAAAGCCTGCCCGCTATATTGGCAACGAGGTCAATATGGTAGTGAAACAGCCAGAGGAGGTGGACATCCGGTTTGCCATGTGCTTTCCGGATGTCTATGAAATTGGTATGAGCCATCTTGGCATTCAGATATTGTATGAAATGTTTAACAGACGAGAGGATACCTATTGTGAACGGGTATACTCTCCGTGGCCGGATTTACATAATATCATGAAGGAAAAACAAATTCCATTATTTGCATTGGAGTCACAGGACGCCATAAAGGAATTTGATTTTCTTGGTATTACCATACAGTACGAGATGTGTTATACCAACATTATACAGATTCTTGACTTGGCACAGATAGGTATATGGGCAAGAGAGCGTTCGGAGGACGCACCGATTGTAATCGGAGGAGGTCCTTGTACGTATAATCCGGAACCCATTGCCGATTTTTTTGATTTGTTTTATATCGGTGAAGGGGAAACAAAATATGATGAGCTGTTAGACCTTTATAAGGAACATAAGAAAAGGGGAACAAGCCGAAAGGATTTTTTACGGCAGGCATCACATATTGAGGGAATCTATGTCCCGTCTCTTTATGATATAACATATGATGAAAATGGTTTACTGAAATCCATGACACCACAGTATGAGGATGTTCCAAGTATAGTAAAAAAACAGGTGCAGATGGACCTGACGAATTCAGTTTATCCCAAGAAGCCCTTGGTAGCGTTTTTACGTCCGACACAGGACCGGGTGACACTGGAGCTTCAGCGAGGGTGTATCCGTGGATGCCGGTTCTGTCAGGCAGGGATGATATACCGCCCATTACGGGAACGTAATATTGCTATGCTTAAGGAATATGCCCTTACCATGCTTAAAAATACGGGGCATGAGGAGATAACGTTAAGTTCATTAAGTTCGTCCGATTACTCTGACTTAGAAGAGCTAACCTATTTTTTGATTGAGGAGTGCAAGAAACAAAATATAAATATCTCATTGCCTTCTCTTAGAATTGATGCCTTCTCCCTTGATGTCATGAGCCGGGTGCAGGATGTCAAGAAAAGCAGTCTGACCTTTGCACCGGAGGCAGGAAGCCAGAGGATGCGGGATGTGATAAATAAGGGCTTAACCGAGGAGGTTATTATAGAAGGAGCAATGGAGGCATTTCACGGGGGGTGGAATAAAGTAAAGCTGTATTTTATGCTAGGATTGCCCTTTGAGACCGATGAGGATGTCCGGGCGATTCCTGAATTAGCCGACCGGATTGCCACTGCCTACTATACGATTCCTAAGGAGGAACGAAACGGACGTGTGAAGATTAATGCCAGTGCTTCTTTCTTTGTTCCAAAACCCTTTACGCCTTTTCAATGGGCACCCATGAATGATGCAGAAGAATTTTTGAGGAAGGCTTATCTTGCGGGAGATACCATGCGTGGCTTACTAAACCACCGAAGCCTGAGCTTTCAGTATCATGATGCCCAAACTACAATTTTGGAGGGACTTCTTGCCAGAGGAGACAGAACGCTTTCTAAGGTACTTTATGATGTGTACCGGAAGGGAGCTATTTTTGATGCGTGGACAGAATGGTTCGATTATGAAAAATGGATGCAGGCTCTTTTAGAGGATGACATTGATATCGGATTTTATACAACAAGAGAGCGTGAGCTTGATGAGCTGTTCCCATGGGATTTTATTGATGCCGGCGTGACGAAGGAATTTATGAAGCGGGAATATCTAAAAGCAAAACAGGGGCAAGTAACTTCAAATTGTAAGACACAGTGCAGTGGCTGTGGTGCTATGGTCTGGAAAGGGGGAATTTGTATTGAAAATAAGAATGAAGTTTAGCAAGGTTGGACCACTGATGTATGTAGGACATCTCGATACACTCAGGTATTTTCAAAAGGTATTCCGCCGTTCCGGGGTAGATATTGCTTATTCCAACGGATTTAGCCCCCATCAGATTCTTTCCTTTGCTGCGCCGCTTGGAATCGGTGTTACCTCAGAGGGGGAATATCTTGATACGGAATTTCATAGTGTAACGACATCACAGGAGATGCTTGGGCAGATTAATGCGGCCACGTTGACTCCCTATATTGAGATAACAGAACTCGTAGCCCTTGAAGAAGGGGCAAAAAAGGCGATGGCAGCAGTTGCCGGGGCGGATTACCGCATTTCCTTTGCAACAAAATACCAATATCGGGAAGCTATATTGAAGGCTGTCCCCCTTTTTCTAGAACAAACAGAATTGATAATTACAAAGCAAACGAAAAAGGGGGAGAGGGAGGTCGATTTGCGTCCGCTCATACATCAGCTTGAGGTGCAAAACGATGCTCTTACCATGCGGCTTACAACAGGAAGTAACAATAACTTAAGACCGGATACAGTAATGGAAAGCCTTGCTGCCTTTGCAGGCGTGGAATACGAAAGCCTCTCCTTTATGGTACACCGTCTGGATACACTGCTGTGGAACGAGGAGGAGGGATGCTTTGCACCACTTTCCTCAGCGGGCCATGTGATTGTTTAAGTTGTAGCAAAAGGGGAAAATGATGGAAAAACAATGTATTATTACAAAGCTTGAAGGAAGGATGCTAGCATTTTATTATGAGGAGCACAAGCTGGTTACAATTGAGGCCATTAAGGAAGAGCAGCAGGAGGAACTAAAACTCGGTGGTATTTATACTGCCCGGGTGCAAAATATTATTCCGGGAATCCGGGCTGCTTTTTTGGATATTGCAGGACATTCCTGTTATTATTCTTTGGAAGATAATAAACATACGATTTTTTTAAATCCTAAAAAAAATCTGGTTGTTCATGTGGGAGACATGCTTCTTGTTCAGATTGATAAAGAGCCGGTGAAAATGAAGCAGGCAGCGGCAAGCTGCTATTTAAAGCTTAAGGGAGAGCATACCATTCTTACATGGCAAAAGCCGGGTATAGGAATATCGAAAAAAATTAACGGTGAAAAACGTAATCTTTTATTGGAATGGATGAAGGAGTGTACGAAAAACCGTTGTTCTTTAACAGAAGGAAGCTATGGATTTATTGTCCGTACCAATGCAGAAGTCTGCAGTAAGGATGATTTACTTATTGAGACGGAGCAGTTAAGGGAGCAGCTTAATCGTTTGATGAAACAGGCAGAAACCAGTGTTTCGGGCAAATGTCTCTATTCTGGAGCATCGTTTTACAGGGAACTGTTAAATCGGGTTGGAGGGAAGAAAAACAGCAGAATTATTACAGACATAAAAACAGTGTATGATGATTTAGAAAAGGAGCTTAATGAACGCCGTTTGCAGACCGCAGTGGAATGGTATGAAGCTGACTTTTCTTTAACAGCGAAATATGAGCTGAAAAAAGCACTTTCCATGGCACTTGAGAAGCGGGTCTGGTTAAAGAGTGGAGGCTTTTTAATTATGGAACCGACAGAAGCCTTAACCGTAATTGATGTAAATTCCGGTAAAAATATTTCTAAGAGCAGGGACAGGGATACTCTTTTTTTACAGATTAATCTGGAAGCGGCAAAGGAAATTGCGAAACAGATAAGGCTTAGAAATTATTCCGGTATCATTATCATAGATTTTATTGATATGGAGCAGAATGAACATCAGCAGGTATTGATGGAGAAGTTTGGACAGATGTTAGCAATGGATTCTGTTAAAACAACACTTGTTGATATAACCAGACTCGGTCTGGTTGAGGTTACCAGACATAAGATAAAGAAACCATTTCATGAGCAATGGCAGGAGAGATAATATTCATTGCAAAATAATACATTATGTAGTAAAATATTCCTATATCATACCATAGGTCGGTTTTAATGGTGGCAAACAGGTAATCAATTCGCCATGGGAATGGCTTACATATAAGGAGGTAAATGAATGAGCGAGAAGTGTAGATTAATTACCAGAAGTGATTTTGATGGATTAGTGTGTGCTATGATATTAAAGGAGCTTGACCTGATTGAAGAGATTAAGTTTGTGCATCCCAAGGATATGCAGGATGGTTTAATTGAAGTGACAGATAATGATATCACTACTAATCTTCCCTATGTGGCAGGTGTAAAGCTGGCATTTGACCATCATTCCAGTGAGGTTACAAGAGCAGGGGGACCAAAACCAAACCATATTATTGAGGCAGATGCACCGAGTGCAGCACGTGTAGTATATAATTATTATGGCGGTAAGGGAAAGCTGCCGCGTATTACAGATGAAATTATGGAAGCAGTTGATAAAGCAGATTCTGCACAGTTTACTATGGAGGATATCCTGCATCCGAAAGATTGGGTACTGTTAAGTTACCTGATGGATGCCAGAACCGGACTCGGACGTTTCCGCAATTTCCGTATTTCAAACTATGAGCTGATGATGCAGTTAATTGATTACTGCTTAGAGCATCCGATTAATGATATTTTAAAGCTCCCGGATGTCAAGGAACGTGTAGAGCTTTATTTTGAGCAGCAGGAGCTGTTTAAAGCACAGATTGAACGGGTTCATGAGATTCATGGGGATGTCGTGGTATTACCATTAAAGGACGAAGAGATTATTTATACCGGCAACCGTTTCTTAGTGTATGCGATGTACCCAGAGACAAAGGTTTCCATTCATGTTATGTGGGGTCTTAAAAAGCAGAATACCGCAGTAACGATTGGCAAGTCGATTGTTAACCGCAGCTCTGATTTTGACATCGGAGAGCTTTGCCTAAAGTATGGCGGTGGTGGACACAAGAATGCTGGAACCTGTCAGTTAGACAATGATAAGGTGGATGAGCTGCTGCCTAAGATTATTGCCGAGATTAATGGGGAAACGATTGACTAACAAAGAGTTCTATTTTTCCTCCCTTTACGATACATTGTAAGGGGAGGTTTTTTTATGAATAAAAAATGGATTTATTGGAGTGGCATCACTCTTATTTTTATGCTGCTTACCATTGGTATTGTTCTGCTTGGCAATTACCTATGGCAACAGAGCATGCAAAATAGCATTGTCCGGTATGAGGAAAGATTACTAAAGCTTCGTACAGAGCCAACAATTTATGGTAAAAAATATAATATGAAATTTGTCAGGACAATCCGGGAGGAGCTAAAACTGCTTCCTTATCCGAAAGGCTTTGCTTCAAGTATTTCCTTTTCAGATACCTTTGGTGCTTCGCGTTCAAAAAATGCAGATTTTAGCAAGACGGCAACCCGTATTCACGAAGGCTGTGATTTAATGTATGAACCTAACCGCTCTGGTGAGGTGCCAATTCTATCCATGACAGACGGAATTGTGGAACAAAAGGGATGGCTGACTCTTGGAGGATACCGCATAGGAGTCCGTTCAAAGGGGGGGATATATTACTATTATGCCCATTTATCGACCTATGCGAATCTGGAGATAGGCGACAGTGTGAAAGCGGGACAGCTCCTTGGTTTTATGGGAGATACCGGATATGGCGAAGAAGGAACAACAGGACAATTTCCTGTTCATTTACATGTAGGATGTTATGTAAACAAAATAGAAGGAAGAAGATGGAACTATCCAGCTAGACGAAATAGCTTTACGATTTTTATGTTGAAGGATAATACTATTTTTTCACCACAGGAAGAAATCAGTGTGAACCCATATCCTTTTTTATTGGATTTGAAATAATTAGATGAATGTGATATAATGACTATGGGTATTTTTATTTTAAACAAAGAGGGTAGAATACTGTTATCATCATTAAGGATTAATATTATTCATTGTTTAAAACTATTTGGAGTATAGGACAATAATTTTGAAAAGAGGTATGTGTTATGGAGATACAAATGTGGCGGGAGATTCTGGACCCGTATTATTTGGCTGTAGATGAGCTTACAGTAAAGTTTAATCATATTATTAGGGAGCATCGTAATTTTGACCGCTATTCACCGATTGAACAGGTGATTGGCAGAGTGAAGAGTATTACCAGTATATTAGAGAAGGTGCAAAAAAAGAATATCGCTATGGAGGAGTTAGAGGAGCGGATTGATGATATTGCAGGAATCCGTATTATCTGTCAATTTGTAGAGGATATTGATAAGGTAGTCAGTATCATTAGAAACCGTAAGGATATGCGGATTAAGAGTGAGAAGGACTACATAACCAATATGAAGCCAAGTGGTTACCGGAGCTATCATATTATTATTTATTATGAGGTTAATACGATTAATGGTCCAAAGGAATTAAAGGCGGAGCTTCAGATCCGTACGCTGGCGATGAATTTCTGGGCAACCATTGAGCATTCTCTGCAATATAAGTACAAGGGCAATATGCCATCACATATCAGGGGCAGGCTTTCCAATGCCTCGGAGGCGATTATCGTCTTAGATGAAGAGATGAGTTCGGTGCGGGATGAGATTATGGATGCACAGAATTCTTTCCAGATTAAGGATAACATTGTTTCGGATATTTTAAACAACATCCAGAATCTTTATAAGGTTGCCAATAAACGGGAGGTTATGAAGATACAGGATGAATTTTACCGTATCTACAGCAAGGAGGACTTAGAGGCACTTGCACACTTTAGCAAGCAGCTCGACATTATTTCACAGGGTTATCGTGCACAGAGCATGATATATACTTGATAGATGACTGTATTATTGGGGGACAAAATCCCTTTTTCCCCAACATCATTTTTATAGAATCATAACTGAGAAACCAGTAAAAGTTAATTCAGACTTCACGCATAATAGCAGGTGTGAGGTCTGAATTATTGTATAGGAGAACGTATGAAATTACCACAATTATTTGAACAGCGAATGCGGGAACAGCTTAAGGAGGACGCAGAGGAGTATTTTTCCTGCTATGATAAGCCAAAGTTTCAGGGACTCCGGGTGAATACCAAGAAACTATCCGTAGAAGAATTTCTAAAGCTTTCCCCCTTCCCCTTACGTCCTGTGCCTTGGACAACCAATGGCTTTTATTATGATAGCACCTATCAGCCTGCGAAGCATCCTTATTATTATGCAGGACTTTATTATCTGCAGGAACCCTCTGCCATGAGTCCTGCGGCGATGCTGCCTATTGAAGCTGGTGACAGGGTTTTGGATATGTGTGCAGCACCGGGAGGAAAGACGACGGAGCTTGGTGCCAAGCTTAACGGTACTGGAATTTTGTATGCCAATGATGTAAGCCAATCAAGAGCCAGAGCATTACTGAAGAATATCGAACTGTTTGGCATTACTAATTCCGTGGTGTTAAGTGAACCGCCGGAAAAGCTTCTTAATAAATGTAAGTGCTATTTTGATAAGATATTAATTGATGCTCCCTGTTCCGGGGAGGGAATGTTTCGCAAGGAGCCTTCTATTATGCATAACTGGGAACAGGTCGGAACAGCTTATTATGCCGAGATTCAAAGAAGGATTACGGTAGTTGGGGCAAAGCTTTTAAAGCCGGGAGGAATGATGTTATATTCCACCTGTACCTTTTCACCGGAGGAAGATGAAGAAGCAATTGTACAACTTATCAAGCAGTGTCCTTATATGCAGCTTGTGAAGCTTCCGATGTATGATGGATTTGATACCGGACATCCCGAATGGGCATCTGAACCGGTTCCCAACCTCACATACTGCCGTCGGCTATGGCCACATCGGATAGAGGGAGAGGGACATTTTCTCGCTTTGCTTCGCAAACGAAGTGAGGAGGAGATGCAGGATTACCTCAATACCTGCAAGGAGCAGGGCTTACCAACAGAGTGGCTTCATGACCTTGTACCCAATTATGCAGCTTATCCTTATAAGGGGACAAAGCTTACCAGAGAGGCAGAGGAATTCTTCAAACAGGCGGGAGTAGAGCTTAATACCTCTATTTTAGAGGAGCATGAAGGTCGTCTTTACTATCCTCCAAGGGATATGGCAGATGTACGCGGACTTCGCATCTTACGTTCTGGTGTGTTTTTGGGAGAAAATAAAAAGAAACGGTTTGAACCAAGTCAGCCATTTTCTGTAACCTTGACAAAGGATACCTGTGGTTATGCAATATCACTGCCTGCCAATGATGAACGTATTGTACGTTTTTTAAAGGGGGAGACGATACCTCTTGAGGGACCGGACGGATATGTTCTTGTCTGTGTGGATGGTTTTGGACTAGGCTGGGGCAAGCTAAACCGGGGAATTTGCAAAAATAAATACAATGCAGGATGGCGTATGAGTTAGCTTTTGATTAATTTATAACTTTTTTTCATAAATAATCCCTTCTTGTCATACTATGAAACAGATAGCCTATTCAGTAGGAGAAGGGCTTGAGGTCAGGGTGACAAGGAGGATTTTTTATGGACAATTTTAATGTTTACAAGGATATTAAGGCACGGACAAACGGAGAAATCTATATTGGTGTGGTAGGACCTGTCCGTACTGGTAAGTCCACATTTATCAAACGGTTTATGGATCTTTTGGTGCTTCCGAACATTGCGGATGCCAAAGCCAAGGAACAGGCAAGGGATGAACTTCCCCAAAGCTCTGCGGGCAGAACAATTATGACGACAGAACCTAAATTTATCCCAAAGGAAGCAGTAGAGATTACCTTATCCGATGATATCTCTATGAAGGTACGCATGATTGACTGTGTCGGTTATATGGTGAATGGGGCAACAGGGCATCTGGAGGAGGATAAGGAACGTCTCGTACATACACCATGGTTTGACTATGAAATCCCCTTTACAAAGGCGGCAGAAATTGGAACACAGAAGGTGATTGCGGACCATTCTACTATCGGCGTGGTACTGACAACGGATGGAAGCTTTGGGGAATTGCCAAGAAATGCTTATCTTGAGCCAGAGCAGCGGACAATTAGCGAGTTAAAGCAGCTTAATAAGCCATTTATTGTCCTGTTAAATACGACTGCACCAAAGAGCCCGGAAGCATTGAAGCTGGCGTCAGATATGGAGAAGCAATATCAGGTCTCCGTCGTTCCAATCAATGCAGAACAGCTTCATAAGGAGGATGTGAAGCATATACTAGAAGCGGTAGTTTTAGAATTCCCGATTGACACCATTGATTTTTCCATGCCAAAATGGGTAGAAATCCTTGACCGCAATCACTGGCTTAAGGAAAATGTGATTGCTGCCGGCAAGGAAATTCTTCAGAATGTGAATGTAATGAAGGATTTATATGCTCTGAGTTTTCCCAACAAGGAAGCCATTGAACAGATTCGTATTGATAGCATTGATATGGCAAATGGCATTGTGCGTCTTCTTATGACCTTTAACGATAAGTATTATTATGAGATGATTAGCCAGATGATTGATACCCCGATTACCAATGAGTATCATTTTATGCAGGTGTTAAAGGAAATGGCAGAAAAACGTAAGGAATGTGAGCAGGTGGCATCGGCGATGCAGATGGTGAACCAAAAGGGATATGGTGTCGTAACACCGGAGCAGGATAGCATCACCGTTGCAACACCGGAACTAATTAAGCATGGCAGTAAGTATGGTATTAAAATTAAAGCGGAAGCACCTTCTATTCATATGATTAAGGCAAATATCACAACGGAGATTGCCCCTGTGATTGGTACGGAACAACAGGCACAGGAGCTGATTGATGATATGAAGGCAGACTGTGCCGTTGACCCACAGAAAATCTGGGAGGTTAATATCTTTGGCAAGACCATTAAACAGCTGGTGGAAGAGGGCTTGATTAGTAAGGCTTCTAAGATGAATGAGGATAGCCAGCTTAAGCTCCAGGATACGATGGAGAAGATTATTAATGATAGTAATGGCGGGATGGTTTGTATTATTATATAATGTATAATTTACGCTTGTACAAAGAATAGGGGTATGGTAAAATATGGTTGAGAAATTCAAGAACTTATTGGTGTACCACCCGGCACTGCGCCAACAGTACCGGGCAAGGATGGTAGGAATAGTACCACACAATACAGATGAATCTGCGATACACATTGTTATTATAATGGAATTGTTTTTGCTTTACAAGCAATATTCTTAATGTGAAAGCAGGTTTATTGTATACCTTATGATATATTTTAATATATAACGGGGTGTAGGTGTGGACGCATACTTACACCTCGTTCTTGATTTCTCATGAGATTTTCTGGTGATGGATGTTACTGGACTGACTTTCATTGATTTTAAGTGGAAGTTTGTCATAATGTCTGTCACCGGATAATCAAATGAGAAATCGGAGTTTTTAAAACTACGGTTTATTTGGGGTGCCGTAGTTTTTTCTTTTGCTTTGGTTGATAAAACAGGATGTTTAGTTTGTGGGTTGGTATTGATGAAGATAGGAGTGATTTTATGAATTACGATGACAACAAAGTAAATTTTCAAAAAAAGAGAAACACTGTAGTTTTTATAGATGCCGAAAGTGTTAATGCTTCACATTGTTCCAGTATTGTAAGTCAGAGTAAAAAAGCTGGGGAAGTGGCTGAAATGAAATATTATGCGAGACAAAAGGATCCCCATACCAAAGCTTGGAAAGATGCAGCAAAAGAGAATGATATTAAACCCATTCTTATGGCAGGTAATCCGGAACACAACAAAATTGATAATAAATTGATAAAGGATGCAAAAAAGATTTTGAGAGAAAATAAAAGTATTGATGTTTTCTGTATTGCATCTAGAGATGGCGATTATACAGAGTTGGTAAATTTGCTAAGAGAAAATAAAAAGAGGGTGGTAATCTTAGCAACAAAGGATACTTCTCAAAAATTAAAGGCTTCAGCAAGTGAAGTAAAAGAAATATAAAATTAAATAAAAGAGACTCGTGAAAACAACTGATAGTTGTTCATCACATTCAGAAAGGTGTGCGTCGGTTGCGTCAAACTAATAATCTTATTGGGAATATCATAGAAATTCTTATTCTCGAACAACGGAACCAATTTATAGGACAGTATTCTTTCATGCTAGTAAAACCAAACACAGTCCCTATTTATATGGAAGGCAGAATCAAGTGCATTTCAGTTATAACTTATTACACTTAGTATTCAAGTAATTTTAACAACTATAAAGTTTTAGACACCCTTTTTCTCTTATGTTACTATATAAATAGATTATGTGAGGATTTTGCCCATATTATGTTTGAATAGCCATAAACGATTTAGAAAAACCTGAGAATCTGGTTGCACCTTTATTCATTGATTAGTATAATAAGGAGTAGAAATATGAGCAAAATAAAAGAGGAATTATATTTTCCAAATGAGAAGAGTTATGAAGACTTAACCATTACGGACAACTTTATGTTTGCCAAGGTTATGTTGAATGAACACTTATGCAGGAAATTTTTGGAATTGGTCTTGCATATCAAAATTCGTAAGATACAATATTATAATGATGAACAATCGTTAAAGAAATTTCACCACTCGAAGGGTATACGCTTGGATGTATATCTGAATGACGAAAAAGGTACCATTTATAATATTGAGATGCAGACCACGAACAAATATAATCTTCCCAAGCGGAGCAGGTACTATCAGGGAATGATAGATTTAAACCTGTTAGAACCGGGGGATGATTACAATAAGCTCGCAAGAAGCTATATTATTTTCATTTGCACATTTGATTTATTTGGAAGAGGGCGTTACATCTATACTTTCGAGAACCGATGTGTGAAAGAGCTTGATTTAGTCCTGCCGGATGAAGCAATCAAAGTATTTATTAATACAAAGGGAATGGACGCTGGTCTTGATGAGGAATTTCTGGAATTGATGGATTTCTTTAATGGAGAACAGAAGACGGCAGGAATAGCAAAAGAAATGCAGAATGAAGTAGACCACATAAAAAAGAAAGAGGAATGGAGGGCGGAATATATGACAATGCTAGAGCTTGAACGGGAGAAATATCGGGAGGGGTTGGAACTTGGAATGGAACGTGCAAAAGAGAGATATCGTGAAGGATTAGAACAAGGTATAAGTCAAGGTATAAGCCAAGGCAAATTAGAAGGCAGCATAACCACATTATATGAATTAGGTTATTCCGTTTCAGAGATTGCTAAGAAATTGAACCAAGAAGAAGAGAAGGTGCTGGAGATATTGAATATACCAGAATAGATATATTTTATTTCTTGATATTCACCCAGTTATTTGCAACATTTTCCTTGACATTTATTTGAACAAATGTTAGTATTATCTAGTGTGCCGCACAGCGAGGTATAAGTGCGTTTAACGCCGCCAAAGCTGGCGAGTAATGATTAGGAGGTGCCATAGATGTATGCAATTATAGCAACAGGTGGTAAACAGTATAAGGTATCCGAAGGCGATATTATCAAGGTTGAAAAGCTTGGTGTAGAGGCTGGACAGACTGTTACATTCGATCAGGTTCTTGTTGTTAGCGATAAGGATGTCAAGGTAGGCTGCCCTACTGTTGAAGGTGCTAACGTAGAAGCTTCTGTTGTAGAAGAGGGCAAGGATAAGAAAGTCATTGTCTACAAGTACAAGAGAAAGCTTGGTTATCACAAGAAGAATGGTCACAGACAGCTGTATACCAAGGTTAAGATTGATAAAATCAATGCTTAATCATCGATTATGATATGATACGAGTAACATTTTATAAGAATCCCGACAATATCACTGTTCGATGTGTATTGGAGGGACATGCAGCGTATGCAGACAAGGGAGAAGATATCGTTTGTTCCGCAGTTTCGATATTGTTTATCAATACGATAAACTGTATTGAAAAGCTTGTGGGGGAATCCTATCAGCTAAAACAGGATGAAAAGAAAAATCGGTTTGATGTTTCCTTTGATACTGTGCCGAAGCATGATACCCAGTTATTATTGAACACGATGGAATTTGGACTTGTCACGATTCAAAAACAATACGGAAGTAAATTTTTGAAGATTACCTTAAAGGAGGTGCAGGAGATATGATGCAGTTAAATCTTCAGCTTTTCGCACATAAGAAAGGAATGGGTTCTACTAAGAATGGTAGAGATTCTGAGTCTAAGAGATTAGGTGCTAAGAGAGCAGATGGACAGTTTGTAAAGGCTGGTAATATTTTATACAGACAGCGTGGTACTAAGATTCATCCAGGTACCAATGTAGGTATCGGCGGTGATGATACATTATTTGCATTAGTAGACGGTGTTGTCCGTTTCGAAAGAAAGGGTAGAGATAAGAAGCAGGTTTCTATTTATCCTGTTGAAAGCAAGTAATATTAGGTATTGCAGGTTTTATGAGGTTGTTCGTTTAAGTGCAGCCTCATTTTCTTTTTTATGACTCAAGCTTCGCACATAGAAATTTGTGGTTAAGCTAGTAATATAAACTTCATATGTGAAGTTTGAGTTTATGATATGTAAACGGAAAGGAAAGAAGCAATGTTTGCAGATAGAGCGAAAATCTATATCCGCTCCGGCAAAGGGGGAGATGGGCATGTCAGCTTTCGCCGGGAACTCTATGTTCCGGATGGTGGCCCCGACGGCGGTGATGGTGGCAATGGCGGTGACGTAATATTTGTGGTAGATGAAGGGCAAAATACGTTAAACGACTATCGTCACAAGCAGAAATACTGTGCCGGAAACGGA
Source organism: Lachnospira sp. (assembly GCA_017621205.1). Lineage (GTDB taxonomy): Bacteria > Bacillota > Clostridia > Lachnospirales > Lachnospiraceae > NC2004. Next base: position 19,639 of record JAGATQ010000008.1, read on the forward strand.
GAAGAGGGTGGTAAACGCCGCTGCCATGGCAAAAAGGGCAATGATATTGTATTAAAGGTGCCTGCAGGTACCGTTATTAAGGATTTTGAAACCGGAAAGGTGATTTTTGATATGGCAGATACCAAGGAGGAAGTACATCTGCTAAAAGGAGGAAAAGGTGGTAAGGGCAATATGCACTATGCAACCTCCGTGATGCAGGCTCCAAAGTATGCACAACCGGGACAGGATGCACAGGAGCTGTGGGTGACATTGGAGCTTAAGGTGATTGCGGATGTTGGTCTGGTCGGCTTTCCGAACGTTGGTAAATCTACCCTTTTAAGCCGGGTTACCAATGCCCAGCCAAAGATTGCGAACTATCATTTTACAACCTTAAACCCGAATCTTGGTGTCGTAGATTTGGAGGATGGACAAGGCTTTGTTATCGCAGATATCCCGGGAATTATTGAGGGTGCTTCTGAGGGGGTAGGGCTTGGCTTTGAATTTTTACGTCATATTGAACGAACTAAAGTGATTGTTCACATCGTTGATGCCGCCGGAAGTGAAGGACGGGACCCCATTGCAGACATTCATGCTATTAATCAGGAGATAGAGAAATATAATCCTGAGATTCTAAAACGTCCGCAGGTGATTGTTGCCAATAAGATTGATGCCTGCTATGATGTAGAACAGGCGGTTGCTGCCATCCGTGAAGAATTCGAAAATGAGGATATCAAGGTTTACGCAATTTCTGCTGTTAGCGGACAGGGCGTGAATGAGCTTTTGTGGCATATCAATGAATTGCTAAAGCAATGTCCTAAGGAGAATCTGGTATTTGAGCAGGAATTTTTCCCGGAATTTGATGGAATTAATAATACGCCGGTTCTTGTAGAACAAATAGAACCCCATGTATTTGAAGTTTCTGGTGAACGTGTAGAGCGGATGCTTGGTTACACGAATCTCGAATCTGAGCGTGGCTTTGAATTTTTCCAGAAATTTATGAAGGACAATGGGATTATTTCCCGGATGGAGGAAATGGGAATCGAAGAGGGCGATACCGTCCGTCTATATGATTTAGAATTTGATTATTACCCATCGTAATAAGGAGTGTTTGGTTATGACATTAACGAGTAAACAAAGAGCCTATCTAATGGGGCTTGCCAGTAACTTAAATCCAATTTTTAATGTTGGAAAGGCATCCCTTACCCCGGAGATAATCGAGGGGATTGGACAGGCATTGGAGAAAAGAGAACTGATTAAAGTCAGTGTATTAAAAAATTGCGCAGATGACCCGAAAAGCATTGCGGAGATGATTGGCGAACGGACGCATAGCATTGTGGTAAAGGTAATCGGTAAGAAAATGATTTTTTATAAGCCATGTAAGGATAAGAATAAACGTAAGATTGAACTTCCAAAATAATGACAGGCAAAGAGGGCTAAGTGTATGAGTAAAATAGGAATTATGGGAGGGACGTTTAATCCCATCCATTATGGACATCTTCTTTTGGCGGAGAGTGCTTATGAGCAATTCTCTCTGGATACGGTATTGATTATGCCTAATAAACATCCGCAGTACCGTATGATTTCCAGTGAAATTTCGGAGGAACACCGAACGAAGATGATTCAGCTTGCCATTGCGTCAAATTCTCATTTTCAACTTTCTTATGAGGAATTAAACCGTGACGGTGCAACCTATACAGTCGATACTTTAAGAGCTTTAACTACAAGGCATCCGGATAATTCCTATTATTTTATCATGGGGGCAGATTCCTTATTTCATTTTGAAAGCTGGAAAGATACGAAGGATATCTGCCGTCTTTGTGAGATAATTGCGGCTCCAAGAGTTGGTCAGGTGAGTGCGGACTTAGAAAGTCAGATTGATTATCTGTGTGCAAAATTTGATGCCCGGATTCATCTGCTGAACAGTCCCAATCTTGATATATCCTCCCATGGAATCCGCAAAAAAATCAGAAATCACCAGACTTTTAAATATCTGTTGCCGGAGACGGTAGAAGAATATATCAGGGAACACAGGTTATATTTAGAACAATAGTTATGATAGACAGTTACCTTTAAACTGGTAATTGCATAGATTGATTGAGAAGTGGTTTGAGAAAAATGATGGAACTAAGTGATATTAAAAAGGATTTAAAGGAACGCTTGAGCAAAAAACGCTATGAGCATACTCTTGGTGTCATGTATACTGCTGCAGCAATGGCAATGTGTTTTGGCGTGGATGTCAATCAGGCGCTGTTGGCAGGCTTACTTCATGACTGCGCGAAATATCTGACAGATAAGGAGAAGCTTTCTGCGTGTAAAAAATATAAGCTGCCGATTTCACCGATGGAGGATGCCAATAAAGAGCTATTGCATGCTAAGATTGGGGCAGCATTTGCCAGACACCGCTATGGCGTGAAGGATGAGGAGGTTCTTTCGGCGATTGCCTGTCATACGACAGGAAAGCCGGATATGAGCCCGTTAGAGGAGATTCTGTTTATTGCAGACTATATTGAGCCAAACCGGAAACAATTACCCGGTATGGAAGAAATACGCTACCTTGCATTTCATAATTTAACAGATTGTATTGTACAAATCATCGAAAATACGTTAAAATATTTAGAGGGAAAGAAAAGTCTTGTGGATGATACTTCACAGGCAACCTATCAATTTTATTTAGAAAAACAAAAACAGGAGAGAATATCATGAATCATTCAAAGGAGATGGCAAAGCTTGCTTTTGAGGCAATGGATGATAAGCTGGCAAAGGACATTAAGATTATAGACATTAGCAACATATCTGTATTTGCAGATTATTTTCTGATAGCTAATGGAACCAACCGCAATCAGGTGCAGGCAATTGCTGACAATGTAGATGAAGTTATGCATAAGGCAGGATACCCGGTGAAGTCAACAGAAGGATTTCAGACCGCTAATTGGATTTTAATGGATTATAATGATATTATTGTTCATGTGTTTAGCGAGGAAGACCGTGCATTTTATGACTTAGAGCGTATCTGGAAGGATGGAACTGAGGTCTCGGCAGAGGATTTATAGTTTGTGAGTAAAGAAACGGAGAGGTAGCAATATGAAAAATAAATTGGGATTGTATCACAAGTTTTCGATTTTCTTTTTACTATTTGGTATAATTGGACTGGTTTGTTGTGTTGGAAGCATTATACTACAGTTTCAGGACAGTGGAAAATATAAGGATTGTAAGATTATGACTTCCGCCACTTTGAATAGTTATGTTACACAGGATTCCGGGAATAATGTTTACTACTTTGGTGTTTATAATTTTTATTATAATGGACAACAATATCATTTTGTTAATCCAACCTATTATGCTAAGGAAGACAGAATTCCGGAGACGGTATCCATTAAGCATAATGCCTTTACATCAACAGATGATATGAAGGTAAAGGTAAAATATGACCGCAATATTGCAATCCCGATTATCTATGGCGTAGTAACTGCTATATTGTTTGTGTTGTTTCTAATTTACAGACAGAGCTATAAGGATGAACTGGTATTAGAACAATCCAAATCCTCTGTTAAGAATATGGATGATGAGATTCCTTTAGAGGAAATGGAAGTGGTTGCTTCACAAGAAGAAAAGAATATATAAAATATAAAACACCAGTTAGGTAGTTGACAGATGTACTAGACGATTACATCTGTCAACACCTAGCTGGTGTTTTGCTATGCTGGTTATCACGCTGCATATAACAAAATATTCAAAGAATATAAATAGATTATCAGATAATGTTAAAGCGATATAATCCAATTACTTTTCCTAAAATCTGACAGTCATCTACAATAATGGGTTCCAAGGCATCGTTCTCCGGTTGAAGACGAATATGCCCATCTTCCTTGTAAAATCGCTTTACTGTAACAGAGTCATCAATCAGAGCCACGATAATCTCACCATTTCTTGCAACAGAATTCTGTTCTACAAGAATCAGATCCCCGTCAAATATTCCGGCATTAATCATACTGTCTCCCTTCACATGAAGCATGAAGGTCTGCTTATTGCCGACAAAGCTTGGCATAACCGGAAAATAATCCTCTATGCTCTCCGTGGCTAAAATCGGCTGTCCGGCAGTAACAGTACCAACAATTGGAACGTTCACCAGCTCCCGGCGTGTCAGATTAAACTGGTCATCTAAAATCTCAATGGCTCTTGGCTTGGTTGGGTCCCTTCTGATGTAGCCATTCTTCTCCAAGGTTTCCAGATGCGAATGTACAGAAGAAGTAGACTTCAAATCTACCGCCTTGCATATCTCGCGTACGGCAGGTGGATACCCCTTCTCTAAAATCTGTTGTTTCATATAATCTAAAATCTGTTGCTGCTTTGCAGTAATCTTACCTGGCATAAGCAAATCCTCCTTAACTTCATATATATACTTTTAAAAACTAAATAAATTATAACACATCTGTTATACAAATGTAAACAGATGTTCTTAAAAAAATCGAACAAATTTTCCGAACAAATTTTCGCAAAAACTATTGACAAAAGAACAATCGTTCGTTATAATGCATTATACAAACGGTTGTTCGTAACATTTGTTCGAAACAAGGAGGTAACATTATGAGAGACGAAAGAGTATATTACACAGATGCAGAGATATCCAATCAGCAGTATGCTAAGAACCGAAGAACAATCTATGTTATTTTTAGTATTTTAGTTTTATTTTGTATTGGTTGTTTGTTCACTGGTTTTTCTAAAGTGGAGAGAGGCGAGAGCAACCATCAGAAATATTATACCAGTATAGAGATTCAGGAAGGCGATTCACTTTGGAGTATCGCAAAGTCGAATATGACAGAAGAGTATTCCTCTGAACAGGAATATATTGATGAGGTGAAGGAGATGAACCATCTAACGAATAATCAGATTACAAAGGGACGACATATTGTCATCCCTCACTATACCATTGATTAAGTAAATTAGCAGATTTCTCATGTTTGCAGGATTGCAGAAGTTGTGAAACAATGGAGCAATACGTGGCATCAGTTGGGGAAAAAATACCTTTTGACCCCAACATCATATAAATACGCAAATTGATCGATTCTCATGATTCATTTGAAGTGGTATCTGTCTTAATATCAGCAGATTCTCTAAGAATCACCTTGCCAGCCGCACTTTTACGCCGGTTTTCCTGAATTGCCGCATAGTGCCGTCTGGTAGTATTTACATCCTTATGGCCAAGAACATCGGCGACTAAGTAGATGTCTCCGGTTTCTTGATAGAGAGCAGTACCGTAGGTACTTCTCAGTTTGTGCGGTGTTATTTTTTTTAGTGTAGTGACGGTCTGTGCATACTTCTTTACTAACAGTTCAATAGAGCGTACCCCCATCCGCTTATTTTGTAAGGAGAGGAAGAGTGCTTCTTCATGTCCCGGAAGAGGATTACAATTTTCTCTTACCTCAAGATAGTCGAGCAGTACCGTTCGCACTTCATCGCCAAAGTAGATAACGGCTTCGTTACCTCCTTTACGATGAACCTTAACACCGTTATTTTCAAAATCCACATCTGTCAGATTAATACCGACACACTCCGAAACACGAATACCAGTCCCTAAAAGCAGTGTCATGATAGCCAGGTCCCTCGCTTTATTTTTATTATGATACCGTTTTTGGTTTTTCGTTAATTTGTCGCCGGTTTCTACTTCATCCAATAATCTGGCAACTTCATCCACATCAAGCCGTATAATGGCTTTTTCATGGATTTTGGGGGTATCCACCAATGTAGCAGGATCACTTGCAATTTTACCATGCTGGTAGAAATAGTGATACATGCTGCGTAGTGTTGATATCTTTCTTTTTAATCCGTTTTCAGAATTGGTAATTTCTTTATTATTTTTATCATACATTCTTGCCCAGCTTACATACTCCTGAATATCATCTACCGTCTGCCGTTCCAGAATCTCAATTGGAATTTCATGCATTGTCATACCTTTACAGGCTGGATTGTTCTCTAATAAATAGCTAAAATAGGTTTTTAAATCATAGGCATATGCAAGACGGGTACGGGATTGTTTGGTGCTTTCAATTCCCATAAAAAAGCTTGTTAAAAATTTCGGCAGCTCCTGCTGCAGCTTTTTTATCTTTTTTTCATTTTCTATATTCTTTTGTTTATAGTAGGTTTGTTCCATAGATATCTTCCTTTCGATAAGGGTATTGCCTGAGTCTCACTATGGGCAATCGAAAAATGCAAGCCCAAGCAAGCTTGGCTGTCGTTTTGCTCATTTTATCACATTTATATTTTGGGGTCAAAAGAGTTTTGGTGAAATGAATTAAATCTTTAGTAAATTTTTTTTAATTTGCACAATATTTTGGGCATTGTTTATGTTATAATGTGATTATCAAGTTTTGACATATTTTAAAGATATTGGCGGAGCATAGCTCAGAACAAAATCGATTGTCACAAAAGCAGATTCTTTATTATCTGAGAACGGAGTATGAGGATACTGTTGTTCGTAATACATTATCAAGATGTATTACGGAGTTGCGGGGTGAAGGCTACATTAATGGTGTTAAGGGAATATATTTAAACCGTATATTTACGGATGGGGAAATAAAGTTTTTAAGTGATGGAATTATCTATATGAGAGATATTCCAAATTTTCCAGTCGATTCTGAAAAAGCACCAAGTTGATAATACACCATACTATAATTACCAACAGTAACATCAGGAGTAGCTTTTGGGGCTTGCAAAGAAGCAAAGAAGCTTGATTGCTTTACTTATTGTGAGCATTCTGATTATATACAGAATAAGCATATGATTGATTCTATTGTTCACACACAGAATCCGAATGTGTTAAACAATATTGCTAAGTTGAGTGATGCAATTAAGGACAGGAGAAAGGTACAGTTGCAATATTGTAGGTGTGATATATATGGAAAGCTTATAGCAGACAAAACTTACAAGGTGAGTCCATATTATATTGTGACGAGCAAAGACCATTTTTATCTGCTTTGTTATAATGGAGGACAGGATATAGATGCCCGGAGGCTTGACCGGATATTATCTGTGACAAAGCTGGAGGGCAAGCGGGTAGAATTAAATGAAATTCCTTTTTACAGCAATGGCTGTTTTCGATTAGAGGAATATATGAAGACGCACATTTATATGTATTCCGGAGAGAATAAACATATATTACTCAAGGTAAACGAGGATAATATTAGCGATGTAATTGATTGGATTGGGACGGAATACCATATTATAGAGCAGCAGAAGGGGTATGTGATTCTTCGGTTGTATGCCAATGAGGATGCAGTTGTGTTCTGGGCGTTACAGTATGGAAGGATTGCGGAGGTGTTAGAGCCGAAGAGTTTACGAAAGAAGATATATGAGAGGGTGAGGGAGATGGAAAGGATGTATGGGGGAGAGGAGTAAATAAAAAAGACTTGCAAGGCAAGTCTTAAATCCACACAATGGAGGTTCCGAAGAACGATTAGAATAAATTTTTATTTGAACTCGTAGTGTAAACTCATATGGTGGTAAAACACTGTTTTTGCTACCGAGCTGAAAGTGATACCTTCTAGTGTAGGAAAGATAGTCATTGGCATCATGTATGGTTAAAAACAGAGAACGGGACTGTAATACATTTTACCGGAGATCAATTTATAGGAAGACTGGTAACAGCAAAAGAGGTTGAGGCAGTTCATGTGGGGCAAGAAGGTACAGTACATAAAATATTTTGCGTGAATAGAGTTCTTGAGATAACTACTATCTTTAACAGATCCAAATGAATATACGGATTTTGGAGGACGACCAAGTGCGTACCAACAGAGATTGATAGATGTGTATGAGATTGTGCGTTCATATCTGTAACCAAAGGCTGCAACGAAAAGATATATTTTTATATAGCAAGGAAGCATTACGAAGGAGTGATTACATGTTGATTACAAGTTGGTATTATGATGAAAGAAGTCAGGAATTTAAGAAAACAAGTTTAAAGGAATTAAAACGACTGGAATATGATAACAAAGAGGAATTTCTTTATATAAAAGAAAGACTGTATCGGAGTCAAAATAAGAGTGTCCCTATGATATTAGTAAGAAAAGGACTTAACCAAGGCTTTCGTAGGAAAGGGAATAGTACAGGTAATCATACTAGTAAGTCTAGAGGTGAGTATGAAAGCTTAACACATCAAGGAAACAAAGAAGCATTGGCTACAGTTGATAAATTAATAATTATGTTTAATGATGAAAAGGTAAAACTCTTTATTAAGGGTGTTGAAGTGGAAAAAGAAATTGTTTGCAATGGAACAACATACGAAATAGATTTATTCTTTGAATTGGAAAAAACTGAACCACCTGTGTACTATGATCAGTGGAATGGAAAGCTTTGGTTTGAAGTTTTTCATACATGTAAAGTTGATTCAAAGCAAGCAGAAGATTTTGCTATTGCGAATGAGACCTTATTTGAGTATAAAGTACCGAACTTCTTTAATTTTGTTAATAATATTTCTTTAGAGGGATATAGAAAACGAAAACTTTTTATTGCGGAGAAATACAGAAAAAATGGCGTATATGGTTGTTTGATAAGTAAAACAAGACAAGAAAGTCTTGCATATTGGAAGAAAAGTGAAAAAGGAAATTGGACAGCAAGGATTGGGGAATATAGTTTTACAATTATAAAAAGCAAGTTTGGAGAAAACTATGGTCTGGTATATGGCAATGGTAAATGTTTATGGGAATATAACGGGAAGAAGTTCTTAACTATAGATGATGCAAAGCGTAATGCAGATTTTATAGCGTTTAAGTTATATAATGGCGAGAAAATATAAAATACATAACGGTTTGTAAAGGAGAAGGTTTCTAGATATAATGAAATCCGTTGTAAAAAATACTATCCGTCGAGATATTTGTTGCAACTAAAACAAAAATTCGATAGACATCCATAGATTGTTGATGTAAGTGAAACAGCCAGAAATTTGTTAAGATAAATTCTGGCTGTTTGCTTTAACATCAAACTATTCGTTAAACACAAGTTTAACGAAATCTTGACCCCATACTTACAGATTCCGTCCATTCCATCCCCAATACTGTGTTTCCGCATACTTAATATAGATACGGTCTGGTGTAATCCCTAGTTCTTCATTCACTATATTGGTAATATGCTCGGTAAATGCATCATATGCCTGTGCACTGGCTTTTCCAAACAGGCTAACCTCCACCATGGCGCATGGTGCATCGCTGCCTTTAAAATACATTGGAACCTCATCTTCAAAGCCTAACATTAACCAGCTTTCCGTCTTACCAATATCCTGGATATCAGAACCCAATCTTGATTTCATTGTTTCCCTTTGATTAGTACTCACAGTTACATTGGTTTTTGTGTTAATAAATGGCATTAGTAACGCCTCCTTTCATTTTTTCTATTGTACCATTTTTTTATTGTTTCTTGCAATTAGCAAACAATATAATATTTTTATACCTTACACCACATGATCTTTTGCATTGCTTATACTTGTATTTCCTACGAAATCCGTTATAATCAATTTGAGGTGAAATAAATGGATTTACAGAAATTATTAAGTCATGTTAGGCGTGCCGTTGATAATTATTCAATGATAACTGAAAATGATACAATCGCTGTTGGAATTTCCGGTGGTAAGGATAGCCTGACCCTTTTATATGCATTAGCACATCTAAAACGCTTTTATCCCATTCCATTTTGTTTAACAGCAATTACCATTGATTTGGGCTTTGGCAATCAAAATATGAAAGCGATTCAAGAATTTTGCCAATTCTTAGATGTTCCTTATGTAATAGAACCAACACAGATTGCAGATATCGTATTTCAGGAACGAAAGGAAAAGAATCCCTGTTCCCTATGTGCTAAGCTTAGAAAAGGCTGTTTAAATACCAAAATAAAGGAAATGGGCTGCAATAAGGTTGCTTATGCTCATCACTCTGATGATTTAATCGAAACGATGATGCTTTCTCTTCTCTATGAGGGACGTTTTCACACATTTGCCCCCGTAACCTACCTTGACCGCTCCAATCTAACTGTACTTCGTCCATTGATGTATTGTTCAGAAAACGAGGTAAAAGCGTTTACAAGAAAATATAGACTTCCGGTTTCTAAGAATCTGTGCCCTCTTGATGGTTATACGAAGCGTGAGGAGATGAAACAATTAATCCAGCAGCTTGAAGAACATAATCGTGGAACGAAAAAACGATTGTTCCACGCATTAGAAACGGGTAATATTGATGGATGGCCACCAATGATTACCCGTACAGAACGATACAAGAATACATAACATAATTATGTAAACCATTCTATTTTTTGCGTTTAATTATATCTTCAATCATATCCACTGTTCCATCAATGCCAAGCATGCTGCTGTTAATCGACAAATGATAATTCTTAATATCTGCCCATTTGGAGTTGGAATAATAATTGTAATAGCTTGCTCTTTGCTTATCCTTTTTATAAATCATATCCTTTGCCTTATTCTCCGGCAAATCATATTTCATACTGATACGCTTTATACGGTCCTCTAACGGTGCATGTATAAATAAATTTATACAATTGGTATAATCCTGAAGAACATAATCTGCACACCTGCCAACAATAATACAGGCACCTTCATCTGCAATCTTTTTAATGGTATCAAAAGCAGCCAAAAAAACTTTATGGTTCAGTGGTAAATCAAATCCATTGTTGGAATATCCGAGAGAATATGGATCCATAACCAAAGAATAAAGAAAGCTGCTGGATGGTTTCTCGTCAAAATTTTCAAAGATTTCTTCACATAAACCACTTTCCTTTGCAGCTCTCTTTAACAAATCCTTATCATAAAATGGAATATCCAGCTTTTTAGACAGCTTCTCTCCGATTTCTCTTCCGCCACTACCAAATTGTCTACCAATGGTGATAATTGTATTGTTCATAAGTCATGCCTCCAATCTTATATGTAAGGTTAAATTTGGACGTTATTATTTTTTTATAGTATACCACTTCTTGTATAAAATGTCTAGTTTTAAGGTGGGTTCACGCAAAAAAACAGACACATTATACAAAATGTGCCTGTTAAAATGTACATCATATTATTGACTACTGGCATTTTGATCGTTTTCCACCGGTTTCTGATACCCTGCCAGCCGGTTAGCAATCTCCTTTACCTTACTGCTTGGCTCATAATTACTGTAACCTAATATATCGATGTGAAGGGTATAAAGGTCATTCAGATAATTCGTCGGTGCCACGATTGACAGTGTTTTAGACTTATCCGCATAGCACCAATCCTTCGCATTCTTAGTATTGTAGGGAAATCCCTCACTTTTATTGATTTTATAGGAGGCAACATCTTTGGCAAGACCAACGATTTCGCTTGTTTCCAGATTTGTATAAATCTCCTTTGTCATTTCATTGACAATACTTAATAATGTTGCCATATCTGTTTTCTTAGCTTTTTTCAGCATCTCATTTAATACTGTTCTCTGTCGCTCGGCACGCTTTAAATCGCCGCCCTCAGTATAACGGATTCGACAGTAGGCAACCGCCTGCGAGCCGGTAAGATTCTGCTTGCCAGGACCAGATATATAAGCAACTTTATTGATTCCCGATTCCCGATTCAAGCTGCGGACATAACCATTTATCCATTTTACCTCATTATCCGCAACATCAATTTCAATTCCGCCGAGCAGATCAATTGCCTGTTCTAATACTGCAAAATTGACAGTTACAAATTTATCAATATTTAAATCAAAGTTTGTATTAATTGTATTTAATGCAAGCTCATATCCATCGTAGGCATAAGCGTGGGTCAGCTTGTCCATACCCCGGTCAGGAATCTCCACATAGGTATCCCGATAAATGGAAAAGAGGTTCACCTCTTTGGTTTTCCGGTCAACATGGGCAATCATAACCACGTCCGAACGGTTTCCTTTACCGAGGGAACGGTCTCTTGCATCCACCCCAAATAGCGCTACATCAAAGGAATCATCCTTCTCTTCCTTTTCCAGTACTACATCCTCGTTTTTCTTTATCTCTACCTTTTTTTCCTCATCTGGGCGTTGTATCTGGGAATTGAGCTTATAAAAATAAACACCCGCCCATGCCAGAATAAGAACCAGCGGAATTAATATAAACAGTAAATATCGTAATCTAAATTTTTTCTTCATAAATATACCCCTCCTATGTATAAACAAAATATATATAATTATAAAGAAGATTTCATTAGTATAATGACTAATAAATAATTTTTATCACATAGAATGTCGAAGCCTGTCTAATAAATGAACAAAATAATCAGGCAAATCAGAATCAAATTCTACATACTTTCCGGATGTCGGATGGATAAAGCCAATTACCTTAGCGTGAAGGCATTGACCCTGTAGGGGAAATGGTTGTTTACTGCTTCCATATACAGTATCCCCTACCAAGGGATGATGAATACTTGCCAGATGTACCCGGATCTGGTGTGTTCGCCCTGTCTCTAATTGGCATTCCAATAAAGTATATTGCCCAAAACGCTCTAACACCCTATAATGTGTCACCGCCCGCTTGCCATGCTGGTAATTGACCGCCATTTTTTTACGGTCCACCGGATGCCTTCCTATTGGTGCATCAATTGTCCCCTCATCCTCAATGATGTTATCCCGAACCAATGCAACATACTTTCTTGTAACAGAATGAACTTCTAACTGTTTGGCAATGGCATTATGTGCATAATCATTTTTGCATATGATTAACAGTCCTGTCGTATCCTGATCAATGCGGTGAACAATTCCAGGCCGCAGCTCCCCATTAATGCCACTTAATTCCTCTCTGCAATGATAAAGAAGTGCATTAACCAGTGTTCCACTATAATGCCCAGCACTAGGATGCACCACCATTCCCTTGGGTTTATTCACAATAATAATGTCACTATCCTCATATACAATATTCAATGGAATATCCTCTGGTTCAATGGCAATCTCCTTGGGACTGGGAATGGTTATGGTAATGATATCATGTTCCCGAACCTTATAATTCGCCTTGCATCCCGCATGATTAACAAGAATATTCCCATCCTTTATCAGTCTTTGCCAAAATGAACGGGTATATTCCGTATATTTTTGGGACAGCCATGTATCAAGGCGAATTCCTGTTTCATCCTCATGGATAACAACTGTTTCTTTCCCGCTATTCTCCATTTTCTGCCTCCTCCTTAGTAAATAGGACGATTACAGCAAACAAAAAAGCACCGATGGTTACATATATATCTGCAACATTAAATACCGGGAAATCAATTACCTTAACATAAATGAAATCTATCACATACTGATGCAATATCCGGTCGAGCAGATTGCCTACTGCACCACTTGCAATCAACATCAAGGCTGCACGCATCAAGCGATGCTGTTTTATGATAGGAAGCCGAAAATAAATGACAAAAAGAACAAGAAGTACAATGGCAGTCACTACAATTAAGAAAATGGTTTTTCCGGTTAGAATTCCCCATGCTGCACCATGATTTTCCAGATAATATAATTCAAGCCAATCATTAAGAAAGCGAAGAGGAGGTTGGTTTTTCAGATGCGTTACCGCCCAATATTTACTGAATTGGTCCACAAGTAATAATATGGCAAATGAAAAAACTGAGCCTGCAACAAACAGAATACGCAGTAGTACTGTTTTTTGCTCCGATTTATGCATGCTGATATTCCTCCAAAACTGTCTTCATGTCTTCGTTGCACACTTCCCTGCTAATATAAGCATGCCCAATCTCATCCAATAAAATGAATTTAATCTGCCCCTCAGACATTTTTTTATCGGAACGCACCGTTTCCAGTACCTCATCTACCTCATATCCGCTAATATAAGGACAGGAGAAAAAGGAAATCAGCTCCTCTAGGGAAGTAAGTGTCTCCTTTGTAATCAACCCTTTATTATAGGAAATCCGTGCCGCCAATATACTTCCAACACCAACGCATTCTCCGTGAAGATATTGAAAATGTGTTAATTTTTCGATTGCATGCCCCAAGGTATGTCCGAAATTTAATAACGCGCGCATCCCTTGCTCCTTTGGATCCTGTTCCACTACTCTCCGCTTGTTGTCACAGCTTCGGTAAATCATTTCCTTAATGACAGCATTCTCCAAGGCTATAATCTGTTCCTTGTGTTCCTCAATCCAATGATAAAAAGGGGCATCAATAATAACACCATATTTGACTACCTCACCCATACCAGATAGAAATTGTCTCGTACTAAGCGTTTTTAAGGTTGATATATTGATATACACAAGCTTGGGCTGATGAAAGGCCCCAACCATATTTTTGTAGGAATCAAAATCTACTCCGGTTTTTCCGCCGATACTACTGTCCACCTGTGCCAAAAGGCTTGTTGGAATCTGAATAAAATCAATTCCCCTAAGATAGGTTGCTGCTGTATAACCGGTTAAATCACCAACCACTCCGCCACCCAATGCTACCAGTATATCCCTGCGCTCAAAATGCTCTAAAATTAAATGCTCATAAAGTCTGCGGACAGTGTCTAAACTTTTTTGTTCCTCTCCCGCCTCAAAAACAAAAGAAATTACCTTTGGGGAAAGCTTCTCCAATATGGCAGTTACCTCCGATAAATAGTGTTCTGCCACATGACTGTCGGAGACAATACATATATTACGTCCCTTAATGTTAAGGGCTTCACAATGCCCCAATAAATGAGAAAAATCGGAATAAAATCCGATATCATAGATAGGTTTCTCATCATAGTGTACCGTCATAACGGAAGTAGTAGTTTCCATATTATAGCTCCTTACATTACTCGTCAGAGTTCTGAAATGCTTCTTCCTTAATGCGTTCTGCCGCATTAAGATAGTCCAGATTATTCATCTCGCCATTCACCTTATAATTAGGGAAGGACTCCACATTGCCGGCTTCATAGCTCGTATCTGTCTCACTTGTCTCGGAAAAGCTGATTGTAGCAGCAGTCTCCTGCTCTTTTGTTGTATACATAGCAACAGAATTCCCGATACCAGCCTCATCCGTTACTTCTGTTTCCGGAATCGGCAAAGTATCTGCAAATTCATCCACTGTCTTTGCCACATTCGCCTCTTCATTAATCTTCTGGAATGCAAGGAGATCATCCGTTTGAATTTCAAAACGGGAACCGTTCAACAGCTCAATCTGTTCTTGAATCAGCTTATTAAACTGTGCTTTGTACCGCACATACTCCTGCATTAAACCAATTGTTTTACCATGAACCGCTTCCAGCTCTGCTTTGGAATCAGCAGAATACACTGCAGCACGGTTCTCCGCCTCACGGATAATGCTTTCTGATTTTAGCCTAGCTGTCTGAATCGTCTCATCCGCAGTTTTCTCAGCCAGTATTAGTGCCTTTTGCAATGATGTCTCAATGGTTTTATAATGCTGTAATCCACTATTCAATGTTTTAATCTGGTCCTGGTACTCGATGTTTTTGGTGTAAAGCTCTTGATATGCTTCATACACCTCCTGCAGGTAATCATCCACCTCTCGCTTATCATAACCTCGTCCCTTTTCAAACTTCTTATCCAGTATTTCTTCTGGTGACATCATAGTCATATCCTCCCTTGTGTATATTTACATTAGGTAATTACAAAATATAATATTATGTAACCGCTTACCTAAAAGTTATTCCTCAAATCCAGTGTGACACCCTCAGAACCCAATACCTCATTTAACAGGTCTTCACGGATATTAATCTCCATATCTGCCGGAGCCGCAACAAAAATACTTGGGGAAATTCGCTCAATTGCCCCATCAATCGTATAACAACAGCCTGCAACAATATCAATAATGTGCTGTGCATCATCAATCTTCATACCATCCAGATTCAGGATAATTGCCTTACCCTCCTTTAAGCAATCAATAATATCCCAGCAATCTCTATCATTAATTGGCTTCAACACATAAATCTCTCCAGCGGATTTGGAGGAGGTTAATGGAACAAGCTTTGCATTGCCTCTGCTTGCAACCGGCTGCGGTTTCGTCTTTTGTGGACGGGAATTGTCCATGAACCGATTGGTGTAGGTCTTATTAAAACCTGTCTCCTCCGGCTCGTCGTCATAATCATCCTCATAGGAAGATCTTCTTTTCGAACTCTTCTTCGTTACACGAGGCTTCTCCTCTTCCTCCATATAATCCATCTCATCTTCATAATCGTCCCCATTTAATCCCATAGTTTCAAGAAAACCATCAATAAATCCCATAGTATCTTCTCCTTTTATATACCTTATACATTATAATTTCTTGCTCCAAATATTCCGGTTCCAACACGCACCATTGTGGCACCCTCTTCAATGGCAACCGTATAATCGCCTGTCATGCCCATGGACAATATCTCCATGCTAACATTATCAATCTGACAGGAATCTATATGAACAGATAACTGTTTCAAGCTGCGAAACACCATCCGATTATCTTCCGGATCATCGACAAAGGGAGCAATCGTCATTAATCCCTTGATATGTATATTGGGAAGCTTCGCAATCTCCCTCACCAAATCCAGCGTCTCCTCTGTCTTTAGTCCAAATTTACTTTCTTCTTCAGCTACGTTAACTTCAATCAATATATCCACATCCACCTGCTTTTTAAGGGCTTCCTTGGATATCTGTGCTGCCAGCTTATAGGAGTCCACAGAATGAATCAGAGTAACCTTATCTACAATATATTTCACCTTGTTAGTCTGTAAATGTCCAATCATATGCCAATGAACTGGTGATTTAATGTGTTCATATTTGTCCACAAGCTCCTGTACCTTATTCTCGCCAAATTCCAATTCCCCCAAGTCAAGCGCCGCTTCTAAATCACTGAGTGGCTTCGTCTTGCTAACTGCAATTAAGGTGACCTCTGATGAATCTCTTGAAACCCGCTTACAGGCCGCATCAATCGCTTGATGTACCCTTTCAAGATTCTCCTTTAGCAAAGCTATCCCTTCTTTCTAAATTTTATATTATGATGTTGGGGTCAAAAGGTATTTTGCCCCCAACGGTTATCACTTATTATATCATCCCTAGCTATTAATAAATAATCTGTCCTTCTTTGATGGAAGAGCTATCCAGTATAATATGGTCATATTGGTTAATTCCATATTTGGTACTGGCTCTTACAATACAAAAATCATCTGCCTGATATAAATTAGATATCACAACAAACTGGGCATATCCCTTGTTAATGGTAAACACACCCTCAAATTCTTTGGTCTCAGAAACAACATATTCTTCCCCCGGCTGAATGCTTCCATCCTTATCCGAAGCATTGGCAACCAGAACATCCCCCTTAGACACATCGACCCCACTGACATAGTACATATCCTGTCCTTCATCGTAATAACATATTGGTGGAGTAATTGTAGTAGCCTTCTCCTTGCCATCCTTATCATAGGTTTTAAGGTTAAATGCTACACCGGATACCGCTTCATCTGTCTCTACAGCATATTTTGTCGGAATGGCATAAAGCTTCTCTTTAATCAGACTGCTGTTTGGAATCTTTAACCCATCCAGGGAATTCAGTATAATATCAATATCCAAATAGCGTTCATCCATGTAACGCTGCATATATTTGTTAAAGGATAACACCGCAAAATAGGAATTGTTCTGCTCTAAAAAGGTCACACCGCGCTCAACCGTTAAATCATCCTTTAAAAACTTGATTGTAAGGAACTGCATATCCTTAATACGCTCATATTGTTCCTCCGTCAGTTCCACTGCCAGCTGCCAATTCTCATCCGTTACAACACGGTAAACCGGAGTATCAAGCTTATAAATATCGGTATTTCGCATCTGTACCATCTTATTGTCTGTATCTTCAAAATAACTTGGAGCCAAATCATTCGTGGTCAGTCCCTCCAAACCATCATAGCAATAAGAGACCACACCGGTAGCCTGTGCCTTCACCCGGCTAATACCCGAGCCGGAATCCATGAGCTCGTCCATCTTACTGATAACAGAATCATTGGTAATTTCTATAATATTATTATCTAAAGCATATTTAAAATCATATAGACTTCCAAAAGATGCATCCTTATAAATACTTTTATAATCAATAATCTGATTTTTAATATCTACATAGTTATCATCAGAAAAAACAACGTCCCCTTCTTCACTAACAAGCTGATTTTTCATGGTACCAGAGCCGTCAATAGCATAGACATTGGAATTTAGTCCTACACGTTCCCCATCAGAGACATAATAAATAATATACCCAGCCTGACTGGTATTAACAACCTGCTCCGTCCGCAACGCAAGACCAATGGTACTAATCTTATCATTAATCTGCTGTGCAGTAACCTCATAGGTTGAAATCGTTGGCTTGGTAAAAGAAACAAAAGTACGGACGGCCAGATAAGCAAAAATAACAATAGCAATTACTGTTGCAACATTAATTCTAAAATGTCTGCTGGACGGTCTTTTTCTCCTTCTTTTTTTATTTGCATTTGCCATATGGACTCCCTAATTTTGTTAAATTCTCCCATTTGAAAATGGGACCTTCTAAAACACATAAAAACTTCACTATATATTGTAGCATTAAAGGGTTTTAAACACAATATTTTTTATGAATAAAATCTGAAAATTTGCAAAAAATATAATATCTAAAAGAGTTGGGAGGGATTCATCATGAAATATAATGTATTTGATTATATTGTACTGACCTTAGTGATTGTCGGTGCAGTAAACTGGGGGCTGATAGGATTTTTCCATTTTGATTTAGTGAATGTTATCTTTGGTAACATGACGCTAATCTCCCGTATCGTATATGCTCTTGTTGGTCTCGGCGGGTTATATATGATAAGCTTCTATATGAGAAATCAGGAAGTGTAAAAAAAGAAAACCCGATTCCTATCGGGCTTTCTACATAAACATCTCATATGGCACACAGTTATTGGTAAAAAGAACAATCATATACTCAGCAGGACAGATATGCTATACTATCACGGATAGTCAGAATTCTGCTTCAGCAGATGTGTCATGGTATCATATAGTTGGTTCCGGTCTGTTGCATTGAGTACAACACCAATTAGATGCTGCTGTTCACTATTCTGAGCAGATAATACGAGACAATGCCCCGCATTGGTTGTTGTTCCTGTCTTACCCCCAAGAATAGTAATTCCATTGGGCGGGTTCGATTTGCCACTTAAATACTGGTTCGATGAGGTAATTGGTGTCTCTACCTTCTCTGACTCACTATTCGTATAGGTAATGGTATAGCTTTTCTTGGAAATAATTTCAACAAAATGAGGAATCTCCAACGCCTTTTTTAAAATCAGATATAAATCGTATGCACAGGAATAATGCCCTTCCTGGTCTAATCCATGGGGATTTTTGAAGTAGGAATGGGTTGCTCCAAGCTCTAATGCAGTCTGGTTCATTAGCTTAGCAAATTCCGATACACTTCCACTGACATGAATAGCCAATGCCACCGCACAATCGTTGGCGGATTCGATTAGCAGACCATGTAGCAGCTCATCAACGGTAATAACATCGCCTTTGCCAATAAAAAGAGCAACTGCACCACTCTCCAGTGCAATATCCTGAGAAACTGTCACCTTGTCCTTTAAATTACAGTGGGTCAATATTATATATGCTGTCAGAATCTTGGTCGTACTTGCCGGAGCAACCTTGCTCATTGAATTTTTTGAATACAATATCTCATTGGTATCATTATTCACCAACAAAAGCTCTCCCGCCTCAGAGGAATACTGAAATTGGTTTGTAAATCCCTCAGGCAGCACAGCAAGATTTCCAGAAAACGCTGCTACCCGGTTAACAGAGCTTTCACTAATACTACCCTCTTTATCAACGGACATATTAATATTGGTATTACAATATTGATTTACCAGCTCTCTTTTGGAACAGCCGGTTAAAGATACGATAAGAACCAGACATAAAAATAAACTTAGTATGTATTGGATAAACAAATAAATTCTATGTTTCTTACCGGTTGTTAATGATATAACTCTCTCCAATCTAAATCACCATTTTCCATTGCTTTAAT
This sequence comes from Lachnospira sp., assembly GCA_017621205.1. GTDB lineage: Bacteria > Bacillota > Clostridia > Lachnospirales > Lachnospiraceae > NC2004. The sequence goes on from JAGATQ010000008.1 coordinate 39,588, forward strand.
TAACATCTCTGCCGTTGCCAGATTTGTGGCAATCGGAATATTATGAATATCACAAAGACGTGCAATATTTTCGATATTAGGCTCATGCGCCTTAGGATTCTGTGGGTCCCGCAAAAAAATAATCAAATCCATCTGGTTACTTTCAATCTGGGAGCCCATCTGCTGAACTCCCCCTAAATGCCCAGCAAGATACTTGTGTACCGAAAGCGTAGTCACCTCTTCAATCAGACGTCCGGTTGTCCCTGTAGAAAATAATTCATGTTTTGCCAGAATTCCCCGATAGGCAATACAGAAATTCTGCATTAATTTCTTCTTGGCATCATGTGCAATAAAACCTATATTCATTCGTTCATCCCCCTAGTATTTTCTTCGTTGCAAGCCTATATTCAGCACTAACCCCATACCTATCATACAGCTTAACAGGGAACTTAAGCCATAACTAATAAACGGAAGTGGTAGACCAGTGTTGGGAAACAGCTTGGTTGCCACACTGATATTAATGAAGGACTGGAAACAAATCATGGATGCAATACCCGTAGCAATCAGCATACCTGAGGTGTTCCTTGCCCTCCGTGCCATTCTTATACATTGTAACATTATTAAGAGTAAAATTGCAATAACAAACACACAACCAATAAATCCAAATTCTTCTCCTACCACGGAAAAAATAAAATCCGTCTGCTGTTCCGGAACCAGATTGGCATCCTTAACGGTAATACCGGTAGAAGCATTAATACCCTTGCCATGAAGCATTCCGGAACCAATTGCCATAACCGAGTTGTCCTGTTGCCATCCGGTATCATCAACTGCATTGGCAGGGTGCAGAAAATCCCGGATACGTCCAATCTGGTACTCCTTTAAGAAAAGTACATTTTTGGCATGGTCCACATAATACAAAAAGCCCATTATCGCCGGAATCAAGATGGCTAACACCGTGACAATAATCCGATAGCTCAACCCAGCAACAAAAATCATGGCAATCAGCATTACCGTGATATCAATGCTGGTGGAAAGGTCGGTCTCTATGGCAATCAGAAAAATAGGAACAGCACACAGTACGGCAAGCTTCACAAGAGTCTTAAGGGTGTTAAGATTATCCTTATGCTGCTCCAAAAATATTGCAACACAGATAATCATAATAATTTTTGCAAATTCGGATGGCTGTATCGTACCAAAACCGGGAATCTTAAACCAGCGTTTTGCACCATTTACTTCCAATCCGATTAATTTTACCAATATCAGTGCAACACAATTGAATCCATATAGCACCCACCAGAACTTACATATCGTGTTATAATCAATCAGCGAAACAAAAATCATGATTATGATGCTGCACACCAGACCAAAAATATGCTTTTTAGTATAGCTTGCATCGGCACCATTTACGAAAATAACTCCCATGCTGCTGATTACTATCAGAAGAAAAAACAATTTGAAGTTGTAATTACGCAATTCATAAGTTTTTAACATTGTTACCCCAATCATAAATCTTACTAAGATGACTTACCATCCCAAAACTATTTTGTCAGTTAAAGGCTTGTCTCTTATCTCCCCTTCATACTTTTAATCGGAATATTAGCCAGCAATACCGGAACAGAACCATTATGGGTATCGGAATCCGTCTGATTAATCTGGATATCCAGCTTCTCCGTATCAATCTCCACATACTTGGCAAGCACATCCATAATATCTCTCTTGATGGCTTCCATAACCTCAGGAGAACAGTTCGCACGGTCGGTTACCAACATCATCTGTAATCTGCCCTTGGCATAATCACCAGAGCTTTTCTTTTTAAAGAATTTGTCTATAATCGTCATTGGTACCCCTCCTTAATTCTTTTTAAACAGATTGCCGAGCTTTGTAAAGAAGCCTTTTTTATCCAAGTCAAGGAATGGTACTTCCTCTCCCATGATACGGTGGCAGATATTTAGGTATGCCTGTCCTGCCAAGGAATCATTACCAACTAAAGGTTCACCCTGATTCGTTGCCACAACAATGTTCTCATCATCTGGTACGGCACCGATAATATCAATGGCAAGAATCTCAACAACGTCCTCCATAGACATCATATCACCACGCTTTACCATGTCCATGCGGATACGGTTTACGATTAGGTGCGTATTTTTCATCTCATTAGCCTCTAATAAACCAATAATACGGTCTGCATCACGAATTGCAGATACCTCCGGTGTTGTTACAACCAGTGCACGGTCTGCCCCGGCAATTGCATTTTTAAATCCCTGCTCGATACCTGCCGGGCAGTCAAGCAGTATGTAATCAAATCCCTCTGACTTTAAATCTGTCACCAGCTTCTTCATCTGTTCCGGATTTACACTCGTCTTATCCCTTGTCTGTGCAGATGGAAGCAGATAAAGATTAGGACAGCGTTTATCCTTAATTAATGCTTGTTTAATCCTACAGTTCCCTTCGATAACATCTACCAGATTGTAGACAATACGGTTCTCCAGTCCCATAACCACATCCAGATTACGAAGTCCGATATCCGTGTCAATTAAAACAACCTTCTTATCCAATTTCGCTAATCCTGTACCTACATTTGCCGTAGTGGTAGTCTTACCAACTCCACCCTTCCCGGAAGTGATGACAATTACTTCACTCATGATTTGTACCTCCATCTTATATATGTTTTGATATGGGGATAAATGTTTTCCCCATTAAATAACATGCATGTGCTATTTTACTGTTCATCTGATACTACGGATTGCTTCGCACTTCGTGCTTTCACAATCCTGATAACATTCCAAATCCGCCCTTTCGGGCTGCTTTCTCATGTTGTTGCGGGTCAACTTGTCATCCTTGTTCATGCGAGCATGAACCGTATGACCGTTTGACCCTTGTATCAGATTATGTTGTTCAATACCGCACGGTTAATTGGTTCGATATATATATTATTATTTTCTACAAATGCAATTTGCATTTCCTTACTCGGCTGGTGTTTCTTTTTTAGAAATCCTTTCGAATCCGGACTTCTTGCATAAAGGTCTCCAATGCGAAGCTGCATCGGATCCATATCCAAAGCAATTATAAATGCATTCTGGCTGCCATTAACACCCGCAAAAGCAGCACCCTTCAGGCTGCCGATTACGATAATATTGCCCTTCGCAATCACCTTAGCCCCCGGATTCACATCACCGATTACAACAATACTTGAAGCAAATTCAATTGATTGCCCGGAACGCAGCGTTCCCCGGTAGAAATGTCCCAAATCATCATTGACCTCCATTGCGGCTCCCAAGTTTGAGGTAATATTATCAATAGAACCTAATGTATCCTCAGGAGCATGCCGTTTGATGCTATCTACATTACTGTCCTTGTCATGGGAAATAAGCCCAGACGTTTCTTCCTTAGCAGAAAAACCATCAGACTTTTTATCCTCCTGTTTTTCTTTTGGAGTTTGTTCAGTGGCAGAAACAGCGTTGTCTTCTTCCCTCTGTTCTTCCTTCTTATCAGCAAGCTTGGCAGCAATTACCTGTTCTAATATTTCATCCTGTTCCAATATATAAGAAATATTTAAGCTGCATGCTTCATTAATGATATCAATAATGTGTGCCTGCTCTTCATTGGTTAGCTTTCTACCCTCGAAGGTGATTGCAGTCTGTGCAGAATTCTCAAAAAATTTTGCAGATTCCTTAAATTTCATTCGAATGCGGTCACAAAGCTTAGGAAAGGGAAGCTCTGCATCTAATACTAACGTTACCCCCAATTTATTTCCCTTAATCATAACTGGATTTGTCATATTTTCACCTCTTTATCCATAAAAATCAATCTAGTGTCGTAGTGGAGGTTGGAACGACTGCCTCGTCATCTTCCTTTTTCTCCTCATCTTGATTGTCCTTCTTCTCATCCTGTGATGCTTTTTTCTCTTCTACACTAAAGTAGTATTTATACACATCACGGGAAATCTCCATCGCATTGGAAGAGGAATAACCGTTAGGTACAACAACCGTAACCGTGATTTCCGGTTTATCATAAGGAGCATAGGATACAAATAATGCATGGTTGGAACGGGTCTTATCCTCCTCTGCCGTCCCCGTTTTACCAGCAACCTCTGTGTGCATGGATGCATATACTGACTGATGCTGTTTTCCATGAACCACCTGATACATACCTTGATGGATGGCGTCCCATGTACTATCAGCAAGGTCAACCTTACTGGTAAGCTCTGGTTCATATTCTTTAATAGTCTTACCATCACTATCCGTTTGTTTATCTAATATGCTTAATTTGTAGCAATTACCATTGTTGGCTATGGTAGTAACATACCGGGAAAGCTGTGCCGGAGTAAAGGAATGGTTGGCTTGTCCAATGGCAGAACGCACGGCATCCTTATCGGAAAAGTGCGGCTCATTCTCTGCAAGCTCAATCCCGCTTGTAGTATCCAGCCCAAACATGCTGGCATACTTGGAAAGCCGGGATAACCCATAATCCTCATCAATATTACCATCATTTTTGGTACTCAGACGATGCCCAACCTCAAAGAAAAATATATTACAGGATACCTCAATCGCCTTCGTAATATTTACAAAATTATGCCGTCCCGGATAGACCGAACATTTGGGAGAAAGTGGAATCGTGTCATAAATTCCGGTACATTTAATCCGCTCTCCGTTGTTTACTACACCCTCCGTTAAACCTGCTGCTGCTGAAATCATCTTAAAGGTAGAACCCGGTGCAGTACTGGATTGGGTACAACGGTTCAAAAATGGTGAGGTTTTGTCTGCAATCAAAAGATTATAATAATCATCATCCAGATTGTTCGCAAGCTTATTATTATCATAGCTCGGATAGGATACCAATGCCTTAACCTTGCCATTTTTCGTATCGGTTACAATGATAGAACCGGAGCATGGGTCAAGTGCAAGCTGTGCAGGGGTAATCTCAAGCTTTTTAATCTTTTGATACATAAAAGAATAAGCTGACATTGAGCCATTTAGCAGTTTATCATAGTCTTCATCCTTGTCCTTATCAAGAATTCCCTGATCAAACAATACGATACAGCAATCCTTGCCAGAAACAGTTCCATCGTCAATCAGATTCTCTAACACAAGCTTGGAGAATTCGTCATCCTCAGAAAACTCCTGTTCCACATAGTTCATCAGAGCATCCATCATTTCATCTGTATCATAATAATCGGAGGATAGCTCGAAAGCAGAGCTGTCAATCCACGATTTCTGGAATGCATATTCCAGAAATTCACCAAGGGAAGTGGTGTCATTACTCCACTGCTGGTATACGGAATCATTGCTGTCGATGTCCGATTTTTTAATAATATTATTGCGGTAAAGCATCTTATATACATAAGACATATATGCCTGATTCTCATCCGACAGATTCTTTTGTGTTGTTCTCTTGGATAACAGCTCATTTTTGATTGTCTGCAATTTTCTCTTCTTAGCATTTGAAATTGCCTGTTCAATCTTTTGTTCTGTCTCGCTCGCCTTTTTGGAATGTAGATGCTCCATATTAATAATATTGTTGTCAAATAGGGAAAAATACACTTCCGTCGTAGTAATATTAATCGTACCAGAGGTTGCTTTTACATTGGTATTCTGAAAATGGGATAAAATAATTCCGGCAAGATATTTTTCCATGATAGTGTAGCATTTTTTTTCAAGCTCCGCATCAATGGTTAAATATAAATCATTGCCCGTCGTTGCCTCTATCTCATCATCATTCTCCTGCATAACATGTCCAACACTGTCAACCAGAACCGTTTTACTTCCGTTTTTTCCACGCAGGACATCCTCATATTCCTGCTCTAATCCAGTCTTACCAACCACTTCATTGCCGTTGTAACGCTCCTCTTTCTTTAAGTCTTTATTTAATTCTGTTTTCTCTTCCTCCGAAACAATACCGGTATAACCAACAATCTGTGAAAAGTAGGGACTATAGTTATATTCCCGGACAGAATCGCTCTCGATATCTGCACCCAAAAGTTCGTTGGCACCTTCTTTAACCGCTGCCACACTCTCCTCACTGATATCCATAGCAATCTTCACTGGCTCGTACTGATTGTATCTCTTTAGGAACAGCATGTAGCGAATCGCAACAATCTTTAAGGCATCCTCGTCATTGTACTCATCAGAAACACCAAACATTTTATTCTTATCAATCGGTTCATTTCCATTTTTTAAATATTCAAAAACCGTTTTGGCATCTGCAGCTTTTTGCTTGGGAGTCAAAGCGTCCACACTAGGGGCACTGTAAACCTCTCTCTTGAATTGTAATATGGTATTTTCATTATTGCTGCTAAATACAAACTCACCTTTTTTATTTCGCTTAATTTCAAAGGAATTCACTATCTGGTCGTTATTTTCATTTAAAATCTGCACCAATTGATAAATGATTTCATTTTTAATTGCATTTTCCGTTTTATTTGATGATATTGCCTTGGAAGCAATCCGTTCATCGTCTCCTGTATAGGTAAGGGAATAAGTCAGACGGTTATACGCAAGCAGATTACCATTGCAATCATAAATATTACCTCGCTGACCATTGGTCGAGATGGTTTTTTTACTCATGACAGTAAAGGTATCCAGATAGTTTTGCCCATTAATAATCTGCAAATCAAACAGACGGTATACCAGGATTCCCATCAGAACAAAGAATACCATTGTCAAAGCAAATAAACGGTGCGTTATAAAATTAATGATTGCATGCTTTATTTCACTGAACAACTACGCTGCACTCCTTTTTTCTAATCGTTCCAAAATCGTGTTAATCCATAAAAATATATTATATAAAAATATTGCTACCAGAAAGGTATAGGTTACATCCGGTATGATAATGTGTACAAAATAAAAGATAAAATCCGTTTTGTTTCGTAATAAAAAGGCACAGATATAAATAACCATATTGTAACAAATGCCATTGCCAAGCACCAACGCCAGTGGAAGCAATATATTGTTGGCATAAAAAATCTGGTGGAAAGAGCCATTTATGTAGCCGATAAATACATAAAATAATGCATATAATCCAATGACATCCCCACTAAAAACATCCAGCACCAGCCCACAGAAAAAACCTATCAGCATGCCTTCTGTCTGCCCACGCATCAATGCAAAGGATACGACAAGAATCAGCATAATATTGGGTGCAATGCCAGCCATCTTAAAAAATGAAAATACTCCTGCCTGTAGTACATAACACACACTAATTAACACTGCTAATGTAATGATTCGTTTCATACTCCATGGCACTCCTTTCTAAATATTATTCTTTCGTGGCAGCATGCTCTGCTTCTGATATTATTCCTCTTTGGTGCCAGCATCGTTCCTCTTGCGGTCTCCTGCCTCCCCCGAAGCGTCGTCCTGATTCTTCCTGTCAGCATCTCCTGATGCATCATCCTGTGCCTTCGGTGCAGTAAGCTCCGGCTCTTCTCCGGTTTCTTTCAGCTTGGTGATGACAAGCACCTCTTCCAGATGCTTAAAATCTACAGCCGGTGTAACTTTTCCTGATTTTGTTAAAGAATTACTGTCCAACTCGATATCACTAATATATCCAATCGTAATACCCGGTAAAAACTTGGAGCTGACATTACTAGTAACCAGTTCATCCCCTTCATTAATCTTGGCATCCTTATTAATATGGTCTACCGTAATAAAACCATCCTCAATAGACTTTAAATCGCCATTAACGATACAGTTATCTGCACTGGTAGAAAACATGGCACTGACAAAGGAGGTATCATCAATAATCGAACGTACCTTAGCATAATGATTGCCTACACTGTAAACAATGCCAACCAGACCATCCCCGGCTATTACATTCATATCTACTGTAATTCCATCCTTGCTTCCCTTGTCTATCGTAAACGTGTTATACCAGTTGCTGTTATCTGTTGCAATAATCCTTGCACCAACCTTGGAGTAGGATTCGTATTTCTGGTCCAGCTTATATAATTCCCGAAGGGTATCAAGCTCTGACTGGTCAGATTCCAGTGAACGAACCTGTTGCCTAAGCTCATCTACCTTCTCCTGTAATTCCTTATTGTTTTGACGCAGCCTTTTTGACTCCTTGATATCCTCAAACCGGTCATTGACCCAGTCCCCAACGGAATCGATACCACGCTCCATCGGAACCAGTACAATCCCACAAATCTGGTTTAAAAAGGGAACCGATTTGGAAAAGACCATGGTTATAATCATAAATACAATACAGATTCCCGATAGAATTAATAATATAATCTTTGGAGGAATCTCAATATGCTGCTTTCGTTTCATAACTTCACTCCCTAAGTTGTATCTTACCGTTAAACATAGCTTGGCCTAAGCTCTGAAAATGCCAAATCCCGCAAATCCTGCTCTTCAATAATCCGCCCTAATCCCATAATAACACTGGCCTCCGGCTTATCAAAGAGATTCGCCTTTAGATGGGTCTCCTGTTCAATCAGTGTGCCAAGTCCTTCTATCTTGGAGCCGCCACCTGTCACATAAACTCCATGGTCTATAATATCAGATGAAATCTCTGGCGGAGTCCGCTCCAAAATCACCTTAATTGCTTCCATAATAATGCGTAAATCTTCAGCAACGGCATTGTAAACCAACTCCGATGATACTGTTATGGTAGCAGGCAGTCCAGTCACCAGATAACGACCCTTGGTTGTCATTTCCTCCGCCTTATCCGGCAGTGCAGAGGACAGCTCTCGTTTGCATTGCTCTGCTGATTTCATACCAATAATAACATTGGCCTCTCTTTTTATCGCCTGTACAATATCCTCATCAAGCTGGTTACCACCAATCTGAAGCAGCTTACTTACGACAATGCCACCTAGGGACATTATGGTTACCTCTGTGGTATCCGCTCCAATATCCACCAGCATAACCCCCTTGGGGCTTTTGATATCAAGCCCGGCACCCACTGCATCAGCAATCGGCTTTTCTACCATATAAACATGCTTGGCCTTTAGCTTCGAGTTCTCAACCAGTTCTGCAAACGCCCTCTTTTCTACATCTGTAATATTCGTTGGTACAGCAATAAACACATCCTTATTGCCAGACCCTCCTTTTAGCTGTTCACAAAGGAAATTATGCAAAAGCTCCTGCATACTGGAAAATTCTGCAATGACTCCATATTTTACCGGAAAGGTAACTGTAATCGTCTCCGGCGTCTTCTCATACATCTCATAGGCTCCATCACCTATTGCCAACACCTTGCCAATATCATTTACTGCAATGGTGTTCTTCTGGTCAATTACGATACCCTGCTTCTCTTTGTATATCTTAATGTTTTTTGTTCCTAAATCAATTCCATAGCCCTTATAAGCCAAAACTAAGACTCCCTTCTGTTCCTGCTGCCTCACTTCTTTAGCTTGGCGTACACAGTCAATCGTTTTTTATGATAATAAATGACTTGCACGCATACTGACATAGTCCTGTTCTCCGATAATAATGTGATCCAGCAAAAATATATCCAACAACTTTCCTGCCGCCTGAATCTTCTTTGTCACCTCTATGTCCGCCGGACTAGGGACAGGATTCCCGGAAGGATGGTTGTGTATAAGAATAATATGAACTGCCTTATACTGTAGTGCTTCCATCATAACCTCCCTGGGAGAAGCAAAGGAAGCATTCACCGTACCAATACTAATCTCTACCTCCCGAATAAGAGCATTCTTAGAATCTAATAGCAAGACAAGAAAATGCTCCCTGTCATAGTACCGCATCATTTCCATATAATAATCTGCAATGGTCTGCGGGTCGGTATAGGTGAGCTTAGGCCGGTATTTTGCCATAGACAGGCGTTTCGCTAATTCCATAGCACATAGCATGGTAGCTGTCTTTACCGGACCAATACCGGAAAGCCTCATAAAATCCGGCTCTTTAAACGCCATCAATCCTGCTAATGCATCTGTCTGTTTCGGGACAGAGAGCAGCATGCGGTTGGCAAGCTGTAATGCAGTTTCTTTTTGTGTGCCATTTTTCAAGAGAACGGCAATAAGCTCCGCATCCGTCAATACGCCCGCACCATACTTTAAACAGCGTTCATAAGGACGTTCTGATGTCGGAAGCTCCTTCATTGTAATATGATTGGTATTCATATACTATACCCAATCAATGCAAAGTTACGCAAGTCTATATATTATTATTGCAATTATTACGCCAATAATACTTGCGATGTTAATATCAATTGTTAATCCGAAGGTTAAAACCAAAACTCCAAGGTTTAATACAACCGGAGACTCTAATCCAAATGTTTTTCCATAGCTTAACCAGCTTAAAAAAGATACACTCTGACTTAAATAGCCAATAAAGCTGCCCAGGACAATGCCTGCCAATAGCAATAAAAACAAAGCCCAGCTATTCTTCCTGCTTGTTGATGCCATAAAATTCCTCCTTTGTGGTGCAAAAAGCCCACACTAAGATATCATAGCATAATTTCCATATTTATACAAGAAATATAATAATTTCCATTATAACAAAAAAATAATATGAAAATGAGGATGCTGGACAGCATCCCCATAGTTATTATATAGACACTATTTTTTTATCTTCGCCTTCGCACTTAGCCCCTTCTTTTTCAGCAGTGATTTATAAGCCTTTAGCTTACTCTTTGGAACCTTCACCTTAAGCTTCTTGTAATTACTGCTGCCTGCCTTGGTAAATGCCTTACTGCCTACATTTTTCGTCGTTAGCTTTGTTGTTTTAATCGTAATGTTTACCAGCTTTTTACAGTTATAGAAGGCTTTGCTGCCAATCTTTTTTACCTTCTTTGGTATCGTTACCTTCTTTAAGGATATACAGCCCTGAAATGCACTTTTTCCAATGGTAACAATATTACCAGCAATGGTTACCTTCTTAAGCTTTTTGTTATTCTTAAAGGCGTTGTCTGCAATCTCTGTTATCTTGTAAGCAACACCAGCAATGGTTACACTGGATGCAATGGTTACAGCCGATGCTGCTGCATCGGTAGAGGAAACATACTGTACAGCCGGCTCTTCATTCCCACTGCTAATTACCTTATACTTTGCCTTTGTTGCGGAATCTGTGAGGATTGTTCCTTTGGATGCCGCCTGCTTTTCTGTTGGCTTTGGAGCTTCGGTTGTTCCCTGCTGTGGCGGGTTTTCTCCTGTGCTTCCCTGAGATGGATTATTGCCTGTCGTGCCAGTTGCCTTGATAACTTCTTCCCTGGTCTTACCACACACTGTACAGGTATACTGCCTGCTGCCATTCTCTGCCTCCGTTGCTTCTTTCGTTACAACACCTGCATTCCATGTGTGGGCTGCTTTTCCCTGCACCTCACCACATTCACATACATGCCAGTGGTTTTCTTCGTCACTCACCCAGGCTTCCTTAAACTCGTGGGTATGCCCGATTGCCGGAATCACTTCCTCCTTTACTGCTTCACATACCGTGCAATGATACTCCTTAATACCATTTTCCTCCTCGGTTGCCTCCTTTGTTATGATACCTTC
>JAGATQ010000009.1 GCA_017621205.1 Lachnospira sp.
CCGAAGATAAGAAACATCCAAAGAACAACTAAGGGTAACCTCTGTTCCCTTCAATGCAACAAAAGAAAGTAATAACAGCAATTCTGGAAGCAGGATAACACTAAAGGCGGCTAAAAGACTGGTAAAATATTTGGAAACAAGATACTGATTTCTTCCAGATTTCAGCAGTAAATATTCACTGTACCCGCTCTTTTACTCCTCAAGACAGGTAACAGCCCATGGAATACTTCCCAGCATAGTCCAGAACACTGCCAAAACTGCTGTTGGATTCCCACCTAAAGAAAAAAGCATAGCATCCACCATATCATACCCCACATAATACATGTCATAAGCACCACAAAGCAGGCAAAGCAGTACCAGACCACACCCTATGAAAAAGCCTTTGCTTTTATACATTCGTTTACATTCCAATAAAAAATAGTTCATTCCCCTACCCCCTCTTGGAAGCGATATAATTGCCAAAGCTGATGGCAGCCTCTCGGATTCTGACACCAAGGCGACGAACCTTTGCTCCTGGATGAGAATGCAGCAGACGTTTGATATATTTTTTGATGGAGTGGTTGTATTGCTTTACCACAACACTCTGCTCTACATATTCATTTTCAATTTCCTGAAGCTCCACAAGCTGCTCCATCTCATCAATCGCCTCCTCCTGCCTCCGGCTGTTGCGAATTTCTTTCAACAGCTCCAATCGTTCCCTAACAGAATCCACCATATCTGTAAGTGTAGAACGTGGGGAAGTAATCGTGGTGCGAAGCTTTGCCACATACCGATGCTTATCATCATAAAACGCTATCATGACATCCAATCGCTTCTTTAAGCGGGCAAGCTCCTTCTTTGTGGAATCCATTTTTACAAGCAGTTCTTTAAAATCCAACGCATCCTTCACCGACAACGTCACATCAACCACAAAGATAATCGTAATAAAAAATACAATCCGATGCATAGCCCTTAGCGGTATCTGCATCAACAGATGCTCAAAGGGGGGATTTAATATATACATGGCAAACAGGGAGAACGCTCCCCAAAGAATCGTTGCAGGAATACATATGATATCATCGATATTGCCCGGATAACCCTCATAGCTCCAATAGCGTACATCAAATAAAAGCTCCATTACTCTTCCAGTAATCTCCTCCAACACGGTTGCCACCACCATACCAACCAGTGCCACCACCCACCAATGCTCCTTAAAAGGCATGGTACATATTAAAACAGACGTTGCACCTGCTCCGTAAAGCGGAATAAATGGACCAAACAAAAAGCCCCGGTTTAAAAGCTTTCTCTCTAATATGGACTGATAAACAGATTCCCATATCCATCCTAAAAAGCTATAAATAAAAAACAAAAGCATCCACTGCATCACATGGTAATCACCATTCCAATACAGTGATGGCACAGTTGCATTCATAGTATTTCTCCTTCTCGTTTTTCTCAGTGTATATAACTTAAACTTCGCACATGAAGTTTATATTATGCTAGTAATTACTATGTGCGAAGTTTGAGCTAAATAAATAATTGCAAAATTCATTATTCTAAAAACTCAAGTTGTGCAATATAGGCAATGTTGCACAACGGGGCTTAAAATTTATTTTGCAATTATTTATCATAAAATCGGTCTCGTTATCTCAAACAACCACTGCTTCACCTGCTCTGACAAAAGAGGGGCTACTGTTTCATAAACCAGACTATGGTACTCATTCAGCCAGCTTAACTGCTCTTTTGTTAACTGCTCTGGTATAATCGCATCCCTCTCCCAAGGCACCAATGTCATTGTCTCAAATCCAAGCAGCTTTATTTTGTCTTTTTTGTCTATTTCATTAGGATTATTCAAAGATGCATCCACGCAGACCATCATATTCTCCAACCGGATACCAAACTCTCCTGTCAGATACACACCTGGTTCATTGGAGGTTATCATGCCCGGTTTGAAAGCAGCACTATTTCTATTATCATCAAAAATATGTGTACGAATGCTAACCGGAGCTTCGTGAACATTGAGAAAACATCCTACACCATGTCCCGTCCCATGCAGATAATCATATCCCATACGCCAAAGCGGCATTCTGGCAAGAATATCCAGATTCTCTCCCCGTACCCCTTCCTTAAAAACAGCATGGGAAAGCTCCAGATTGCCCGCCAGCACAGCCGTATATAACTGCTTCATCAAAGGAGACACCTCTCCCATAGCCACCGTTCTTGTAATATCCGTCGTTCCTTCCAGATACTGCCCTCCAGTATCCATCAAAAGAAAGGAATTCGCCTTAATTGGCAGCTCTGTCTCTTTGGTCGCACTGTAATGAACAATCGCCCCATGCTCACCAAAGGCAATAATCGGAGCAAAGCTCTCTCCCCGGTAATGCTCCTGCTGTCTGCGATACCGCTCAAGCACCACAGCCAATGAACACTCCGTTACAACTGCCCCTGTTTCATCAACATAACAGCCATCATCCCTTACCTCAAGGTGCTTAAGCCAATATAGAAACTGTACCATAGCAGACGCATCCTTTATATGCGCTTTTTTCTCCCCTGCTATCTCCGTCTCATTCTTCACTGCCTTCCACTGAATAATTGGGGACGGAACAAACTGTCCTTTCGTTATTTGAACCACATCTGCAACAGATGCATTCACTGTCCTTTCATCCGCACTTACCGGATAACCAAGTTCATGAAGCTCCTCATAAAACAAGTGATACGGACGAAGCACAATATAATCTCTTTTTAAGGAAGCAGCAAGCTCATCACTGACACTCTCCCTATTCACATAGAGATATAACTGTTTTTTTGTAGCAACCAGATACGCTAAGAAAACCGGATTATAGCAGATATCCTGCCCACGAAGGTTAAGAAGCCACGCAATCTCGTCAAGGGCAATCATTACATAACAGGAAAGCTCCTTCTCTTCCATAAATTCCCTTAGTCTTTGACATTTCCTTGTACGGCTTTCTCCTGCATAGCAATCTTCATAAACAAAAATCGGCTGAAAGGAAAGTGCAGGACGCTCATTATTCTCCTCCCACACCTTGGCTGCAAGCCTTTGATTCATAAGAACCGTAATATTGTGAGTCGAAAGCTTGTCCACGAGCTTATCGTACATAGCCGCATTTACCATCCTGCCATCCAAGCCAAGCACCTCGCCCGATTTACCATATTGTATAAGAAAGCTGGTAAGGTCAGGGACATTCTCCTCCCCCATTCTCATTAGTGTTATGTCACTCTCCTTAAGCTGTTCCTCCGCCTGTAAAAAATATCTTCCGTCCGTCCAAAGATACGCATCCGTGCTACTGACAAGCAACGTACCCGCCGAACCGGTAAATCCGGTCAGGTATGCAATTACATGAAAATGTGGTGCCACATACTCGGAATTATGGTCATCCCCTGATGTAACCAGATAATAGTCAATATGCTCCTGTCTCATCTGCTCTCTTAAAGCGTTTATTGCCTGTATCATAATAACATGCTCCTATTTCCCTAACCTGTTCTTACCCTGAAAGGTCTCAATCGTCGAAATCCACTTGTCCACCAGACACACAATCACCGACTCCTTATGCTTCGGAAGATAAAAGGTCAGCGGAAACATATGCGTCTTTATAATATTCCGTTCCACATCACTAAGTTCAAAATCCATCTCGGCATTTCTCAAAGCCCGTCCCGGATGATAAAAACCATGCAATGGACGATTCTGACTTTTCACATGCCAGTCATACAAAAAATAGTCATGCAACAGCGCCCCGCGAATCAGTGCCCGTGAATCTACATTTAAGTGGAGTCTTTTGGCAAAACGATAGCTTAAATAAGCGACATTGACACTATGCCGGTATACAGAGGTAGAACCGTGCTGTGTAAATCGCTTGCTGCTAACAAACCGGGAATTCTCCCCGTTGCGAATTTCTTTTAATAACGTAATAAAATACTGCTGTTCCTCACTCGTCATTATCATCGCCCCTTCATTATTTCTCCATTCAGTATAACACAGCCGATTATGCAATACAAATATTAATAAAACATAAAACGGCTTAAAACCTTCTTTAGACACCAGCCATAATCAAAGGTCTGACATCCTTCCATAGTCAGAAGCGGAACCTTTTGATATAGCTTGCCATTTAGATAAACCAACAGATACCCTGCCAGTTGCTTTTCCTTTACCGGAGCCGTTAAACCATCGTCCAGCCACGACAGCTTATAAGAGAGACGGTCACTTCCCTGTAATAGTGTATCCGCAGATTGCTGCGCCTGTACCTGTATCTGCTTTTTCGTTCCGCCGGATACGTTCACCCTTTCCTTTAACACACAAGGCTTCAATATTGCTACCTTCTGGAATTGATTCACACCATAATCCATTAACTTCTTTGTATCTGCCCATTTGTATGTTTTCTTGGGATACCAGCCAGAAGAAAGTACAGAAGACACAAAGGTACGGTCATCTCTCTTTACTGCACCTACAAAGCAGTAGGATGCCTTGGAGGTAAATCCGGTTTTGATTCCAATAGCCCCATCATACATCGTCAAAAACGCATTTTTGTTATTAACCGTATGACTTCCCCCTTTTAAAAGCTCTGAAAAGGTATAGGTTTTTGTATTGACAATCTGCACAAAGGTTTCGTTGCGTAAGGCATAGGCACCTAATATTGCAAGCTCCTTAGCAGTAGTATAGTGTCCATCCGAATCCAGTCCATTTGGAGTTTCAAAATTAGTATCCTTAAGTCCCAGCTCCCGTGCCTTCGTGCTCATATCCATACAAAACTGTTCTACACTTCCTCCGATATGTTCGGCAATCGCCACCGCACTATCATTATGGGATTCCAGCATTAACGAATAAAGTAAATCCTGCAGACGGTACTGTTGTCCCTCACGCATTCCAAGATGAACCTTCGGCTGCGAAGCAGCACGGCTCGATACCGTTACCACATCATCCAGATTGCCATGCTCCAAGGTGTAAAGGCAAGTCATTATCTTTGTTGTACTCGCCATCGGATACCTTGTATCAGAATCCTTACCATATAATACACGCAGGCTGTCACCATCAATCAGGGCAGCCGCCTTGGCATAAAGCCTTAACTCCTCTGACTTTTCTGTTTTTTGTCCTTCTCCCTCTGTGATTTCTGTCGCCTGTCCCCCAACTGATTCCATATATGTCCTGGCTGTCTCTGGTATACAGGACCCATACGGCTCATTTCCCTCTTTTTCATAAAAAGAATCCTGCTTTTTTTCCATTATCTGGTAATGTCCACATCCTGTAACCAGCAGGCAGAGAACTACTACAATAACAGCCCCTTTTCTCATATTATTACCCAAATCGCTCTACTTACTATATAGTATTAAAAGAAAGAAAAAAATATGACACCGCTACATCAGCGGTGCCACTAGTCTTAATAACGGTCCAATCAACTTGACATACCATTTTTCTTTTTTGCAGTCTTCTAACAATATCTCCTTACATCGGGCAAAGGTACGGTTCATATCCTCCTCCATAGAAGATATCTCACTGTTTTTGTAAAGAACCACACCACACTCATAGTGCAGGTAAAAGCTTCTGAAATCCAGATTGGAGCTTCCACATACGGCAATGCTATCATCTGATACAATACCCTTAGCATGCACAAAGCCCGGAATATATTCAAAGATATGGACTCCCCCTAAAAGCAGCTCCTGATAATAGCTTTTGGCAAGCCAGAATGCATATTTTTTATCCGGCACATGTGGCAGTATAATCCTGACATCTACCCCCCTTGCCGCAGCATAGCATAAAGCTTCAATAGTTTCATTATCCAGAATCAGATAAGGAGTCATGATATGCACATAATGATTGGCACTAGCAACAATGTCCAGATAAATATGCTTTCCCACATAGAACTCATCAAAGGGATTGTCAGCATAGGGAATCAAAAATCCATCACTTTGTATATGCTGGCATGCTCTGGATGGAAGCAGATAAGGTTCGTAATTCTCCTGCTTTACACTGTCAATGTTCCATGTATTTAAAAACATAATCGTAAAGCTTTGTACCACTTCCCCCGTTAACATAATTGCGGTATCCTTCCAATGCCCAAAACGGTTGTACTCATTGATATATTCATCTGCCAGATTAATACCACCAGTAAAAGCGATTTTTCCATCAATCACTGCAATCTTTCTGTGGTCACGGTTATTCTGTACGGTTGAAAGCAATGGCTTAATACTTCCAAATACTTTACAATGAATACCCATTTTCCGAAGCTCCCTATAGTAGCCAGCAGGAACATTGGTGAAAGTACAAAGTCCATCATACATAACCCGTACCTCCACACCCTCCTTTACCTTCCGTTTCAAAATCTCTAAAACGGAATCCCACATAATTCCTTCACGAATAATGAAATACTCCAAAAAGATAAAATTTTGCGCATTGTTCAGCTCCAGAAGCAGCCGGCGAAATTTCTCCTCCCCAATTGGAAAATATTCTGCCTTCGTATGCTGGTAAACCGGATGGCCAGAAGAGGAATGAATATAATTTGCAAGACCGGATACATGTAAATCCTCCTGCTTCAGCCGATTAAATACTTCCTCTTTTTGTTTCAGCATCGGCTCACACTCCTGCTTGAATTGCTTAAGCCTCCAAGCCGCAACCTTGGAACCAATCTGATTCTGGACATAAACATAAAGTGCTGCTCCAACAATAGGAAAAATAATGATTAAAACAAGCCAGGACATCTTAAAGCAAGGATTCTCCCGCTGGTTCATAATAACCACAACAGTAATTAATGCCAGCAGCTCTAATGCACCATAGATTGCCATAGAATATTCCTGAAGCCAGAATACCATACTCAGCAACAGGTATATCTGAAGCAATAACAGCACAATAATAATTAATGTCCTGCCATAGATGAGCTGCTGCACCCTGCGTCGTCCGCCATCCTTTAGCCGATTTCTGAGGTTCTCCCTCTGCTTTAATACAATTCCCTCCAATTCCTTCGGCAGGTTCTCTTCAATTTTATTTCTTCTGTGAATCAATTCCTTCATTTAGAATAGACACTCCTTTATAAAATAGATATCCCCTGATACAGATATAAAAGCCCTTCTTCTCTATACATCCAGCTCCATTTGTGCTTCCGCAATCGCCTCCTGCTTAAAATCTTCCAGCTTCACGGAATCTACTGTCGGTAAATCATCCACGGAGGCGACCCCAAAGCATCTTAAGAAATCCGTTGTCGTTCCAAATAATATTGGCCGTCCCGGTGCCTCTAACCGTCCAACCTCACATACCAGATTGTATTCAATCAGCTTATTAACCGCATGGTCGCATTTTACCCCGCGAATGGTTTCAATCTGCTGGCGGGTTACCGGCTGGCGGTAAGCAATGATTGACAATGTCTCTAACATAACATCTGATAAAACATGTTTTTTCGGCTGATTTATAAGCTTGGTAAGCACATTATAATACTCTGTTTTGGTACACATCTGCACAGCATCATCAAGCTCAATAATCTGAATCCCCCTTTTATCCTGATTCAGCTTGTCCATCAGATTATGTATCAGCTTTATTGTTGTATCCTCATCCTGTTCAATGGCAACCGCAATATCCTTCACAGGAACTGCCTCCCCCATCGAAAATAAAATTGCTTCTATCGCACCTAACAATTGCTCTAATTCCATGTTTCCTGCTCCTTTGTTACTCTTCTAACGAATCCAGAAAGATTTCCCCAAACTGTTCCTGTTGACGTACCATCACAATACCTGTCTTCACAAGCTCTAATACCGCAAGGAAGGTGACAACTACCTCAAACTTCGTCGCCTGTGCCTCCAATAGACTTCTGAAATGGATACCGCCAAGCCCCCGCATCCGTTCCCGAATCAACTTCATTTTGTCATCCACACTGATTTTTTCCTTCTCTATGCGTCCAAACTTACTTCTTACAGGGTCAACCTTATCCGTCATCCGCTTCATTACATCTTGAAATATAGAATTGAGACTGGCAAGATTAATGTCCATTTCGGATACAATCTCCATAGGGTCAATCTCCTCCTGATATTCAAGTACCTCTTTAGGGAGCAGCTTCTTTTTATAAAAGCTGCGTCCGGCGTCAATCTCCATATCCTTAAGCTCCAATGCAGCGTATTTATATTTTTTATATTCAATCAACCGCTCCACAAGCTCCTGTCTTGGGTCTCCTGTCTCCTCCTCTTCCTTCTCTTCCTTTGGAAGAAGCATCTTTGACTTAATCCGAAGCAGCGTTGCCGCCATTACCAAAAATTCACTCATGACATCCATGTCACTTCGCTGCATCTTAGATACATAGCTAAGATACTGCTCCGTAATCTTTACAATCGGAATATCATAAATACTCACCTTATTTTTTTCTATCAGATGAAGCAGCAGGTCAAGAGGACCTTCAAAGGCTTCTAATTTGTATGCAATCTCTTCCACAACTGTTCCTTTCTTAATTCAACAGTACACTAGTGTACTGTATCGTTCATATTTCGTCAAACCACTTGCTTGAACTTTCATCTGCTACGTTAGCATCAATCGACGATGCCACCGCATCGCCTCATTCAGCCGCCTTGCAGAGTGAAAATTCATCCTGCGTCGTTTGGCTGAAAATGAATGATACAGTACACTAGTTGTCCTTCCCACTATAAAGCGTTACCATAACCACCTCTGGCGGGTTAAAAAACCGCACCTTAATCGTATGGCTGCCAAGTCCTGCGGACACAAGCATTTTGTAGGGAGGAATACGGTAGAGGCCCTTTGTATAGGGGGGAAACAGGCGCGCCTGTGTAGAGAGTACCCCACACACTCCCGGAATCCGTGCCATCCCTCCATGATTATGTCCGGCAAGGGTTAAATCTGCCCCCCAGTCCGCATAGCTTTCAAAATAATTCGGGGTGTGGGCGAGCAGAATATGATATTCTTTATGAGAACATTGCCCTAATGCACGCACCATCGCCTGTTTAGTTAATGGCTTTTCCCGCCCACGCTTGTAATAGCTCTCATCAAGCTCCAAACCATGTAATCTGATCTGTGCCGCTCCCCTTTTAAGCACTACATTCTTATTGGAAAGCGGCTTAATCCCTAAGCCTGTAAGCATGCTATAAAAATCCTGATAAAGCTCACGATACTTCTCGGGATTATGCTTCATCCTGGTCTCATGGTTACCATTTACAAAATAAACCGGATACCGTTTTGCTAAAAAAGAAAGCAAATCGATGGCAGCAACAAAATTATCATCCGGTTTAGACAAAAAATCACCACCCACCAGAACATAATCCGGCTGCTGTTTTTCGATGGCTGCCTTTAACCGCCTGTTATCCCTTCCATAACTGGTATTATGAAGGTCAACCAGATACATAAGCTTTACTCCGTCAAATTCCTTTGGAAGCTTCTCTTCTTTAAGCTGGTAAGAGGTAACCGTAAAAATATGGTTTTCAATTGTCGTCCATAGGACAAGAACAACACTTATCCCTATAACGATTTCCAGTATAGTAACAACATCCATTTTTCTTCATCCTTTAGGTCTCATGCCCCAACAAATAGAATAACCCTATCTGTTTGAAACAATGCATAAAGTCCCACCGTTTTACCGGTGTTGCTGCAACGAGGTCAACACTGCCAAGCTTTTCCTTATCAAGATAATAGGTTGCACTACCGACCTTATCCCCCTTTTTAACCGGAGCAGTAACCTTCTTTTTGACTTTTAACCGTTTTGTTATCTTACCACTATTCCCGCCATTTGTGAATACATATTGAAAGTTTTCTTTTGGCAAAACTGCAACAGAATCTTTTTTACCACATTCCACCTTCATAGTCAGCGGCTTTTCTATCACCTGTTTATCCTCATATACACTGCAATTGGCAAAGCCATAATCCAAAAGCTTGGAAGCCTCCTTCGTCCGCACCTTGGAATCCGGGCAAGCCATGACTACCGCCAGCATATCCATATTATCCCTCGTCGCAGTAGCGGCAAGGCAAAATTTGGCAAGGGAGGTAGAACCCGTTTTTAACCCCGTTGCCCCATTATACTGTTTAATTAATTTGTTTGTATTAGAAAGCCCGAATTCTGAGCTTCCCTTCGCTGTCGTATGGGTAATGGTATCCATCCATATGGTCGTAAATTCAAAGATATCCTTGTGCTTCCTCGTCAATTCCCTAGACATCAAAGCAATATCATAAGCAGTCGTCAGATGTCCATCCGCATCCAGACCACAGGCGTTGACAAAATTGGTATTCGCCATACCAAGCTCCTTGGCACGTTCATTCATTGCCGCAACAAAGGCTTCCTCGCTTCCGGAAACATATTCTGCCATAGCAACACAGGCATCGTTGGCAGAAGAAATCACAATACATTTTAACATATCCCGAACAGTCTGTGTCTCCCCTTCCTCCAAAAAGACCTGAGACCCTCCCATGCTGGCAGCATGGGCACTGACACTCACCGTATCCTCGTATGTAAATTTCCCCTTATCAATCGCCTCCATAATTAATAACAACGTCATAACCTTTGTAACACTGGCAGGGCGAAGCTGCTTATCCTTATTTTTTTCATAGAGTACCTTGCCGGTAATCGGTTCCATCAAAACAGCCGATTCACAACTCAGTGATAAATCGGCTTGATTTCCCGTTTCATTCTGCTGTTCTGTCTTTTTTTTGTTCAAAAGCTTATCTGGAAAAGTTATCTTACTCTGTTCCTTTGCCATAGCACCAATCGGTAACCATGACATCATAACAACAGCCACCAGCAAAAACGCCAGACACTGTTTCATTTTTGAAAAAATAAAATTGCTTCGCTCCATACGTCCCTCAAAACGCTTCTCTTTAGAAGTAGTTTATTCCCGAAAAAACTGGAATAGTACGAAAACAAGTAATTTGTAACACAAACTTCTCATATGAAGTTTGCGTTACAAATCATTTTCTGTTATGATGGCTTTTATAAGGGGCTGTTTTACTGGTGGGGCATCTGCTATCGTATATGCCTTTAACAATCGCTCCTTTGCCAGTATCATCTTTTGCTGGTCATTACCATATATCGTTGCAAGGCTATCTCCCTTCTTTATATAATCACCTAATTTGTAGTGAATTACAAGACCTACACTTAAGTCAATCTCACTTTCCTTCGTCTCTCTTCCACCACCAAGGATGAGCGATGCCATGCCGACCTCCCTGTTGATACAGGAAGCGAGATATCCCTCCTGTTCTACCGTAACCGAAAGCGTATGCTCTGCTACTTTTAAACGCTCTGGCTCAAACACCTGCAATGGCTCTCCACCTTGATGCTGAACAAACTGGGCAAGCTTCTTTAAAGCCGCTCCACTGTCAATCGTCTCCTGAAGCAGTGCTCTTGCCTCGTCGTAATCCTTAGTCTTTCCTGCTCCAAGAACCATATAGGCTGCTAAGGTAAGGGAAAGCTCCCTTAGCCGTTCCTCCCCATTACCACGAAGCACCTCAATGACTTCTTTAACCTCTAACGCATTACCAACATTATGCCCAAGCGGCTCATTCATATCAGAGATAACAGCAATCGTCTTCCTTCCTGCCATCCTGCCGATGGAAACCATAATCCGGGCAAGCTCTTGTGCATCCTCAACGGTCTCCATAAAGGCTCCGCTTCCGGTCTTAACGTCAAGCACAATAACATCCGCCCCTGCAGCAATTTTCTTACTCATAATAGAACTTGCAATCAGACTCATCTGATTCACTGTTGCCGTCACATCCCTAAGGGCATATATCTTCTTATCTGCCGGGGCAAGATTGGCTGTCTGTCCTACCAGTGCAAAGGAAATATCATTTACCTGCCGAATAAAATCTTCCTGCGATAGTACTGTAGAAAATCCGTGAAAGCTCTCCAGCTTATCAATCGTTCCTCCGGTATGCCCAAGTCCCCTGCCACTCATCTTCGCTACGGGAATACCGAGACAGGCAAGCATAGGACCAATAATCAAAGAAGTCTTATCTCCCACTCCTCCTGTACTATGTTTATCGACCTTTACCCCATGAATCGCAGACAAATCCAGTGTATCTCCACTTTCTGCCATCGCCATCGTCAAATCAACCGTTTCCTCCATTGTCATTCCCTGAAAATATACCGCCATTAAAAAAGCAGACATCTGGTAATCGGGAATTGTACCATTGGTAAACCCATTTACAACATAATAAATCTCCTCTTTTGTTAAGGACTCACTTTGCTTCTTTTTTTCAATAATATCATACATTCTCATAAGCATCCCTACCTTCTATCAAGCTTATTATAAAAGCTCTCCCCATTGGGTACCTTCTTAACCCCAAACATCTCACATACCGTCTGTCCAATATCAGCATAGGTCTTACCTATTCCCAAATCTACTGACTTCATTCCCTTACGGTAGGCAAGTATGGGCACATATTCTCTCGTATGGTCACTTCCCTTAAAGCCGGGGTCACATCCATGGTCGGCTGTAATAAAAAGTACATCCTCTTCCTTCATTGCCGAAATAAGCTCAGGCAGACGACGATCGAAATCCATCAGACCTTTTGCATAACCCACTGCATCCCGCCGATGCCCCCATGTCGAATCAAACTCTACAAGATTCGTAAAAATTAACCCATCCTTTACCGTCTCCATATACTCCAAGGTCACATCTACCCCATCCATATTATCCTTGGTATGCTTTGCCTCTGTGATTCCTACTCCGGCAAAGATATCCTCTATCTTACCTACAGCAGCTACCGTATATCCCGCATCTTTTAAATGACATAATGTATTTGCAGAATCCGGAAGCTTAGAAAAATCCCTGCGGTTTGACGTCCGTTTGAAATTCCCCGGTGTGCCAATATAAGGCCTTGCAATGACTCTTGCAACCTCATGCTCCCCTGTCAGAAGCTCTCTTGCAATACGGCATAGCTCATATAGCCGCTCCACCGGAATGACCTCCTCATGTGCCGCAATCTGAAACACACTGTCCGCAGAGGTATAAATAATCGGAAAACCGCTTTCCATCTGTGCCTGCCCATATTCCTCAATAATCTTAGTACCGGAAGCCGCAAGATTCCCATAGTAGCCCTTTTCCCCGGTTCTTAAAAGAAATTCGTCCATAATTTCCTTGGGAAAACCATTAGGATACGTCGGAAACGCCTTTGGTGTATAGATACCAACCATCTCCCAATGTCCAATCGTGGTATCCTTTCCATTGGACAGCTCCTTTAGCTTACCATAAGCTGCCATTGGTTTCTCCACCGGTGAAATGCCTCTCATACCAACAATATTCCCATAGCCGAGGTTACGCATATTCGGCAAATCAAAACCATCTACTGCCTTAGATGCTGACAATATCGTATTGGCTCCGACATCACCAAACTGTTTGGCATCCGGCAGCTCCCCCATACCCACACTATCAAGCACAATCCATATTGCACGCTTCATGACAACACCTCCTTAGGTCTATTCTACCATAATTATTAATCAATCTTTACTCTAAAGCAAGCCGACCTAAGGGTATCCTCCCACTGCGTGGGTCCCTCCTTAGGTCTACTCTACCATAATTACTAATCAATCTTTACTCTAAAGCAAGCCGACCTAAGGGTATCCTCCCACTGCGTGGGCCCCTCCTTAGGTCTATTCTACCACATGAACCAGCATCCATTCCTTTTTCCCATTATAGGTCTTCGCCCTTAATAGACACCAGCCTGTCTTCAATGCCTCTACCTTACCATTCTCATCAACTGAAACCCGGTATTTATTGCGGGAATAATAGGATATCTGGTTGCTGGCAGAATCCTTTGGCAGCTCACACTTCATCTGATACGTATCATGAACCTTCATCTTATGAAAAAGCGGAACACCACTTAGCTTCCAAGGTGCCTTCTTAACGGTAACCGTAACTGTCGTTGTCACCCCACTGTCTGTAGTAGCAGTAATCTCTGCAGAACCCTTGGCAACTCCGGTTAGCGTACCATCATCGTTAACCCGTACTATCTTTTCATCTGAACTGACATAGTGAGTTGCATCCGTAGAAGTCTCTGGCGTCAATTGTGGAATCAGGGAAAACGTTTCCTTTTTGCCAATTGTCAGGCTTTTGTTGCCAATCGCAATCGCTGTTGCCGGAGTTGTTACTGTCACGGCACATTTTGCTGTAATCCCATTTACCGTACTGGCAACAATATTGGTCGTCCCATTACCAATTGCTGCTACCACACCATTCGCATCGACCACAGCAACCTTTTCATCCTCTGAGCTCCAATTTACATGCTTATTGGTTGCTTCCGGATTGCCTACTACTGCAGATAGCGTTGCAGAAGAAACCCTTCCCTCACCAATCTCTAACGCAAGCTCTGTCTGGCTGACAGTAATAGAAGCCGCCTCGACAAACTGCTCGTAAATATAATTTACATCACATTCTCCACCACCGGTATTCGCTCCCTTCACACTGCCAATCTTATACTGCCACATGGCATACGGATAAGCATAATTCGGATAATCCACATCATAATTCGCAACCCATATCTTATATTTGGAAATAGAATTATAATCAAAATAATCATTTAATTTATTTAAGGAGGCATATATCATGGGCTGGTAGCCTGCCGCTGCTATTATCTCACAAAAGGTTACCGCCATCGCAGTCACATTGTCCTTACCGGTTTCAAATGCAGCATCCTCCTCTATATCGTATGCAACCGGATATTCCAAATTGCGGTTATCTAGTATTTTAAGACACGCTTTCGCCTCTTCCTTGGCATCCTCCACAGTAGTAGCATAGCTATAGTGATAAACACCTCGCTGTAATCCCGCTGCCCCGGCGGCTCCATAATTCAAGGTAAAATTGGGGTCTACATAGGATTTCCCTGCACCAGAACGAACCATGACATGACTATAGCCCGCTTTTTTCACTGCTTCATAGTCTACCAGACCATTAAACTCTGACACATCGATTCCCTTAACCGTAGCTGCTGCCTCTTCCTCAGTCACTGCTAATGCGGGATAAGCAGACACCGAAAGTATCATTATAATAATAGTGAGAATCAGTGCAAGCCCCCCTCTTACCCTGCTAAACCTGCCCTTTTTGCACGCTTGCTTTTGAGCCAGCCTTTTCTGATAGAACCATTTCTCATTCATGTCCCATGTACCTCCAAATAAAATTTTTCACTTCGTATCCATAAACAGTAACTACACCATCAAGAATCCAGCATAATCTTGCCAAATATTAATCTGTCTTATTGTTCACCCTGCGGTTCACATAACTCGTCTTCATCTTCGAATACATAATCTTCTGCGAATCATATAATCCATAGTAACCGGATAACATATAACTAACGGCAACAGCAAGAACCATATAGGATGCCCCCTTATACCCAAACATCTCAAATGCCAGCAACAGAGAAGTAATCGGACAATTGGTCACACCGCAGAACACCCCAATCATGCCAATTGCAGATGTAAATACAGGGGAAAAACCAATAAGCCTGCCAAAGGTGTGTCCAAAGGTAGCACCAACAAAAAGGCTGGGGACAATCTCCCCTCCCTTAAAACCAGCTCCCAAAGTTGCTGCCGTAAAGAGTATTTTCCAGAAGAAAGCAAAGTATGCTACCGCCGCACCTGTAAAGCAATTACGGATAATATGCATACCATCACCATTGTAATCCCGACAGCCCACCAAAAAAGTAAGAACAATTACAATGATAGCACCTACCACTACCCTTACGAATGGATTCTCAAAATGACTGCGATATAGCTGTCCCGTTTTGTGCAAAATAAAACAAAACAATCCGCTAACTGCTGCACAAAGACAAGCGAGCACCAGCACTTTAAAAACTGGTACTAGAGTAAACCCCGGCACTGAAGTTAGGGAAAAGCGAACCGGAGCAATATCAAAATGCCCCGCCACTGTCACGCTGACATAGGATGCCACCACACAAGGCACCAAAGCTCCATAATACATCACACCAACACTAATAATCTCCATAGCAAATACTGCTGCTGCCATAGGAGTACCAAACAATGCAGCAAAACCTGCACTCATACCACACATGATAATGGTATGCTTATCACTCTCATCAAGCTTCAGTATCCGCCCTAACAAATTACCGATACAGCCGCCAATCTGAAAGGCTGCTCCCTCCCTTCCGGCAGAGCCGCCAAACAAATGCGTAACCACTGTCGCCACATAAATTAAAGGACCGAGCCTCGGCGTAATCTCCTTGTTAGCAGCTATTGCTGCCAAAACAAGATTCGTCCCCTTATCCTTCTGTTTCATCCAATAGCGATACAAAAAAGCAATGACAAGACCTCCCACAGGCAGCAAGTAAAGCAGCCACGGATTCTCAGAACAGAGATTACCAGCATGCTCTAAAAGCTTATAAAAGCTGACACCAACTAAACCAACAATGATACCAACCAAAACACCGAGAACCATCCATTTAAAAAAGGTTATAATATTATCCAACAAATGCTTTCCATAATTCACTACACGCCGTATACCCATAGTACCCTCTTTTATATCCACCACATCAGTCTGTCTGCCAACGGTCCTGCACATTCCATACTTCTGCCATTTTAGCATATTATAATGTTGGGGTCAAAAGGTATTTTGACCCCAACGGATGCCATGGATTGCTCCGTTGTTTCACAACTCCTACAATCCTGCAAACATTCGAAATCCGCTAATTTACTGCGTAAATTGCTTCTTTCTCATACGTCAAAAAAAGAATCCCATATTTCTATGAGATTCTTTTTCGTACACTAGCCTTGCTGCATAATCAGATAATCATTCACCATATCGCCATCCTGATATCTTGTCATTTCAACAGCACGTCCCATCAATTTTAGTGCATTGGCTCTATCTCCGGTAGCATATAAGCCCATGGCAACGCCTCTCACTGCATAGGCATCATCGGGATTAATTTCCATTGCCTTCCTGTTGTCTAAAAGGCATTGTTTATAGCAGCCACACTGATAATCACAAAAGCCCTTTGCTTTCAAAGCCTCTATATGCTCCGGCTTTATTTTTAATAATTGTTCCAGTATTATCGCAGCATCCTGATACTCACAAGCAGCAATGTTTTGCTGTGCCAGGGAAAACAATTTCGTTACATCCGGTTCCCCTGCATACCTTTCTTTTTGTTTCTCCATATGCTGGTAATAGGCACAGTAGGGATTATCCTGATGTATATCCCCTTTCATTGTCAGCCTGGTATTCGGACAGCCGCCCAGACATTTATCCGCATAATGACAGACACTACAATTCCCCGACAATTGCTGCCGGTTCATATTCCTCCGCCAGGCAAATGCATTCTCATCCTCCCAGATGTCCACCAGACTTTTCTCCTTAATATTGCCCTCAATAAACTCCTTGGAACGTATGGAAGTACAGCCTAATATGTCGCCGTTATGTAGTATGCCAAAGCCTCGGATACCTGCATTACAGCCATCCCAGATACTAACCTGATTGGTTCCATAAGAAATCCGTTTTACCTCAAGCTCCTGCCATGTATAATAACCGATACAATCTGCCGGGAAAATCTTTATTCTTCCCTCTTTCGCAGTCTGACAGCTGAACCTTATAATATCTGTCACACTCTCTGGCTCAATCACCCAATCCGTCTGCTCCTTCAAATTACCCATGGGAAGCCCCAATTGCAGCTGCCACGAATCAACACCCATTGCAATCAGCTCTTCTTTTAATTCATCCAGAATGGGAAGATTTAATTTTGTAATTGTAGTGACCGCACCAGTCGAAACTCCCTCCTGCTTTAAATTAGTAAATGCCTCTCTTGCATGGGCAAATGCACCCTCTGTGCGTACCTTATCGTGAATCTGTTCCGTTCCATCAATACTGATTGCCACCGTAGCAATACCGCTCTTCTTTAATTTATGTGCCGTCTCCTTATCTAAAAACCAGCCGTTGGTAATCATATTTACCGCCACACCCCGGCTGCTAAGATATTCTACCAGTTGAAAAACATCTGCTCTCGTCAATGGCTCCCCTCCGGACAGGGTAACCCATTTTAATCCTATATCTACAAGCTGGTCACAAAGCTCTAACGCTTCCTCTGTATTCAATTCATCAGGTAATGCTTGTGCACAGGAAGAACCGCAATGTCCACAACGCATATTACATCCCATTGTTACTTCCCACACACAGGTTACTGGTTGATAGTTCATCATACTGTTCCCTCTTTCGTCTTTATTTTATTTCCCATCATAATTTGGCCAACCATATCCATACGGCATAGATGTCTGTGCGGTACATGCATAACCATACTTCATTCCCGCATCCACAGGGAAACCATATATCATAGCCGTATTATCAGATACCATACCATAAGGCATTGCAGCCTGTGTCATGCACGGATAGCCATACTTCATTCCCGCATCCTGCCCATATACCATACCATAAGGCATTGCTGTCTGCGTAGCACAAGGATAACCATACGCCACTAATGGCCGTGGTTCATAAGGCATTGTTGTCTGATAAAAACAGGGATAGCCATACATTTGATTGCTTATCCCACAGTAATCATTCTCGCCGCCTGCCATATTCCTGTGCTTTAAAAATGGCTGATCATCAATTGTCATACGCGGGAAGCCATACTTTTTAGCGACATTAGAAACATCTGCACCTGCAATATTAGGATTATAGGAAACAAATTGTAGATTCGCATTCCAGTCAACCTTTATTTCCTTACTATCCTTTACATCATTCAAATCGTCATCCGACTGCAGGACAAATACAATCGTTGCAGCGTCCCCACCATATTGGGTTACACTTAAGAATAAAAATCTCTGCTTTATCTTATCGTCCTCCTGCTCCAATACCTGCTGCTCCAAAAATTGCAGCCCTGCAGGAATCCATTTCAGATTCCAACGATATCCACTGTCTTCCTCAATGGGATCCATCTCCACTACAATAACCTCACCTAATGTAGTACTTATTGTTTTCGCCATACAACATTCCTCCAATCATATTTTTTAATTGTGTGCACACCAGTCATGAGAAAGCCTTGCTACTTCTTGGGATTCCTCATTTCGACAATTTATTATATCATACAATAATTTTAAACACTATTTGGTGGCAATCAAAAACATTTTTTGACATTTAAAGATTTACATCAAGCAAAATATATTATATTATTTAAAGTGTTGTTAAGCTTTTATTTATTTTCACATAGTGAGGTTGCACAGATGAACATACAAATGATTTTAGAAATGTTATTATTTGAAACAATTGATTTAATTCCTATGGTAGTTTTAGCCCTTACCCCCTTTCGTGACAGAATACGTCTGTCTATGCAAAAAACAGCAATTCTCTTTCTCTTCCTTTTTCTTGGGCTTTGTTCATGCAGAATACTTGCCGTAATGCACCACAATCTTGCGGGCTTTTTTTCTGCATTTTGGATTATCGTCTATCTGATTACATATAGAGTATGTGTTCGCTGTTCCATCTTCCGGCTTCTGTTTGTGTTACTATTAATCCTTAATTATGGCAGTTTTATCAGCATTCTGTTTAACTACATTAAAATAAACTTTATACAACAGCTTACCATAAATCCGTATTCGTGGATAAGCAGTCTGATAACGTTAGGAATTTTATTGGTAAGCTATCCCATTATATTTATCCTTACGGAGAAACATATCAGACCACTGATAAAATTTCCAGAAAACGATAAAATATGGCGGATGCTCTGGATTGTCCCTGCCATCTTCTGTTTGTGTTATTATTATAACCTTTATACAAACGGAGGAATTATCTCCTTTTGTTCCCACCCACAAAACGTATTATATGGAATGTTCTTAACAATAGGAGCAATCTTTATCACTTATATTGCTGCCCGTCTGGTTCAGGAAAGCAATCAGATTATGCTGCTGAAATCAGAAAATTACCAGCTCTCATTACAAAAATTACAATTTGAATACCTGCATCACAAAATTGAGGAGGCCCGTCATGCACGACATGATATACGACAGATTATGACTGTGTTGCAGGCATATATTGCTGATGAAAATATTTCGGGGCTAAAAGCCTATGTTCTTCAATATACCAAAGAGCTTCCTTCTGATTCCTGCATTGTTTATTGTGAACATTATGCTTTAAACGCCCTGTTACAATATTATGAGGCCTTAGCAAAGAAAAACAATATATCCTTTAAGATAACAATTGGGAACATCAACTTTAGCGATTTTTCCGATTCCGAGCTTACAATCCTGTTCGGTAATCTGCTGGAAAATGCAATAGAAGCCTGCATGCGCCAGACATCCTTAGAAACCTTCATCCGCATCTTAATAACAGACATAAATGACAAAATTATGATTCAGATTGATAACTCCTACAATGGAGTAATAAAAACATCTCCAGATGGAAACTATTTCTCATCGAAGGAAGACCGCATGGGTATTGGCATTTTATCTATCCGCAAAATTGTCAACCTGCACAACGGAATCATAAATTTTTTGCCTCAGGCAGATACCTTCTCTGTTTCCATAATATTTTTTCATAAATAAAATTCGTCTGATCTAGCCAGACAGATTTTATCAATACAATTTAATTATATTTAAGGAGGTTACACTATGAATACAACACTGAAAAAAGGAGATATTATCCTATTTAAAACAGAGGGCGACTGGCTCGGCAATACCATTGCAAAGCTGACCGCCTCCGACGTATCCCACGCTGTCATTTTATACTCAGAAAATTCTGTAATAGAAATGATTGCACCGGGCGTCTGTATTAATCCTGTCACAATTTCACCCGGAGATAACGCCTATGTTATGCGGTTAAAACCGGAGCTTAACGCAAAGCCCATATTAAAAGCCGCAGACAAATACCGTCGTGCGAAGGCACGGTATGATTTTCCCGCACTCGTAATTTTAGCAGGAGTAATTGTATTACAAAGTGCCACCATGCAACGGCATCTCCTTCCAATCTGTAACAAAATCATTCTCACTGCTGCCAAACAATTGGATGTATTGATTGAGAAAATAATATTGCGGCATAAGGAGGACGCCATGATTTGCTCCCAATTTGTCTATCAGGCTTACTATGACTGTGGAGGAGATTATCGGCTAAAAGTAGAAAATGGTACCATGTATAATTCTTCCGGCAATGCTGCCTCCCCCACCTGCCTCGCACAGCTACCTTACAGTGACTATGCCATTACAGATGAGCTATTGGGAACAGATGACATCGCAACAGAGCAGCCTGAGGAACTGGCACAAATACTGATAGAACAGATGGAGCAAGAACCTACAGAGTGTCTCTCTGTAAAAGAATACCCAAACATTCTTCCCGCCGTCCATCTATTCCAAAAGAAGATAAAAAAGATTTCCAAACTTTTACATACAGATCTGCCCTTTGAATCTATGTTCATAACACCTGCAGACATTGCCTATCATACCAAAAATCTGGAACGCATAGCCTCTATTCAGGTAGACAGACCTGAAAAATAAATACCCCACAGCAAGCTGGTGGGGCATCATTCTTACAATATAGCAGACCGGCAAATCCTTTCTACTGCCTGTCTACTATCTCCAGTAATTGCTTCAAGACAGACAAAATAATTTGTAGCTGTTCTCCATTGTCCTGTTCTGTCTGTAACAAGATAGCAAAAGCAGATTCCGTCTGTTCACAGGTGGAATCTGTGACTGGAAGCAAGCTTTGCGGAGAAACCTCTAATGCCTCCGCAACAACCAGAAGGGTATCAATTCCAAAATCATTCACTGCATTTTCAATTCTCGAAACCGTTTGCGGATTGCCTCCCTTGCCGTTATTCTGTATCAGACACATCCGTTCTGCCAGATTCTCCTGTGTCAATCCCTTCTCCAATCTTGTTTTTCGAATATTTTCCCCAATCTCCGTTCTTTTGTTTATCATATTCAGCATACTCCTATTCTATCTTTCCCAGTATCGAAAGTTAAGAAAGCAGTATAATCTATGTCAACCAGTAAACCTACTTTACATTATATCGCAAAATCGAAAAAAGTATATAGTACATCGTACGATTATACTAGTTGATTTACAGCTCTCTTCGCCTGCTCAAAAATTACTCTGGCATTTACTGAACCGATTAATGCTATCACATTAGCCAGATGAGGTGATAATTCAACATCCACTGCCACTAGCGAAAATAAATCCTGTGTTTCCTTATGCAACCCCTTACTATATGCATGCATAATAATTTGCCCACACAGCTTTTCGCACTCCTCAAATTGCTTTCTGGCTGTCTGAAAATACTCTTCTATACACGAGACTGCTATAGAAAGTTGATTAACAATAAAACTTTTTTTCGCTGCCGCTTTTTCTTTCCGGTTCAATTGTCCCTGTTTTTCCTCCTGATATCCACATAGAAGCGTTCCCCGCACCAATGCAAGTTTCGGTTGTATCGGAAGGGAATATTTCTGTGCCCTCTCCTCCAGATTCTTTACTAGCTGTATGGCATTCTGGTTCAAAGACTGTAAATCCTTATCCAAAAGTTCCATAATCCGGGAAAGCTCCCGTAATTGCTCGTCATATTCCTGCATTACAAAAAATAAAATCATCTACTCACTCCTAATTTGTCAGCTAAGAGATAAAAATCGTTTTGTATTTCTTTTCTCAGGTTCCTCTACAATAACCAAATCCAAATCCTGCTCTTTAATCTTTAATGTCACCTGTAACATCGTCCCCTTATTGTTGTACTCATTTAAACGTCCTGTAGCAGCATCAATTAAAATACCATCCTCGACGTCCGTTTTCACAAATTCAAAAAACAACTTATTGGCAACCGAAAGAATCAGAGAAGCTAAGATATCCTCATCTTCCAATGGGCGGGAATCAGTTGTATATTTATTGGAATAAAACTCGTCAATATATTCCTTGTGCAGCATATCAATAAAAATGTCCTTAATATCCAAAAGCTTGGTAACTTCTAAATTAATACTGTTCAGATAGGACTTCATCTTTTTATGCAGCCTTATACACATTGCATCCGTTGACTGACGGTACTGTTTTATCAGTTTATCCTCTATCTTTACCGTCTTAGGATTCGGTGAAGCTGCTTTCTGCTCACTGTTATTTACATTCTGGCTCAGTTTCGCCTGACGCTCCTTCTCCTCCTCCTCACGCTCTGCTTCTATCCTCTCTATGTAGGTATCCTTTAATGCCTGTAACAAAATGGCAGGCAATTTAAGCTTGATTGCCGATAAAATATTATCTTTTCTGTCCTTTGGAGAATCCGAGGACATCTCCACAACCGCTAGCGGAAACGATACATCTGCTTCCTGAACAGTATAATGGGGTACCGGCATCTCCTTTAAAAAGGCATCGGCATGATAACTCTGGCTTAATTGCACAGTCGCCGCATCCGCCATCTGACGTGCCTTTGAAAACTCTGAAATCATTTCTCCTACAAATTCGCTTAATTTTACCATAATGTGTACACTCCTTTACCTTTGACTATAAAATTGTGTCAGCAAAACACAAGGAATTGCTGACACTATACAATTAGTAATAAATAGCGGCAGTCAACCTATTAATTAGAGGTGTCACTCTTTTCCACCTTTGCCGGCTCCTTCGGTGCATTCATTGGTCTTGCTATAATAGAATCCTCCAGCATATCAAGAATCCTGGACACACCCGCAGGCATATCATCCTGTACCGCATGCACCTTTATATTTAAGGAATAATCCTTTTTGACTTCCTCTGAATTACTGTGTTTGCTCTGATTAGAAACAGAGGCATTGATACTGGCCCTGGTCCAAAATCCATGACTAACACCACTGTTTACCTTCGTGTCTGTGACACTGCTCGACTCCTGATTGCTAACAGAGTTAATCTTAGCATTGAATTCAATATCTGCATTCTCAATCTTGATAAATGGGATAGGCACCATCGTTAAAAGAGGTACCTGAATCTGCATTTTCTGGATTAATGCAGGAACCTCCTCGTAAGTCTGGTTTAGTTCCATTACCAGCTCTGCATCTTTAAAGGACTCCCCTCTATCACCTTTATACTCTAATGTAACTTTAGCACCATCCTGAAGTGAGATGTCCTGTGGCAGCTCCTCAATTTTAATAGAAGAGATGGCTCCACCTTCAACCTTTATTTCTTTAATAGTTAACGCAGTTTCATTTACCGATAAAGAATATTTTTCTTTATCACTGGATTGATATCCTGTTCCCCCTTCGTTAACCTTTACATTCCACTTGTTTATGGTCTTAAATTGTGCCGGGGAAACCTCCTTATCATAAGTAAATGCTACATTGATTGGCACCTCTGTTTCTCTCTTCGTACCATCCTTATCTTCAATCTGCGTTTTTTCAAAGCCAACCTTTTTGATAAAGTCTACTGTAGTATTAGCAGACTGGCTCTGAGCAGTAACGACAGCATTTAAAGTACCTCCTATAATTGCCCCAAAATTAATTGATGACATTTCCTGTCCCGGATTATACATAATAATCACACCTTTCTTTCTATATTTTTTAACTCAGTTTTTCTTTGAAGTAATGCTGCATACATAGATTAACAAATCCTGCAATATAGGAACAACACAAGCTTGTTGAAAATATATACAGGAATGTTAAAATCATGCAGCATTCAAGAAACGATTAAATCGTCAGTCCTACACATATCATATTGTGGTCGCTTAACACCTGATTTTGGGAGCCATAAATCATTACATTGTCAATTGTATTAACATTTACAATTGTCTCCTGCATAAATGCATAATCATAATTCCGTACTCTTTCGCCATCAGGCCCCTGTGTGGGCTCAGAAGAATAAACCATTTTACAATAATGAGGACGTGTTTTTGTACCATCATATTGAATAGTATTTAAGCAGTTCGGATAGATTGCTCTCCCATCATGTGAATAACAGGAAGGCTCCGAATTAAAATCCCCGACTAACATCCATGGCATCTTCTTATTTCCGGCCTCATCCCTGTCCAGATATCTGATAATATTGGTTACTTCAGACACGGATTCGCTAAGATTGGCAATTGCATGCATACCTGCAAACACAATCTGATGATTATAAACAACATAGGGAACTAGTCTGTTAGCCCCCTGTACCAGATAATTTATTTCAACATCCCTGCTAGCAATCAGTTGTCTCTGCATTAAAACACTTACAGTACATCGTTGATTCCTTGCTTTAGGATCTACACATGATGCAATACATGTATAATGAACCCCATTCAGGGAATATGTCTCCCCCTCTGTATATCCGGTCCATCCCGGCACGCCAGCCTCTTCCAAAAATACAATACAGCCCTGTCCGTCTTTATTCCAATCAGATAACTGATTAGCTAGTGCATCTCTCTTTTCCTGTGTAGCTGCACCACCTTGAGAGTTCCAGTTAACAATATTAATTTTTTCCATAAAAATCTCCTTTCTCTTATTTATAGGTAATTGCAGCACTTCAATAAAAAACTATATTTACCATATCACGCCCTTTTCTAAAACAACATAACAACTATGGGTAGTTATTATATAAATATGATAATATTTTTGTTGTACCTTATTTACTTTTACATGAGTAAACTATATAATGTATAAGATATTTAAGATTATTATGAACACAAAAGAATGGAGAGAAAAATGAAAGCAGCCATTATTGATGACTGTCAACGAGACAGAGAAACATTAGAAAACTATCTGACACAATATTTTTCGGAGCATGATTTTAATATTACATTGAAGCTGGAACACTATACTTCATGCAAAGAATTTTTAAATGACTTCTGTAATCAGAAATATGAGATTATTTTTATTGACTATTATATGACGGATAGCAATGGCTTAGATTTGG
The DNA here is from genome assembly GCA_017621205.1 of Lachnospira sp. Taxonomy (GTDB): domain Bacteria; phylum Bacillota; class Clostridia; order Lachnospirales; family Lachnospiraceae; genus NC2004. The sequence continues at coordinate 25,726 of JAGATQ010000009.1, forward strand.
CAAAGCAGATTCGCCAGCAGGACCGACTCGTCCCCTTAATATTTATTTCCAATAGCAGGGACTTTGCAATTGATGCCTATAAGGTAAAAGCGTCGGATTATCTTGTAAAACCGTATGATTATCAACAGCTTTGTACCGCAATAGAATTATTAAATCTGAAAAAAATCAAGGAAAATCAGTATATCGAGCTAACCACCGGACAACGGACCCTTAAGATTTATCTGAAGGATATCGTCTATTGTGATAGCTCTGGTCATTATACACAGATTCACAAGGCAGATAATACAGTGGAACGTGTGCGCCGCTCCTTTTTTGAAATCAGTGAACAGCTAAGCCAGTATGCCCAATTCTATCCCTGCTATCGTGGCTGTATCATTAATATGAATCATATTACAAGAATCAATGCCTTAAATTTTGTGTTAAGCAATGGAGATAGTATTCCCTTTCGGAAAAAGGAATATCATAAGGTGGTTAGTATATACTCTAATTTTCTATTAGAGGAAGCGAACCTGTTTGATACATGATGTATACCACTGTGCTTCATTTTTTTCTTACTACCTGTATTACCATAAAAATAACAACCAACAATTCTCCACCTAGAAAACAAATATCCTTCCATCCGATTGCTTTCTCGCTTCCCACCGCCTCCCAGGTGGCCGGTTCAGTTTTCTTCGTAGCTATATTGTTATTTTCAATTGCCTGGTCGTGTTTCTTCTGTTCCTGACCATCTTCTCTTTTCAAATCCATAGATGTTGTTGTATCTTCCACAGCAATTGGCAGTCTATCATTAGAATATGTCTCTGTACTATCTGCAACAGTCATCTCCTCAGTTGTTGCATCTTCCGTTGTTGTTGCATCATCGTTCTGTTTATCCTGCGTTGTCACATTATTAGCCTTTGCCGCTGCCTGCACCTGCGAATCATCATCAAATTTACCATCCAGATAATCTTGGTATGCCTGTGCTGCTCCTGCTCTTGTTGGAGGATAACCATGTGCCGAAAGCCATGCTTTTGCCTGTGCCTTCTCCTCCTCTGTATAAGTTTCCTCTGCTTTTATATGATAGAATCTATATTGTATTGTGGTACTTGTAAATACAAATAAAAACGATATAAAAACAAAAATATAACAAAACCTTCTCATTTTTCTTCCCCCAGTTTACACTTTTCAACATATTCTTTAAAAACATAAGATAATAAGGAATCAGAAATCACTTCCATTTCTATAATGCTTTTACCGCCTGCACAACAACTTCCACATCCTCTGCTGTCATATAGGGATGCATCGGTAAAGAGAGCACCGTATCACATAACCGATTCGTCACATCAAAAGAATACTCACTATAATCCATATATGCAAATGCCTTCTGAAGATGCATCGGCTTAGAATAGTAAATCATAGAAGGAATTCCCTTTTCCTACAAAAACTGCTGCAATGTATTCCGGGTTTCACTATCCTTCAACTGAATCGTATACTGTGCCCAGCTGGAATAGAAATCCTGCAAGATAACAGGGGTTACTACCTGCCCCTTTAACCCTTCCGTATACTGCTGTGCCACCCGGTTCACCGCATCCAGTTCAACCTCTGCGAATGCCTTTAGCTTCACTTTTAAAACAGCCGCCTGTAACGTATCCAACCGCGAATTCATACCAATTCTCACATTATCATATTTACTTTCCCCCTTACCATGAATACGGTAGGAACGAAGCAACCCTGCCCATTCATCATTATCTGTAAAAATAGCACCGCCATCACCATAACAACCCAATGGCTTGGCTGGAAAAAAGGACGTCGTTGCAATATCCCCAAATGTCCCGCTCTTCTTATTACGGATACTTCCACCAAAGCCCTGTGCACCATCTTCCAGAACAAACATATTATATTTCTGGGCAATGGGAAGCAAAGCATCATAATCTGCAGGCTGTCCAAATAAATCAACGGGTATTACTACCTTAGGGGTTAATCCTCCTTGGGCAATAACCTTTTCAATCGCCTGCTCTAAAGATTGTGCACTCATATTATAGGTAGCAGGGTCCACATCCACAAAAACCGGTGTTGCCTGACATGCACAAACTACCTCTCCCGTAGAGAAAAAGGTAAAATCAGGAACAAATACCGCATCCCCTTGTCCAACATTCCATGCCATTAATGCAAGCTGCAAAGCATCTGTACCATTGGCACAGGAAATACAGTGCTTTACTCCTACATAATCAGCAAGCTGTTCCTCCAGTTCTACTACCTGTGAACCCGATATATAATTACTACTATCTAGTACCGTCTGTATCTCACGGTCAATCTCGTCCTTTAAGCTTTGATATTGTTTTTGTAAATCTCTGAATTGCATCATAAACGCTCCTTTTTATATTTGTCAACAGATTCATAATACATTAATGACTCTAATTTCCCCCAATCAACACATTCTTCCCCTCAAAGGCAAAGCCATACTTATAGATTCGCTCTGCTTTTATACCATAATCGAGCAATGCCTGTTCATAGTGCTTTTCTTCTATCTGCTTCAAGGCTTCCTTTACCGTATCACTTAAATCTGCTTCGTCCTCTGCATCATGTACTTTAAATTCCAGAATGATTCCATCCTCTCTTTTGTCCAGTGGTTCCAACATCACATCATATCGCCCGAACCCACTCTCTCTGTTTGATGTCACACGGTATCTTCCTTCAAGATCTACTAACAGTCCCAGAACAAAGCCATGGTAAAACCGTTCCGGCTCTGCCCTGTCTGACGGATGGCTGCCACCATCAAAGGAACTGAACATGGCAAGGGACACTCTGTTCATATATTCATTCATTGCCTTTATATCGCCGGATAACAGGGCATGAATAAAACGGTTGTAATTCCCTTTCTGTGTACCAAACCAGCCTGACACCATCTTTTCAAACATCTTTTTGGTCTCGTAATTCGTTAATGCAAGCTCATATTCATCCTCTTCAACATTCACTACCTTTAAATAGCCACCAGCAAGCAACAGGCTCCAGACTGCCTCCGTGTTCTGTTCCAGTTCACCATAGACAATCTCCTCGTCAATAGTACATGTAATGGTTTCTCCCTTAAGCAACTGTTCAAACTGCATTTTTATATCCTGGTCTGCCTTCATAAGCAGGTTTGCTGCCAACGAATTGGAGCTGGTATTCGCCCAGTAGGCTGCAAATTTCTTTTTATTTAAATAATTGGTAATCGACCATGGATTATAGATATCCGTAAGACTGCCAAAGGTAAAGCCATCATACCAGCTTTTTACCTCCTCCTTGTTCTCCATCCCAAATTCATCCATGGCATCAAACACTTCCTCTTCCGTAAAACCAAAGTATCCCGCATACTCATCCGAGGTCGTTGTAACCACGTTCAGATTATTCAAATCCGAGAACATGGATTCCCTGCTTACCCTTGTTATCCCAGTCATAATAGCCCGTTCCATATAAGGATTGGTTTTAAAGGTATTGTTAAACAGACTTCTGGTAAAGGCTACCAGTTGGTTCCAATAGTCACCTACATATGCTTCTTGTAAAGGGGTATCGTATTCATCCAAAAGGATAATTACTTTTTTACCATAATAACGATACAGATAATCACAAAGATTGTGTAATGATAATGAAGTATCTTCATCATCCAAGCCCTTCCCTACTCTGTCAAAATACTCTATATCCTTTTCATTCAGCTTCCCACAATCCCGCAAAAAATAACATGCTGAATACAGGTTCGTGATAATCCCAATAATTTTGTTTCTTACCTTCTCATATTTATTTTCCTTCACCCCTGCAAAAGATAAAAAAATAACCGGATATGTCCCTTGCAGCTCTCTGTACTTTTCTTCCTCCCATATATTCAGTCCTTTAAAAAGCTCTCCCCGCCCTTGATACTTTACATTAAAGAAACAGTCTAACATACTCATGTTCAGAGTTTTGCCAAAGCGTCTTGGTCTGGTAATTAAGGTGACACTATCCTTTTGTTCCCACCATTCCTTTATAAGCATTGTTTTATCTATATAAAAGCAATGATTTGTTATTATCTGTTCAAAATCCTGTACTCCAGTTGCTACTACTCTTGGCATGCCATCCCCTCATTTCCTTAATAAATATCATAATTATTGCTTATATTCTAACACAGATAGGATATGTTGTCATATAATTTTTATGGGCTTAGTTTAGAGACATTAAGCTATAAATAATATTATATACGGAGGATTATAACATGATGGATTTAATGCAGGCAGGACATAGAATCAAACAGTTACGCAAGCAGCAAATGCTAACACAGGAAAAATTGGCAGAACTCATTAATTTGTCGCCACACTATATCTTCGAAATAGAAAAAGGGGTAAAGACCATGAGCCTATATACATTACATGATATTGTAACAGAGCTACATACATCGGCAGATTATATTTTATATGGCTCTTCCACACCAACAGAACAATCCTATCCCGACCAACTGGAATTACTTATTGAAAATGTTCCCTATTCCATGAGGGAAACGCTAGCAGAAATTATTAGCAACCTTCTGCCATATTTAAAATAAGCATATAGTAAGGTAAATACTCTGCAACAGAATACTTATGGCTGTAAAAAAGGTTCCTAAGGCATAACCTTGGAACCTTTTTTCTACAGTTTGGCTCAGTTTTTAATTGAATACGTTTTCCCCTGCCTTTTGCAATACCAGCTTCACCTTCTCCTCTTCCTGTGCTAACATCTCCGCAATTGCAGACACAGAGTATCCTAATTTATATAAAGTTAAAATACTGCCTTCCTGTCTACCCTCTTCTTTGCCCCTTTTCATACCTTCTTCCCTCCCCCTTTTCATTCCTTCTTCTCTGCCTTCTGCTCTTCCTTCTTCTCTGCCTAATTCTCTGCCCTCTTCCCGGCTATCCTCCCGTTCCAGCATCAGTTGCCTGTCAAATGTATAATCCAACTTCATAACCTTCACCACCTCCGTACGCCGACGCATCAAAAAATCCCTTAAAACATTCTCCCTGATGCACCGGTCAATCGCCAGTTCTATGCAATGCTCCAGATTATCATATCCATTCTCCTTGTGCTTATCCCTCACATAATTCACAAATACCATATACTCCCTCAAAAACGGACACTTCTCTAACAGGCTCCTGTTCTTCCCGTAATTAATGTTATATACTCTGCACGTCAGTTCAATCTCCGGATTCTCTATCGGACGCTCAAACGCATCCGACAGCTTCAGTTCATACTGCTCCGGCTGCTTCTCATCCCCATTGTAAAAAACTGCAAATCTTGGAGTTGGTATCTTTACCAGCTTTCTTCCATAAATATTCTTACCGCTTAAATAATCCTCCAGCGTCATGGTAAAATATACCAGACTGCGAACCGGCATGTTCGGGCATACCGTAGACTGATGCTCATAGATACTTAAATTCATATCCAGCACAAAGGCGGCATCATTGCGGACTGTTAAGGATATCCCCCTGTCCAGCGTGCAAAGCTCCACAATGGAAGCATCCTCGTAAGACGAACCATTCACTGCATTATAAAGCTCTAATGCATTCTGCCTGTCCTCCAGCAGCATACTAAACACATCACTCTTATACTCTCTGTTTCCTGCCATACTAGCACTCCTCCTTTACTGACAGCAGGAGTACTTCTTATATTTTATCCAAAAAATCTCCTGCCTCATTCCTAACATGTTGATAATTAAAAGCATAGATTTTTCAGATTATTAAATTCGAACTAAAGATTGGGATTCAGTATGTAGTACAAGCGACCATACCTAACTATAGAAAAACTGCTTTGAACAAATTATAGCACTCAGCTAGGAAAATTGCAAATATTTATATAAAAAAATCTAACACAGATAGGATTAGGTTGTTATATCGCCCAGTCTCCAGTTCTCATTATTTCTGAAGGATGTACCACATAATTCAATTCCTCGGTAATTTTATATGGTTATCAATTTTATTCCATATACAATTGTATATGATGGCACCCAAATAAGAAGTGAAAAACACAAAAATTATCAATATTGGAATCAATCTGCAATACGGATGTCCAAAACCAGTATGAACAGATATTTTTTCAATTAAATCTAAAATTCCAGCATGGAAAAGATAAATTAAAAAGGTATATGAAGACAATTTATAAAAATTTCCATTTATATGCATAAATGAAAACCCTGCAAAAATAAAAATTGAAGCAAGCGTAATCACTGGATTAGCAGGACCAATAAGAGAGTATTTTTCAGCATCCTCGGAAATACCTGCCATAGTATGTCTATATTGAACATAGGCAACCACTATTTCCAGTAAGATTCCAATTACAATAAAGAAACACCCCTTACTGTTGTTTTTTCCTGTCTGTTCTGATAACCTTCTTAATTCATAACCTACCATTACATAGCCAAGATAACAAAATGATCTGCCAATATCCCATTGCAGAAGATATGTCCCCGTCCATATACTTAAATTCCCAAAAAGCAAAAATAGCCACGCAATTTTAGAAAATGTTTTTTCCGTAACAGTCCCTTTAAAAATAATTAAAACAGGAATAAGCAAATAAATTCCTATCAACATATAAACATACCACATGTGATAAAATGGTCTTCCAACAATCAGGCTTTTGATAATTGAAATGCAAGACTTCCAATCATCAATATTATGCCAAAGTTTTAAAAATATCTCATAAGCAATATATAAAACAGTAAAAATAATAACCGGAATCCCTATTTTGAAAAAGCTTTTTCTATAAAAATACTTATAGTTACTATTCTTCTCATTTGTTAAAAGAAATGCCCCCGATAGCATAAGAAAACAAGGAACAGCAAACCTGCTTAATGTATTATATAAAATAACTATCATAATATAGGCATTTGAATACACCTGTCCATCGTTATCCGCACTAGTAATAGGTGTTTTATATGTAGCACTGACATGAATCGTAATAATTGCAATTGCACAAATTATTCTTAATAAGTCATAATTTGTCTGTCTGTCTGTCTGTCTGTC
>JAGATQ010000010.1 GCA_017621205.1 Lachnospira sp.
ACGGCAGAACCCTTCGCAGGAACAGAAAGCTACCGCAGTGGCGGCATTAAGCATGAACGCCCTTTAAGCATCAAAGGTGTTACAGCCACAATGGTCAAGGAAATCAAATACCTCCCCACCTACCCCGGAGACACCATTGCCCTGGGTTACGCAGAGGACAGTCTCAAAACAAATACCAGAGCAGAAAAGATTGTATTGCCGGAATGTATTACAACGCTTAAAAGCGGCTTTTTAGAACTTACCACGTTACAGGACATTAACCTGGAACATGTAGTTACCATAGCCGCCAACACCTTCCAAGGCTGTACCGCCTTAGAAGAAGCAGACCTGTCCAGTGCAAAAAGTATTGGAGAAGCTGCCTTTAAAGATAACGAAAACTTAGAAATAACAGCCTTTCATCCGGATACACAGCTAAGCGAAAACACCTTTGAAAATGCCTGTACCGGAAGTGTTAAGCTGCCCGAAAACCTGAAATCTGTCCCAGCTTTATGTTTTCAGAACAGCCGGATAACAGAAGTCCAGTTACCAGATAAACTGGAAACCATAAAAACAGGAGCATTTTATAAAACCAGTTCCTTAACGCAGATAACGATACCTGACAGTGTAACCCATATCTTCAACGGGGCATTCCGGTACAGCGGACTCCAGTCTATCGATATCCATGCAGGAACAGAGGAAATGGTATTAGCAGAACAAGCCTTTGGAAACTGTAAAGACTTAATACATGTCAGCTTCCGGTTAAAAAATAAAGAGAGTGCCATTCAAATAGACGGAGCCTTCAGCGACATTGCAGAAGGAGCAGATTACAAAGTAAGCTGCCAGATAAACAATTCGAAAAACCAATTATTTGAGGGAGCATATAATAATCCGGACAGTGATTATCTGATACATACAGGTTTGGGAGCGGCCATCCGTTACATAGGCAGTATCACCCTTAATGCGAATGGAGGAAGTATCGGGGACACCGCAATCGTATATGGCAGGGAATACAGACATCTGCCAACCCCAGTCCGTCAAGGCTATCGTTTTACAGGTTGGTATGACGGAGAAACCAAGGTAGAGAACGGAGACGAAATCCCTCTTGGCAGAGGAGATATCACCTTAACTGCAAGGTGGGAGGAGAAGGCAGGGGAGGGCAGTTCAAGTGTAGTAACGCAGGAAAAAGCAAGTATTATTGAAGAAGGAGGACATCAAGGTGTCACTTCATGGGAGACATTAAGTAATCAGCCGATATATTATCAGAATGATAGATTAAAAACTACGTTTATTACAGGTGATATTTATGAATCCAAATTAAGCAGTTTTTCAGTTGAAGATAAAATAAATGCAGAAAGGTTGTTTAACCAGATTTATAATACCCCCAACACCAACACTTATACAGAGGTTGTATTAAACCCCAAAGGGGTTACCTTAAATACAAGGAAATATAAGAAATGTAAAACTGTAGATACAGGGCTGAATACGGATTCTTTTATTAGAGCAGTTACTTTGATGAATGTCATGTATTTTCAAAATCTGACCTATATGCATAAAATGAAAAATGACTTTCTTTCAACAGAGGATAAGCTAGTTCGTTCATATAATGATTTGTTAGTAGGAATTACTTTCAATAATTATAGGGATTTATGGGAAAAACGAGATGTAGAAAATAATTATTTTGAATATACTGTTGGGGATTTTGAAGAAGGAGAAGTAAATGATGGAAAGTTGCACTATGAAATAGGTATAGATATTTTTAAACAGTATTATAGTTGGTGTAGAAAAATAGATAAAGAGCTTGATCATGCTGCTCAAGCTATTGGCTTGAATCAAAATACTAATACTATTACAGTTGCAGATGCAGTTACCCGAATAAATACTTACATTCATGACAATTTTGCTTATGACCATTTTTATAAATCGAGGGATTTATATTGGTTCTTCCAGCCAGATAATCCACAAAGTCCGGATATGGCAGAATTATTAAGATATTATCATGACAATGAGGGAGATAACAAAAGAAATCATCATGGAATCTGTCAGTCCTATGCCTTTTTTGCTTGTGCATTGTTTGCGAAATATGGGTGTGCAGCACCGGGATATGAAAATGGTGAACATACCCATATATTTAATCGGTTATCTATTAATGGTGCACCATTATATATTGATTATTGTTGGAATGCGGATGTGGGCGAGAAGATTAATAATACAACGAATCTTTTTTTGGATATAAGTGAGATGGATTTTTTCCCTGAGCATGCAAGACCTAACATTGCTTCTCAGTTTCAGACAAGAGTAGATTTTAATGCACAATATCCTAAGATGATTTTGAAAAAGCCCCAAATTTATAAAGTGAAAAATAAAAGTGGTAATAAAGTGATTCTTCAATATAAGAAGGTAACAGGTGCGGAAAAGTACCAGATACAATACAGCCAGAACAAATCTTTCACTAAGGTGAAATCGCTTCGTGTAAAGGGTAATAAGGTGACCATTAAGAATCTGAAAAGAGGGAAGACCTATTATTTTCGTGTTCGGGCATATAAGTCAACGACATATATGAAATCTATTAAAATGTACGGGAAATGGTCAAAGAAAAAGAAACTGAAGATAAGAAAGTGAGTATTGTTGTTTTGATTGATGATTGATATAATAAGTGAGGAGGACTATTTTTATGAATCGATGGAAAAACTTTATTGCATTGCTGTTAATTTTAGTAATTACCATAACAACTGGCATGATTACTTATGTTGATGCAGAAAATCAGAATAATGGAGAGAATAGTACAACTGCGTCCGGAGAAGGAAGCGGAGCAGTATCAAGTGATGCGTCTGGTGATATTTCCGGGGATGCATCGGGAGAGGGGAAAAAAGAATATGTTACAATTTCTTTTTATAATGATGGAAAGCTTGTGAAGATGGTACAGGTTGAAAGGGGAAGTACGGTTGAGTGGTGGGAGCCTGAACCATATTCTGACCATTATATATTTAAAGGTTGGTACTATCAAATTAGCGGAAATCAAGGAATTTTTGTTACAAAGACAACAAATTATGATAAAGATATAAAACTACATGCTTATTGGGAACATAATTGGCGGGGACCGGTTGACCCTATCAATTTAGAAGAAAAAAGGCAGGAATTTCTTAAGAAACAGGAGGAAGTTAAACAAATTCGTATTCAGACATATAAAGCTGATATTAAAATTAAGAATATCACCATAAAAAAGAAAGGTAAACTAACCCTAAAAATAAGAAGCACCCGCATGTCCCAAAGTCCCATTGAGCTTCAATATTCCACCAGTAAGAAATTTATCAAGGGCAAGACAAAAACAAAGGTTATCAAGAGAGTAAAGAATACATCCGTAAAGAAATTCAAAAAGGTCACCATAAAGAAGCTTAAGAAAAATAAGACCTATTATATTCGTGCAAGGGTAAAGTCGGAATATAACGGACAAACCTTTTGCAGTAAATGGTCGAAGGTGCAAAAGGTGAAGATGAAGAAAAAGCAGATAAAAAAGAAGTGAATGAATTGTTAGCCCATGATAAAAGTATAGCTAATTATCAATGGAAGAGGTGAGGGCATCATGAATCGATGGAAGAGTATAATAACACTGTTGCTGGTAGCAGTATTGTTAATAACAAATAGTATGATATCTTATGCTGATGAAGGAAATCAAGATAGTGCAGAGAATATTCGAACTGCGTCTGGCGAAGGAAGTGGGGATGCCTCTGGTGATATTTCCGGGGATGCATCAGGCGAGGGGGAAAAAGAATATGTTACAATTTCTTTTTATGATGATGGAAAGCTTGTGAAGATGGTACAGGTTGAAAGGGGAAGTACGGTTGAGTGGTGGGAGCCTAAGCCATACTCGGACGCTTATATGTTCAAGGGCTGGTATTATTTGATTAGCGAAACACAAGGCATGTTGGTTACTTCGGCTAAAACCTATGATACGGATATGAATCTGCATGCATATTGGGAAGATAATCCCAATTGGCGGGGACCGGTTGACCCTATCAATTTAGAAGAAAAAAGGCAGGAGTTCCTTAAAAAACAGGAGGAAATTGACCATACCCGCAGGCAAACATATAAAACCAGTATTAAATTTAAGGATATTACCATAAAAAAGAACGGCAGCTTATCCTTAAAAATAAGGAGTACCCACATTCCCCAAAGCCTCATTGTGCTTGAATATTCCACCAGTAAAAATTTTGCCTACAATAAGACAAAAACTAAGATAGTTAAGAGAACAAAGAATACATCTGTAAAGAAATATAAAAAAATTACTATAAAGAAGCTTAAGAAAAATAAAACTTACTATATTCGTGCAAGGATAAAGTCGGAATGTAACGGACAGACCTTTTTAGGTAAATGGTCGAAGGTGCAAAAGGTGAAGATGAAAGAGAAGAAAAAGAAGTAAATTTTCAGTGCTTCCTCTTATTATTATGTTCAGATAATATATATTCTATTTTTGGGTTTGTCAAGTAAAGTGAGTGTGTAATGTAAAGTGTGTAAGTTTTTTTGATTCTTTTGGGGCTTATAGACATGGGCTAGCGGTTTATTCACGCCTTTGTACCTTGCAAAGCAAGGACAATGAAGTGAATAAACCGCTAGCCCATGTCAATCCCCTAAAGATTAGACAACATACATAAACTTTATCTCCGTCAGCCTATATACAATATGAACGTTTACTTCGTCAGCACCTCAAGAATCTGATTGCTTCGTGCAATAAACTCTGTCATAGCATCCGCAGATAATGGATGATTGCTCAAGGTAGCCAGATCGTAAAGCTGTTTGCAAATCAGCTCCGTATTTTCCCCTTCCTTGTTTTCGAGTACATATTGTACCAGATTATTATTGGCATTTAGTACTAAGGTTTCTCCCTCTGCTCCGCCAAACATAGCTGGGTCCATGCCAATCATGCCATAGGATTTCATCATTTCCTGCATACGCCGGGATTCCTCGGAAACCGTGAGCATTGAGGAGACGGAAGCATTTTTAAGCTTCTCTACCTTGACCGTGAGCTTATCGTTGTTCAATACTTTTTTGAACAGCTCCGATAATGCTTCTGTGGTATCCTTAAGCTCCTCCTCCGTTGCTTCCTCCTTAAAGTTATCAATATCCGCATCAATACGAAGGAATTTTACATCCGTATTTTTTTGCTCCAGATGTGTGATAAAGGGGGTATCAATATTGTGATTTAATATCACAGCATCCATGCCCTCCTCCTTAAACATCTGGATATATGATGCCTGCTCTTGGGCATCGGTAATGTAAAATACTTTATTTTCGTATTTTTCTTTGCCTGCTTCCAGATACTCCGGCAATGTCACATAGCTTCCCTCAATATTTTTATAAAGGATATAGTCGGTCATTTTTTCGTTAAACTTGTCGTCCTTCAGACAGCCAAATTTAATGAATGGAGATAAATCATCCCAGTATTTCTCATAGGCTTCCTTATCGGTTTTGCACATTCCGGCAAGCTTATCTGCAACCTTCTTGGTAATATAATCACTGATTTTTTTGACAAAACCATCATTTTGTAAGGCACTGCGGGAAACGTTCAGCGGCAGGTCAGGACAATCGATTACTCCCTTAAGCAGCATTAAAAATTCTGGAATGACCTCTTTGATATTGTCCGCAATAAACACCTGATTGTTGTAAAGCTTTATGGTTCCCTCCAACGTATCGTATTCGTTATTTAATTTTGGGAAATATAAAATCCCCTTTAAATTAAATGGGTAATCCATATTCAGATGAATCCAGAACAAAGGCTCCTTATAATCCCGGAATACGTTGCGGTAAAATTCTTTGTAGTCTTCCTCGCTACAATCATTCGGATGCTTGGTCCAGAGCGGGGTTGGTTCATTAATGGGCTTTGGTGCTTCCTTCTTTGGTTTGTCGGAAGCCTCTTCTTTATCTTCATCTGCTTTCCCAGAGGTCTCAGAGTCTTTGGAAGTCTCCTCGTTGCCCTCTTCCTCTGTCTCTTCGGCATCCACATCTACCACGTTCTCATCCTCGTCGGTATCCAATGCCGCATCAGCGTTAGTAAAGTATATTTCTACAGGCATAAAGGAGCAGTATTTTTCCAATACTTCCTTCAAGCGGTATTCGTTGGAGAATTCAACGCTATCTTCGTTTAGATAAAGTGTGATACAGGTACCTCGTTCTTCCTTGTTGCCTTCTTCCATGGCGTACTCTGTACCACCCTCACATACCCAATGTACAGGTTCAGCGTCTTCTTTATAGGACAGAGTATCAATGGTTACTTTATCTGCCACCATAAATGCCGAATAAAAACCAAGACCGAAGTGACCAATAATCTGCTCCTCATTTGTTTTATCCTTGTATTTTTCAAGGAAATCAGAAGCACCGGAAAATGCAATCTGGTTAATATATTCGTCGACTTCCTCCATTGTCATGCCGAGGCCATTGTCGATGAATTGTAAGGTTCTGTCTTTACTGCTGGCAATGACATCAATACGGTATTTCTCATCGTCTGCGGGATTGAATTCTCCCATAATGTCCAGCTTTTTTAGTTTGGTGACAGCATCACAGCCGTTGCTGACTAACTCACGCACAAAAATATCGTGGTCGGAATACAGCCATTTTTTGATAATCGGGAAAATATTCTCGCTGTTGATGGATAAGCTTCCCTGCTTTGTGTTAGTTTTTGACATGGTAACATCTCCTTTATAAAAGTAAAAATATAATAATTTAATATTTGTCTCGTTGCGGGATTCCTTATTGTGTAGTAGAATAAATTAATCCTTGTGGGACAGTGTTTGTAGCTGTTATGGTTATTTTGTAATGATAACTACATGGAATATTTTACATAGACTTAATTAGATTGTCAAGAGAAAATTAGCACTCGATAACAAAGAGTGCTAACAATAATAAATGCATGATAAAATAATTCGATTGGAGTAATGGATAATGAAGGATTTTGAGAAAGCAATTGCTGTTATGAATGAGGTAAAGAAGACGGTTATCGGTAAGGATGAATGTATTGTAAAGGTAATGTGCGCCCTTCTTGCTAAGGGGCATGTTTTGATTGAGGATATTCCGGGGGTTGGTAAAACGACGATGGCGAAGGCATTCGCAAAGGTAATGCAGATGGATAACTGCCGGATGCAGTTTACACCGGATAGTATGCCATCCGATATTGTGGGTTTTAAGATGTACCGTCAGGATACACGGACCTTTGAATATCAAAAGGGTGCGGTGTTTTGTAATTTATTTCTGGCAGACGAGATTAACCGGACATCTCCTAGAACGCAGTCGGCTCTGTTAGAGGCGATGGAGGAGGAGAGGGTCAGTGTGGAAGGAGAGACCCATTCCCTGCCAAAGCCCTTTATGGTGATTGCGACAGAAAATCCCTATGGAAGTGCTGGAACGCAGAGATTGCCGGAATCACAATTAGATCGTTTCATGATTTGCCTGACCATGGGATACCCTGCCATGGAAGAGGAGCTTGCTATTGTAAAGGGGAAATGTAATACGGTTTTGCCAGAGGAACTTGTTCCGGTGCTTACAAAAGAGGAGCTTTTGGAGCTGCAGCATCAGGTATCCTTTGTGCATATCGATGACAAGGTATATACCTACCTTGGCAAGCTTGTGCAAAAAACCAGAGAGACGGAGGAGATTGTACTTGGCTTAAGTCCGAGGGCGACAATCGCTATCGCAAGAATGGCACAGGCAGTAGCATTCGTATCCGGGAGGAGCTATGTGATACCGGAGGATATTGTCTATGTGTTTGCGGATGTGGCAGCACACCGTCTGAGGCTTAGGACAGAGGGACAGAATCGTCTGGTACAGGCAAGGCAGATTTGTGAAATCATTGGAAAACAGGTTGCCATTCCTACATTGTTGAGGTAACAGATATGAAACATATTATGAAATGGATTGGGTATGTTTTTGCTTTATTGCTGCTAGGTTATGTGGCAATTTTATATAATAGTGTTGCACTCTTGTTTGTCGTGGTAGTGCTTGTTTTGCTGCCGCCGCTTGAGCTTCTTTTGCTTGCAATACAAAGTCATTGGCTTATGATTTCCATAACACAGGGGGCAGAGGAGGTGACTAGGGGAACTGCCTGTCATCTATGGCTTACGGTAACCAATCAAACCAGTTTTCCACTTTTGTTACTCTCTCTGACGTTTATGGAACAGGACAGCCGGAATCAGCAGGAGGTAGCTATCACGTTAAATGCTAAGGAGAGCAGACAGTATGAGATTCCCTTTGTTATGGAATGCTGTGGCATAAAAAGGATTTGTTTGCAGCAGGGCTGGTTTCAAGATTATATGGGCTGGTTTCAGTTCCCTTTTTTGAAGTCTCTTGAGGAATGCTCTGTTACGGTTTACCCTAAGGAACAGGTCAAGCTTCCTACATTAAAGGCGGTGATGCAGGGGCAGGATACACAGGATGAAGCAGAAAGCATGAAACGGGGACAGGAAAAAGATCAATTTCTGGGTGTGCGTCCCTATGCTACCGGAGATTCCTTAAAGCATATCCATTGGAAAATGAGTGCCAAACAAGATGATTTATATGTCCGGGAGTACAGTGAGGATATTCGTGCGATGTATTTGATACTGATAGATGCAGCTGCACTAAAAAGTTTTTCTGTTGATGAACAGGAACATGCCTATGATGACATTATGACGCTTGGCTGTTCCCTGCTCGAAGAGGGATGCAGTCACTATATTGCTATCATATATGAGGAGCGGCAGAATGCTGTTCCTGTAATTCGGCGGTATCTTATTACACGTAGGCAGGAAATAAGGACGTGTCTTTATGCACTTTATGAGTGTATCGGGGAGCCTGAAGGAATACGCCAGTTAAAAGCCACCAAAAGAACAAAGAGCTTGACCAAACAGCAGCAGTTAACGATATATAACCAACACTATCCACCATTTTCACTGGAGTGTGTGAGCTGTATTCCGGATTAAGTTTAGGGAAAGGAGCCACTAATGTTACAGCCTATTTTACTCACTATAATATTTACAACACAGGCACTGCTGTTATGTTCAGGTGTTGGTGTTTCAGTGCCGTATATAGGGACATTCCTGCTCTTTTTTTTACTTCATGGAGTTGGAGCATTGTTTCGGTATGCGATGAACCAGCAAAAGGAAGACCGTTTTTATCTTGAGAAGACAGGTGCTTTGCTAATATGGTATGGCTGCTTGCTAGTGCTTGGATTGATGTTTTATAAGGTGATGCTGGCAGGGGGAAATACGATTTATCAGGCGATGTTGTCGGGATTACAAGATTATTATGGTATAGCATTGAAGGCAGATTCGCAAGAGGCGGGCAGGGTAATTGCTCCGATACTGCTTATGATGTTTTTGTCCGCAGTACTGGTTCCGGTATATCAATGGGGAGAGCGGCATCGGACAAGCTGGTGGTTTTTTGTGGATGTATCCATTTTTGTAATTATGCTGCCGATGTTGATTGGCAATGCTCCTAAGCTGGTATTTTTACTTTTTTTATTGGGAGCATTGTTGCTTTACCGTCTTATGTTTTTTTATTTGCAACGGCAGCAGTTGTCCTTGTATGGACAAACAATAATGGGAACAGCACTTTTCGTCGTTATAGGGGTAGCATTGCTGTTTTCTGGTTTGCTGGAATCATCTATGAGGGCAAAGCATGATTCCTATCAGGCATTTCAAAGGAATCTTGAAAGCCGGTTGGGGCTGGATGGCTTGTCGGATTATAATAGTGGATATCTAACCAATAGTAAGCCTGTACACACCCATCAGATTATGTTGACCCTTTTTGTAAAAACACTGCCACAGAGTAAGCTTTATCTGCGGGGATATGTGGGGGCATATTATAATGGCAGTAACTGGCAGGAGGCTGATAAGAATTCTTTTTACCATAGGCAGCGAAAGAGTGGAGAGAGCAAGCTGGATGCGTCTATATCCAATGCCAATTATATTTATGATAAGATAGGCATGGAGAATTTTACCGGAGAGCGGATTACGATATCCTATAACCGGGTGAATGCTCCCTATGTATATGCCCCCTATTTCTCCCATTATGCTAATGATGCGAGATATCTTGAGGGGAATGGTGATGCCACCTTACTTCGTAAGACAGATGAAAGAATGGATATTTTTTATTTGGAACCAGAGCGGGTATATCAATCCAGTGTGGCAGAGGTGGTGGGAGGACAGGACTATGAACCATATGTTAATGCACAATATAAAGAAGTTCCTAAGGATTTAAAAAAGAAGCTGCTTGCTTTTTTAGGTGAACAAAAGATGGATGAGCTTGATTTGTCACAGAAGGTAGAGCTTGTTAGAGATAAATTACAGGAACAGTGTGAGTATCGGCAGGAATTAGCGCCGCTTTCGATGGGGGAAGATTATGTAGAACATTTCTTATGGGAGGAGCAGGCGGGATATTGTACGCATTTTGCTACTGCTGCAACGTTACTGTTTCGCTGTCTTGATGTACCGGCACGGTATGCATCCGGTTATCAGGTGAATTCGGATGATTTTGTATCGCAGGGCTTTTCTTCCTATTTGGCAGAAGTTCCGGATGATATGGCTCATGCATGGACGGAAATCTATGTCACGAATGTGGGATGGATACCAGTGGAGACGACACCGGGGTATGAAGATATTGTTCAGCAGACCATGCTTGAGTATATGCTTATGAGCAGGGAGAATGGGGATGAGGAGGAAGTAAAGACTTCCCAGGAGAACGCACAGACGACGCAGCCAGATTCCCATGCCGAGGCTACGACGCAGCCAGCATCCGATACACAGGAGACCGTTTCAAAGGAGCAGGCAGGCAAATCATTGATGGATAGCAGGATGGTAACAGCAGTGTTGTTGATAACAGGCATTATTGTGCTGCTTGTGTTTGTAGCTGTGGCAATACATTATGGAAGAGTGGGTTATCAGCGGTATTTATACCGGCTCAGGCATCAGAAGAATAATAGACAGGCTTTGTATGCTGTTACAGAACAATTGATGAGAGAGCTGAAGCGCCGGGGTTATAAAAAGGCGGAAAATGAGGAGGAGCTCATATTTTTAAAAATGGTGGTTCCGGAATTGATATTTTCCGATGATAATGAAAGACAGCATACTATAAAGAGGGCAGGGAAAGAACAGCTTCATCAGGTAAATAAGCTTACAAGGGAAGAGGTAGATGAGCTTATACTATCCTATTATAGAAGTCTTTCAAAAGCTGCTTATAGTCTGGAATCAATCACGAAAGATGATGTTTTTAGAGCGAATCAGCTTTATGACAGCCTCTTTAAATAGCTGGTCTAAAGCGTTGTCCATGGTGAACACGGTATAGGAGCTGCCTGTGGTGAGTGTGAGTGTCTCATTTTTATAATAAAGGTTCACATATAGCCCTTCAATCTGATGGGGTTTGATAGTAGAAGGGCATTGTTCCAATAGCTTTTTAATGCTTTCCCTGGATGCAGTAAGAACAATCTGAAATCCTTCCGGGAGGCGAGTGCCCTTAATTATCTGGAATACAATCGGTTTTAACTCTGCCCAAGTGGCATAGACCTGTTGTTTTTTGGAATCCTGTTCTTCACTATCAAAAAAGGCAGGGTTATAGTGTCCATCAATGACATAATCTACGTTGTGCTGCAAAACGACCTTGCAGCACAAAAAACGGTCGAACAAGTCGCCGACCAGCAGCTCATGCGTGAATTTTTTTTTATCTTCGATAGTAAGTGCTAACATGGGGTGTCCTTTCTGTTATATTGTAATTACTGAAAAAGTCCGATAATCCATTGTAATCCGCCATAGCTAAACAGGCACATGATAATGGTTGCCAGAATAAGCCCTAAAAAAATAGCAAAGGATGCCTTCTTAATATCCACATCCAGCAAGGCAGCAATTAAAGAACCCGTCCATGCGCCGGTACCCGGAAGTGGAATTCCAACAAAAAGCAGGAGTCCTAAAAATTCATATTTTTGTACCTGCTCACTCTTTCCCATTGCTTTATTTTCAAGCTTCTCTACCAAGGGACGAAACAGCTTGGTCTTTTTTAGCAAGGCAAATATTTTTTTGATAAATAGTAAGATGAAAGGAATCGGAATGATATTGCCGATAATACAGATGAACACAGCCTTGAACATTGGAATATGCATCAGGCTTGCAATCAAAAGCCCTCCTCTAAGCTCCAAAATAGGAATCATGGAAATAATAAAAATAATTAATTCACCGGATAGTGTACCAGACAAAGCATTGGATAGGGATTGTGCTAGTTCGCTCATAATATACTCCTTTTTGTTTGATGTTATATAGGTAATACTTATTCTATGCTACAACCTTTTGTCCTTAGTATCATAGCATATATTTATAGATTATTCTATGTAGAATTTGGCAAAATATATTTTGTAAGGTAAGAAAATTTGATATAATAATATCATGTAGTGATTTGTGAAATGTATATTTACTATTCTCTTAGTCGTAATATGGTATAAATTTACGCCTTTGTACTTTGCATCGCTGCGACAACGAAGTAAATTTATATCGCATTATGACGACAGCAGTGATGTATTCTGTTTCGCAATCATTTAAACAAAATTATGAATATCATATTGTAATTTAGTGTCTCACAATTATCTAAAACAAAATTATCGTAAAGAAGGAGCTAATAACATGGAATTAATGCAATATATAAATCAAGGTGTCTCACCCTATCATGTAGTAAAGAACAGCAAGGAATGGTTAAAACTGTCGGGCTTTACAGAGCTTTTTATGGATGAGAGCTGGCGGCTTGAGGAGGGACAGGGTTATTATGTGAGTCCCTATGAGTCGAGTTTGTTTGCGTTTCGTGCGGGCGGAGGTTTTGTGCGGATTGCTACAGGGCATACAGACCAGCCGATGCTTAAGGTTAAGCCCAACCCTTCGATGATGAAGGAAGGCTGTTATGTCATTAATGTGGAAGGGTATGGTGGCATGATACTACACACATGGTTTGACCGTCCTCTGGCATTGGCGGGCAAGGTAGTGTGCAGAAGTGAAGATATATTTGCACCGAATGTTATGCTTTATGATAGCAGGGAAGCGGTTGCAGTGATTCCGAGTCTTGCCATTCATTATGACTGGGAAGTGAATAAGAAGAATGAGTTGAAAATCCAGATACATCTTTTGCCACTGGTTGCGTTACAAAAGGAACAGCAGGGCGATGTGCTGCTTTCCTATATTGCGGAACAGTTGGATGTGTTAGAGGATGATATTTTAGATTACGACTTGTTTTTTTATAATCCTGAGGAGCCAAAGCTTGTGGGACTGAACAGGGAGTTTATTGTCAGCCCACGTCTGGATAATCTGACTTCCTGTTATAGTGCATTGCTGGGGCTTGTAATGGGGGCTTCCAACAATACCAATGTGGTTGCGTTATTTGACCATGAAGAAATCGGCAGTCGTTCTAAGCAGGGGGCGGCTTCCAACCTGTTTTCCTGGTTTTTAGATAAATGCATTCATAGCATGGATGAGGCAGGGATTACTGTAGGACGGACAATGGACAGCTTGATAAATGAGGGATTTCTTCTGTCCTTGGATGTGGCACATGCCTGTCATCCGAACTATAGCGATAAAAGTGACCCAACCACGAAAACCCATTTAGGAGAGGGAGTAGTTTTAAAGATTAGCGGCTCCCAGAAGTATAATTCCGATAGTGTCAGCAATGCCATTTTTATGCAGCTTTGTGAAAGAGAGAAGATATCATTCCAGAGGCAGATTAATCATTCTGATATTGTAGGAGGTTCCACCTTAGGTCCGATTGTTGGAAGCTTCGTGCCGGTTTGTGGTGTCGATGCAGGGGTTCCGGTGCTTGCCATGCACTCTGCCATGGAGACAGCATCGTATCAGGATTGTATGGAGCTTAACAGGCTGGTGACAGCATTCTTCTCTTAGAGCATTGTTTGAAAAGTCAATATCTGATAGAAAAGAGGTCAGAATAAACTCTGTTTATTCTGGCTTTGTTTTGTTACAATAACCGTATCAGCCACCAGTGTACTGACCTGTTATTACAAAATCGCTGTACCAGAGGGGGCATTTGCTTTGCGAACCTCCCGTGGTGTTTGTCCATACTGTTCTTTAAATATTTTGGTAAATATTTTTGCACTGGTAAACCCATTGCGGATTTGAATTTCCTGAATGGAAAGGTCCGTATTGATAATATCCTGATATGCACTTTGTAACCGGATAGAGTATACATATTCTAAAAATGTGATGCCCATATATTTTTTGAAAAAACGTGCAAAGTATTCTGGATTGATGGATAGTACCTGAGCTGCCTCACGGAGTGTAATCTGTTCCTGATAATGGCTTTGTACATATTCTGTAATCAGCGATAGGCGTTCAATATATTTTTCTGTCTGACGTACCTCCTTAACCGAAGCTTCAGACTTATAATGGGTCACTAACAGGTCCAGAAAGGCGAATAAAAGGCTAAAATATCGTAGGGAATAACCGTCATACTGGTGTTCCCACAGATAGGACAATTGCTGTAATGTGTCCCGCATACTGTTTAAGATATCCCGATTATCTTTTTTGTTGGAGGAGAAGATACAGGGGAAGCGAAGGGAATCTACATTGGGGATATATTCTGCCATAAAATGGTATGGAATCTGAATCAGAAGATAGGAGACATCCTTTTTACAGCTTGTAGCATGAATTGTCTTGCGGTCAATTACAATAAAATCCTTGCTGGAAAGCGGGTAATCTTCATTGTTAACTGTAACGTGCAAAGAACCTGTAAGCACATAGATAATCTCCAAGCTGTTATGCCAGTGCATAGCGGTGTAAGCGGCGTTGGTACAGGTAATGATACTGTAACGCATATTGAGTTCCGGGTTCTTTTTAATGATTTCGTGATTAACAATGGACATATATGTTCCTCCATGCTGTTTATTCAAGATTGTTAATGATTTATGGTTTCATAATTATTTTATAGTCTAACACAATTAGAAAGGAAATGCCACTATGAAGCTTGATATGACAAAGGGCAAGCCCCTTACTTTAATTATTACCTTTGCTTTGCCGCTGTTTTTCAGCAATCTGTTCCAGCAGTTTTATAACATTGCGGATACGGCAATTGTAGGACATATTTTAGGTGACCATGCATTGTCGGCTGTCGGTTCTGTCAGTTCCATTTACGGTTTGGCAACGTCGCTCTGCTTTGGTATGACGAACGGCTTTTCTATTTTAATATCCAAGTATTTTGGAGCAGGGGACAAGGGGCGGTTAAAGCAGGCGATTGCCGGTACGATGCTTCTTTCCATCGCGGTGGCTGTATTTTTTACCCTTCTTGGAATTGCCTTGTTGCATCCGTTGCTTCGCATTTTGCATACACCAACAGAGATATATGAGGATGCCAGAACGTATATTTTTATCATTATTGCTGGATTGGTAGCTATGGTTTTTTACAATATGCTGGCAAGTATATTAAGGGCGATGGGAAATAGTACGACACCGCTGTTGTTTTTGATATTGTCATCTGTGTTAAATATTGTTCTGGATTTATTTTTTATCTTAGTATTGCGGCTTGGGATTGCCGGTGCGGCGTATGCGACAGTACTTGCCCAGATGGTGTCGGGAGTACTCTGCCTGCTTTATAGCTGGAAAAAGCAGCTATTGGTTTCCCTTTCTATTAGAGATTTTAAGCTGCCAATTTCTATGGTAAAGGAGCTTCTGGGCTCTGGTTTTGCCATGAGTATGATGTTTGCTGTAGTAAATCTCGGGACAGTTATATTACAGAGTGGCATTAACGGATTGGGAACAACAACCATTGCTGCCCATGTAGCGGCGAGAAAAATCAGTGAGATATACATGATGCCTTGTGCAACCTTGTCTGCTACCATGGCTACCTTTTCCAGCCAGAATTATGGTGCAGGAAGCTTTGACCGGATATGGGAGGGAATGAAAAAAAGCCATCTGTTAGGATTTATCTGGTCTACCATTGCCATTTTGATTACCTATCTGTTTGCTTCAGAAATCATACACTTACTGACAGGCTCTAGCAACCAGGATGTGATTGCAACGGGAGTACGATACTTAAAAATTAATTTGCCATTTTATTATTTTCTCATAGTCCTAGGACTGATGCGAAATACCCTGCAGGGTATTGGTAACCGTGTTCTACCCTTGGTGGCTAGTACGATGGAATTGCTTGGTAAATGGATTACAGTACAGTTTTTCATTGCCCCATTTGGTTATACAGCGGTTTGTTTGTGCGAGCCGGTGACTTGGATTGTTTGTTGTTTTCCTCTTGTGTATTCCTTTTTTTCGAAGAGGGAGATAAGAACTGTTATTTACACCCAGGATGCTAATTGATTTATTATTTTTAGGACAGGAACTAGTATAAGGCTTTGGCATAAAATAGTATGAATGCTTTAAAATATAGTGAGGAATTATATGCCAGTAGAACATACATGTGACATGGTCAATCAGAGTAATGATTTCTATGATTTTATTGTGGAGGAGGATTTTAAGCCTGAACTTTATGGAATTCCTTCTGATGCCTGCATGGAGGAATTTGGTGTAAAATATCAATTTCTTCATTTGCCGCAAACGAAAAGTCTGGATGCGTATATTGACCAGTTAGGTTACACAGCAATACCTAAGGCGTTTGGTCTTATGGATACTACGAGTGTTGAGTCTACCGGGGCATTACGGCTGCAGAATCAACCGGTGCTTACCTTGCGGGGGCAGGGGATTATTGTCGGAATTATTGACACTGGCATTGCGTATGATTTACCAATTTTTAGGAATGAGGATGGTACCAGCCGTATTGCCAGTTTGTGGGATCAGACCCTTCCGGCACTGGAGAATGATGGGCCGGGTTCTGGTAGTGTTCCCGCATGTAAGGTAAACTATGGCAGGAGCTTTAGTAACGAACAGATTAATCTGGCACTGCAAAGCGATAATCCTTATGAGGAGATTCCAAGTATTGATGAAGAAGAGCATGGGACTTTTTTGGCAGGGATAGCTGCAGGAAGATATGACAGGCAGGCTGATTTCATTGGAACAGCACCAGACAGTAGTCTGGCAATCGTGAAATTAAAGCAGGTAAAGCCCTATCTGCGGGATTTTTATGGGATTGAGGATGGTGTGCCTGCCTATTCGGAAATTGATATTATGAATGGTGTTCGTTATTTGTTGAGAGTGGCTCGACTTTATATGAAACCAATTGTGATATTGATTGGTGCGGGAACGAATCAGGGGGGACATGACGGCAGGATGCCGCTTAGTGATTATCTTTCTACAATTGCTGACTTACAAGGAATCGCAGTTGTTCAGGCAGCAGGCAATGAGGGAAATGCAAGACGCCATTATGTCGGACGTGTCAGCGAACAGAATTGGGATACGGTAGAGCTTCGGGTGGGCAAAGGTGTCAAGGGATTTAACATAGAGCTTTGGGGTAATTCCTTAAATACTTTTTATGTAGGGCTTCGTTCTCCAAGCGGCAGAGTGATTCCCCCCATACCGCCGCAAAGTATTGGAGGACACCAGTATCGTTTTCCAGCAGAGGGTTCCGTGGTAACGATTTATGACCGGGTACCCAAAATGCAGGGTGGAGACTTTTTGGTTTTAATTCGTTTTGAAACTCCATCAGAGGGAATATGGGAGTTACAGGTTGCTACTAGAGGAGATTTTGCAACCGATTATCATCTCTGGATGCCGATACGTCAGTTTGTCCCAGAGGATACTTATTTCCTATCCAGCAATCCTTATACTACACTGACCTCCAATGCTTGTGCGGTAAATAGTATTGCTGTTGGTATGTATCAGCATCTGACGGATTCATTAACGCCAGAGGGAAGTAAGGGATTTACCCGTACGAACCTTGTTAAGCCAGATATATTAGCACCGGGAGTTAATGTGTATGGTCCAATGCCCAGTGGTGCTTATGGCACCATGACAGGAAGCTCTGTCGCCGCCGCACACGCAGCCGGAGCCGTTGCACTTATTTTTGAATATGGGATTGTGAAGGGGAACTTTAGTTATATAGATGGAGCCGATGCGAGGGCGATTCTGATAAGAAGTGCGTCAAGAAAGGAAAATCTGGAATATCCCAACCGGGACTGGGGATATGGGACACTAAATGTGTTTCAGGCATTTCAGGAATTTGTTGGGCAGATATAAATTATTAAAAGAAAGTCTTTTGTAGTTTCGGGCGGCATAAAACCGGAAGGTACTAGGGATTTGTTCCGTTGTGCGGGAATAAGTATTTCTAGGATATTCCCATGTAGGATGTATCTGTTGACGCAACCGACGCCAACTCGCCATCCGGGCTCGGTGGCGTCTTTTCGGGGCATCCTTGCCCCGAAATTACTGTGGTCTAATGGGAATATCAAGAAATACGAATTCCCTTCCAAAGTCACAAATTCCTAGCACCTTCCGGTTTTATACCTCTTGAAGTTGCAGAGGGGGTTCTTTTATTAATTTATGGGAGATGAAACAATTACCCTTACTTTTCAGAGCAGGGAGAGGATACGGTTGGGTATATTGATGTTTTTATATTAAAAGATGGGGTACTATTTAAAACTTATGCTATTTAATATGGTTTGCCATTTGCCTGGAGGGGCATGGGCGGGGGACATGCTATATTATTTGTGACTTTGGGAGGGGATTCGTATTTCTTGATATTCCTCCCTGACAACCAGTAATTTCGGGACTGGATGTCCCGAAAAGACGCAGTCTGAGCCATGGATGGCGAATCTGCGTCGGTTGCGGCAGCCCATACTGCCTTACAGGAATATCATAGAAATACTTATCCCCACACAACGGAACAAATAATATAGTATGTCCCCCACCCATGCCATCTAATCAATCCATTCAATCCCCCCATTATTAAACAGAATTATCCATAATTAAATTCAACTCCCCATACCAAAATCTTCCTATCTATGGTATACTGATTGATAATGTAGGTCGTAATTGCAAAATTCAAAGCTATTATCACTATCGTATCAGCAATTTAGTATATTTTAATTAACAATAATTTTTTGATAGAAAGGAAGGTACTCCATGCCCATCCACATCATCCCATACGAAGAACAATATTTACTACAATCTATTGCCATCTGGAATGAGGTGGTTCAGGAAGGAATCTCGTTCCCGCAGCTTGATTTGCTGAAAGAAGCAGACGGGCATAGTTTTTTTTCGGAGCAGAATGATACAGGGCTTGCAATAGAGCAGGAAACGGAGCGTGTTGTGGGCTTATATATTTTGCATCCCAACAATATAGGGCGGTGTGGACATCTTTGTAACGCCAGCTATGCAGTGCTACCGAGCTTTCGCGGGCAGGGAATTGGGGAGCTTCTGGTAAAGGATTGCATAACCGAAGCGGTGAAGAAGTCTTATCGTATTTTGCAATTTAATGCAGTTGTGGCAACGAATCAAGTGGCAATTCATCTTTACAAGAAGCTTGGATTTCAACAACTGGGTGTGATTCCGGGAGGATTTCTGATGCCGGATGGCAGCTATGAGGACATTATTCCCCATTATCTGGATTTGACAAAGATGCAGTCAGATTCTGCGGCTGCTTATGTGGATGGCAGCTATAATGCTGTCACTAAGGAGTATTCCTATGGCATGGTTATATTGGTAGACGGACAGGAGATCACGGATAGTAAAAAAGGCAGTGATTTAGAGCTTGCTGCCATGCGGAATGTTGCCGGGGAGATTAAGGGAGCCCAAGCAGCGATGCAGTATGCACTTGACCATGGGATAAAGAATCTGACCATTTATTATGATTATGAGGGCATTGCCAAATGGTGTCTTGGAGAGTGGAAGACGAATAAACAGGGGACTAAGGCATACAAGGCATTTTATGAGCAGGCTAAGCAGAAGGTTTCCATTTCCTTTGTTAAGGTAAAGGCACATTCTGCCAATCATTACAATGATATGGCGGATGCCTTGGCAAAGCAGGCGATTGGGATGAGTTAGGAGGTGTCTCATGCAATTTCGTCCATGTATTGATATTCATAATGGGAAGGTAAAGCAGATTGTAGGTGGCAGCCTGTTGGACAAGGGAGCGTATGCAAAGGAGAATTTCATTTCCAATTACGGAGGTGGGTATTATGCTTCTCTTTATAAAGAAAAGGGATTGACAGGTGGACATATCATCATTCTAAATAAAATGGGAACATCATATTATGAAGCGGATGTGGCACAGGCAAAGGAGGCTTTGTTTTCTTATCCCGGCGGGCTCATGATAGGGGGCGGCATTAATGCTGATAATGCCTATGCTTTTTTGGAAGCGGGAGCTTCGCATGTGATTGTAACATCCTATGTTTTTAGGGATGGACAGGTTCAGTATGATAATCTTAACCGTTTGGTAGATACGGTTGGCAAGGAACGTCTTGTTTTGGACTTGAGTTGTCGGAAGCGGGGGGATGATTACTACATTGTGACAGACCGCTGGCAGAAATTTACAAGAGTAAAGCTTACAATTGAAACGCTGAAAGAGCTTTCCTCCTACTGTGATGAGTTTTTGATTCATGCAGTGGATGTGGAAGGACAGGCGAGGGGGATTGAAAAAGAGCTGGTAGCCCTGCTTGCTAAAGCGGATGTGTGCCCCATCACCTATGCTGGAGGGGTAGGAAGTCTTAAGGATGTCAGATTGTTAAAGGAACTTGGAAGGGACAGGATGGATGTCACGATTGGCAGTGCATTGGACTTGTTTGGAGGAGCTTTGAGCTTTGATGAGGTTTTAAAGGTATGTGCAGAGTAGAAAGGAGCGGATGAAATGCGGGAGCGGATACTTACCTATCTAAAATGGATGGATGATATATTAAAGCAGCAGGAGAGTGTGGATTATGTAGAGGTTATGCATCGGCATGAGCGGGAAATTCAATTTTTCCAGCATGAACGTTTTATACATCTGATTGTGATGTGCCTGTTTGCAATCGCAACGGTGATTGTGTTTTTAACAAACATGGTATGTTTTAATATTTCTCTTGTTATATTATTCTTAGCACTGCTTGTGCTTTTGATACCGTATATCCGGCATTATTTTTTATTGGAAAACGGAGTACAGAAAATGTATTATCAATACGATGAATTATATAAGCGTATTCATCCGGATGCATCTGCTCCTGTGTTTGATAAAAAACCGGGATATGTGAAATAAATAAAAAACGAGGTGAGGAAATGGCAATTTTTATTAATCAGGCGGGATATCAGCCGTTAGCAAAAAAAATAGCAGTAATGACGAATGCAGGAAGTTTTCAGGTAATGAGAAAACAGGGTGAGAAGGACTATTCTGTATATGATGGGCAGGCACAAAAGCAGGGGCTTGATGAGGCTTCAAAGGATATGGTCTACACTGCTGATTTTTCTGATGTGAAAGAGGATGGGCAATACTATATTAAGGCGGAGGATGGGAGTGTTTCCTACACCTTTGCGATTGGAAAGTATGTATATAAAAATGTCCATAAGGATTTGTTGAAGGCATTATATTATCAGAGATGTGGATGTGAGCTGAAGGAACAGTATGCCGGGGTATACAAGCATGACTGCTGCCATCAGGACAAGGCAGTGCTGTTTGAGCAGCAGGATATATCTAAGAATGTGACAGGAGGCTGGCATGATGCAGGGGATTATGGGCGTTATATTTCTCCGGCAGCAGTGGCGGTCGGACACTTGCTTTATGCGTATGAATTGTTTCCGGATAGCTTTCAAATAGAGCTTGCCATTCCAGAGAGCAAGAATGCAATTCCGGATGTACTGAATGAATGCCGCTATGAGCTGGAGTGGATGCTTAAAATGCAGGATGAGGAAGGGGGAGCATATCATAAGCTTACTGCTATGAGACATGCACCGTTTATTATGCCAGAGGAAGATAAAGACCAGTTTTATCTATTTCCTGTTTCCTCCATGGCAACAGCGGATTATGCTGCGGTAATGGCATTGGCATATCGGATTTATAAGGATGTGGATGAACGGTTTGCACAGCAGCTTCTGGATGCTGCGAAGCGTGCATGGAGCTGGCTTAAAGTTCATCCGGAATATATTGGATTTTATAATCCCGATGGCTGTAATACCGGGGAATATGATGATGACTGTGATTTGGACGAGCGTATGTGGGCAGCAGCGGAGATGAGGCTGGTTTTACAGGATGCTTCTTGTGAAGCGGAGCTTGCAAGACTGTTGAAGGAAGACGTATCGGTTACAGATTTTGGCTGGACAGATGTATCTGGTTTTGCTTCCCTTTGTGTTTTAACAAATAAAGACAAATATGCAGAGGAGATTGTTTCCAAATTCCAAAAGAAGGTTCTCTTAGAGGCAGACCGGCTGGTTGAGGTTTCTAAGAAGTCTGGTTATGGTGTTGCGATGGAAGCAGAGGATTATGTGTGGGGAAGCAATATGGTAGTAGCCAACAGAGGAATTCTCCTGATACTGGCAGATTATATCAAGAAGCAGGAGGATACGGCTCAGACTGTCTATCATGATGTGGTGTATAATCAGCTCCACTATCTTTTAGGAAAAAATGCATTAGGCTACAGTTATATAACCGGACATGGAGAGCATGCCTTTTTATATCCTCATAACCGTCCTACGGTAGCAGATGGAATTGAAGCACCGATGTCTGGCTTTGTAAGTGGTGGTCCTTTTAAGACACCGTGTGATATAGCAGCGAAGGAACTGTTGCCCGAAGGAACGCCGCCGATGAAATGTTATGTAGATGACTGGCGATCCTATTCCACCAACGAAATTACAATCTACTGGAATACTGCGGTTATATTTCTAACGGCATATCTGAATATATAAGAACGGATAACTTAATAACAAAAAACAATGCAATTTGATTTTGTTTTTCTTTTTGTTTGTATCTGCATAAAATATTAAATTTCATTCATACTAACCTTAGTGATATGAATCACACATTTTAAACTTAAAGTGAAGGAGAGAGTTATGATGAAATTAAAAAAATTAGTAACTTTAATGGCTACATTAGCGATTCTTTGTTTCGCTATTGTGGGTTGTGGCGATGTCAATGATGCAACCGACGCCAAGGACAACGATAACAAAAACAACACAGTAGGTGAGGATGTTGGTAATGCATCAGATGATGCAGCGAATGCAGTAGGTGACGTAGCGGATGGTGCCGCAGATGCAGTAGATGATGTAGCGGATGGTGTGGCAGATATGATTGATGGTTCTAATGGATTTGACAATTATGATGATGCCCATGATTATTTCTTACAGCAGATGGGCAACAATGATAGTGCCGCAAAATATGAGGTTCGTAATGAGAGCCGAGATGTAACCAGCTACGATGACCAAAACGAAGGCTATCAGTTCGAGTTATACGATACAGCCAATAATGCTGAAGGTGACCGCAAGGGACTTTATTATGTAGATAAGAAGAATGGTAAAATTTATCAGCGGGATGAGAAGAGTAACAAGGTAAATGAGGTTACTATGAAAAATGCCAACACAGATAACAAGAATACAAAAAATGATAAGGCGGATAATAATAAGGTAAGTGATAACCGATAGACACATGACCTATTTTTCATATTATGATATTGAGGGGCGAAATACCTTTTGCCCCCGGCTGATGCCTTATCATGCAAGCATGAACGGCATTTTGACCTTTTAACCCTGATATCATAAAATTTGTAGGATTGAACAAAAAATAATCCGATTTTTAATTTTTCTTATAATATTAACCAAAAAAGTATTTTGCTATTGCTTTTTTTTCTGAAATAGTGTAAATTACTGTTAGTTGAAGCGAATATGAGACCAATCAGTTTGGATTATTTTAAGTATGAACAAGGGCGTTCTCTTTTAGGAGAAGTGCCCTTTTTTCATAGACGCTGACTGTTTGCATAAGATAATTAGAAAAACGATAACAAAGAAAGGGTGTTAAGGTTATGGAAAAAATGGAAAAGGATTTTGATGTGTTTGAAGAGTTTGGCTCTAATGTATTTAATGATTATACCATGCGGCAGCGTTTGCCAAAGGATGTGTATAAGAAATTAAAGCAGACCATTGAAAATGGTAAGGAGTTGGACCCGGATATTGCGGGTGTTGTTGCACATGAGATGAAGGAGTGGGCGATTGAAAAGGGGGCCACCCATTATACCCATTGGTTCCAGCCGATGACGGGCGTGACTGCCGAAAAGCATGATGCATTTATCAATCCAACTGCTGATGGGCGTGTGATTATGGAATTTTCTGGTAAGGAGTTAATCAAGGGAGAGCCGGACGCATCTTCTTTTCCATCCGGAGGATTGCGTGCAACCTTTGAGGCAAGAGGCTATACAGCGTGGGATGCTACTTCTCCTGCATTTGTTAAGAAGACACCGAGTGGTTGTACGCTTTGTATCCCAACCGCATTCTGTTCTTATACGGGAGAAGCATTGGATAAGAAAACACCGCTTCTTCGCTCGATGGAGGCATTGGATAAGCAGGCAATGCGTATCGTAAGATTGTTTGGTAATAAGACAGCCAAGAAGGTTACTACCTCTGTAGGACCAGAGCAGGAATATTTTATTGTCGATAAGAAGAAATATTTACAAAGAAAAGATTTGGTATATACCGGGCGTACTCTGTTTGGTGGAATGCCTCCTAAGGGACAGGAGCTTGATGACCACTATTTCGGTGTAATTAAGGAGCGTATTGCCAGCTATATGAAGGAGTTAAATGAGGAATGCTGGAAGCTTGGCATATCGGCTAAGACGCAGCATAACGAGGTTGCTCCTGCACAGCATGAGCTTGCACCGATTTATGCTTCCAATAATGTAGCAACGGACCATAACCAGCTAATTATGGAGATGATGAAGAAGGTGGCTGACCGTCACGGATTAACCTGTTTGCTGCACGAGAAGCCCTTTGAGGGTATCAATGGTTCCGGTAAGCACAATAACTGGTCGATGGTAACGGATGAAGGGGTGAACCTGTTGGAGCCGGGTAAAACACCTCATGAAAACATTCAATTTTTATTAATATTGACAGCAATTCTTCGTGCGGTCGATTTGCATGCAGACTTACTGCGTCTTTCCGCTGCGAGTGCTGGTAATGACCATCGTTTAGGAGCCAATGAGGCACCTCCTGCAATTATTTCTGTATACTTGGGTGAACAGCTTGAGGATGTATTAGAGCAGCTTGCAGATACGGGAGAGGCAACACACTCTATTCAGGGAGAAAAGCTGGATTCTGGTGTCAATACCCTGCCAGACTTCCAAAAGGATGCCACAGACAGAAACCGTACATCACCCTTTGCATTTACGGGTAATAAATTTGAGTTCCGTATGCTTGGTTCGACTGCTTCCATTGCTAACCCGAATATCATTCTAAATACCATTGTTGCAGATGTGTTGTGTGAATTTGCAGATGAGCTTGAGAAAGCAGAGAACTTTGATATGGCAGTTCATGATTTAATTAAGAAATATATTACCAAACATAGAAGAATTGTTTTTAACGGAAATGGTTATTCCGATGAGTGGGTAAAAGAGGCAGAACGTCGTGGCTTGCCTAATTTACGCACTACAGTTGATGCAATTCCTTCTTTGGTAACGGAGAAGTCTATCAAGATGTTTGAACGGCACGGTGTGCTTTCTGCAGTGGAGCTAGAGTCCCGTGCAGAGATTAAATATGAAGAGTATGCCAAGGTAATCAACATTGAGGCACTTTCTACTTCTAACATTGCGAAGAAGCAGATTCTTCCTGCCGTTATGAAGTATGAGGCGGATTTGGCAAGTGGTGCCAATGAGATTAAGGCAGCAGGTGTAGAGCCAAGTGTTTTGCTTGCGCAGATTAAGGATATTGATGAACAGCTTGTGTTGTTGAAGAATGGAATTGTTGCACTGGACGAGATAATTGCTAAGGCGGCAGCCCTTGAAGGGGATGTGAAGAAGCAGGCAAGATTCTACTGTGACGAAGTAATTCCTGCAATGGATGCTGTTCGGGAGCCGGCTGACAAATTGGAATTCTTAGTGGATAAGAAGGCATGGCCATTCCCATCTTATGGAGATTTATTGTTTGGAGTATAGGAAGCATCTTTAAAATAGGATATAAGTATGAGGCTGTCGCTTTAACGGATAGTAATTCGTGAAGTGGCAGCCTCTTTGCTATCTACTTTTGCCCCTGACATCATATGATTTTCCCCTCATCTATCTCATAGGTTCGCTCACAAATATATTGTATATCCTTCTCATTATGCGATGTTAAAAGAATGGTCTTTCCCTTCTTTTTTTCTTCCACAAGAATCTCTCTCATTTTAGTAAGCATTTTTTTATCCAGTCCATTAAATGGCTCATCTAATATTAAAACTGTCGGATTTTCCATTAATGCCTGTGCTATGCCCAGACGTTGCCGCATGCCAAGGGAATATTTTCCTACGCTTTTTTTGTTTTCCGGGTCTAAGCCAACGAGTTCCATATATTCATAAATTTCTTTTTTTCCTATTGTTTTATTAATATTAGCTAAAATTTTCAAATTATCATACCCGCTTATATAGGGAATAAATCCCGGTGTTTCAATAATAAATCCTGTTTGTGGTGGAAATTCTGTATCTTTGCCAATCTTTTTACCCAAAATACTTATTTCGCCGAGAAATGAATTGTTAAAACCACATATACATTTCATCAATACCGTTTTTCCTGAACCATTGCTTCCGACCAGTCCCACCGCTTCTCCTTCATTGACAGTAAGGGAGATGTTGTCTAAAATTTTTTGTTTATTCATCGTCAATGAAACATTTTTCACAGCTATCATAATAATGTATCTCCTCCAATTCTATCCAAATTGACTTTTTTGGCTTTTTTATAAACATAAATTGCTAAGAGTACTTGGACGGTAAAAAACAATGTCAAGGATATTTTGGGTGAAAATATATATTTTCTAAAATAATCCTGATAATGAACTTTCAGGATGGAATGTCCGATTGGAAATAGCCACATAAAGACATTTTTTGCTGCACATAATCCACTGCCTAAGGCAATTTGTACGATTAAAACGAAATAGGAGATTAATTTTTTGGAACAAATACATCCTGCTAAAAAAAACATAGCACACAATAACAACCACATCACTAATAAACTGATGGATAAACAAAAGGCTTTATATGGGGGAATCTGATAAAACAAATTTGGGGGGAGCAAGGTATCCATACGGAAGGATGATATTTCAGAATACAATTTATCATAATCTGTAGCTACGACACTCCAACCATTTGCAACAAATGAAATTTCGGAAACCTGAACCATTGTTGCGATATTTAGCACTGCACAAAATGTAACAACACTCATTAGCTGGAAAAGCAGCTCCCCAAGTATCCAATTTCTTCTTCCCATCCGCATAATATAAAATAGCATATTCCCATCTACGGTAGGAAAAGAAGAAATCAATACAATGTATGCAAGGGGCAATAATAATGTAATAATTCCCGAGTTCATAATGGCAATACATGGCTCAAAAATATTTAGTGGCTGATTCATTTCCTTTGCTGCTTGAACCATTGGAATAATTACCAATTCCCGAATCGGTACTAAAACTGCAAATATTAATATTATTTTAGGATGAAACAACCATTTCATATATTCACTTGTTGCCACAAGAGCAATATTCTTTAGTTTTATTTTCAAATTTTTTCACCTCTGATTTTCCAGACTATCCGATGCAAAATGAACATAATAACGATAAAAACCATAAAGTAAATAATGTTTATTTGCATATAAAAATCTTTCAATATATCACTCAAAATAAAGACAACACTGAAATCAAAATAAAGATTTTGGTAAATTAATACCAGTAACGATACGAAAAGCGAAACGGAAATGACATATAACAGAAGATGAATAAGGTTCACTATAATATATTCTGTTAGTCCGCCAGCAGACATTTTCGGTAATCCTGATGTAT
The DNA here is from genome assembly GCA_017621205.1 of Lachnospira sp. Lineage (GTDB taxonomy): Bacteria > Bacillota > Clostridia > Lachnospirales > Lachnospiraceae > NC2004. Next base: position 27,831 of record JAGATQ010000010.1, read on the forward strand.
CTATGTTTTTATATATGGGATTAATTGGAAATATTAATACGATAATGGTAACAAATATTCCAAGCCCTAAGAGAGCAATACTGCCCGCACTTATAATATTCTGAAAAAATTTGGAACAAATGTAGCTATCTTTCCCTTTTCTCCCTTCTATATATAGATAAAACTTACTTTGTATTTCATCCGTGAGGCAGGATGCAAACGGAATAGAAGCAATTAATGGCATGAGAATGTATGTCCAATTAGCAATTCCAGAATCAAAGGTATCCTGAACCGTACATGTATTTAATATTTCTCTTGGCAGCTTCCATATAGCATTCCATACGGAAAACTCGGCTCCATTGATTATCCTTAAGGGAGCTAGCATGCAGATTGCAACGATTGCCACAATTCCTAAAATATAATAAAGAATTTTTTTCCTAACTAATATGTTCATAATAACCTACTCAATATTTGTTGTAATTTTACCATCTATCATATCTACGAAAACGAATCTGCAGGCATTTGGTTTTACAATCCCTAATGCAGAATCATCTTCCCCTTCGTCAATAATAAAAGCATAGACCGGACGTGCCTCTACTACTTGGTTCACGTCTGAAAATCCTTCATCTGGATTATCAGGATTATACTGGGGATATAGTGCATATATTGGAATGATTTTAGATATTGTCCGTTTATGAAACGCGGATAATTCTTCATTTACAATTTTGATAGCACTTTTCAGATTGACTACCTTGTCCACTTTTTTAGATGACTTAATATCCAGTTCGCCTACACTATTAGAAAAGTAGGATAATTCCCCCTTTTTTTCATAGTTTAGGTTAATGCCATACATCATTAAGGTTGTTTTCCCAACCGTTCCGTCAAATTCACTTTCCATCCCATAGGCATTAAACGGCATACCCTTATAGTTCATTTCAGCAAACATGGAAATCTGGTTTTGTTCTTTGTCACCGGTTTTTAGCTGCCTGACATATATGTCAGACACCTTATAGTTGCAGTCGCCTGTTGAAAGATATTGTTTCAGCCAATTCTCTGCATCGTCGCAAAGCTCTGTAAGCGTCACATTCTCTGCTCCTAACGATACCGTTTCTTCTGATATTGTATCCTCGTACAAATCATATTTTCCTATTATATTCTGTTGTAAATCACTATTTAATAAATCATATGTAATACCGGACAAATAAGACATGAAACCATTATCTTCCATTGCAAAATATGTTTTCTCAGTTTGGCTGTCATAGGTCACTGATTTTCCACCATATGCTTTTTCCTCATCAACCAGAGTTTCTTTGTTTATATGGAATATATCCAAAAATTTTTTCCCGCTTTCTGTATAATCATTATCAAATGCCATAGTTAATTCTTCGACTGTAGTAATATGTGAGAAATCCACCTTAGCAGGAAGAGTCATATTGTCTAATTTGATATCCATATCCGTAAGATTACTTTTCTTTAATTCCTCAATGGTACAATATTCAATTTCGTCTGAGGCTAGCTGCTCATTCTCTCCATACGTTTTCATCCTTTCCCTTACTTCGTCCGGAGTCTTTTGACATCCGCAGCATAGCATACTGATACATAATAGCATAAAGCAGAATCTTACCAGTTTCATGTTACACCTCCGCATAGTATTTTTCATATATTACTTTAATAAAAAGGTCTGGAAAGCACACATCCCAGACCTTAACTTTGTTTAAGATAAGATTAGTAGGAGAAGGTTCCACTCGTTGTATTTGAGGAACTTCCATGGTATGTATATTCTGCTCTGAGCTGTATAATTTTTCCTGCTACAGTATTGACTTCAGTATGTCCTGTTGTATAAAAAATTGAACCAATACCGTTGGAAGAATATACAAATACTTTTGCTCCGCCATCAATTGCACTTATTGTTGCTCTGGTTGCTTTCTTGGTTGTTGTTACTGATTTGTGCCATACAGAAACACTTGCACTTGATGGTGCGCCATACACATACTTCAGCTTCCAGCTTGATGATGCTGCCGATGGTTTTATACCATAAAACTGGAATATTAATGTACAAACTACCATAAAACATAATAAATTTCTTCTTACTTTACTGCTTTTCTTCATTGTTTATTCCTCCATTTATTTATACTAATTTGACAACCTGTAGCTCATAGTTATAATATATCATCTTTTTTGGAGTATTTCAACAAAGAATATTATTTTTAGTAAAGATAGAATATAAATATAAATATTCTATATGTATACAGCCAATTCCCTTTAAAGGATAAAAATTATAGTATAATTGCCAGAAACAGCACACTGCGTCCGAAGCAATAGTCTTCATATTCCTATTTCTATCCTTGAAACATTCCTTATATTTTTGTATAATGTAAAAAGGCTTCGCATAATACAATGTTATGTCGTAACAGGTGTGTGACCTATATTAGCATCTAATAATATTGAACAGGAAAGAATGGAGAGAATATATGTTGCAATTATCAGAGACCTCCTATGCATTGCAGGTGGTTGTTTATATTGTTATATTTTATCTTGGAGCGGCAGTTTTTTCTTGTCTGAATGTTATTGTAAAACGGATGCCCCAAAAAGAGAAGCTTTTACAGGGAAAGCGTTTATGTCCTGAATGCGGACAGGTGTTTCGTTTAAGGAATGTGCTGCCACTGTTTTCTTTTATTTTTCATAAAGCCCATAAAGGTAATTGCACATATTGTTCTGCGAAATATTCCTTGCGTAACTTATTTATGGAGATGCTTGGAGGAGTTCTTGCGGTTGTGTGTGTATATCACTATGAGCTTAGTCTTGGCTGTCTTACGATGTTTTTACTGTTGTGTGTTCTGGCAGTGGTAGCGGGTATCGATGCAGATACACAGGAGATTCCTCCGGTGTTAAATGTTATCATTTTTCTGATTGGATTACTATCTATCATTACGCTGCCGGGGCCTACACTTTTAGAACGTCTTATTGGTATGTTTGCAATTAGCCTTCCACTTTATCTGATTGTTCTTGTGATACCCGATGGTTTTGGTGGTGGTGATATTAAGATGATGTTTGCTGCCGGCTTTTTACTTGGCTGGAAAGGGATTCTATTTGCCTTTTTTGTTGGCTTGATTTTGGGCGGGGGTTATGGCGCATTTCTTCTGATTTCCAAGCAGAAGGGAAGAAAAGAGCACTTTGCGTTAGGACCGTTCTTAAGCGTTGGCGTTGCTGTTTCTGCTTATGCAGGAGTTGGGGCGATGCTTGTTAATAATTATATTTCTTATATTGTCCGTTCCATGAAGCTGTAATGGGGTGAAATGATGTAGGATTATCATTTAAATTTTTCTTTATATTTATCCATAACACATTATCTGGTATTTCGTCCTATTTATTACCACAAGTCTACAAAAATATAGCAATTTGCACTATTGACGAACTACCGTATAGTTTGTTACAACTATATAGGTAGAAAGAACAAAGTAGAAAAATGTACATATGAGTATAAAGATAATGTTTTGGGAGGAATATTATGTCCAAGAAGGAAACGTCACCGGGAAATGATTTAATGCAGTTTTTCGTTGGTCTTGCAATGTTTTGTGTAGGAGGATATTTATTCCTGCAGAATGTGGTTGTGTATGGTATTTCTTTTTCGCTTCCATTTTTTAGAAATGATGCACAGGGACTTGTTTTTATTCCTTTGATTGCAAGCATTGTATTTTTATTTTACAAATATTGTCTGTTGTCAAAGATATGCTGTGGTGTTAGTCTGTTACTGATTGTTGCAACGGTAATATACAATATGCATATTGCATGGCGGGCAACATCATTGTTTGCCACGATTGTTATATTTGTTTTGCTTTTTGGTGGAATGGGTCTGCTGGCTAAGGTATTATTTGCAAATCCGGATGGGAATCATGGGAAGCAATATAAGTAATCAGTGGCAAGGAAGAATTTCTTAGTAAATAACATTTTTTATAAAAGATTTGATGTAGGATAGATTTGCTTTTGATGGAATAGAATATATTTATTATGTTAATAATAATAACAAATTGTTTGATGGAACAGTGATGAGAAGTAGGTGATATGCAGATGACATTAGATGAGAAGCAAGAAGCGTTGCGTAAGGCACAGCTAAATCGGGAGCGGGTAAAACGCCGGAACCGGATTAATTTATATAAGAATACAATTATTGTGCTGTTATGTGTAGTGTCTGTTGCACCGGCACTGTTTAGTATGTATCTGCTTTATCAGGTGTCTGATATTGAGCGGCAGGTTAGTTTTCTTGCCAACCAGCAGGATGCGAGTGATTCGGTAAAGCTTGAGGATGCGGTGGATGCAGATGGCAAGGAAGTGAAGGCGAGCGGTGAAAAAAGTGCCAACATGATTGTGAATCCGGGACAGCGAGTATATCTGACCTTTGATGACGGACCTTCAGCAAATATAGACGAGATATTGGATATTTTGGCTGGGGAAGAGGTGAAGGCGACGTTCTTTGTGGTTGGGAAGACGGATGAAGCGTCTATGGCAGCTTATAAAAAGATTGTGGAACAGGGACATGGGATTGGGATTCATTCCTATACCCATGAATATGACAAAATATATGCTTCTTTAGAAGCATTCCAAATGGATGTCAATAGCATGTCAGATTTGATTTATGCGGCGACAGGAGTAAGAACGCATCTTTACCGTTTTCCCGGCGGGAGTGCTAATTCAGTATGTGAGACATCGATGGATAAGTTAATCCGATGGCTGAATAAAGAAGGTTATATTTACTATGACTGGAATGCTTTGAACGGGGATGCAGTTACCAAGGATTTGAGTCCGAAGACGTTGGTATCCAATATTATGAAGAATGTGAAGCAGAATCGGGAGAATGGCACAGATTCTACCGTTTTAATGCACGACTTGGCGAATAAGCATAATACCGTTGAGTCCTTGAAGCCATTGATTGATAGATTGAAAGGGGACGGTTATGTGTTGGATCAACCGCTTTCCGAGGATGTGAATCCGATACAGCAAAAGGTTGTAAAATAAATAACTCAAACTTCGCACATGAAGTTTATATTACGCTAGGAATTATAATATTCAACGAAAAACCCGCTTTCGCTTAGCCTCACACGCAACGGTACTAAGATTTTGCTATGCAAAATCAAGTGCCGGCGTGTTCAGATAGTTTTTCTTATGAATATTATAATTCCTAGCTTAATCCCAATTTTTATGTGCGAAGTTTGGGTAAATAAGACAATTCGATTGAAAAGACTTGCCTGCGGGGTGAGTCTTTTTTGCTTCGTATTTCAGAAAAACCATTGAACTTGCATCTTCTTTTTTCCAATAGTATAATCTAGATAATTGCAAAACTGTAGTTGTTAGACAAGATAGTCATACTATTATATAAATTTACGCCTTTGTACTTTGCGTAGCAAAGACAACGAAGTAAATTTATATAATAGTATGACTATCGTATCAGCAATTAATAATTTTACAATCCTAATGCACTAGGGACTGAATTTACCCGACAAACAATTAGATATGAAGGAAAGCTGGAATCTTATTATGTCAGAACGGAATAGTATTATATTTAATTTAGATAGGGATACCGATGAAATATCCGATAATATTATGGATTTTATAACCGTATGGGATTATAACAGGGCTATGGAATTTATAGATGAGGCAGGACAGCTTGGCAGTCGTTTGGGGCTTGAGTCTATGAAACTGTTGTTACAGGAGCTTTCCAACCCACAGGATAAGCTTTCGGTGATTCATGTGGCAGGAACCAATGGCAAAGGCTCAATTTGTGCCTTTTTGGAAGGCTGTTACCAAGAGGCTGGTTACCTTGTTGGCAGATATAGCTCACCATTTTTATTTTCCTATCTGGAACAGTTTCAAGTGAATCAAACAGCCATAACAAAGGAGGAATTTACAGCCTGTTCATGGACTGTTTACAAGGCATACCGCCGTATGAAGGCAAAAGGGCTGTCTCTTCCTACAGCATTTGAAGTAGAAACAGCGATTGCATTTATTTATTTTTTAAAACAAAAAGTAGATTTGGTAATATTGGAAACCGGTATGGGAGGGAGTGGTGATGCAACCAATGTGGTAAAGCGTCCGCTTGTTACAGTATTTTCTTCCGTCAGTATGGACCATCAGGCTTTTTTGGGAGAGGATTTGTCTGCTATAACAAGGACGAAGGCAGGAATTATGAGAGCGGGTGTTCCCGTGGTAGCGGCTTTGATGGCATCAGAGGCAAGAGAGGTTCTGTTGGCACAGGCACAAAGCCTTAATTGTCCAGTGTGTCTTCCTGTTCCTTCTGATTGTGAGTACCGGCTTGGGGAAACTACCTTTACTTATGGACAGATAACATATGAGATTCCTTTGATGGGGACATATCAGCCAGAGAATGCAGTCTGTGCCCTCGCTGTGACAGATATTCTTAATGAACGTTTCCCCATTCCTATGGAACAAAGAAAAGAGGGGATAAAGAAGGTATGCTGGCAGGGCCGTTTTGAATTAATGCAGACCAATCCAGTTATTATTCGGGATGGGGCACACAATGTGGATGCTGTGAAACGGTTGGTGGAGACAATTAAGACCTATTTTCCGGATGAGAAGATTAGTGTTGTCATGGGTGTGTTTAAGGATAAGGATTATAAGGCGATGGCAGAGCAGATACTGCCTCTTTGTAAAAGAATTTATACTGTAACTCCCCCTGTCTCTAAACGTGCCTTGCCAAAGGAAATACTTGCACAGTATTTTCTGAATAAACAAGAAGAACAGGGAATAGCTATTCCAGTTCAATGTATGGATAGTGTGGCAGAGGCAAGGGAGGCTTTTATAAAGCAGGCAGCAGGAGATGAACCGCTAATTATCTTTGGCTCGTTGTCCTTGGCGTCCTTATGCTAAGGGTAGTGGGCTGGTAAAATCTGTTATTCATTAAAATAATGATATACATATTTACGGAAAACAAAAAAAATGTTATAATCTATCTAATTTGATAGGAATACAGCTTATGATTGTTTAGACAGGGGGAATATATGTTATGAAGCAGCAGTTACTGCAGACGATTGATGAATTTCAGACGGTAGATGAACTTCCTGTCAGAGATGACACAATCGTATCGTATTCCGGCGTGCCGGGGGCGTTCGCAGAACAGGCTGCCATCACATTTTTTGGTGAACAGGCCCATACCTTGCCGGTTGCTAATTTCCGCGAAGTCATGGAAGCGTTGGCGAAGGGAAATGCAGATTATGGGGTGCTTCCCATCGAGAATTCATCCGCAGGCAATGTTGAAACCAATTATGATTTGCTGAGTGAGTACGATATGACGATTGTGGGAGAGCAGGTTATTGAGGTGAATCAGGCGGTGATGGTATTGCCGGATGCGTCTCTTTCGGATATCCGGAAAGTATATTCCCATCCACAGGCACTGATGCAGTGCAGCCGTTATCTGGAACAAATGGGTTGGGAACAGATTAACATGGTTAACACGGCACTTAGTGCAATGAAGGTACGGGATGATAAAGATAAAACACAGGCAGCAATTGCCAGTCAACGGGCCGCAAACCTGTTCGGGTTAAAGATTGTAAACCCTATCGGTAACAATAATAGTAACAATGCTACCCGTTTTATTATATTACATAAAAATAGAATCACTGCCATGGGTGCGAATAAGATTGGCATTACTCTTGGACTTCCCCATGAGAGTGGCAGTTTATATGAGATATTGGGCTCTTTCAATCGTCATGAGTTGAACATGACAATGATTGCGTCCCGCCCGATTCCCGGCAGGCAGTGGGAATATTATTTCTATATGGAGTTTATTGGAAGTTTAGAAAGTGAAGAGGTGAAGCAGGCACTTTTAGAAATTGAGGAAAGCAGTATTAATCTGCGGATTTTGGGTAACTATCGTACCCTTTTATAAATTGTCTTGGAATAAACTGAACTTTAATTTATCCAAAATATTTATTTACTACGTTGCATTTTCTGACCGTAGTTGTCGTTACGCTGTCAAAGGCTCATCTTGCACCTAAAATTTTTGCTTTAAAGTTCAGACATTATGGAGACATTGTAGTTGGAGAAGAAAGAGATGGACACGGAATGAAAAAGGGGGACTTAAGTATGAATGCAAGTTTTATTTCCCAACAAGACAGAATACTCGTTATGGCAATTGAATTAATTAGTGAATCCGGATTGTCTGCATTGACCTTAAAAGGTCTGGCCAATAAGGGCAATATTCAAGAAGCAGTGATTTATAAGCATTTTGGTGGAATTGATGAAGTGCTTATTGCTGTAGTGGAATTTTTTGTTAAATTTGACAGAAGTATTATGGATACGCTTCGTTTAAAAGATAGTGATACGCATAATAAGATACTGGATTTTTTTGATGCATATGCAACCTACTATGGTAATTACAAAGAGATTTCTGCTGTCATCCTTCACTATGAAGAATTGTTACATAACATAGGGACAAGAGAGCTGATTGCCCAATGTATTGAAGAACGAAGCCGATTTTTGACCGGATTAATTCAGGAAGGAATTGATGCGGGAGAGCTAAAAGCTGATATGGCGGCGGCTGATTTGGCAGATGCACTGATTAGCATAATGAATGGCATGATACAAAGCCGCAGGGTGATGTACCATGAAGAAGATTTGAAGCAGCAATTAATGAAGGTTGTGAACCAGATTTTAGAATGGGCAGCTCAATAAGGAGGAAGTGAAGATGAATATACTTATAGCAGAAGATGATATGGCAAGCAGAAAGTATTTGGCCAGAGTTTTGGAGAAATATGGTAAGGTAGACAGCGTTATTGATGGAATTGAAGCGGTGGATTTTATTTTGGAGAAGATTGAAACCGGTGAGACCTATGATTTGGTTTGTTTAGATATTATGATGCCACGGGTAGATGGCTATAAAGCATTGGATGCGATTCGTGATATAGAGGAGGAATTTGGTGCCGCAAAGCGTTGTAAAGTGATTATGACAAGTGCGTTAAACGAAATTGACCAAAGAGAGCCAAGCAAAGAGCATAAGCATGATGGTTACCTAATGAAGCCGATTGATATGTCTGAGTTGGAGATGATGCTGAAACAACTGGAATTAATATAAGAGGTAAAATTAAGAAAGGCATACCCCGCATCTGGATATGCCTTTCTTTCATTACATGAAGTGAAAAATATGGTTGGTGAATTGTTATCAAATAAACTTGTTCAATGCTTTGTCGTAAGCGAAGCCTACGGCATACAAGGTGGTGCAGATATCCTCCTTGGAAATCTCCATATCATCACACAACACCTGTAAATTGGAATAATTATCCCGTAACATTGTGTTAATATAGCTTAAAAGAATCATAGGGTCCTTTGGTAATGCAATTGCTGCCATTATGATTCCCCCTTTCTTGTATTTAGTATGATAGCATAGTCCGAAAAAAGTGTATACAGACAATGTTCACGAAGTTTTAATATTATTTTTTCCAATTTGGAGAAATATATACATATTATTTTTTTAATGTTGCAAATTATATCAAAAATTGTACGAAAAAGTGAGGCGTTTTTATGGATTTGTTTGAATACATGAGTAGCCAGACCAAGGAGAAGGAGGCACCATTGGCTGGGCGTATGCGACCAAGAACTCTTGACGAGGTGGTGGGACAGCAGCATATTATTGGAAAAGATAAATTGCTTTACCGTGCAATTAAAGCGGATAAGCTTGGCTCTGTTATTTTTTATGGTCCTCCCGGAACTGGGAAGACGACGTTAGCAAAGGTAATTGCCAATACAACCAGTGCCCGTTTTGCACAGATTAATGCCACGACTGCTGGGAAAAAGGATATGGAGGCTGTGGTGAATGAGGCAAAGCAGCAGTATGGAATGTATCAGAAAAAAACCATATTATTTGTTGATGAGATACATCGGTTTAATAAGGCGCAGCAGGATTATCTGCTTCCGTTTGTAGAGGATGGTACTGTAACATTGATAGGGGCAACGACAGAGAATCCGTACTTCGAGGTGAATGGAGCTTTGCTTTCCCGCTCCCATATATTTGAGCTTAAGATATTGGAGACGGAGGATATCCGGTCGTTGCTTGTGACAGCGATATCGGACGTGGAACGGGGAATGGGCTCATATCATGCCAAGATTACAGATGAAGCACTTGACTTTCTGGCTGATATGGCACAGGGCGATGCCCGTACGGCATTGAATGCCTTGGAGCTTGGGGTTCTTACTACAAGTCCTGAAGAGGATGGAACGATTGTAATTAGCTTAGAGGTGGCGGAGGAGTGTATTCAGAGGCGGGCAATGAAGTATGATAAGGATGGCGATAATCACTATGATACCATTTCTGCTTTTATTAAGAGCATGCGGGGTTCGGATGCGGATGCGGCTCTTTATTACCTTGCCAAGATGCTGACTGCGGGAGAGAGTGTTACCTTTATTTCCCGCAGGATTATGATTTGTGCGTGTGAGGATGTGGGAATGGCAGACCCCAATGCGATACAGGTTGCGGTCGCCTGTGCGCAGGCGGTAGAGCGGATTGGTATGCCGGAGGCACAGATTATTCTTGCCGAGGCAGTGAACTATGTTGCAACTGCTCCCAAGAGTAATGCTTCTTATCTGGCAATTGGGAAAGCGATGGAGACCGTACAGAAACAGAGGGTGAAATCTGTACCAAATCATTTAAAGGATTCTCATTATAAAGGGGCTGCCAAGCTTGGACATGGAGAGGGTTATGCCTATGCCCATGATTATCCGGACCACTATGTGAAACAGCAATATTTACCGGATGAATTGATTGGAACGGTTTTTTATGAGCCGACAGAGCTTGGCTATGAAAAACAGGTAAGGCAATATATGGATAAGATAAGGAGAGAATGAGTGGTGTCTGACAGTATATAGAGATAGAGGCGGTTGTCGTGTTTTACTTATGGGGATTAGGGATATTCTATGGTTTTATTGCTTAGTAATATCGTCCTTGGATGTATCGTTATGCTCTTCTTTCTCGTGAAAACATCCGGCAAAAAACAGAATTGCCCAGATGATAACAGGAATAATAATAACCAGATAAAGACTTCCGAAGAAATTTTTTCCGGTAAAGGCACAGTATATAAAGAAGATAAGAATAGCAATGATAACAAGGATAGCCAGCCATGCCAGTACTCTGGCGGGTTTATTATATTTCATGTTGAAACTCCTTTCCATATGTTAGTGCGATAATTGTAACATACTTTCAGGAGTTTCACAAATATCTAATACATTAATAAAAAGGAGAGATTTAATATGTGTGGAAAAACAGGTTTTATGAAGTTGATGAGCTTATGTATCCTGCTTGGACTTTTGCTGCTTGGTGGCAATCATGTAAAGGCAGCAGGCACAAAGGAGGTAACAATTAGTCCATCTGATTACAATGGTGGTAAGGCGATTCAGGAGGCTTTTGATTTACAAAAGGGTGACAAGCCTGCTTATGATTTGCTTACGGTTACTTTGAAACCGGGAACCTATCGCATAGAGGAAACGTTTTTAATTTATAGTAATACGAAGCTTGTTGCCAATGACTGTAACATTCTTTATGTTCGTAGTATGACTGGAAAAAATGGTGTGGAAGCACCAATTCTTACCAATGCCTGTTCCGGTAAAAAAGGGTATTATGGTGCAGGGAATATCAGTATAGAAGGTGGCACATGGGATTTTCAGGGAAGTAATGGCGAGGTTAATTATACAAAGAGCTTAGAGGCGTTCCGATTTTTACATGGAAGCGGTTTTGCTTTAACGAACCTTACGATGAAGAATCTCTATCAGAGCCACTTTATTACAATTGAGGGTGTAGAGAAAGTAACAATTTCCGGATGTACATTCCAGAATCAGGTAGATATTGATTCTAAAAAGGAAGCGATTCATATTGACTGTATGCATAATGACAGCATGGCTCCTTCTAATCAGGAGAATGTGGTGTATGATGATACGATTTGCAACGATGTCACGGTGACAGGCTGTTCCTTTGATAAGGTCCCCCGAGGAGTTGGAACCCATATTGCTGTAGCAGGTTTATATCCTTCTAATATTGTGATTACGGACAATTCGTTCCGTAACATTACCTACGAGGCAATTAAGGCGTATCATTATAAAAATGTAACAATTACCGGTAATGTAATTCAAAATGCCGGCTGTGGCATTAAGTATTATCTCTATGCAGACCCGGATGACAATGATAAGGATGAGGAGGGAGATTCCAATTATTTAGATGCCTTAAAGGGTACAACAACAGAGGGGGTTCCTTCCAATCTTGCAGCCAATATTAGTAATAATATGATATCGGATATTACCGCAAAGACCAATGGATTTGGTATTCAACTGGCGGGTATAAATAACCGGATTATGAAGGGGGTTACGATTAGTGGCAATACTATTTCCATGACCAATAAAGCTATGTCTACCCGCCTGGCAGGTATTTATCTGAAGTATGCCAATAACTGTAGGGTTGCTCGTAATACAGTAAAGAAAAGTCAGGAAACAGGACTTCTGATTGCAAATTGCCAAAGCTTAACGCTTTCCAACAATACCCTTGTCAATATTCAGCAGGATGCACTGCTTGTGAAGGACAGCAAGTCCGTTACCTGTTCTGGTAATATTGTGAATCAGGCGGTAAAGCATGGAATTTATACAGAAAAAACCAAGGGAGCGAAGCTTTGCAGCAACCGGATAACGGGTGCGAAGGAAGGCGGAATCTGCGCTAATAAGGGATGCCCAAAGATTCAGATTGATAAGAATACTATTAAGAATTCTGGAAAGGATGGTATTGATGTGATGTCCTGCCAGAATGCTAAGATAACGGGCAACCAAGTCAATACTGTTAAGAAGCTCGGCATTTTTCTGGATGCTTCCAATGGCAGCAACATTAAGAAAAACGTTGTGGAAAAAACCAAGGATAATGGTATTGTGGTTCAATCCTCCAGCAAAGTAAATGTGACGGCTAACACTGTGAAAAATGCTGGAAAATATGGAATTCTGTTTAACAAGACTAAGACATCAAAGGGAAGCAAAAATAAGATTACGAATGCGAAGAATTATGCGTTAAATTATTCCAGTAACTCAAAAAATGCCAAGTGGAATTTGAAATTTATCGGTGTTACAGCGAAGAAGGGAACCAAGACCGTGACGGGCTCTACCACAAGAGGGTTAAAGGTTAGTGTTCAATTTGATAAGAAGAAAAAGACTTACACTAAGGCATTGAAGCCAAATGGTTCTTTTTCTATTTCGGTGCCAGCGATGAAGAAGGGCTCTGTCTGCAAGGTGCAGCTTAAGGATAAGCTTGGCAATGTGGCGATTAAGACGATAAAGGTAAAATGATAGTGGTTGTAGGAAAATCCTTTACAACAAAGGGAAAGGAATGTTATAATAAAAAGAGTTTGAAAGGAGGATTCGTATGATAGGTGTGAGCTTTTATGGAAATAATATGTATATGAATCCCATCTATACCCCGATGAAGGTAACTGCGGTTTCCGGTGTAGGCGGTGTGGCAGGAACGGGTTCTTTATATGGAAGACATTCTGTACAGGATAATCAAGGCATAGAGAAACAGAAGGAGTGTCAGACCTGTGCCAGACGTAAGTATAAGGACGGTTCTGACGAGGCGGATGTATCCTTTAAGACACCAGGGCATATTAGTCCGGAAGATTCGGCGGCGAAGGTGATGGCACATGAGCAGGAGCATGTCGCTAATGCCAGACAGGAAGCCACAGCAGATAATAAACAGCTGCTATCGGCTACGGTTTCCCTAAAGCTTGGTGTCTGTCCAGAGTGTGGTAGAACGTATGTGGCTGGTGGTGAGACCAATACCACGATGAAGACTACAACCTACAATGAAAACAACCCTTATGAACAGGCGAGAAAGACGGTTGAGGGAAGTTTTTTAAGAGGAATGAATGTGGATTATGCTGCTTAACAGTATATTTTGACGCCTCCATGGTAATTCTAACCATGGAGGCGTTTGTTATGATATATCAGATAAAAAAAGGACAGTTAAAGAAACAGGACTTAGAGAGTTATCATTATAAGGATAAAGATGAATGGCTGTTTTATATGAATAGGGATACCTTTTTAGAGAGGGCAGAAGAACTCCGGCTGCCAAGGCACATTGTGAATTACTGCAATTCTATTGATATTAGTTTTCGGAGCAGTATGCAGGTGGAGGAAAGTTTTCTCTATGGTAACCTTACTATACTGGATGTAACGGATATGAATCAGAACCGGGGACAGATTGGATTGATTCTGTCTTCTAATCGTCTCTATATTATTGAAATCATTGGGCAGGAAGGAAAGATTAAAAAGCTTTTACAAAAGGCGATGGAGCGGTATGAACAGAAGATTACATTAGCTAAGCTTTTGTTTGCATTTTTGGATGGGTGTCTTGCAGGAGGAAGTGAGGCTCTTGAAAAAATGGAAAAGCAAATGGTCAGTATGGAGCATGAGCTGGTGGAAAACAGAATTGATTCTAACCTAAATAAAGATATTTTTTATCTGAAGAAACGTATCTCTGTTATCAAAAATTATTATGGGCAGATGATTGATTTGGGTGATAGCTTGAAGGCGTGTGAAACAGAGCTTCTAAATGGAACAAACCAGCGTTATCTGACTCTGTTTCTGGACAAGGCAAATCGGCTCAGTGAGAATACGGGGGATATCAAGGAGGGGCTTGTTCATCTTAGAGAGACATTAGATGCCAGTTTGGAATATAATCTAAACCGTATTATGAAACTTTTCACAGTAGTAACTACGGTGTTTATGCCACTGACATTGATTGCCGGCTGGTATGGCATGAATTTTGAATACATGCCGGAACTGCGTTGGCAGTTTGGGTATGGAATGGTTTGGCTTGTTAGTGTTTTGGTAGTTGTTGTATGTTTTATTTTTTTTAAAAAAATGAAATTTATATAGTAATCCCAAGCCTTGTGTATAATTATACAGAACCTAAGTAGCATAGTTTGGTAAAATGAACAGATGGTTCATTTTGACATACAAATTATGTTTATGGTAAAATATGGGATACTAGGGTCAAAAGTTCAAATGCCGTTCATGCTTGCATGACAAGGCATTTGAACTTTTGACCCGCCAAACATGAGAAAGGAGCAATTTACGCAGTAAATTAGCGGATTTTGAATGTTTGCAGGATTGCGGGAGTTGTGAAACAACGAAGCAATCCGTAGCATCAGTCAGGGTCAAAATACCTTTTGGCCCTGATGTCATATGGCTGGAGTCTGGGGTGTTTCTTACAGTGGAGAAGAGCTGTAATTAGAAGCATGCTAAGTGGATTTGATTTCAATTTTGGAAAGGAGCAAGTAATTATGGGAAAAAAGGGTAAGGTGTTATTGACAGGAGTAGCGGCAGCGGCAGCCGCAACTGTGGTTGTGGCAAACAAACAGAAAAAAATGAAGGCGGAGGGTAAGGAGATTGCCGGAATAGACTTAGATGAAAAGATGAAACAGTTCAAGGAGAAGATTGAGGAACTGCAGATTAAAGCGGCCAATGCCACCGCAGACGAGAGAGAGAACCTGAAGGTGACAATTCAGAATGCCAAGGGGGATTTAATCAGCCACAAGGAGGAGCTTGTGCGTAAGGCAGAGCGTAATAAGAGTAAGCTTTTTGTGGAGATGCTGAAGGCAAAGATGAATTTAGAGGTAAAGAAAGAGGAGCTCGAGAAGGAGTTTGAGCAAAAAAAATATGACAACAAAAAAGAAAAGGATGCGGCAAAGGCAGTAAAAAAAGCGGAGGATGCTGCAATTATGATGGATTTTGCCCTGGAGATGGTGGAACAGGCAACGGTGCTTAGCTTAGAGGCGAAGGAGCTTGCTCAGGAATATAAAAGTTCCTACAAAGAGGAGCTTGTATTACCTTCCGATGAGGTAGAGGGAGAGCTTAAGGAAGAGGATTTCGAAGAAGATTTTGAGGATGATGATATGCTGGATTAATAATAGTATTCTATTGTTTAGGCAGGTTTTTATATATGATGGGGCAATTGCATTGGCAGTTGCCTTTTTCTTTATTCTTTGCTATAATCTGCAAGGAAAAGTGTATTGATTCATGAAATTTAGCAGGCACTTTTATATGTTTATTTTTTAGGAAAGAGGGATAGGATTATGGCATTATTACAGCAATGGAGAGATTGGGCATATTCTTTTGATGACCGTACGAGGGAGGGGCAGCAGTTTTGGACGAGTTATTTTACAATGGAGCAGGGAATTTATAAGGAACTGTTAAAGAATCCCGAGGAGGTTGTCAGTGGTACTGTCACGGAGCTTGCGAAGAAATATGAAATTGAACCGATATTGATGGCGGGCTTTCTTGATGGAATCAATGATAGTCTTGTTGAACCCAATCCCATTGAGACGATGGAGGCGGATACCGGGGTCTCACTGAATATAGATTTGGAAAAGCTGTATTATAATATGGTTGGCTGCAAGGCGGATTGGCTATATAATTTAGAGGAGTGGGATTCCCTGCTTTCTAAGGAAAGAAGAGAGGAGCTATATAAGGAGCAGAAGATGTCTAAGACGGTTGTCAATACCCAGCCTAAGGTTGGAAGAAATGACCCGTGTCCTTGTGGTTCCGGTAAAAAGTACAAGAAGTGTTGTGGCGCAAAGGGATGATGTAGCTAAAGTACAGGCTGACTGCCTGTGCTTTTTAATATTAAGGAATGAGTGCAGGTTATTATTTGTTATAGCAAAAGATTTCAAGTATTGTTACAATAATTATGTTGATAGCTATTCGCTTATATGATATAGTAATATGGTAGTGTGTTAAAGCGTTGGTAGTAGGATGATAGCAGGTGATGAGATGGGTAAGGGAATACATACAAAAGAGGTAGAACAGTTATTTGATGCAATACAGACTTTGGAGAGCAGGGAAGAGTGTTTTGCTTTTTTTGAAGATGTGTGTACGGTAAATGAGATATTATCGATTGCCCAGCGGCTACAGGTAGCCAAGATGCTTCGGGAACATCATACCTACACCGAGGTAGCAGAACAGACAGGAGCATCCACGGCGACTATTAGCCGGGTGAACCGCTCTTTGGTTTATGGTAATGATGGGTATGATATGGTATTTGAACGCATGAAGGAGCAGGAAGAGTAATAAAACGGAGGATTTATTCCTCCGTTTTTTTGTTTGCCTTTTTGTTTTCTTTTGCAGGCTTTTCCTTAGGTTCACTTTTCGGGAAAGTGTCTGAAAAGCTATCAATCAGTTTCTCCATTAATTTTTTCTTCAAATATATATCATAACCTAAAAGTGATAGAAAGGCGAAATGATTCAAATAATCCTGTTCCTCTCCGGTGTTATCCTTGAACAGGGATTTGGAGAGGTTGTGGGTAGCATCAATGTTCTCAAGGATTGTCTTGAAATAAGTGTGCTCTGCATCAAAAATACGCTGGTAGATATCTCCCATATCCATGGTGCTGTCCTCTGTGCAAAAATGTTCAATCATCGGGGACAGTATCTGCTGGATATCCGATATTGTCAGGGAATTCTTAAAGTAGTAGATATATATCAGTAGATAAATATGTTCCTTGGAATACTTCTTCTTTACCGGGGGCGGAAGAAGGTTGTTTTTGGTATAATTGTTAATCATTGTTTTGGTCAATGTTTTATCTGTTTCATACCGCTTGGTGTTGGCAAGCTCCTTGTCCATGAAGGTGGTAACCTGATCCATATATAGCTCAATGGAGGGGACATCCTCCGGATTGATATAATCTAGACGTACCCATTCTTTTATTAATTCTTTTAACTTATTTTTTGAGTTTGGCATAATATTCTCTTTTCTGAGCATGGTTATTGTGGTTACTTTTCTGCCCCATATGATACTACGGATTGCTCCGCACTGCGTGCTCTCACAATCCTAAAAACATTCGAATTCCGCCCTGCCGGGCTACATTCTCATGTTTTTGAGGAATCAAAGGGGAGTTAATTGCCTATGATACTACGGATTGCTTCACACTGCGTGCTTTGGCAATGCTAAAAACATTCGAATTCCGCCCTGTCGGGCTACATTCTCTGTTTTTGAGGAATCAAAGGGGAGTTAATTGCCTATGATACTACGGATTGCTTCGCACTGCGTGCTCTCACAATCCTAAAAACATTCGAATTCCGCCCTGCCGGGCTACATTCTCATGTTTTTGCGGGTTGCAAGGTCATATTTTTTTATGCGAGCATAAAAAATATGACTTTTCAACCCTTGTATCATATTATATAGTTTCTAAAACTACATTACAAGGGGTTTCTAAAAAAACTTCAGAAAATGTCATTTTTGGTAGACCTGTTAAATAAAATAAGTTATACTATTTTATAGTAGTCTGTGAACGTGGCGTTTCATATGAATGAAATGGCTGATAATTAAGTTTGTTTTTTTAAGGAGGAACCAGAGTATGGGTATTTTAAAACGATTTGGAGATATTATGTCTGCCAACATTAATGCATTGTTAGATAAGTGCGAGAATCCGGAGAAGATGATTGACCAGACCCTTCGTAATTTGGAATCTGATTTGGGGAAGGTGAAGGCAGAGACGGCGTCTGTAATGGCAGATGCACAGGCTGCGAAGAGGAAGCTTGACGAGTGTAACGAAGAGATAGATAAGATGCAGAAGTATGCAGAGAAGGCACTGCTGGCTGGCAACGAGACGGATGCGAAGACATTCCTTGAGAAGAAGCAGCAGCTTTCTGCTAAGCAGGCTAGCCTTTCGGAGTCGTATAATGTGGCACAGGCGAATGCGGATAAGATGAGGCAGATGCATGATAAGCTTGAGAAAGATATTCAGTCATTGAATGAGAGAAGGGATGCCATTAAGGCGAAGATGGCGGTTGCTAAGACACAGGAACACATGAATAAGATGGTGAGCTCTGTGGAAGGTACAACCGACAGTATGGCAGCCTTTGATAAATGGGAGGCGAAGGCCGATAAGATGTTGGATCAGGCAAATGCCATGAGTGAGCTGAATAGTGATAAGGATGATGTAGATGAGCTGGCTGCAAAATATGATTCACCAGAGACGAATCAGGCGGTGGATGATGAGTTGGCTGCGTTAAAGGCTAAGATGGGATTATAGTTATAGGAGGAAGTGGTCAATGGGTTTATTTAATCAATTTTCCAATGTTGTAGAATGGAAGGAACCCGGTGAGAATGAAGTTTTTTGGAAATGGTCTAATGAGGAGATAAAAAAGGGCTCTAAGTTGATTATCCGTCCGGGGCAGGATGCTATTTTCTTATATAATGGTAAGAGGGAGGGCGTTTTCTCTGATGAGGGAAGCTTTGATATCGAGTCCCAGATTATTCCATTTTTATCTACATTAAAGGGATTTAAATTTGGTTTTAACAGTGGAATGCGTGCTGAGGTGTTGTTTGTCAATACGAAGGAATTCACCGTAAAATGGGGTACGAAACAGCCAGTTAATATTCCGAATCCGCAGTTGCCGGGAGGAATGCCGATTCGGGCAATGGGAACCTTTAACTGCAAGGTCAGTGATTATCTTGCGTTGATTGAGAAGATTGCAGGAGTAAAGCAGAGTTTTACCATTGAAGAGGTTCGGGACCGGGTGCTTGCGGTACTTGACAGTCTGCTTATGAAGTGGATTATGCAGGAAGGTAAGGACATGTTTAACCTTCAGGCGAATGCAATTGCAATTGGTAATGGTATTCAGGAAGATTTGGATATGGAGCTAAGTAAGATAGGCTTTGCCATTACCGGTTTTTCCATTCAGTCCTTTAACTATCCGGAGGAGATTCAGAAGATGGTTAATAAGGTTGCCGGACAGAGTATGGTTGGCGATGTAGGACGTTACCAGCAGGTTAGCATGGTGGATGGGATGTCCTCTGGCAATATGTCTGGCGGAGGTGTAGCTTCCGATATGGCAGGAATGATGGTAGGTATGCAGATGGGAATGCAGATGGCAAACCAGATGACCGGTCAGAATGCAGGAGGACAAAATGCGGGGGCAGCAGGTGCTCCAAAGTTTTGTCCGGAATGTGGCTCACCGGCCAACGGTGCCAAGTTCTGTGCGAACTGCGGTAACAAATTAATATAACGAACTTAAGCTTTGTACATAACTTTTATATGCAAAGCTTAAGCAACTAAGCATTAAAAATAGGAGGAAGCAATGAGTATATATGATTCATTGAATCCCCGCCAGAAGGAGGCCTGCTTTTGCACGGAGGGCCCCCTTCTTTTGCTTGCGGGAGCAGGAGCGGGAAAAACAAGGGTACTGGTACACCGGATTGCATATCTAATCGAGGAGCAGGGTGTGAACCCATGGAATATTATGGCAATTACCTTTACCAATAAGGCTGCCAAGGAAATGCGTGAGCGTGTGGATGATATGATAGGCTATGGCTCTGACAGTATATGGGTCAGCACATTTCATTCGACCTGCGTGCGGTTATTACGGCAGAATATTGACCTGTTGGGATTTGATAGGAATTTTTCGATTTATGATACGGATGATTCTAAAAAGGTGATGAAGGAGATATTTAGAAGGAAGCAGATTGACCCGAAGCAGCTCCCGGAGCGTAGTGTGATGAATGCTATATCCCATGCTAAGGACAGGTATCTGACACCAGCAGAGTATAAAAGAGAGGTTCATGGTAATTTTCGTGAGGAGAAGATTGCTGAGCTTTACGAGGAATACCAGAAGCAGCTCAAGAACAGTAATGCCCTTGATTTTGATGATTTGCTCTTTAAGACGGTGGAGCTCTTTGAATTTCATCCAGAGATTTTAGATAAATGGCAGGAGCGGTTTCACTATATTATGGTGGATGAATATCAGGATACCAATGCTGTACAATTTTTGTTTGTAAAAAAACTAGCGGAAAAGTATCGAAATCTCTGTGTAGTGGGGGATGATGACCAGTCTATTTATAAGTTCCGCGGGGCAGATATTACAAATATTCTTGATTTTGAAAAGGTATATCCCGAAACAGTAACTATTAAGCTGGAGCAGAATTACCGGTCCACCAGAAATATTCTGGATGTTGCGAATCATGTGATTCACCATAATATTGGACGGAAGGATAAAACGCTTTGGACAGAGAATGAACAGGGAGATATGGTATCATTTGACCAATATGAGGATAATTATATCGAGGCGGCAGAAATTGCAGCCTCCATCGAAGAGCTGGTGGCAGAGGGAGCGAAGTATAAGGATATTGCGATACTCAACCGGACCAACGCCCAGTCCCGTGTATTTGAGGAGAAGCTCATGATTAAGAATATTCCCTATCGCATTGTAGGCGGTATTAATTTCTATGCCCGTATGGAGATTAAGGATATTCTTGCCTATTTAAAATGTATCAATAATCCGCAGGATGATCAGGCGGTGAAGCGGATTATTAATGTACCCCGACGGGGAATTGGACAGACTACCATAGACCGGATTCAAAATTATGCACTAGAACGGGGCTTGAGTTTCATGGATGCCCTGGACATGACAGAAGATATTGTGGAGCTTTCCGGGGCAGCCAAAAAGAAGGTGGATGCATTTGCCATATTAATTGGTGATTTGAAGAAGGAGGCGGAAACAGAGGATTTGCTTGCTCTTTATGACCGTGTTATGGAGGATACCGGATATGCAGAGGCGTTACTTGTAGAACAGACAGAAGAGGCCAGGGAACGCTTAGAGAACCTTTCGGAATTGAAAAATAAAATTGCTTCTTATATGGAGGAAGCGGAGCATGCTACTCTTTCCGGTCTTTTAGAGGAGGTTGCGCTGATTGCTGATATCGATTCTATGACAGGGGAAGATGCAGTTGTGATTATGACCATTCACAGTGCAAAGGGACTGGAATTTCCTTTTGTTTTTATGGGTGGCATGGAGGATGGTGTCTTTCCGGGATACAGAAGCATCTCCACAGAGGGCGAGGAAGAACTCGAGGAGGAACGCCGTCTTTGTTATGTGGGTATAACAAGGGCAAAGAAGCGTTTGTTTTTAAGTGCGGCGAAGCGACGGATGATGCAGGGACAGGTTAGTTATAACCGTGTTTCCCGGTTTGTACGGGAGATTCCACCGACGCTGCTTGGTGCGGTAAAGGAGAAAATAATAGAGACAGTACCACCTGCACACTCGTATCATAGTGTAGAAAGGCAGTCCCCAAAGCAGTCTTTTTCCACCAGTGCTGGTCCTTTAATCTATGAGCTGGGTGACAGGGTATGGCATATTAAATTTGGTGTTGGAACGGTTCAGGAGATTCTCCCGGCAGGGGCAGACTATGAAGTGGCTGTGGATTTTGATAAGTGTGGGGTGAAGCGGATGTTTGCCTCCTTTGCAAAATTGAAAAAAGAAGATTAGATATAGTAAAATGGAATTGTTTGTGTTATACTACTAAATAGCTGTGATAGGCAATTTGCCCTAAAACGGAAAGTTCGTGAAAGGAAGGTAATAGCATTATGAAGAATTTAGAAGATTTAGCAAGTGTTGTGAAGCTGGTAAAGAAAGAGGAAGAGGAGAAGACATCTAAGAAGGTCGTTTTTGCATTGGCAATTATTGGCGCGATTACTGCAATTGCTGTGATTGCGTATGCTGTTTATTCTTATATGACTCCGGATTATCTGGATGACTTTGAGGATGATTTTGATGACGATTTCGATGATGATATCTATGACGATGACGACGATGTAAAATAATAATCTGGACAGCATGATGTTATTATGACTGCCCATAGGTGTGAAACGCCTCGTAGTGCCTGTTATTGCTGGCTTTTTGACGACATGGTTTTTTTGGAAAAAATTTGTTGACAATTTATATTCGCTGTAATATAATACTACTTGTGTCGCGGGAAGAAAGCCTTTCTAAGCACTACGGGGTGTGGCTCAGCTTGGCTAGAGCGCCTGATTTGGGATCAGGAGGTCGCAGGTTCG
>JAGATQ010000011.1 GCA_017621205.1 Lachnospira sp.
AACTCCTGCAATCCTGCAAACATTCGAAATCCGCTAATTTACTGCGTAAATTGCTCCTTTCTCATGTTTGGCGGGTCCCAAGTTCAAATGCCTTATCATGCAAGCATGAACGGCATATTGACCTTTTGACCCTGGCATCATTGCTATTATCCTAATACAACTTCAACCTCGTGTGTTGTACCTTCATCAAATACTGGAAGAATGTTGCCTTCGATAGCATTGCCATCAACGGTAATACTCTTAACACCCTTGCACACATGGTCAGGATTCTTAACAGTTACATTGTAGGTAGCTCCACGGAAAATACGGGAAGCAGTATAGCCATCCCACTCAGAAGGAATGGAAGGGTCAACCTTTAATCCGTCGTAGTCTGGAATCATACCTAAAATATACTGGGAAATTGCTACAAAGTTCCATGCAGCAGTACCGGTCAGCCATGAGTTTTTACCCTCACCAAAACGCTCAGCGTCCTTACCAGCAATCATCTGTCCGTATACATAAGGCTCAGTTCTGTGCAAATCAGAAATCTCCTCGTTAAAGGCAGGAGCAATCTTAGAATAATACTCAAATGCCTTATCTCCACGTCCGGCATAGGCCTCCGCACAGATAATCCATGCATTGTTGTGGCAGAAAATACCAGCATTCTCTTTATATCCTCCCGGATAGGTAGATATCTCACCATACTTTACATAGTATTTGGTATAAGCCGGATTGTTGAGTACTAAACCATGCTTCGTGTTCAGATATTTATCGATTGCGTTCAATGTCTTGATGTCAGCACCCTCATCCTTACCAATCTCAGACATAACAGCAAAGCCCTGTGGCTCGATGAAGATTTTACCCTCTTCACATTCCTTAGAGCCCATCTTCTATCCCTCGTTATCGTAAGCACGCAGGAACCAGTCGCCGTCAAAGGCATGCTCCATAACAATATCCTTCATCTTATCAATTTCAGCCTGTGCTTTCGCAGCTTCCTCATCCATACCCTTGTGCTTTAAGATATCTACAAATGCAGGACCAGTATAGGTAAATAAGGTAGCAACCATAACAGATTCCGCAGTCTTGGAATAACCACCCTCGGCAGCAAATTTCGGTGAAGTGTAGGTCTGGAAGCTCTCACCGGACTGCTCTGAGTAGCAGGAAAGGTTGATACAGTCATTCCAGTCTGCACGCATTGCAAGTGGAAGCCCATGAGGACCAACATTTTCTACAATATGATAGAAAGAAACCATCAAGTGGTCTAACATTGGCTTTGCCTTAGACTCGTCATTGTCATAAGGAACCTTCTCATCAAGAATAGACCAGTCGCCAGTCTCCTTAATATAAGCAGCTACTGAAAGAATCATCCACAATGGATCATCGGAGAAGTTACCACCCAGATCGGAATTACCTTTCTTGGTCAATGGCTGATACTGATGATAGCATCCGCCATCCTCAAGCTGGGTTGCTGCAAGGTCAATCAGACGCTCTCTTGCACGGTCTGGAATCTGATGAACGAAACCAAGTAAATCCTGGTTGGAATCCCTGAAGCCCATACCGCGGCCGATACCTGACTCAAAATAGGAGGCAGAACGGGAAAGGTTAAAGGTAACCATACACTGATACTGATTCCAGATATTAACCATGCGGTTAACCTTCTCGTCCGGAGTATCTACAGTATAGATGCCAAGCAGCTTGTCCCAGGCAGCCTTAAGCTCAGCAAGACCAGCCTCCACCTTCTCAGGAGTATTGTACTGTTCAATCATCTTATGGGCAACTTCCTTATTCAAGGTCTGTCCATCTGCCTCAAACTTCTTGTCTACCGGGTTCTCAGCATAACCTAAGATAAAGATAAGGTTGGTAGATTCCCCGGCACCTAATGTAATCTCTTTGTAATGAGAAGCAATCGGTGACCATCCGTCTGCCACAGAATTGGAAGCTTTACCAGCCTCAACTACCTGTGGGTCACCAAAGCCATTGTAAAGACCAATAAAGCTTTCACGGTCTGTATCATATCCATCAATATCTGTGTTTACAGTATAAAATGCATAATGGTTACGGCGCTCATTGTACTCGGTTCTATGATATATCGTTGAGCCTTCAAGCTCTACACGTCCGGTATTAAAGTTTCTCTGGAAGTTTGTAGTATCATCCTGTGCATCCCACAGACACCATTCTAAGAATGAGAACAGCTTAAATGTCTTAGGGGCACTGCCTTCGTTGGTTAAGGTAACAGATTGTACCTCTCCGGTATAATTCTGGGGAACGAAGAAGGTTACTTCTGCCTTTAAATCGTTCTTTTTACCGGTAATCTTCGTATATCCCATACCATGACGGCACTCGTAGGAATCTAAAGTAGTCTTAACAGGAGACCATCCTGGATTCCAGATAGTATCGTTCTCCTTGATGTAGAAATAACGTCCACCCATATCAACCGGCACATTGTTGTAACGATAACGGGTAATTCTTCTCAGACGAGCATCCTTAAAGAAGCTGTAACCACCTGCTGTGTTAGAAATTAATGAGAAGAAATCCTGTGTTCCTAAGTAATTAATCCAAGGATATGGAGTCTTAGGAGAAGTGATGACATACTCTTTGTTTGCATCATCAAAAAAACCAAATTTCATAGCTTTTCTTACCTCTTTTTCTTAATATTTGCCGTTTCCATCCAAAATGTAAGGGGATTCCTATCATTATGTACCATTACGACCTCACATGTCCGTACAGGATGGTTTACGCCATGTAAGTTTATTATATAATAGGACATGTTTTTAGGCAAGAAAAAGTTGGGCTATTTAGTGTAAAAAACAGGAAATCTATAAAATAAATTGAAACATTTTCATAATCTGTTATACTGAATGTAATCACATATTTGTCATATTTGACAGATATAATGAAAAAGTGATTATGAAACAATTGCGAAATTAATTCAGAGGTTTCGTAATTGCCTAATAAGAATGATGGAAATGAGGAGATTGCTATGAGACAAGGTAGAATACATAAAAGGTATAAATACACCAGTCGCCTGCTCGCTTTTGTGCTGGTAGCTACTATGGTATTACAGGTATCATCCGGTGGTATTGCTGTGGCAGCCGAAGAGGCTGGAGATGTGGCAGCAGTGGGAACTGCTGTTAGTGGAGATGCGCTACAGACAGCCCGGTCGATGGATGGGAATGAGCCAGGCAACACAATAGCCGATGATACAGGTACACAGACGGGGGAACCGGTTACAACAACGCAGACACCACCAACAACAACAGAGTCTACGGTTCCTACAACACAGCAGCCACCTACGACGGAGGCACCCCTTATATTGGATACTGCTTACAGTCTGTTTAATGTGACCACTTCAGGTACCAGCATTAAGATAGGCTGGTTTGTGCAAAACAATACGGCTAGCGGTTATACCATATTTCGGAAGGATAATTATAAAAAGGACTATAAGAAGATAGGAGAGGTAGCAGGGGGGCAGAGCCGTTTTAACATGTATTATTTTCAGGATTCCGGTTTAAAGCGTGGGGTAAAGTATACTTATAAGGTAGAGCCCTTTCATGTTCGCAATGATGGTAGTGTGGTAAATGGTACTGTGAGTAATACAACAAGTTATGCTCCAAGTTTTTTAGCTCCGGTAATTTCTTCATCTACCCGCTCCGGCAAAACGATTACCCTCAAGTGGAAGAAGGTAGCCGGTGCAGATGGTTATGAAATCTATCAGGCACAGGAAAAGGGTGGATATAAGAAAGTAAAAACTATATCTGGCGGTGGCAAGACTTCTGTGAAACTGAATAAGAAAAATCCTAACAAAGATTATCGTTATAAAGTGAAGGCGTATACTAAGTATGCATCTAACCGCATTTTTAGTAAAGCGTCGGAGGTTATAAAGGTATATTCCAATAGTATCCAGAAGATACTCAATAAGATAGCTAAGCTTAAGAAGAAGTATCCGACAGGCAAATATTGGAATCTGATGGAGGATCCGAATGGTGACAGTGAAACCATTAGTGATACGCCGTGTATGCATAATGTTTATGGCTATCGGTACTGTAACCGTTATTATTGCCCTAACGGGGTACTGGGGCTGCAATGTTATGGGTTTGCATGGAAGATGAGTGATTTAATCTATGGGCGTGATGCCAAAATTAAAAACCACAAATCCTACTCTAAGGCCAAGGTGGGAGATGTTATTCGTTATAGTGGGCATTCTGTTATCATAATAGAAAAACACAAGGATTACATTCGCGTTGGTGAGTGTAATGCTGGAGGGACCTGTATTATCTTGTGGGGACGAAAGGTGAAGAAATCCGAATTGAAGAATGCGACATATTCTCATCGTTATTATTAAGGGCTAAGGGTGCTACTGGTACATCGGGTATAAATTCAAATGTTAAGCCTGTATTTCAATAAAAACAGCCATGATTTTTCTTCATGGCTGTTTTAAATATTAATAAAGTAAATTGTAATTGCGAAATCGCTATCATTTGTAAAATGTTCTTAATTACTCTTTTGTAAAAATATGCTGCCAGCATGCATAGGTTTCATCCGGTGCAATCTCTGCATATCCGGTACGTTCGTTCGGCATACTTAAGTTCGGGGCATCAATCATCCATGTACACGGTTCGGGACAGAAGTAGCCGTTGATACCTCTGTCATTCCAGACACACCAGAATCTATAATCCTCACTAACCTCATAACATATCTTCTTTCCGGTAGGAGTATGAGTTGCATAAGCTCCGTAGAAGGCTTCACCATCTAAGGTATTCATCTTGGCTGTGTATATATCATTGTCCAAATTGACTCCGGTACAGGGTTGCGTTCCGCGGTTATAATTCTCGTCATATTCTGTCAACTTTAATACATGTTCTGTTGGCAGACAGCGGTGGTTTAACTCCCAGCGTTCCAAAATTGGAACATTTAACACATAGTCTCCCTCTTTCGTTCCGTCCACAAATGCTGCATTAAATGGGGTGTGGGAACAGAATCCACAAGGTAACATCTTGTCGCTGTCATTTTGCATGGTAATCTCCTGCAACAGGCCGTCATTGGCTGAGAGGGTATAAGTCATCTGTAGAGTAAAGGCAACAGGGAAATAGGCATAATAGGGATCTTTTTCATCATAAACGAATTCGGAAACGACCTTTACCGCATCGTCATTAATAACCTCTTTGGAAACGACGGTGTATGGTCTTTTTTGTACAAAGCCGTGGATAGCATTGTTATAATGGTTGTCCTCGTTAATTGGTAAATGGTAAGTAGCGTCTGATACCTTAAGGATACCGTCTCTTAGGCGGTTAGGCAGATAGAGAAACGGATAGCCATATACCTCCGGACTGTTCATTGGGGCAGTATACGGATGCTCTTCGTCATAACGAAATATCTCGATTCCTTTTTTGTTATCCCTTAAGCGAATCATATTGTTGCCGATGCCTGGGGCAAGAATTGCTTCATATGCTCCTGCTGTCAGTTTAATGCAGGGGTAGCCCTCCAGTTGGATTTCTTCTACTGCTGTCATGGTTATATCCTCCTTGTGGATTGAAATAAATATAATGGGTTGCATTACTTTTTATGAAAAAAGATTAATAATCTTGTCATAAATATTTTTGAAAAAGTCTAAAATTTTATCGAAAATACCTTGTACTTCGTCAGCAGAAATATTAAGAGAATCCAGCTTGTCATAGAGCCCTTTTGCCTGTTCCTTAATACGGTCCAAATCTAAGTCTAATTCACTGATTTTTTTCATGGAGGAAACAATGTTGTCAATATCTTCCTTGCTCAGGTTAATGTTCATCTCATCGGCAGCCTGTTCCACAATTTCCTCAATGTCAGCGTCGGAAGAAACTCCTTTGGCAATTACTTCATTTTTAATGTATCCAATAAGTTCTGAGGCAGCCTCAGCATCATCAATACTTTCGGAGAGCTTACCGGTTGTGACCAGCTCTTCCGTTGCAGCATCCTTGACCTCTTCGGATATCGGCTCGCCGGTTAATTCCTCATAAGCCTTCATCGTACCTACCAGAGCAGCAGTACCTGATATTTCAAAGGGCCCCGCAACAATTACGTTGGCATCCTCAATGCCAGCAGTTGCCAAAGCATTGATATACATGGACTCCGTACAGTAATTGATATTTTGGGTAGATACCTGGATGCCATTGCCTTCAGATGCCTTGTCAAGGCGGATGGAGGAAAGGGCACGTTTACCAATAACATCAGCAGTAAGATATTCGCCTAAATAATCATGTTCATCCTGGTTGGTGATGGTGAGAACCTTGCAATCTGAAAGCTCTTCCTCAGAAAGACTTAAAAGCCGCAGTACAGTAGAGCGGTCTTCGCCCTCTAAATCAGCACCGAGGGTAACGATAGTCTGTTCTTCCGCATCGGCAGAAACGGGGATAATGTATCCCCCTGTTATCGTAGCAGCCATCAAAAACGCAAGTAAAATAACCGCTATTCTTTGTTTTATGTTTCTCATGTTATAATCTCCTTTATTTTTTGAAATATTGTGTTTCACAACTCCCGCAATCCTTGAAGCATTCAAAATCTGCTGATTTACTGCGCAAATCACCCCTTTTTCATGCTTGGTGGGTCTTAAGTTCAAATGCTTTGTCATGCAGGCATGAACGGCATTTTGACTTTTGCCCTTAGCATCATTTTATCAGTATATTATCAAAGGTTCAACCTTTTTCAGGTAAATTTAAGAGATTCATAAGAAAAGGGGAGTGCTGCTTGCTGGTTATAAACCGGATGTTTGCAGCACTCCCGTCATAAAAGAGGAGACATAGTATATTAAATTTTAATTAGGCTACATCAATTTTAATGCGTTCTGGCTCCTTTGGCATCCTCTTTGGAAGTGTTAGTTCCAGAATGCCATTGTTGTAATTGGCTTTAACGTTTGTAGAATCAATGTTCTCAATGTGGAAGCTTCTCTTGTAGCTCACTTCCTGACGCTCCTTGCGAAGATAGGTGATGGAAGGCTTAGCATCCTGTTCTTCTACTTGTTCCGGTTCCTTTTCTTCTGTTTCCTTTTTGTGGGAAGCCGTAATTGTGAGTACATCATCCTTAAGCTCAATGTTAATATCCTCCTTAGAAAATCCAGGAAGCTCTGCGGTAAGCAGAAAACTATCCTTTGTCTCTGCTACATCTGTCTTACATTGCATAAATGAGCTTGCTGCTGTAGGATGTGATAAAAAGCGGTTGAATGCATCAAAGTAATCAAATACATCAGGTTCGTTTGTTGAAAATGGAATTAAGTTAAACATAATAATTACCTCCTTAAAATTATCTGGACAAAATGGCTTTTGCCGTTTTGTAAGTTGTTGTTTTGTTTCTATGGTTTTATCATATGCGTGATTTGTGACAAAACTATGTTTAAACTGTGTTTAAATTGTGAAATTTAGCACTCTTTTGGATAGAGTGCTAATAAAACAGGAAGCATATAAATTCTATAGAATTACAAATAAAAATAATAAGATTATAATATACAAACTAATGGCCGAGTATATATTTGAGTGACAGTCTATGGTTCGGAATCTAAATTCTTTGTCATTTTAGAGCTGATAGTACGCAGCATTTTCTTGCCTTGTGGGGCAAGCAGGCGGTAATTCTGCAATAGGTTAAACTCGTCCTGTGTTAAGCGAAGCTGAGGTATCGCTCCGGTTTGTGCTTCGACGCTATCGTCTGATATCAGATAGTCAATTGTAGTATTAAAATAGGTACTCATCTCCCGAAGGGTGGAAAGGCTTGGATATGCCTGCCCGGTTTCGTATTTATAGATTGATTGCTGTGAGGTGTGGAAGAGCTGTGCCATCTCACGTTGGCTAAGCCCCTGCGATTTTCGCAGAATGCGAATATGTTCCATAATGATTCTCTCCTTACTTCCTCACAGTGCTATTATAATAGAAGGATGGTATGTTTTAAATGGACAAATTATACGAAAAAAATTCTGCTTATGTCGAATGCATGTCGAATAGACAGCATATTCGTGTCGAATGCTTTTTGTATAAGGTTTATTATTATACTTCAGTTAAGATTTGCACTTAGGCTTATGTGCTTAGGGGAATAAATTTTATTTTCTTGTAGACAGGAATCTAAAAATCTGCGAAAATAGATGTATTTGAAGGAAGGATGATGAGAATGACATTAAAAGGAAGAAGCTTTTTGACGCTTAAGGATTTTACGAAGGAAGAGATAGATTATCTGCTTCGGCTGGCGGCAAAGCTAAAGGAGAATAAAAAGAAGGGAATAACAGGCAATACATTAAAAGGAAAGAATATAGCATTAATCTTTGAGAAGCCATCTACCCGCACGCGCTGCTCTT
Source organism: Lachnospira sp. (assembly GCA_017621205.1). Classification (GTDB taxonomy): domain Bacteria; phylum Bacillota; class Clostridia; order Lachnospirales; family Lachnospiraceae; genus NC2004. The sequence continues at coordinate 8,291 of JAGATQ010000011.1, forward strand.
TTACGATAGGCTGTATAGATGAGGGAGGGCATCCGGAGTATCTTGGTAAGGATGATATCCAGCTTGGTTATAAGGAGAGTGTTGAGGATACGGCACGCGTGCTTGGACGAATGTTCGATGGTATTGAGTTTCGTGGATTTAAACAGGAAAATGTAGAGAAGCTGGCAAAGTATTCCGGTGTTCCGGTTTGGAATGGTTTAACGGATGACTATCACCCGACTCAGATTCTGGCTGATTTTCTGACGCTTCGTGAACAATTTGGAACACTGGAAGGGTTGAATTTTGTATTTGCAGGAGATGGGCGTAATAATATGGCGAATTCTCTTATGATTGGCTGTACGAAAATGGGTGTAAACTGCACGATTCTGGCTCCCAAAGGGTTGTGGCCGAAGGAAGAGCTTACAGAGCTTTGCAAGACCTATGGAGAGGTCTCCGGAGCTACACTTACCTTAACAGAAGATGTCGACGGGGCGGTTTCTGATGCCGACTGTATTTACACGGATGTATGGTGTTCCATGGGAGAAGAGGAGAAAGCGGCAGAACGGATTGCACTGTTAAAGCCATATCAGGTGAATCGGCAGATGCTTGAAAAGACTGGTAAGGATAATACGATTGTTATGCATTGCCTGCCGGCAGTTAAGGGTAACGAAATTACGGAGGATGTGTTTGAAGAACATGCCGACATTATATTTGATGAAGCAGAGAACCGGATGCATACCATTAAGGCTGTTATGGTGGCGACCTTGGGAGAGGGAGTGCCAGAGCTTTAATCAATACTAAATTAGCTTATGACTAAAGGTATGTAACTACGAGTTTTGTAATCATTGGTTAACTGGTGGGTTCAAAGGGAGCGAGAGCATGAGACAACCGGAAATATTATTAGAAGATAAAGAGATTTTGGTCTGTATCAAGCCTGATGGTATGCCGGCACAGAGTGACAAAAGCACAAGTCAGGATTTGGTATCTTATTTGAAAACCAGACTTAGTGAACAGGCAATAAAGAAGGGGCAGCCTTTAATGGAACCACCCTATCTGGTGCCGGTACATCGTCTGGACCGTCCGGTGGGCGGAATCATGGTGCTTGCCAGGACTTCGGGGGCGGCGGCAGAGCTTAGCAGACAGGTTCAGGAGCATGAGATGGTAAAATATTATCAGGCGGTTGTGACAGGACACTTGCCGGAGGCAGAGGGCAGTTTTTTGGACTATCTTGTTCGGGATGGTAGGACCAATTTAAGCCGGGTTGTTCCAAAAGAGGATAAAGCAGGGAAAAAGGCGGTGTTACATTACGAGGTGTTAGATGAGCTTGAGACGGATGTCGGAGATTTTTCCTATATTCTGATTCGGCTTGAGACAGGACGGCATCACCAGATACGCTGTCAGTTGGCACACCATGGTGCAGCAATATACGGGGATACGAAATATAATCCTCTATATCAAAAAGGGTTTGAGCAAAAGGGAACACACAAGAAGAAATCGTTCAAACATGGTGGGAATCCGGGGCAGGTTGCATTGATTGCAACCCGTTTGGAATTTACCCATCCGGCAACAAAACAGCCAATGGTTTTTAAAACAGAGCCGTGGGGCAGGGCATTTGATATTTTGGATTTGGATGAATTTTAAGAAGAATATAAATATATTTTAAGTTATGATATGTAAGGAGAGCGTTATGGCAAAGGAAGGAAAGTTAGTAGAAGCAATTACCTCTATGGAGGAGGATTTCGCACAGTGGTATACCGATGTGGTACGCAAAGCAGATTTAATTGATTATACGAGTGTAAAGGGCTGTATGGTATTAAAGCCGGCAGGCTATGCTATCTGGGAATTGATTCAGAAGCAGCTTGATGAGCGGTTTAAGGAGACGGGGGTTGAGAATGTATATCTGCCGATGTTTATTCCGGAGAGTTTGCTACAAAAGGAAAAGGATCATGTTGAGGGATTTGCACCAGAGGTTGCATGGGTAACCCATGGTGGTATAAATGAGTTAGAGGAGCGGCTTTGCGTTCGTCCGACATCAGAGACGCTGTTTTGTGATTTTTATAAAAATGATATACAGTCCTACCGTGATTTGCCCAAGCTTTATAACCAGTGGTGTTCCGTTGTGCGCTGGGAGAAGGAGACAAGGCCGTTCCTTCGTTCCCGCGAGTTTTTGTGGCAGGAAGGGCATACTGCCCACGCAACGGCCGAGGAGGCACAGGAGAGGACGGAGCAGATGCTTCACTTGTATGCAGATTTTTGTGAGGAGGTTCTGGCAATGCCGGTTATCCGTGGAAGAAAAACAGACAAGGAGAAGTTTGCCGGTGCCAAGGCAACCTATACGATTGAGGCATTGATGCATGATGGTAAGGCATTGCAGTCCGGCACCAGCCACAATTTTGGTGATGGCTTTGCCAAAGCATTTGGCATTCAGTATCAGGATAAGGATAATTCCCTAAAATATGTGCATCAGACATCATGGGGCATGACGACCCGTCTGATTGGAGCAATTATTATGGTACATGGAGATGAGTCTGGTCTGGTTCTCCCACCGATGATAGCACCGGTACAGGTTATGATAACACCGATTATGCAGAAAAAAGAAGGCGTTTTGGAAAAGGCGGCTGAGATAAAAGAAGCATTGAAGGAATTTCGGGTAAGAGTGGATGCTTCGGACAAGAGTCCGGGCTTTAAGTTTGCAGAACAGGAGATGCGGGGAATTCCGCTTCGCATTGAGATTGGACCAAAGGATATCGAGGCAGGGCAGGCGGTACTTGTTCGAAGGGATACGCGAGAGAAATATCAGGTAGCAATTGATGAGATAGTTACGATGGTTGCTAAGCTTTTGCCGGAGATTCAAAAGGATATGTATGACAGGGCATTAGCACATAGAGAGGAGCATACTCATACGGCTTTGGACTATGATGAGTTTCAGAATATAATTACCAACAGACAGGGCTTTGTCAAAGCGATGTGGTGTGGTGATACTGCCTGCGAGGAAGCAATTAAAGAGGAGACGGGGGCAACCACCCGGTGTATGCCATTTGAACAGGAGCAGATTGGGAATGTCTGCGTGCGGTGTGGTAAACCGGCAAAGGCAATGGTATATTTTGGGAAGGCGTATTAGTATGGCAGATTGACTGAATTTGGAAAAAAATGTGAGATGCAAAAAAAGAATTGTTTCTTAAGAATTTGTGTAGTATAATAGCTTTGTATCTTACTAAGGCATGGTAACCGGACAGTACATACATAGCATTCCTGTTTGCAGGATATATTTTTATCTGTCTGTATACCAGTTTCTTAGATACCAACTAGTGAAAGGAGAATATATATGAAGAGAAAGGTTTCTAAAGGTTTGTTAAGTGCTATGGTTATGATGCTCTTAACATTAGGTTTTTCGGTAACAGCATTGCAGACGAAGGCGTATTTTTATTATAATGGACAGGTGGCATCGGTGCAGCAGGTTGGTGCAACCTATAATTCCGTAACTGTACAGTGGACTCCTGCGGTTGGAACAACCCCGGTAGCAGGTTACAATATTTATTTGAATGATACTTCGCTTCCAATAGCTACAGTTCCAGCATCTACTTTAAGCTATACAGTACAGGGGGTTGCGGAAAACTCCAGCGTCCTTGTTTATGTAAGGCCTTATGCTACGGACCCTGAGACAGGTGTGCCGGATGAAGGTTATTCTGCTTATGCAGATGCCCAGACATTGTCCCATGTTACGAATGTTGGCTATTATTCCTATGGTTTTGAGTATAGCTCTAGTCCTTATCAGGGCTTGAAGGTTCAGTGGGATTATATTAGCAATTGTGATGGTTATCAGGCCGTACTTTACAAGAAGAATGGTTCTGTAGTGCAGACTTTAAATTATGCTAGCAAATGGGATTATTATAAGGCAAACTTTACAAAGGCAACCCGTAAGCAGGTATATTATGTACAGGTGCGAAGCTATGTTACTTTAGCAAATGGAATACAGGCGTTTGGTGATTGGTCTGCACCGTTATATTGTGTGCCGGATCCAATTATTACTAGCAAGAATGCTGATGTAGGGCACTATAGCATTAAGATGAAATGGAAGAAGATTAGTGGTGCATCCTCTTATAACATCTATGTATCCAATAAGAGTGGTAAGAAGGGTAAGAAGGTTGCTACTGTTAAGGGTAATAAGTCTTCTTATACTATTAAGAAGGTTGGCAAGTCTAAAGTTAATACTGCTAAGAAGACCTATTATATCACAGTCACGACGAATGCGAAGTTTGGTAAGAGTACCAAGACATCAAAAGGATATTATTATACTAGAGCATACAGTTATTACTATTAATAAGTATGATGGAAGCTGCCGCTTTACGATTGAGTCGTGAAGCGGCAGTTTTTTAATTGCTATACTTAATGTGTCGGATTGGTATTTTTACAAAAGTTCATATTATTTTATATTTTGAAATTATATCTCTTGCTTGTTCTTAAGCGTAACATTTTTAGTTGCAGATACCCCAATTGCTTAGTATAATTATGAATGGGTAAAGTGTTTGATACAGGAGGCATAGTAACACATGAAAAAATTTATCATAATAGCCAACAGCATTTTTATTTATCTGATACTAATTTTGTTTGTGTTAATATTTAGCCATAATAAGATGACAGAATGGCTGTGGGAAAACATATTTTTTAATAATGTATATATTCCATTATTTTTAATATTACAGTTTGGTATCATTATGTATATTGTCAATTTTGTGTTTATTGTAAGGGCATGGAATGGAACGTGGAGTGCAAGGGAGCTTACCCGCATTAATATGCTTGTAAAGCTGATTCAGATTCCGGCGTACATATTCATTTTTTTGGCTGGCGTGGCATGCCTGATTACCATATTTACGATGGGGATTTCTATTGCATTGGTTTTTCTGGATGGATTTTGTATTGGAATGACAGGACTGCTTGGCATTGCGGCATTTCGTAATATGGAGCGGGAAGGAAGGATATCCAAAACAAGACAGGTGATGTATTCCATCGGTTCCTTTATTTTTTGCGTGGATGTTGTTCTGGCTATTATAGGGTACCGAAGGAGCAAATCATGACTATCGTATCAGCAATAAATAGTTTCACAAATACCTATTATAAAACAGGAATGAAAGGGATGGAGTGTTCATGATTAAGATTTCGATTCCACAAGCGGCGAGGGAGATACTTACTACGCTTCATCAGGCTGGCTATGAGGCATATATTGTTGGGGGCTGTGTAAGAGATGCATTGCTTTTAAGAGAACCGGACGACTGGGATATTACGACGAATGCTAGTCCGGTAAAGATAAAACAATTGTTTTCCCATACCGTTGATACCGGATTGCAGCATGGTACAGTTACCGTGTTAAAGGATAAAGCAGGCTATGAGGTAACCACATATCGGGTGGATGGAGAATACAAGGATCATCGAAGACCGGACAAGGTAACCTTTACTTCTGATTTGAAGGAGGATATGCTGCGGCGTGACTTTACAATAAATGCTATGGCATATAATGAGGAGGAAGGACTGATAGACCATTTTCATGGACAGGATGATTTACGGCTTGGAATTATCCGCTGTGTGGGAGAGGCAGGTAAACGATTTGATGAGGATGCGCTTCGGGTGCTTCGTGCCCTCCGCTTTGCAGCACAGCTTGATTTTCAGATTGAGGAAATGACGCTTGCGGCGATGAAGGAGAAGGCGTTTTTTTTAAGGGATATTAGTGCAGAGCGTATTCGGGTGGAGCTTACGAAGCTGCTCTGTTCAAAGCATCCGGAATGCCTGCTTACGATTGGATATCCTACAGGGATAACGTCGCTTTTGATGCCGTGGTTTGATGATATGCTCCATACCACGCAGGAGAATCCACATCATTGCTATGATGTGGGGCGGCATACAATGCGGGCGGTGTGCCAGGTGGATAACAGTGTGGTGCTTCGGTTCGCGGCACTGCTTCACGATGTAGGTAAGCCAAGCTGTAAAACGGTGGACGATGAAGGAGTGGCTCATTTTTATGAGCATGGCAGTGTTGGTGCAAAGATGGCACAGCAGATTATGCGGGAGCTAAAATTTGATAATGAAACAATAAAAAGAGTGCGGGAGCTGGTATACTGGCATGATTACAGATGGGGGGATAAGCTGTCCAAGCGTGGTGTGAGACGGGCGACAGCTAAAATTGGTATGGAGTATATGCATGATTTGTTTGCTTTGCAACAGGCAGATGTGCTGGCACAAAGCCAATTTTTACAAAATGAAAAACTTCAATTGCTAGATGCAATCAAGTTATGTTATAGTGAGATAGAAAAGGAACAGCAATGTGTCACCATCAAACAGCTTGCTCTTGGCGGTCAGGATTTGATTGCAGCGGGGATGAAGCCGGGCAGGGAGATAGGAGACATGCTCCAGTATTTGCTGGAACAGGTTATTGAACAGCCGGAGTGGAATACGAGGGACAAGCTGATGGAATTAGTGCGGGCACAGCATTTATCATGAAGAAAGAGGAGCGTGAAGAAATGAGTCGTGATTGTAAGAAAATTATTTCAGGTTTGTTAGCAATGCTGTTGGTGATATCTGCCATGTCCGGTTTTTTTGTGTCGTTTACGGTGGCAGAAGCCGAGGAGACAGCTAGTGCGAATGCGGCGGTGTCGACAGAGGTGCTTCCTACAGGGGTGGGTGTTGCCATGATGGAAGGAGAGGAGATAACCGTTTCTTTTGCTAAGGCATCTTGTGTATATATACCAATCACATTGGACAATGCGGGCTATCTCAATGTGTATCGTTCGGACAAGAGTGCAGAGGATGCAGATATACTTGATGATATTACGGTTTCGGTAATATCCGGCAGTACCTTTGGCTCGGCATCGGGAGAGGCAGTGCTGGTAGAGGAAAAGGTTTCTGAGATGGATGAAACGGGGGCGTTTTATTTGTCTGCAGGAGCATATTATATTAAGGTAACAGGTGTTTTAGGGACAGAGTCCTTGCTTCGGGCTGCTTATTCGACAGGTCTAGTTATTGATATTGGAAAGACCAGTAAGGTGGCGTTGGGGAACCATAAGGCTAGTAAAAAGTTTTATATGCAATTTACTGCTTCCAAAACAGGATATCTCGGTATTGAGAATATGACAGGCTCCAAGGTATCAGTGGGGCTTGCAACGGAGGCGAAAAAGAGCTTAAGTAAGAAGAAGTCTTTGTCTGCATATTCTTCCAAAAACCATAAAGATGGTAAGACGCAGACCGGATATGGTGTGATTAAAGGCAAGACATATCTGCTTTATGTGCAGGCGGCGGCATCTGTCAGGAAAGCGTCTTTAAAGACTTCCATTAAGTCCTATAATAGTGTGGGTGGCAAAAGCTTTGCCCGTGCTAAAACGCTTAGCAAGGGAAAGGCAGTTGCAGCAACTATGGGTGCAGGCGAGGCAGCTTCCTACTTTAAGTTTAAAAAGTCCTCCTATGGAAGAAAGTATTTAACAATGGATACCAGCAAATTAAAAAATCAAGGTTCCATCAAAATGAAACTTTATTTTAAAGAGGTATCTGGTCCGAAGAAGGGTAAGATATTGCCGGTTAAGGTAAATGGGCGGCAGGTAGGATATACGATTAAGGGAGAGTATAAAAAACGGTTGAATATTCCGGCAAATTGGCCGAATGTGACTTATTATGTTAAGGTGAGCCGTACAGGAGCCTCGGATAGCGGAAGCTATAAGGTAACCATTAAGTAATGCCGGATTCCAAAGACAATTGGTGTTTGTGCGTGCATGATTTGTGAAGAAATGAGCAATCTGTAGAATATTTTGGAATATAGTGTTTTAGAGAACCTCTCTGGCTGTGCCAGAGAGGTTTTTTCTGTGTATGCAATTGTTTCATAAACTCGTTTTTTGTTTCATAAGATAGTCATAGAACAACTAAGGGGGGATTCTTTGGAAAAGTTGGAGGAACTGTTTGGCTGTTATGATTTGCCTGTGAAACGAGTGTTTCGTGGCAGAAAAATGCTAATGTGTGAAACGATGGACAAGGGGCTTTATGGCATAACGGCTACCAAGGCGAGTGTACATCGCTTAGAGAGGGAATATCTGGTAAAGGATTACCTAAACAGGCAGGGATTTACCGCTCTGGACCAGCTATGCAGAAACAGGGAGGGAAGCTTTATAACAGAGGATAAGTATCATACTTCTTATGTGGTAAAGCATTTTTTTGTAGGAAAAGAGCTTTCTATTGATTCCTTGGAGGAGGTGGAGGAGGGAGCATATAACTTAGCATTGCTCCACAATAAGGCGGAGGGAATGTTGTTATGGCTGAAAGAGGAGGAAGAGCGGATAAAGAAACAGCTTAGGCAGAAGATTGAGGAGGAACAAGAAGAGACTGCCCGGCAGGTGATGGAACAAAAATTCTCGCGAATCCATTATTTTGAAACGGAGGATGGTATAAAGGAGCAAGAAGGAGTCAATGCTTATGAGTGGATGAAGCAACGGTTTTTAAAGAAAAACAGGGAATTAAAACGCATCGGGGAATATATGAAGAAAAATGGTAATAAGGGAAGCTTTGGGGAGCAATATAACCGATATTCCAGTATGTTTATAAAGGAAGGACAGAAGGCCTTTTTAGAGTTGGAGCAGAGAATGAAGGATCAGCAGGAATTAAAAAGGCTTAAATATGGATTTTGTCACGGTAATTACCAGCATCATAATGTGCTTAAGACGGAGGAGGGTTGGGCGACAATAGGGATGGAACAATTCCACTTTGCTCCTCAGATTTTAGATTTATATGACTATTTAAGAAAGGTATTGGAAAAAAATCATTATACACCTTCTTATGCTCATGCGATAATCTCTGGTTATGGGCGGGTGATTTGCTTAACAAAAACGGATTGTGAAACATTATTTCTGCTGCTTCAATATCCTGAGAAATTTTGGAAGATATCAAATCATTACTATAATTCCAAGAAAACATGGGTGCCGCCTAAGACCGTTGAGAAATTGAGTAAAGTTGTGGAACAAGACCAAGAAAAAGCTCGATTTTTAGTAAAATTTAGAGAAGATTTCGTAGATTAAGCCATGCGACTTTATTTTTTTAATATTTTGGGGTATAATAGAATGGTATGCGAAAAAATAAACTTCCTGTTAGAACAGGATATGGGGTGAAGATATGAAATACATTCGATATACTTCTATAGTTGTTCTGCTTTTGACAGTGATGGTTTTAGATTGTGGCTGTACCAAAAGAAACCAAACGAAAACTGGTAGTACACAGACCTCTAGTCAGGCAGGGAGTACAACACAGGATAGCGTAGAAGGGGAGCGGCTGCTTGGTGTAATTTCTGATATTGAAAGGGAGCAGTGTTTATTCTCCGTGGCGGATGTGAATAGTGGATGGGTGTATAAGGTGGTTTATACCCCATCAACTGATTTTTTAAGTCGATTTGGGGAGCCATTGGCGGCAGACCAGTTAGAAATAGGGGAATTGATTGATATTGTCTGGGATGCTGAAGGGATTACTGCCCAATCTATCCAAGTTTCCTATGATGCATGGGAATATGAGGATGTGATGGGGCTTTCCTACAATCAGCGTGATAATAGTATAACAATACGTGGTGAAACGTTCATCTATCAGAATTCTCTTGTACTGTATGACAAGACAAGGGAACAGGATGAGGCTGTCTCTTTAGGGGTGGTAGGACAGGATAGTGCGGGAACGTCTTCGGTTGCTAAAATTGAGGGTGAGCAGGGTGTTGTTAGCGGCGAGGGGCAGGAAACTGCCAGTGCGGATGCAGATTTGACGCCGGGAAGACGCAATGCGATTGCGCTGCAGGAGATTTCCAATCAGGATACAGTAACCTGCAGGGGATATAAAGGCAAGATATGTTCGGTAGTAGTGAACAAAGGACATGGATATGTCCGGCTATCCAATTATTCTACTTATATTGGTGGTACAATTGCAATTGGTGGTGTTATTGAGCCTGTGGTAAAAGATATGGTATTAACGGTTCCGGTGGGCAATTGGACTTTAGAGATTGATAAGGATGGTAAGATGGGAACAAAGGACATTGTTGTTGCCCAAAATGAGGACCAGACAGTGAATCTTGCAGGCCTGATGATTGTTGCTACCCGGCGCGGGATTATGCAATTTCATGTAACGCCGGAGGATTGTGTTATTACGATTGATGGCAAGGAGTATCGCGAACAGACCAAGTTTGTATTAGAGTATGGTAAACATAAGGTTTCTGTTAGTGCTGTCGATTATAAAGCATATAACGGAACAATTACTTTGCAATCTGCCTATATGAATGTGAATGTGGAGCTTACCAAGTTTTCGGAGGATGAGGATGCCAAGGTGGACACAAGCACCACACAGGAGAGGGCAGCACCCTCCACAACGGCTGTAGTAACAACAGGAGCGGCTGCAACAACGCAGGGCAATACGACGGAGCATGCAACAGAAGCAGCGAATTAAACTGCCTTTGTTTTAGATAAATGTGTATAGAACAGTCTGCTTATGAGACACGGGAAAGGAGTACGAAGTGAATTATAAACGAGTATATGAGGAATGGCTGCGTAACCCCTATTTTGATACGGAGACCAATTTCGAACTGGAAAGTATTAAGTACAATGAAAATGAAATCAAAGAGCGTTTTTACAAGGATTTAGAGTTCGGTACAGCGGGACTTAGAGGAATTATTGGTGCTGGGATTAACCGTATGAACAAGTATGTGGTGCGTCGTGCAACGCAAGGGTTAGCGAATTACATACTGATACAGGGAAAAGAAGATCAGGGTGTGGCAATTGCTTATGATTCCCGTCGTATGTCTACACAGTTCGCAAAAGAGGCGGCGTTGACACTGTGTGCTAATGGTATTAAGGCATATATATTTGATTCTTTAAGACCGACTCCGGAGCTATCCTTTGCGGTACGTCATCTGGGGTGTGTAGCAGGTATTAATATTACCGCCAGCCATAACCCGCCAGAGTATAATGGATATAAGGTATATTGGGAGGATGGTGCACAGATTACACCGCCTCATGATGCCGGTATTATGCGTGAGGTTGCAGCAGTGGAGGATTGGGCAACTATCCGTACTATGCCGGAGGCACAGGCGAAGCGTGCTGGTCTTTATCAAGTGATTGGTAAGGATGTGGATGATGTCTATATGGAGGAGCTTAAGAAGCTGGTGCTTCATCCGGAATGTATTGAGAAATGGGCAGATAAGCTTAAGATTGTTTATACCCCGCTTCATGGTACCGGTAATATCCCGGCAAGAAGGGTGCTTAAGGAGTTAGGTTTTAAGCATGTATATGTTGTCCCGGAACAAGAGCTTCCAAACGGTGAATTCCCGACGGTTTCTTATCCGAATCCGGAGGCGGCAGAGGCATTTGAACTGGCGTTGGCGCTGGCAAAGGAGAAGGATGCTGATTTGGTGTTGGCGACCGATCCGGATGCAGACCGTCTGGGAGTCTATGTGAAGGATAAAGATGGCGAGTATCATGTCCTCACCGGTAATATGTCCGGCTGTTTGCTTGCGGATTACGAAATTGGACAGATGAAGGCTCTTGGTAAGGATATTAGTGATGGTTCCCTGATTAAGACCATTGTAACAACCAACATGGCAGATGCCATTGCCAAGTATTATGATGTGGATTTGATTGAAGTATTAACTGGCTTTAAATATATCGGGCAGCAGATTCTTAAGATGGAAGAAACCGGAAGGGGACAGTATCTTTTTGGTTTTGAAGAGAGCTATGGCTGTTTGATTGGAACCCATGCTCGTGATAAGGATGCTATTGTAGCAACGATGGCATTGTGTGAAGCGGCAGCCTTTTATATGGACAAGGGTATGACGATGTGGGATGCCATGTTGGACTTATACAAACGTATGGGCTATTATTTGGATGGAATCCGTTCCATTACACTGGCTGGTGTGGAAGGTGGAGAGAAGATACAACAGGTATTATCAACACTGCGTTCGAATCCCCCAAAGGAATTTGGAGGTTATAAGGTTCTTTCTGTGCGGGATTACAAGATGGACACGATTCAGGACGTAAAAACTGGCAAGATAAAACCGACCGGACTTCCGAATTCCAATGTGCTTTATTATGATATGGAAGAGGGGGTATGGCTCTGTGTCCGTCCGTCCGGAACAGAACCCAAAATTAAATTTTACTATGGGGTAAAGGGTAAGGACTTAAAGGATGCACAGAAGCTTTCTGAAAAACTCGGCAAGCAGGTTGTTGCAATGATTAACGAAATGATTGGAGAATAATATGATTTCATTCCAGCATGTTTCCAAAACCTTTGATGGTAAAGTAAAAGCGGTGGACGACGTGTCCTTTACCGTGAATCCAGGAGAGATTGTGGGCTTTATCGGTCCGAATGGTTCTGGCAAAACTACTTCTATGAAGATGATGACAGGGATATTGAACCCGGATGAGGGCAGTATTCAGATTGGGAAGTATGATATTGTCAAGGAACCGCTAAAAGCAAAACAAGAGATTGGGTACATATCGGACAACCCTGACCAGTTTTTAAGGTTGACGGGGTTAGAATATCTGAATCTGATGGCAGATATTTATGGAATTGCTAAGGAGGAACGTGGAGGGCGTATTGAGCGGTTTGCAAAGGAATTTGGTGTATATGATGTGCTTCATCGCCAGATGGCAGGCTACTCGCATGGAATGCGGCAGAAAATGATGGTGCTTGGTGCTCTGGTGCATGAACCGGAGGTGTGGATACTGGATGAGCCAATGACCGGACTGGATCCGGAGTCGGCATTTGTATTAAAACAGATGATGCGGGAGCATGCGGACAAGGGCTATTCTGTGTTATTTTCCACCCATGTGCTTGAGGTTGCGGAGAAGCTCTGCGATAGAGTTGTAATTATCAGATATGGGAAGAAGCTGTTTGAAGGTACGCTAGAGGAGCTGGTTAGCAGATATCATAACCAATCCTTGGAAGAAATATTTCTGGAGATGATGAACCATGAAGGTATATAAACAATTGGTACGCACCTTTACGAATTCCGGTGAGATGGAGATGCCTAAGAGCGGGAAGCAGAAGTTGTTTTATGCTATTATGGGTATTATTGCAGTGTGCTTTATTATGGTGCCCTGTTGCCTTCTTGTCGGTTATTTATCCTATGGAATTACATTGGCATTGGGGGATGGATGTGCAGATGGAACGTTGTTTATCATACACTTCATTGCCCTTTTTTCTATTGTGTTTGGGATGAATGTAATTCTGAATGTGTTTTATTTCGCAGGAGATATCCCTTACATATTGCCTTTGCCGATTTCCCCGTGTAAGGTTGTTGCAGCGAAGTTTACTACTGCTTATCTTAGTGAGAGTGTAATGCAGATATTGATATTAATAAGTGCTTTGGTTGGTTATTATTTTGCAACAGGGATTCGCTGGTTTCTGCTTCCCTTTGCGTTGATTGGGACGCTGACCTTGCCGGTTGCCCCTCTTGCCTATTGTGGTATCATGTGTGTATTGGTTATGAGTTTTACAAAATTGATTCGGAAAAAGAGTCATGCGCGGAAACTGTCAATAGTTATTTTCCTCTTTTTGCTTATTGCGGCCCTCTATTTTGTCAGCCTGCTAAGAGACATTGATATGATGCAGTTTACAGAACAGTTAAAGGCAGGGAAAAGCTCCTTCTTTTATGCCATGAATATTGTGTTTCCGACAAACTACTTTTTTGGACAGATGTTAACAAGACAGAGTCTGATGGCATTTTTGTGGTATGTGTTAGTAAATGCTGGCTTTATCGGAGTGTTTCTGCTTCTGGCACAGAAGCTTTATTACCGTGGAGTGATAGGGCTTGGTGCAGAGGGCGGGGATAAGAAACCAAGAACGGTTGCGGTAAATATGGTAAAAGCAGTAAAGGTTAACAAGCCTTGGGTAGCTTATTGGAAAAAGGAGCTTAAGGTGCTGTTTCGCACTCCGGCATTTTTTCTAAATTGCATTGCAGTAAATGGGTTGTGGCCGGTGCTTGCATACGCAATTTATGTGATGCAGTCGGATTCGGCGATTTTTCAGTGGTTTTATGTATCCTATCGTATCGGGAATGAAATGGCACAGTGGGTAGTAACCTTGCTGGTGCTTGGGGTGACGGTGTTACTAACTGCGGCGAACAGTATTGCATCTAGTAGTATTACGAGAGAGGGCAAGCAGTATGGTTTCATGAAATATATTCCGTTGCCTTATGAGACGCAGTTTCATATTAAAGCGATGGTCAGTATATTGATTAGTGCAGTGTTTGTGGAAATATATGTTGTTATACTTTGCATTGCATTAAAGGTGTCTATGCCTGCTGCACTATTTTATATTGTAGTCAGTTTGCTGGAGGTAGTGTTTATTTCGTATCTTGGTTTGTATCTGGATACGGTGAATCCGAAGCTTGTATGGGATGATGAGTTGAATGCATTGAGAGGCAATTATAATATATTTTTTAATATGGCATATGCTATGCTGATAGCAGTTATCTTTGCGCTGGTATTGGCGGCGTTATATTTCTTTACCAAAATGCCGCTTTGGATATTGGATATTATAATTATCGTATTACTGCTTATTGCAAACAAGTGGATGATAGCGGTTTGTTTAAAAAAGGGCATAAAAAATCTGGAGGAACTATAAGTTCCTCCAGATGCTTAAATAATAAATTTAAGCCCTACATACATAACAGTATATTAAAGCCTTTCATCACAAGTGCAAGGGTTGTGTTGATGCGTTATAGCTTGGAATAGCCATAACCATTCACAATGGCATCCAGTGGTTTTCCGTCTTTGCAGTAAGGGCACTCCATTGGGTCGAAGGTCTGGTAACCCATAAGGTCATCCACGTGAAAAATGGAATCCACTTCAACACCGGCTACATTGTTGGAAGCACTGAAAATAGCAGATACTCCCTGGATAATGCCGCCATAGTATTTGATACATTCCATGCTTTTCTGAATCGTTTTACCAGTGGTGGCAGAGGCGAGTAACAGAATAATATTTTTATTCTTTACCATGGGCTGTAAATTATCGCGAAAAATTAATTGCCCGTTGGAGTGAATCTCTGGTGTTACCACGCTGATAGTTTTGTGTGAATTGACAGACATAATCCCCTGTTGGGTGAGGTGGTCTGCTAAATAAGCACCAATAACCTCACAACCGTCCATGCATATAATGGTGTCCACTATAGTAGAAGAGCTGTATTTGTGTGCCATAATCTTAGCGGCAAGTGTTGCTTCGTTTAGACGGCACTTTAGAGTGGTCATATCCACATAATAGTTAATGTGAGAGTGGGATGTTGCAAAATGTCCAGGCAGCACCTTTAAATTAAGGGCGGAATTAACCTTAGAAGGTACCTTGATTGCGTTTCTTTCCATAAAAAGCCTCCTTGATAATTAAATTCAAATCACTAATACTATCTCTATGATACCTTATTTTGCTAATCTTTTCAAATAGTATTTGCTGTTATTTGTTTTGGAGTTATTTTTAATGCAATATATAAGAGAAGAGGATATTGATTGTGGTATGGTTGATACAATTAAAATTCTGTTTATGAACAGCCAGATGTATTGGATTGTGCAAGAAAATGAATAAATATTTTATAATTATCAAATATATAAAAGAGAAAAACTGCTAAATAAGACAAAATATTAAAAAATTTAATTATAAGAGGATGAGGATTTGAAATGGTTAAAATGATAAAATGCCATTATATTAGCGGGGAAAATAATGATTTTAAATTTTATAATACATAATTTTGCAATATAAATACTATATTTTATTTGATATATATCAAATAAAAATGCACATTATGAAATGGAAAATATTTGTAAAATGTAAAAATCAAGCAGCAATTTGTAGAAATATAGATAAAATGGGCTTTTTATGGTTTGATGATTTTCGAATATATCTTTGCTGAGTGTAAAAGTAATTTTTCTTTGGATTCATAGCATAAGTATGTTATAATGTACACGAAAGTAAGTAATTTTTTGAGTGGCGGCTGTGGATATGGTTTTATAATAGATACCCTAGATTAGTGTAAATCCAATGCGATGTTTCATTATTGTACAATGTTTATAGACTACATTATTGTAAGGAGGAATTGTTATGGCTGATGAGTTAGGCGGGTTAGGTGGACTAGGAGGCTTATCTGATGGATTGGGTGGTTTGTCCGGGGATGCCAGTATGAAGGCGAGAGATGCTGCTAACATGGCGGGGCAGGACGATATGAGTATGAGCTTTTCAGATACTCCACAAAGTTTAGGTGATGTAGCTACGCAGGGCATGGGTGAAGGGCTTAGTGCTATGCGGGAAGGCTTGGGTGCTGATGATGGTGGAATGCAGTTTAATGCGGCATTAGAGGATGAGGAGGAAGAGGCTCCCATTCATGCAGCGTTAGAGGATGAGGAAGAGGAAGCTCCGATTCAGGCAGGAAGGTCGGATGATGAAGCAGTTAATGCAGGCTTTTCGCAGACAGATTCCTTTGGGACAGATTATGGTTCAGGCACAGAGCGAAGCAGCTTTGATACTGGTGGTGCCAATTTGGCAAGCAATCCGAATCAAAGCATTGATGATATTTTTATTGCTGGAAGCTTTAACCGTTCTTCTGGTGGAGGCGGCGGATACTCAAGTTCTGGTGGAACCATGTATGATCCGAGTAAGGAGAAGACCGATGTACATGTATCTGTTGGTATGCCGCCATTGTTAAAAAAGTTAATTATTCTGGTGGTGGTTTTAGTAGGAGCTGCTGCTATTTTAAAATATGGTTTCCATGTTAATGTTGAGAGTTATATTCACCCGGTGGATGTCCAGCAGTATGTAGAGATGGATGCAGCAAGTGTGGCATCTACTTTAGGAGTAAAGTTTAAGGGAGAGCAGGAACGCTACAATAGTGAGAGTTATGATTATACCTATGATGTCCAGAATGCAGGTGGATTAAAGCTGGTGGATTATGATGGCAAGCGTATCTATATACAGGTGACGGGGACGAGAATTAACTATAGCATATTTGGTATACGTCCACAGCTTACTAAGTTTGATGAGGCAACAAATCTGTTAATTGCGGCAGGCTTTAGTGAGATAGAAAGCTACGAGAATACAGAGGAGCTCGGCTCTAAGGGTGTAGAGCACTGTTTTTATAATACCCGTACAGGGGCAGGCGTGATTGTTGGTAAGAAGGACAATTATAATAGTGTGAAATCTGTCAAATATGTAGTGAATTATAAGAAATTTAGTAAGCAGAGAAATTTGCTGAGGGGATAGAAGAATGAATAGAATTAAGGATATCCTTCGATCCGGTGAGGCATTTCGGTATCTGATTGCAGGTATTGTTACCACAGGGGTTAATCTGGTAGTATTTGCCCTTCTTCGGTACGGTCTACAGCTTTCTCTGGTGGTTAGTAATTTTATTGCTATTGTAGTGGCAATTTTATTTGCCTTTGTGAGCAATAAGTTTTATACATTTCGGGCGAGGTCTCTTCGTATTGGTGATATTGTTACCGAGTTTGTATGGTTTGTCGGTGGCAGGCTCATTACGATGGCGATTGAAATTGGTGGCGTCTATATACTGGCGGTATGGTTTGGGATACATGATTTTATTGCGAAGCTGCTGATACAGGTTGTGGTTGTGATAGCAAACTATATCATCAGTAAGGTGTTTGTTTTTAAAGACAGGGAACAGTCATTAGGTGATTGGGCGAAGAAACAATATGTTTATCTTCTGGCTTTTTTCGTACCGATGCTTCTGTTTTTGCTGGTGTGTCTGCGTTTTTCGGTTACTCCTTTTGGGGATAAGACATTGATGATTATTGACAGCCTGCACCAGTATCTGCCTTTTTTTTCAGAATATTATGATAAGCTGACGACTTCAGGAGAATTTTTGTATTCGTGGAATGGGGCTATGGGATACAATTTTCTGACTTTGTGGGCATATTATTTGTCCAGCCCCTTTAATTTATTAATACTGTTGTTTTCCAAAACACATATCAATATTGCGATGACTCTGATTATCGGCTTGAAGCTTTGCAGCAGCAGTACCACGATGTGTTATATGCTTACCAGACTTTCCGGTAAAAAGGATGTAACCGCAGTTATCTGTGGTGTGTGCTATGCTTTTAGCAATTATGTGATTGGTTATTACTGGAATATTATGTGGCTGGATGTATTAATTCTGGCTCCACTGGTAGTATTGGGCTTACATAATCTGATAGATAAAAAGGATGCCAGATTATATATTGTTACATTATTTATGGCATTGTTTTGCAATTTTTATATTGGCTTTATGCTCTGTATCTTTCTGGTGTTGTGGTTTTTATTGTACCCGCACAAGGGATTGAAGGCTTTTTTGTGGGCAGGATGCCGTTTTGGTGCCTCCTCTCTTCTGGCGGCAGCGATGGCGGCTTTTGTGTTGATTCCTACTTATTTTGGAATTATGCTGACTGGCCCGGCAGATTCGGAGTTTCCGGAGATGCAGTGGTACGGAAGCGTAGCGGATATTTTAAAGAAATTCTGTATGTACTCTGGTTCCATTACAAATCAGGGGGATGATGGCGGTGTTAATCTATATTGTACGATGTTTGTCATTTTTATGGGGATTCTTTATTTTACCTTAAAAGAGGTATCGTTAGCACAGAAGATAAAACGTCTGCTACTATTAGTGTTTTTTGTTGTTTCCTTTAATAATACAATATTAAATTATATATGGCATGGTTTCCATGACCAGTTTGGAATTCCAAACCGCTTTAGTTTTCTGATGATATTTGTGCTGATTATGATGGCATACGAGGCGATACAGCAGGTAGAGAGCATATCCTTCTGGCAATTTTTGCTGCCGCTTGCTGCTTTAGTGGGGCTTGTTCTTTATAATAACGAAGTAGAGGCACTTTTTGATGAGGAGCAGGCGGTGCGGGCAGTAATGATAGCCTTTATCGGTTATTTTGGAATCTTTATGCTGCACATTATGCTGGAGTGGAAAAGAATGACCTTATATGTGGTTCTTTCGTTAGCTGTGCTTGTAGAGATTTCTCTCAATACAGTATATAGCTTTGAGGGTAATGGACAGATAACCATTTCCGATTATTTTTCTGATTCCAACAGGATGTGGTCTGCGGCGGAATCTGTGAAGGATGGCAGCTTTTACCGGGAGGAATTAAGTAAGAATAATCTGGTGGATGAGAACTTCTGGTTGAATTTAAAGAGTATTGGTATCTTTGGTTCTACTGCCAACGGGGATGCCGTGACTCTGCTTGGTAAGATGGGATTTTATACGGCGGCTAATGAGCATTTATATAATGGGGCAACCCCGCTTACGGATTCTCTTTTTGGTGTAAGATACATCTATATGAGGGAAGGGGATTATTTTGACCATGGGTTTGATTTTCTAAAGTCTGTTGATGGTATTGGAATATATGAGAATCCAAGGGCATTATCTCTTGGATATATGATTGATGATAATATATGGGATTGGGATTACGAGCAATATGAGCCTGCAGATGTATTAAATGATTTTGTAAAGCAGGCTGCCGGGATTGTAAATCCACTTTTTGTCGAGCTGCCGGATGAGTTTGCCGGAAGTGGTGAAAACTGTGAGGTTACATGGAATGGCACGGGAGATGGAACGTATGCTTATTCCAGAACGACAGACGGGGATTTGACAGTGACTCTGACCTTGCTGGCAAAAGATGATAAGCCTATCTATGTTCGGGCGACAGGAACTGATTTGTCGGGAATTCAGATTGCGGTAAATGGTACAGAGACCTGTAATGGCAGATATTTTTTCCAGCTTGTCCCCGTGGGAGATACGAAGGCAGGCGATGAGGTAACCATAAAATATATATTTAATGGTAGTGAAGATGACGACCAGACTGTGAATTTACAGGCATATTCCTTTGAACAACAGGTTTTTGAGCGTGTTTATGATGTGCTGGCGGATGAGCAGTATGAGATTAGTGAATATAATAGTAGTCATGTGAAGGGTAGGATTCATTGTAACGAAGCTGGCATGATGATGACAAGTATTATCAATGAACCGGGCTGGAAAGCCTTTGTGGATGGTGAAGAGGCAGATATTGAAGAGATAGGAGATTGCTTTGTTGGACTGCAATTAGAGGAGGGGGAACACGAGATAGAGTTTCGCTTTGTTCCCGAAACACTTCCAATGGCAGCAGCAGTTACGATAGCCGCATGGCTTGTATTTATTCTTTATCTTAAGCTTAGGGTATTGTTACCATTTTCCCTCGTAAAACGACAAAGCGTGGAGAAGGAGGAACTCGAATGAAACCAAAGGATGTAGAAAAAAGTTACAGACAGGTGATGCTGGGTTTGGTTGTTGCAGTAATTACTGCATTAGGCAGTGCACTGGCTGCCTTTCTCATGGGAGCAGAATTTCTGTGGCTTACCGGAGTACTCGCAGTTGTTGCAGTAGTTGGTTTGCTATGGGCAATGATAGGATTGGTGGATTTAAAGAGGTCTGCTGATGTAATGAGGAAAGAAAGCAGACGTTACTTAAAGGTGTTTTCTGACTGCCCGATGGGTATGGCACAGGCAGTGCGTCTTAACAGCTCTGAATATCAGCTTATAGAAACCAATGCAAAGTTTCGTCAGTATTTTGGGATTATTCCAAGAGATTATGATGGGATTAATCTATCTACCAGCTCCAATGAGATGCTTCGTTTAATGAACGCCTGGATTGATGCGTTTAGCAATAACATGGCGAATGATGGACAGCAGGTGCAGGCATTTGAGATTACTTTAGAGAATATTGAAAAGACTTTTAATACAACAATTTTTGTGGATGACCAACAGCATATTAATTTGGTGGTTTTGGATGTGACGGAACAGAAGGAGGCAGAGGCAAAGCTTTCCAAGGCGATTGAAGAAACGAATGCTGCTTATAAGACGCAGGGAGAATTTCTCGCCAATATGTCCCATGAAATCCGTACTCCAATCAATGGAATTTTAGGAATGCTGCAATTAACTTTGATTTCCAACGATTTGACAACGGAAAACAGGGATAACTTAGAGACTGCCAAGAATTGTGCGGATACGCTGCTTCGTCTTATCAATGATATTTTAGATTATACGAAGCTGGAGGCAGGCAAATATAAAATCCGCTATACGGAGATGGATATTACGGAGGTTATTGAAAATACAGTCAACCTTCAGCGCCCGATTGCAGACAATAAGAATCTTGTGCTAGACTGCCAGATTGGTTCCAATGCTCCGAAGATTCTTATCGGTGACCCGCAGCGTACGGAACAGGTATTAAATTGTATTTTGTCCAATGCTATTAAATTTACTACAAATGGTGGGGTTCGTGTAAAGGTTGCCTTTATTGAGGAGACGCCGACGCAGGTACGGGTGCGTATTGCAGTAGCGGATTCCGGTATTGGTATTTCGGATGAAGATAGAGAAAAGTTGTTTAAGCGGTTCAGTCAGGTGGATTCTTCCAATACAAGAAAGTTTGGTGGAACAGGACTTGGCCTTGTAATTACGAAGCAGATTGTAGAGTTAATGAATGGTACGATTCAGGTACAATCGAAAGAGGGTATCGGAAGTACATTTATTATAGAGTTGCCAATGGAAGTTGTAGTGAAAGAGGAGGTTGAAGAAGAAATGACAGATGCGTCTATATTCTCAATGGAAAACAGTGGAAGAATTCATGTACTGGTAGCGGAGGATGAGCCTGTAAACCAGCAGGTAATTGGTAAGCTTCTTGGTATGGCAGGATATGCATATGACATTGCCAATAACGGCGAGGCAGCTGTGGAGCTGTTTAAGGAGCGGAAATATGATGTAGGCTTGTTTGATGTTCAGATGCCGGTAATGGATGGATTAGAGGCAACGAAGCAGATTCGCCAGATTGAAGAAGAAAGAGGGACGAAGGAGCATTTACCAATTATTGCGGTAACTGCGAGAGCGATGTTTGGTGAGAAAGAAAAGATTTTGGAAGCACAACTGGATGATTATGTTGCGAAGCCATATGTATTAGAAGATATTGTGGCAGCAATTAACAAATATACAGAGAACTAGGATGATAGCATGGAAAAGATAGTGAGAGAGATTCTTAATGGAATCTCGGTACGGGACAATCTTATCCGGCTTAAGGAGGAGTTAAAGGAGGCGTCTTACATTGACGCCTTTTTAACGTGCATTTCCTTTGATATGGATTTTTTTAGGAATCTTCTTTGCCATGAGGATGCCAAGGTACGAAAAAATATTATAAAGATAATTGGGCTTTGTGGTCTTGATGGACTGGCGCCGGATGTTTTTGATGCCTATCAGAAGGACGAGACACAGTTTTTAAAAGCCGAATATATTAAGGTGTTAAAGCAGTGGGACTGTAAACCATATGAGAAGGAATTACTTAACCGCCTGAATAAGCTGAAAGAGATGCAAAAAGGACAGGAATGGGAAAAACATACGATTGCTGAACTGCGCCAGCTTAATGAGGTGCTTACCAATTTGGGGGCGGTGAAAAAGCACCAGTTCATTGGTGGGGATACGATGTCCACTATGATACTTACGACGTTGTCTGGAAAGGAAAAGTATTTAAAGCGTGCGATTGATGAACGTATCGGGGAAGGAAAGACGACGCTTCTGCGGGGCGGAGTGCGGGTACAGTCGAGCGATTATGATAATCTGATGAAGGTACGGTGTTTTCAGGAGCTTTTGTTTGTGATGCCAGGGGCTGCAAAGCTTGGAGGTGCTGCTTCTGAAATGGTTGAACAATTGATAAAGGCTGGGTTGATGAATTATCTGACGGAACGAATTAGCGGTTTGGCAAGTATACCCTTTCGTGTGGAGCTTAGAGGTGTGAGAGGGGATTCTGATAAAATGAAGCTTACCAAACAGCTCAGTGCGCAATTAGAACGCCAGTCTGGGCATGATTTGGTGAATGCCCCATCCAATTACGCAGTAGAATTTCGTTTCCATAAAAAGCAAGAGGGAGATAATTATTCGTGCTATATTAAGATAGGTTTGTTGTCGGATGAGCGTTTTAGCTATCGCAGGCATGTGCTGCCCACCTCTATCCAGCCCTATGTTGCAGCAATGATTATGGAAATTGTGAAGGAATATAAACAGGAGTGGGGACAGATATTGGACCCTTTTTGTGGTGTGGGAACAATGCTGATGGAGTGTAATTACAGGCAGCATGCCCACAGTATCTACGGAGTAGATATCTACCAAGAGGGAATTGAGTATGCGAAACAGCATGCAAAGAAAGCGAAGATGGATATTCATTATATTCATAAGGATATGGCGGAGTTTACCCACAATTATCTCTTTGATTTTATTGTAACAGACTTACCGTCCGAGGGTGGACAGATGACAGAAGAGAAAATAGCAGAAATTTATGAGACTTTTTTAGAAAAGTGTTATGAGTGGATGAGTGAAGACGCTGTTATCGCAGCATATACAAAAAGTCCGGCATTGCTCGAAAAAGCAATTGCCGGACAAAAGAAGCTGTGTTTAATAACCCATACGGATATGTATAAGCAAGGAAAATCCGGGTTATATATTTTAAGGGCCAAAAGAGATGCTATCTAATCTTAATCCTGCAGCTCTTTTTGCACTTACTCCCATCCTTTGCCTTACAGGTAATGGTGACTGTATGTCCCTTACCTGCTTTTTTTGTGGTCACTTTACCCTTTTTATTTACCGTAGCATATTTTTTGTTGGAGGAGATAAAGACTACTTTTTTATTAGCAGCATTTTTAGGGGTAATGGTTGCTTTTAATGTAATAGACTTTCCTGCTTTTACAGTTGCCTTTGTTTTGTTTAATTTAATTTTAGTTACCGGTTGCTTTATGGTTACCTTGCACGAAGCAGAGGTCTTTTTACTATCAGTAGAATAGCAGGTGATGGTAACAGAATGCTTATTGCCCGCTTTTTTGGCAGTGATAACACCGCTTTGGGAAACCGTTGCGTACTTTGCGTTGCTGCTCTTAAAAGCGAGGTTCTGCTTTGGGGCTGTAGTCGGAATTATCGTTGCCTTAAGCTTGAATTTCTTGCCCGGTGCAAGGGTAAGCTTTGTTTTATTTAATTTAATTTCGTTAATGGTTATTGGACCTATATAGGTGAACTTCTTCGCACTTATAATACTTATCTGGTCAGACCGGGTGACAGTTACTGTGTAGCTTCCCGCTTCTAATCCCGTTGTGGAGGCAGTAATCTGACTTGGGTTCCAGCTTGTAACCGGAAGGGAGATTGTCTGTCCACTGTCAGAGGTTATGCTGAGACTTCCTATCTGTTCACCAAAATAGAATCCATTGATAGTAAGCTGATTGGTATCCTCTGATAAGGTAAGCTTTGTAATGGCGGGATTAGGGCTGTTCATTGCCTTTGCAATATTAATCTTACCTCCGGTGCTGCATTTGTCAAGATAGGCACTACTGGTGTCTATCCCCCCTAGTACTCTTGCCCTTAATTCTGCGGCAGAGGCATTTGGAAATATACCGGCTAAAAGTGCTACTTCTCCGGTTACCATTGGCGTTGCCATAGAGGACCCATGGTCATAGCTATATTTTGTCAATGCCGTTCCGGCACCATAATTGTCAAAGTATAGCTCGTAGGATGCAGAAAGTGCTGGAGTGAATGCAATGATAGTGTAGTAATCGCCTGCACTGAGAGGGAAATGTCTGTCCGCAATCTCAAATGGGAAATTATTCCAATAATCATTGGTAGCATTGACTTTATATGGTATGTCTGTCTCATCGCTAATATTCGGACAGGAGTTGATAATCTCGGTATCTTCATTATAAATGGAAGACAAATCACTAGTATTACTAATATAAATCGCAAGGTCATGATAGCGGATTTGCGCAGCTTTTGTAGATGCCTTTAACAGCATGCGAAAGCTTAGGTAGGCAGAGCGTTCAATATCTTCATTGACTGTAAACGGCAATGCGATATAATAGGTCTGGTTTGCCGTGGCATTGACTGACATACAAAGGCTATTTTGTTCTTTTAGTACATCACTGTCACTGGATGTCAAGGCACTGAACTGATTGCTCAGAAAGAGCGTGGTATTGGAAGAGCCATTGACAACATCTGCAATCTGAGCAGTATTTTCAAAATTATTATAAAAGATATCGTGGCTGCATTCCGGATTATAGATTTCACTGGAATAAGTGGAAAAAATATTGGTTCCGGGAGCGAATACATCTACCTCTGCTTTGCCGTAGTTACTAAAGGATGCCGGGGTGTTCGCTTCATTGGATGCACCGACGGATATAATATAATCATTGTCAAAGGATGCAGGATACACCTTGTTGCTATCGATATTCATTCCCTCATTTCCGGCAGCGCAGATTGTTACAATACCGAGTTCTCCGGCAGCAGTAATAAGATTATTTAATATGCTGCCATTATTATCGTATCTTAAATCCATTTGTCCCCCCATAGAGAGATTAACCGCCCGAATATTAACGCCACCGTTTTTCATGGATAAGATATAGTTGTATGTTCTGATTAGGCTTGCAAGACTGCACTCTCCAGCGTCGTTTAGGCAGCGGGTGCCAATGAGCTTGCAGTTGCTGATGCCGGAAATACCCTTGTTGTTATTAATTGATGCTCCGATAATTCCGGCAATATGTGTGCCATGGCCGTCACTATCTTTGTAGTTCGTATAAGTATCCCTGACAGCATCATACATTGTGTTTGAATACATAATTTGCGACAAATCTTCCTGACTGCCATCAATCCCGGAATCTGCTACCACTACCACAGGGGTATCACTCTGGTTTTTGGACACTTCCGTATAGTGAATATCACTATCTGAGGAGTCATTGTCCTCCAAATACCATTGTTGGCGGACATAGGTATCGTTGGTAATATCTGCTTTATGGAAAATATAGTTTGGTTCCGCATAGGCAACATCATCAAGCTGATTTAATTCCTCAAGCAATGTCTCGGTATCTGCCTTGTCAGAGGAAAGCAAGGCACCACAAGTTTGGTCTAAGGTAACCATCTCTTCTACTTTAATATCGGAAATGGTATCAGGCAATTCCTGTGAGAGTTCCTTCTTTAACTCCTTTTTAGAGTAGGAATCTTTCATCTGGACAATAATCTCATTTTCAACATAATCGGCATCGGCTAAGAGAGCATCACCCTGTTTGGATGCATTTTTTTCCAGAGGGACTATGGAATTCGCAGATGCTCTCAAGGGTGTCAGGCAGCCAATAGGTAAGGCTAAAATTAGTGCTGTTATTAAAATAACGGATATCCATCTATTATATTTTTTCATACTAATCACCTTTCTAAAATCTGTTGTATTATTATAACATCCGTTGGGGGGCAAAATATCTTTTGACCCCAACATCATTATATATCTTATTATCCCATAGATTTGTGAGAAATTCATCCTTTTTATATAATTATCTTAAACTTTGCAAATTGCTTCCATGTTGTGTTATACTAGAAAAGCTGTAATCATTTGTTCTGCAATTGGTTACTATTACTAAGGCGGTTAACCACCTTGGTAATATATAGAGAAAGGGTGAGCAGTTTGCGTATTTTTGATATTGAGAATCCGGTGTGGAGTACACTCTCCAAGCTGTTGGATGTAATGATACTGAATGTGTTGTTTTTGCTTTGTTGTCTGCCAATCGTGACAATCAGCACCAGTTTCACGGCATTGTATTATACCTCCATGCGGATGGTGTCTGGTAATGTTACCTATGTATCCAAGGATTTTTTCAAGTCCTTTAAGGAGAATTTTAAACAGGCATTTGTGACAGGTGTGATTGTATTTGATATCGGTGTGATGCTGGCGGTGTTTATCTATCTGTCCTTTTTGTTAGATGCTTATGTGGGTAAGGTTGTTTCCATTGTGTCAGCATTATTGGTTTCGGCTGCAATAAGTTATACTTTTCCGGCTCTCGCCAAGTTTAATACGACCACAAGCAAGCTGTTTTACAATAGCTTTGCCATGGCAGTGCTTCATATTCCATTTACGATTTTGAATCTTGGGACATTCTTTATTGCCGGGCTGGCTGCATATATGAGTTTTGGTTTCCGGTTGATTCTGCTTGTGTTTGGCTGTGCTGCCATTGCACTATTGCAATCTGTCTGGTTTAATTATATATTTGCAAAATATATGACCAAGGAGGAGCTTGAGCAGAATCAATTATACAGGGAAGAAGAGCGTATGGCAAAGAAGGAGAAGAAGGCGAAGGAGCAAAAAGTGAAAAGATAATGGAGCAGGTGAGTGCTGTGGAGAATATAATAGATGAAGAGTTTGCCAGAACGCTTATATATAAGCTTACGGACTGGTTTGAGAAAAATAAACGGATACTTCCGTGGCGGAGTAATCCGACGCCCTATCATGTATGGGTTTCGGAGATTATGCTGCAACAGACAAGAGTAGAAGCGGTCAAGGGATACTATGACCGCTTTCTTTCTGTACTTCCAGATATCAAGGCCTTGGCAGATGCGGATATGGATGTGTTATTAAAGCTTTGGGAGGGGCTCGGCTACTATAACCGGGTACGCAATATGCAAAAGGCGGCACAGACCATTATGGAGGAATATGACGGTGAATTTCCTGATACCTATGAGGAGATAGTGAAGCTAAAGGGAATTGGGGAGTACACCGCCGGGGCGATTGCATCGATTGCATTTTTAGAGGCAGTTCCAGCGGTAGACGGCAACGTATTGCGGGTGATAAGCCGAATCACTGGCAGCAGAAAGGATATTGGGCTTTCTGGTACCAAAAAGGAAATCCGTGAGCTTCTTAACACGATGGTGCCACTTAGCAATCCGGCAAGCTTTAATCAAGGACTTATGGAGCTTGGAGCATTAATCTGTGTTCCCAATGGTACTCCGAAATGCAGCGAATGTCCATTAAGCTCACTATGTAGTGCTTATCAAGAGGCCTTAACGGATGTGATACCAGTGAAGGAGAAAAAAGTCCGTAGGAGAGTGGAAGAAAAAACGGTTCTGCTTCTGCTATATGAAGGAGAGGGGGAGCCATATATTGGGATAACCAAACGTCCGGAAACCGGATTGCTTTCTGGTATGTGGCAGTTTCCGCTGCTTAGGGCATTTTCTTCCAGTGAAGAGGTGAAAAAACAATTGGGACTTACCGATTGTAGTATTACGGAGGCAACAGGGGCTAAGCATATTTTCAGCCACATAGAATGGCAGATGAGAGGACGCCTTGTCCTATTAAAAAAGCTCCCGAAGGAGCTTTTGATTGAGGAGCAGAGGATTATATTTGTACCTTATAGGGAATTGAAAGAACACTATGCACTTCCGTCTGCCTTTCGGGTATATAAACATCTGCTTGAGGAGAGATATTCTTCCTGATATATATTACGATGTTGGGGTCAAAAGGTATTTTGTCCCCAACGGATGCCACGGATTGCTTTGTTTTCCATAACACTTGCTATGGGAATGCATTACTTACCGGAATGCTTCTCTTAGTAGTGACTCCAGTTCTTCTACCGAATATTGGTAATGGGAGTTGCAAAACTGGCAGTTCACCTCAATGCTTTCTCCGGCGTCAATCATCTCCATAAGCTCTTTTTTACCCAGATTAATTAATCCTTTAGCAAAGTGTTCTTTAGAGCAGCCGCAGGTAAAGGATGTTGGTTTTTTCTCATAAAATGTAATGACTGTATTGTCAAATAAACCAGAAATAATGTCTTCCGGTGTTTCTTCGTTATCTAAGTGTGTGGTAATAGAGGAAAATTTCTCTATACTTTTTTCTAAGGCGGATATTGTGTTCTCCTCCGCAAATGGCATAAGCTGGATAATAAATCCTCCTGCCTGCCGTACGGTATTATTTTTATTCATTAATACACCTAATGCAACAGAGGTTGGAATCTGTTCACTCGTAGCAAAGTAGTAGGTTAAGTCTTCTGCAATCTCCCCACTGACGAGCTGAATCTGCCCTACATAGGGTTCTTTTAACCCAATATCTTTTATGACACTTAATACTCCTAAATCTAATGCACCGCCAACATCCAGCTTACCTAATTTGTTTGGTGGCAGGACTACATTGGGTTCTAACACATAGCCCTTTACTTCTGCCTTGGCATTGGCGGTTACCGTTAGGCCTTTTATCGGACCGTTGCACTGGATTTGCAAGGTTAGTACATCGCTATCATTTTTACACATTGCCCCCATCATAGCACCAGCAGTCATGAGTCTGCCTAGGGCGGCACAAGCTACCGGGCTTAAATTGTGGGCGGAGCGTGCCTCCTCCACTAGATTTTTTGTGGTAGCGGCAAAAAACCGCACCTGATTGTTATAGGCGGTGCCGCTGATAATATAATCTGTCATGGTTGTTATCCTTTTCTAATATACTTATAATCATCGCAAGTAATTCATGCTTTGCTCATTATAGCATAACTTAGAGTCTGCGAAAAGTACAAAAGGGCTATTGGTGTATAAGTGATTTGCTGTAGGTTTTATGCTCCTTGAAGTTACAGAGTGAACTCTTTATTTATGGAGAGCTAACTAGTACATCATAAACTAAGTATCTTGCAGTTTGAAAGTTTATTCTTTGCCAAACTATTAAGAACTTAATTTACCATATACTAGAGTATTTATTCCTTCTTATTGGGCAGAACATTATAGAGACAGGCTAATCGGAAGAACCGATACGTTAATAACCTTGAGGGGTACGGACGGGGAACACGTTATATTATTGGTGACTTTGGAAGGGTATTAGTATTTCTTGATATTCCCACTAATTACCAGCAATTTCGGGACAAGGATGTCCCGAAAAGACGCCACTGAGCCATGGATGGCGAATTGGCGTCAGTTGCGTCACACATTGATTCTAACATGGGAATATCTTAGAAATACTTATTCCCGAACAACGGAACCAATAATATAACGTGTTCCCCGTCCGTACCATTTATATTATTTATACCATTTATGCTATTCATGCCAGACAAGCCATTCAGTCACTCCATTATTATTCTCTCCCAATTTCCCTAAGCAAGCGGATAAATAAAATCAAAAAAGCAATCGTGCCAATGGAAAGTAACACGGTAACAGAGCTTACCTTATCTGTTTCAGTTTCAGATATTGGTTCGCTCTCCTCAGAGGTTACGGGCTTTGTATCGCTGGCAATGGTTTCTTTTACTTTGGGGCTATATAAGGTCTCATAGAGACTGTCCGCAATAAGCTGATGCCCTTCCTTAGTTGGATGAATATCATCCTTCATAATCCGAACATAGCGGGGGGCTTGATTTTTAAATAACGCATAGGTATCTGTCAGTAAAATACGTTCACTGTCCTGTTCATATACCTCGTCCGAGATGACCGCATTCATTTTTACAGTAACATAATCAATTGCCTGTGCAAGGGATTCGTATTCGCTTCCACTGGCAGGATTATAGATTGTCTGGTTCAGTATAATAGCATTGGGATTGAGTGCTATTAATTCCTCTAACAGAGCATGGTAATTTTCGGTAAATGTATTTAAGAAATCATTCAGCTTCTCCTTGGTGCTTCCCTTTTGTAAATAGAGAAGAATCATTTTGGCAACATTTTCATTTTTGATATACTTAGGAATCTTCTTTGCCTTCCTGTAGTTTGTGTGCGTGATATTTTTGGCAGTATCCGAAGCGATTTTTAGTATATCGTTTCCTCCTGTGGTGATACTAATATAAGTAGCATTTGAGAGGCGTTTTCGGAGCTCTTTATCTTCCCGGACCTTCGTAAGGGTATCCGTTATGGTGTCTCCCTGTTTGCCGTAATTGTAGGATGTAAGCTCAGGGATGTCATCCTGAAGCAGCTTTGTAAATTGGTTTACAAAGCAGTTTTCCTTCTCCTTCATGCCAGTGCCCTGTGTAATAGAATCGCCGATAGCAACATAGGTTGGTACCGTTTTGGCGGCAGGGCAGATGAATAGATTGCCAGTTAGGGTCAGGGAAAAAAATAATATCAATATGGAATTAATCAGGTTGCGTTTCATTGCTTGTTCCCCCATTTCTTTCTAGTACAGCGATTTTGTAATAACTGGATTAGTGTACTGTATCGTTCATATTTTGCCAAAGCACTTGCCTGAATTTCCATCTGTTGCGTTAGCTTCAATCGACGATGCCACCGCATCGTCTCATTCAGCCACCTTGCAGAGTGAAAATTCATTCTGCGTCGTTTGGCTGAAAATGAATGATACAGTACACCAGGTGTTTGTATTTAGTATGAAACGATTTTTTTTGTACATACCAGTAAGAAACTGTAAAATGCAGAGCAGGTGTTTATACTGGCAGCTTGCAGGGGATTTATTCTATGGATAAAGAAAAAGACTTGTCTTTTGTCAAAAAATAACATAAACTAATCAACGAAAGGATTATGGTGATACAGATGCAGATATATTTAATCCGCCATGGCAGACAGAGCAGCAATTTATGCAATGTCAATGTGGATTTAAGCAGGGAGGGACACCGTCAGGCAGAGCTTGTTGGCGAGCGTATCAAGAAATATGGGATTGAGCGGCTTTATGCGAGTACACTGCTTCGTGCACAGCAGACGGCGGAACATATTGCACAGATAGTAAAGCTTCCGGTTATTACCGCAAGAGATATTCATGAGATTGATTTTGGAACATGGACAGGGATATCAGATGTGGAGCTCGATAAGCTTTACTATGAAGAGCGGGAGGCATACAGAAAGGGGCTTAAGGACATTCATTATCCCGAAGGAGAGTGTGGTGTGAGCTGTTTTGAGCGATATTATAAGGGGATGGAATGGATTGTAGCAGATGCTAAGGCAAATGGAGCATTAAAAATCGCCGTTGTTACCCATGGAATTGCCATGCGGGTATTTTTATGTGGTATTCTTGATATTCCCTTTGCAAAGAGAGGAACACTTGCTAAAAGCTTGGAAAATGCAAGTATTACGGAGCTTCGTTACGAGGAGGGCAGCTATTATCTGGAACGGTTTAATGATTATGCTCATTTAGAGCCTTATGATGAATTATTACGAAAACATTTTAAATAGAGCGGAACGATAGAAATGAAATTGGCACTATTAATAGCACATATATTAGAAAAGAAAAATAGAACATGACAGAGGAATGAACAATGGAATTACGGGAAAATGAATTAGATGTAGATACATATTTAGCTCTGCGGAAGAGTGTGGGTTGGAAGGAGCTTAGCAGGGAGCAGGCACAAAAGGCGTTAGAAAATAGTCTTTACATACTGGTTGCCTACGAGGGTGAAATTCCGGTCGGCATGGGAAGAATCGTGGGGGATGGAGCGGTAATTTGCTATGTGCAGGATTTACTAATCTCTCCCGATTATAGAAGACAGGGCATCGGGGGAAGAATATTAGAGAAACTAAAGCAGTATGTGCAAGTGCTCCGGCTGCCTGAAACGGAGCTTATGTTTGGTTTAATGTGTGCAAAGGGACGGGAGACCTTTTACGAAAGCCACGGATTTATTGCAAGACCAACCAAGGAGCTTGGACCGGGGATGATACAATATTTGAGGGAGGAAGGGTAGATAAAAAAGGGGTTGTATTTTTTTAACAGCAGTGTTATAGTTGTTGTAGAACAAGCAAATAAAAAGACAATTGCGAAACTCACATTCATGAGGCAGATAGTTGTAAATTTATATAAATTAGCGCCTTTGTACCGAGCTTTGCTCGGACAACGAAGCAAATTTATATAAATTTACAACTATCGTATCAGTAACTTAATGTTTCGCAAATACCTATTCATTTAAAGAGAGGCGGGATTTTTATGAATATTAATAAATTTACACAAAAATCTATCGAGGCAGTCAATGAATGCGAGAAGATTGCTTACCGTTATAGTAACCAGCAGGTTGACCAGGAGCATTTCCTCTTTGCCCTGTTAAACATCGAGGATAGTTTGATTAAGAAGCTATTAGAGAAGATGGAGGTGGCGACCGGAGCATTTGCACAGGATTTGGTGAATCTGATTGCGAAGCGTCCTAAGGTAGAGGGCAATATTCAGGTATATATGAGTAATGACCTGAACAAGGTGCTAATCAATGCGGAGGATGAGGCGAAGGCAATGGGGGATGAGTATGTCTCTGTGGAGCATTTGTTCCTTGCCATGATAAAACAGCCCAACAAAGAGATTAAAAATCTCTTTAAACAGTATGGGATTACAAGGGATGGTTTTCTTGAGGTGCTTGCCGGAGTGCGGGGAAACCAGCGGGTGGTTTCTGATAATCCGGAGGATACCTACGATACCTTGGAGAAATATGGATATGATTTGGTGGAGCGGGCAAGGAGCGGCAAGCTTGACCCGGTCATTGGCAGGGATGAGGAGATAAGAAATGTCATCCGTATCTTATCCAGAAAGACGAAAAATAATCCGGTGCTGATTGGTGAGCCGGGCGTTGGTAAGACGGCGGCAGTAGAAGGACTGGCACAGCGGATTGTGCGAGGAGATGTGCCGGAGGGCTTAAAGGACAAGTCGTTGTTTGCACTGGATATGGGAGCCTTAGTTGCGGGAGCAAAGTACCGTGGTGAGTTTGAAGAACGTCTGAAGGCAGTACTGGAAGAGGTTAAAAAAAGCGATGGAAAGATTATCCTCTTTATTGATGAGCTTCATACGATTGTAGGAGCAGGAAAGACCGAGGGCAGCATGGATGCAGGAAATATGTTAAAGCCAATGCTTGCCAGAGGAGAACTGCATTGTATTGGTGCAACGACATTAGATGAATATCGAATGTATGTGGAGAAGGACGCTGCCTTGGAACGCCGGTTCCAGCCGGTTACGGTATCAGAGCCAACGGTGGAGGATACCATTTCCATCTTGCGTGGATTAAAGGACCGTTACGAGGTATATCATGGTGTGAAGATACAGGATGCAGCGCTGGTATCTGCGGCGGTGCTTTCCAACCGTTATATCTCTGACCGTTTTCTGCCGGATAAGGCAATTGATTTGGTAGATGAAGCCTGTGCGTTGATTAAGACGGAGCTGGATTCCATGCCGGCGGAGCTGGATGCCTTAAACCGTAAGATTATGCAGTTAGAGATTGAAGAGACGGCTTTGAAGAAGGAAACCGACCGGTTGAGCCAAGACAGGCTTTCGGGTCTGCAAAAGGAGCTTTCACAGCTTCGGGAAGAATTTGCAGGCAAAAAGGCGACTTGGGATGCAGAGAAGTCATCGGTTGAGAAGGTACAGAAGTTAAAAGAGGAGATTGAACAGATTCACAATGATATTGCCATAGCCCAGCGTAATTATGATTTAAATCAGGCGAGTGTGTTGCAATATGGGCGTTTGCCGGAGGCACAAAGACGCCTTGCCGAGGAGGAGGAGCGGATTCGTAATGAACAGCATACGCTGGTACATGAGAGTGTAGATGAGGAGGAGATTGCTAAGATTATCTCCCGTTGGACAGGAATTCCAGTGACAAAGCTTACAGAAGGGGAGCGGGAGAAAACATTGCGGTTAGGTGAGGTGCTTCACCAGCGTGTAGTCGGGCAGGATGAAGGTGTGTCTAAGGTGACGGATGCCATTATCCGTTCCAAGGCAGGGATAAAGGACCCGACGAAACCAATTGGCTCTTTCCTGTTTCTCGGACCAACCGGAGTTGGTAAAACGGAGCTTGCCAAGAGCCTGGCAGAGGCATTATTTGATGATGAGACCAATATGGTGCGGATTGATATGAGTGAATACATGGAGAAATATTCTGTCTCTCGTCTCATTGGAGCTCCTCCGGGATATGTGGGTTACGAGGAAGGTGGACAGCTTACAGAGGCGGTTCGCAGGAAGCCTTATTCCGTTGTATTGTTTGACGAAATAGAAAAGGCACATCCAGATGTCTTTAACGTGCTGCTTCAAGTGTTAGATGACGGTCATATCACAGACGGACATGGTAAGACAGTTGATTTTAAAAATACGATATTAATCATGACCTCCAACATTGGTTCAGAATTTCTCCTGGAGGGTATTGATGAAAATGGAGAAATTAAGCCGGACGCAGAGCAGCGGGTAATGAATGATTTGCGTAACCATTTCCGTCCCGAATTTTTAAACCGTCTGGATGAAACAATACTCTTTAAACCACTGTCCAAGGACAATATTGATGGTATTATCCATTTGATTATGAAGGATGTAAACCGCCGCTTAGCAGACAAGGAGCTTACGGTAGAATTAGCAGATGAGGCAAAAGATTATATTGTGGAGCATGCATACGACCCGGTTTATGGTGCAAGACCATTGAAGCGGTATGTACAAAAGTATGTGGAGACACTGGCAGCAAAATTGATTTTAAGTGATGGTGTCATGCCGAGAGATACCATAGTGATTGTAGTAGAAGGTGATGAATTAAAGGCGGTTCGAAAAGCGTAGTATGGCTTTTGTATCTGTCCCCCTGATAATCGCCTATATTGGCAATTATCAGGGGGACAGTATACTAATATTCTTTTAATAAGGCTTGCAGAATCATAATATGATATTCCTCATCCTTAATGATTCTTGCTAGTACAGCATTGATATTTTCATCCTTTATGACATTCATATGCATGCGGTATTGGTTGATTGCAGCCTTCTCTGACTCTATATTGTCCCGCAGCATCTGGGGGGCCTGTTCAGAAAGGGTGAGATAGGAAGGCGACCACATGGCAGGCCTTTTGCCAGGTTGTCTGGCAATATAATCTATGGGTCCTCCCAGCAGATGCATTAATTCACCAAGCATGTTAAGGTGCATCATTTCCGCCATAGCAATACCAAGAAGCGTCCGTGCGATAGAGCATTTTTGGCAAATAAGGCGATTCTCGTTGTTGACATATTGTGTGATAGCAGATAATTCTGATACAGAACCACAATAATCCACACTTAGCAGATTGACATAATTCCGGTTTGGTTCTTTTACCTGAATAGGTGGATAGGGTAAATCCATCATTATTGGTTTAAGACCAGTCATATTGCAGTGGCATTCCAAAGGTGTATTATCATTATTATGTTCCATAAGATAAATCCTCTTTATTTAATAAATATCTTTGTAATATATATATTGCTCTTCTAAAAAAATATGCTTGACACAAATAGTACTATATAGTACTATTCTATATAGAAAGGAGGAGAGTGACATTGCTCGATAAAACAAATGGTGGATTTCTTATTACCAAAATAAAACAAATTCAAGGGCGAATTTTTGAAAAGCTGTTGATAGAGCAGGGAATCAGTCAATTTAATGGAGCACAGGGAAGGATTCTCTTTGTTTTGTGGAATGAGGATAATATACCTATAAAAGAATTGGCAAATAAAACGGGGCTTGCGAAGACTACTTTAACAAGTATGCTGGACCGTTTGGAGCAGTCCGGACATATAAGGAGAGTATATGATGCAGCCGACCGTAGAACGGTCAGGATAAAGCTGACAGAAACCACTATAAATCTAAAAGAGCAGTACGATGAGGTATCTGTAAAGATGAGTGAGATTTTTTATGAAGGCTTTGAGGATGAAGAAATTATTGCCTTTGAAGGGAGTCTTGACAAAATATTGCATAATCTTGAAAAGGCGGAGTAATCATTACATTTAAGAAGGAAGAGGGTTTCACAGTTTTTGAATAATTCCAAAGCGTGCGTTTATTATTGTGATGATACAGTCAATCAATATAAGGGGGCATTGTTTACTGGCACCATGGAGGTATGTACTGACCATGACACCAAAGAATTATTATGGAGAGAGGGCTTTGAGATGTATTATCCTAAGGGTGTGGATGATGAAGATTATTGTGTGTATAAATTCACTGCAGAAACCGTTAATTACTATTATGGTCTGAGTAATACTACCTTGTCTATAGATGAATTTTAGAGATGAGCCATGGTTTAAGCCAAAATGCTTATTGAATTGAGTCAGAAATATGGAAAATAGTTATTTAGGAGAATCCACAATAATTATCTGTTGGAAATGACAATATTTTCATGTATAATATATATTGATATCGGGGGCAAGCTTAGTTTGCCCCCTTAATGCTATAAACGGCTGTGCACTACATGATTAAAAAGGAGCAAAATTATGTATTTAGTGTTTGATGTGGGAGCAACTTATGTAAAATATGCATGGATGACAGAAGAAGGTATTATTGAAGAAAAGGGCAAGATTCCGACCAGAAATAAGAAGGGGGATGTTCTTGAGGATTTTGTAGAATCCATTGGACAGATTTATGACCAATATAAGGGAAAGGGTACTATAGAAGGAATTGCCATGGGATTGCCGGGACAGGTTGATGTGGAGCGTGGAATTGTCTATGGCGGTGGTGGAATCCGTTATATGAATGATGTACCTTTGCAAAAGCTGATATCAAGGCGGTGTGGGGACATAAGCGTGTCTTTGGAGAATGATGGTAAATGTGCTGCTCTTGCAGAGGTCTGGCTGGGTAATGCCAAGGATGTGAAGGACGCTTGTGTTCTGGTATTTGGAACCGGAGTAGGTGGCGGTATCATTAAGGATAGAAAGGTGCATCATGGGAAACGGATGCTGGCAGGAGAGATATCTTTTGCAATAGAGAATATGACAAGGGAGGATTTGGCGAGTATTCGATGCTGTGAGGAGATGGATTTGAATGAAGCGGTAGAACAGATGCCATTTATGTGGTGCTCCCATGCAGCCACAGCTTCTGTTTGTTTCTGGATGGCGAAGAAGAAACATCTGCCAGTAGAGGAGGTGACTGGAGAAAAGCTCTACCAATGGGCAGCAGAGGGGGATGAGGATGCTAGGGAAGCGTTAGAGGACATGTATTTTAGTATTGCCAAGCAATGCTGTAATCTCTATGTAACCTTTGACCCCGAGGTTATTCTGATTGGTGGCGGTATCAGTGCCGAGCCGGCATTTATAGAGGGAATTAAACGGTATGTAGACCAGTTAAAGGGAATGTCAATCATATATAATGAAATAAAAATTGATGTGTGCAAATATCGGAATGATTCTAATCTGTTAGGGGCATTATATAATTTTAAGCAGAAGTATGTAATATCATAAATGATTGTAAGGAGGAACGGATATGATGATAACAAGGGAAAAGGAGTTGCCAAAGGATTTTTTGTGGGGTGCTTCTACCAGTGCCTATCAGGTGGAGGGAGCGAATCTAAGCAACGGTAAGGGACCGAGTATTCAGGATACTAAAAAGGTGCCGGAGGGGACAAGTGAATTAGACGTATGTGCGGATTTTTACCACCATTATAAGGAAGATATCGCACTGATGGCGGAAATGGGTTTTAAAACCTTTCGTTTTTCTATTGCTTGGTCAAGAATTCTGCCAAAGGGAACAGGAGAAGTCAATCAGGAGGGAATTGATTTTTATAATAATGTGATTGATGAGTGCCTGCGGTATAACATAGAGCCACTTGTTACCATGTTTCATTTTGATTTGCCAGCGGCATTGGAAGAAAAAGGTGGCTGGTCAAGACGGGAGAGTGTCGACGAGTTTGTTCATTTTGCTAAGCTGCTTTATGAGAACTATGGAGACAGAGTAAAATACTGGCTGACCATCAATGAACAGAATATGCTGACATTGGTAGGGGAAGTGATTGGAACCTGCAATATGGAGGGGGTAACCAATAAGTATAAGAAGCTGTATCAGGAAAACCACCACATGCTCTTAGCACAGGCAAAGGCGATGAAGCTGTGTCATGAGATGCTTCCAGAGGCGAAAATCGGTCCTGCCCCCAATATTTCCTTAGTATATCCGGCGAGCTGTAAGCCTAAGGATGTGCTGGCTGCCCAGAATTTTAATGCTATTCGCAACTGGCTGTATCTGGATATGGCAGTATATGGAAGATATAATAACCTTGTGTGGCAATTTTTAGAGGAGCATGATGCCATTCCCCACATCGAAGAGGGGGATATGGACATTATGAAGGAGGCACACCCCGACTTTATTGGATTTAACTATTATTCTACTGCAACGGTGGAATGGGATAATGGTAGTAGCAAAGAAAGCATAGCAGACCAGCAAAATGGTGGCAGTGAAGCAGGGGTTTACCGCTCCTTTGCCAACCCGAATCTGCTGCGTACAGAGTTTGGCTGGGAGATTGACCCAGAGGGCTTTCGTGCAACGATGCGGGAGATTTACAGCCGTTATCACCTGCCAATGATTGTGACGGAGAACGGTCTGGGTGCTTATGATAAACTGACAGAGGATGGAAAGATACATGATAACTACCGGATTGAGTATCTTCGCCGTCATATCGAGCAGATTAAGCTCGCTGTTTCTGAGGGTGTGGAGATGATGGGCTACTGCCCGTGGTCTGCCATTGATTTAATTTCTACCCATGAAGGAATGGTTAAGCGTTATGGATTTATTTATGTGAACCGGGATGAATTTGATTTAAAGGATTTAGCCCGTTACCGTAAGGATTCCTTTTACTGGTACAAGAAGGTGATTGAAACCAATGGTAAGGATTTAACGGATTAAAGGATATGGGGTTCTATGTTAAGAATTATAATAAAAAAGTAGACAACTAACTTTTTATGGTTAGTTGTCTACAGTCTGACCAGCAGAATAATCTGCTGGGTTTTTATTGTACTTGTGTTATTTTATATAGAAATCATCACTTTCATATAGACTGTCAAAATCAAAATCATCATGGTGGAAAGAATCATTGCCATTATTATAATAGTTTCCCATGCCATTCTTAAAGCCTCTCTCGAAGCCATCCATAAAATCATCACCACCGCTGATTATCATAAAGAGGGTGATAAGTATACATAAAATGAGACCGATAATGGAAGTAATCAGTCCTGCCGTACCTGAGACTATGCGGGTATTGACAGAGTTCTTGGCAAGGCAGCCAAAAATAATACCTAATACACCAGCAATGATAGTTAAAAACGGACAGCAGCAAAGTGAACAGAAGCTGAAAACAATAGAAGCAATACCTGCAATTAAGGCAACGGTTCCATAGATACGTGCCTTGCGATCCTTCTCCTCTGCCTCTTCGCTATTGACATTGTTCATAGGTTGTCCTGTGTATGGATTGTATTGCGTTTCGTTCTGCATAGGGGCACTGTAAGCCGTTGAATTGGGCTTAGGTGTTTCTGCGTACTGGTTGTATGAAGTTTCAGAGACAGGTGTTGAAGGGGTGCCATAGTCCGGCGTCTGTTCCGGCTGCCCTTCCACAGTGTTGTCTGGCTGTACAGTCTGTCCGGCTGCGAATGGTTGTTCCTGAACTGGCACTTGCTCGTTCGGCTCTGCTTGTCCAGTCTGATTTACTGCTTCGTCTGGAATCGGGTCTCCAGTATATGGGTCAAATCGTTTTGTTTCACTCATAAATTACTCCTCCTAGCATGTATCTACATAATTGTGATATTTTATTTTTCTATTCTATCATAGCAGGGAATATTAGGCAAATAAAACTTTTGAATTTTAGTATGCTTCTGCCTTTTTCCCTTGACTTGGAGAAGTTTCTGGAAATGGATTTTTTATTCCAAATACTACAGCAAAAATCAGGAGAATCACACCACCAATGTAAAGTGGCATATATAGAGCATCGCCCGTTATCATCCCTATCACGGCATCGAAGGGGCTGCTCAAAAACATCCCAAGATTAAACAGTGACATCATACCTGCAGAAGCCATTGCAATCTGGGTTGGGGAGCTAACCAAGCCAAGAATCATCATGGCAGATGCCTGCGTCGTGGAAAATCCCATGCCTCCAATGAAAATCATAAGGCACAGCAGGGGAATGGTGCGGACGATACCGCATCCTATGACACCAATTAGACATACCACTAAGGAAAAAGGCAGGGAGTGCTGCTTTAATAGTTTGAAAAGCTTAGAATAGCTTAAGCCCCCTGCCATACACCCCAGAGAAAAGAATACTGCGACAATTCCCGCAATCGTTGCGGAGGGGATGATGGCATCGCTTAAAAAGGAACAGCCAATCAGCAATGGGGCAATAATAATTCCGACGAATGCCATCATAATCCACATTTTAAAAACGGAGGGGGAGTAGTGTTCCTTTGTTGTTGTTTCTTCTGGTTGTTCTGTATCGGAATCGATATCAGGACAAAGGAACAGAAGGATGGCAAAGGGAATCAACAGGAGTATGTGATTGAGAAAGACATAATTCCAGCTGATATCAGCCAAAATACCGCCAATAAATTGCAAAAGGCAGTTTGTACCAAAACCAAAAAAGGTTCCGAGCCCTAATACAAGGGAGCGGTTTTCCTGTGGAATTAAGATTGTGGCAATGGTATTTTCCAGGCTCATCATTCCACCGAAACCGATTCCAAACAATCCTCTTAACACTAATATAAGAATAAAATTATCAGCAAAAAAGGGGAGAAGTGCTCCCAGCATTTCTACGATAGCACAAAAATAAATTAGTTTGCGATAGCCTAGCTTTTTTCCTGCAATCATACCAACAAGCATACTGAACACAACACTTGTCAAAGCAGCGATTGTGGTTACATAAAGACGGTGGTGGAAGACAAATGAAATGCAGTTGTTATTTTGGAAATTGCCGCATCAATAGACCCCGGAATTTGCCCCATGCAAAAAATTGCGATAACACAGGCACAGGATAGTAAATATTGTTTTTTGTTACTCATAAAGTTTTCACGCCTTTCCTAATTTTTATTCAAACAAAAAAAGCAGAGATGCATAAATCAGTTTGGATTTATGCATCTCTGCTACACAACTTTTAATGACAAATTTATTATAAGCTTTGGCTTTGGATTTGTCAAAGGAGAAAGGAACCGTTAAATTGCACAAAAATTGATGTGGTGTGTCTCGTATATATTGAACAAAATTGTACCAATTGCACAGAAAAAGCTTGCAAGAAATAAATTCGTCTGCTAGAATCAAGCTTGTTGAAAAAATCAAATAAATAGTTAACATTAGGACACACGTGGTGCTTAAGCACATAAATCTGATTACGGAACAATGTTTTGTTAAAGGATGGCAGGCACAGCGTGTGTTTTTGTGTGTGAAAAGGAGAGTTTTTATTATGCCAAGAAATCAATTTCAAAGAATGTTTTTTGCTTTTGTTACTGTAGTTATTACGGTACATGCCTATGTATTTTATAGTCTGTATGTTGTAAATGGAAGCACATTGATGGACGTGAATGGAACGAGCAGCGTGCTTGCAGCAATCCAGCAGCAGGGTGGTGTTTATATGCTGGGAAGATACCTTCCAATCTGGGCTGTCGTTATTGCGGAATTTTGTCTCGCGTATGGACTGGAACTGGTTTTGGGTAGTCCGATGTCTTTTAAAATCGCATCCCGTATTGTGAATCCTAAGAAGACCCATCACATGGTTTTTGAGACCCTGATTATTTGTGCAACGGTGCTGATTATGTGTCCTGCCATGAGTTTTCTGGCAGCTATTTTGTATTACCCATACTATTCCGGATTCCATGTTGCTACACTGCTTGCAAACTGGTTAAAGCTGGTATGCTTCAATTTCCCATTTGCAATTTTTTCACAGATTTTCTTTATCCAGCCATGTGTCCGTGCTATATTCCGTCTGGTATTCTTAAGAGAGAAGCAGACAGGGACAAAACGTGGAAAGCTGGGTGTATCTGCTAACTAAGACAATCATTTATAAGTCATTATACTGATTATTGAGAGAATTTTATTTGGGAATCCTATTTTGATGAATCTGTCCCCGGAAGAACTACAGGACAAAATACGGAACGACAGGAATTTGCAGGAAATGATGGAGCGGGCGGGGATTGATTCGCGAGGAATTATTAGGGAATATTTCACTTGGAAACATGATAAGCAAAGACAGAATAAGACCTGCATTTTGCGGGTCTTTTATTCATATAAGTTTTATGTATTAAAATTGCAATGCTTGTCAAATTATGCTATTATTTGTTGCAGGGACTGCCAAGATGGTAGGCGGTTTGCCCTCTTAAGCAGAGGGCTTTTGTTACCCTCTGACTACATAAGTTTCGATTTATGAAACATGGGAAGGAGGGGTGCCGATGATAAGTGTAGAAACACTGATTGCAGTGTTATCCTTCGGGATTGCCTGTTTTCAAGTGGGATACTCGCTCGGAAGCAGAAAAACAAAAAAATAACCGCCCCAGCCCATGAGTGCGGTTATTTTTATAACCAAATACTTTAGGGTAAACCGTCTATCGGCAGTCCCTTTTATATGCTTAATATATCATATATTTCATGTGATTGCAAGCAATTACCACAAATTCAGTTGAAAAGAGATTGACAACTAATATTAAACTATATCGAGCAGATTATTGGGCTGGCTCTGATGCTTATTATCCAAAATCTGTTATCTGAATAACATATACAAATGTATCTGTTTTGATAAAATACCATAAATATTCATCAAGTTTAAATGTGTTTAGCCTAACAATTTCTTCTTCTATATCATAATTTCTATCTAACGGTAAAGAAAATTTACAAAAATCAATATGGATATACCACGCCTGAAAACTTATTACTTCAAGTGATTCCCCCAATAACAAATATTGTTTTTTCCACTTTAGAATGTTATTAAAAAGGCAACACCATTTGTCAGGATTGCAATCGCCAATGATAAGCTTTCTACGGAATAGTAAATCTACTAAATAATTTCCATAATTATTTGTAAAAAAGTAGTTTTCTATATAATCTTCCCATTCCATATTTCATTCCCTTTTTCATATTTCTATTTTTTATAGAAACAGTATATACTTGCCCAGCAGGATAGTCAACAAAAAGCATTCATTTTACTTCTTATATTATATTACTGCAGCGGATTGTTTGGAACAATACAGTGTTTTAGGGATAATCAAATTTACAGTTGGTTTTTATAACAAATTAAACTATAATAATTTGAGAAGAAACGTGTTTGGACTGGGAGGCAACTAGGATGAGAGAAAAGAAGCTTATGGAAGGACAGGTCTTTTATATTTTAGCGACCATTTTATTAGTAGCAGGAATTATATTTGCGGTTGTCTGTGATTTCTTTCATCTGGAATTTCCGGTATCGGCTCCATGTCTGTTAAATAATCAGTTTCATCTTTACTGTCCGGGCTGTGGAGGGACTAGAGCGATGTTTGCACTGATGCGGTTTGATATCTTAGATTCTGTGCGGAGCAATCCCATTTTCCTTTATCTGGTGATGTTGTTTTTGTACTATTATATTGGGACCACCCTTGCAGTGTGGAATCATGGCCGAAAGATATATTTCCATCCCGGTATGTGGATGATATGGGTAGGGGCAGTGCTGCTTTGTTATACGCTGTTGGTACGCAATATATTGGCGGTTCAGTTTGGGATTGACTATTTAAATGATGTTGCACCTTATTGGGGATAGGATTTAAGGA
Source organism: Lachnospira sp. (assembly GCA_017621205.1). Classification (GTDB taxonomy): domain Bacteria; phylum Bacillota; class Clostridia; order Lachnospirales; family Lachnospiraceae; genus NC2004. The sequence goes on from JAGATQ010000011.1 coordinate 52,478, forward strand.
AATTAATTCCATGCCTTTACTTGTATTTTCACCCTATTTAAGCTATACTATATTTATCTGGGCGTGTGTAGTTCGTTCGAGTGCCACGCTGGAAATTTAAAGCTTATGGAGGAATTATAAATGTTAGTTTCAGCAAAAGAAATGTTGACAAAGGCAAAGGCTGGTCATTATGCAGTTGGACAGTTCAACATCAACAACTTAGAGTGGACGAAGTCTATTCTTTTAACAGCACAGGAGTTAAAGAGTCCGGTCATTCTTGGTGTATCTGAGGGTGCTGGTAAGTACATGACCGGTTACAAGACGGTAGCAGCTATGGTTAAGGCTATGGTAGAGGAGCTTAATATTACCGTTCCTGTAGCACTTCACTTGGACCACGGTTCTTATGAAGGAGCAAAGGCTTGTATTGAGGCTGGTTTCTCATCCATCATGTTTGATGGTTCTCATTACCCAATTGATGAGAACATTGCAAAGACGAAGGAATTAGTTGCAATCTGTGAGGAGAAGGGTCTTTCCATTGAGGCTGAGGTTGGTTCCATCGGCGGTGAGGAAGATGGCGTGATTGGTAAGGGCGAGTGTGCAGACCCTGACGAGTGTAAAGCAGTTGCTGATTTAGGCGTTACGATGTTAGCTGCCGGAATCGGTAATATTCATGGTAAGTACCCGGATAACTGGGAAGGCTTAAGCTTTGAGACACTGGATGCTATTCAGGCGAAGACCGGGGACATGCCTCTGGTATTACATGGTGGTACCGGTATCCCTGAGGATATGATTAAGAAGGCAATCTCTTTAGGTGTTGCCAAGATTAATGTTAATACGGAATGTCAGTTATCCTTTGCGGATGCTACCCGTAAGTATATCGAGGCTGGTAAGGACTTAGAGGGTAAGGGCTTTGATCCTCGTAAGCTGTTAGCTCCGGGTGCTGAGGCAATTAAGGCAACTGTTAAGGAGAAGATGGAATTATTTGGTTCTGTTGGCAAGGCGTAGCGTCCGTCGGGGGCAAAATACCTTTTGACCCCAACATCTTAATATTTCCTAGAATAAGATAAATGATAAGTCGGTGTACTTTAGCTTGATGTTAAAGTACACCGTTTTATTGTTAGAAGCATTATCTAAAATATCCAAAAAACTTTGGTGATATTTTGAACTTATATTTGTAAGAATTCACATTTTTATTGTGTACTTTTGGGCATCTGCTATGGTAAAATATAAATACTTATGAGAACGGTTATAGGACTGGCTGGAAAGTAGAAAAGTCCTCAATAAAAAAGTGGAGGTATGGGTATGAAAGGTAAAAGATTACGGATGCGATTTGCCCGATTGCTGGCAGCAGTGTATGTGATGTATGTTGTAATGAGCGGAATGGCGATTCCCGGAGTAGATGGGAGTTATAAGCCGTTGATTAAGGCGAATGCGGCTGTTGGAGTAACCGTGTCGAATAATTCTGTTTTAAAGAATTCGGGTGTCGTAGGGACATATGGTGTAACAACAACCGGGATATCGGATACGAAAAAGGTGACCTATTTTACGATTAATAAAGGAGATACTTATCAAAATATTCCGACTCCCGATATTTATAGTGTGAAGTGGAATAATAAGGATTATTATTATGACCCGGCAAACACAGGGAATAAGGAAGGACTGTTTTGGTCGGATGTAAACCAGCAGTGGGGTTTTGTTTTTCCGGATTCAGCGACTGATTTTTCCGTTCAGTTACAGCTTGTTTTGCAATTTAATGCGTTACAGACAAATATTAGCGTCTATAATACAGGTTTTCAGCCTTCTGCTAGTGAAGCGAGTTATGAGCAGATTTCTGATGAAATGGCAGGAACGGAGTTAAGTGGGAAGTTAAGTGCTACATTTTGTGATTATGCAGGTAATACATCGTATAAATCAAATATTTTTAGTCCTTCCCAGTTGCGTTTTTATTGTCTGACTAAGGAAACCAATCATTACACATACCGCATTGAATATGGTAAAAACATCTTTGGTTACCAAGGGGATAGTAATACCCCTTCTGTATTGTCAATATGGACCACAGAGACAGCATCAGTGAGTGCGTATAGACAGAAGGGAACGAACCAACTGGTTGTAGATACCAATATAGCGGATGCTGAAAAATGGCTTCAGGTGGTTGGTTATGCCGAAGAGGAGAGTACTTATCAACTGGGTTATCCTAGTAGTGCTAGTGATTATTTGACTTATAATAATGGAACAATCAACGGAACTGCCCTAATTGCATTTGAGGATGGGGAATTCTATCTTCCCTTGGCTAAGAGCAGCACATCGTTTTCAGGGGTGATTTGTTATTGTGCAGCAAAGAATGACCAGGGACAGGGGTGTTCCAGTCGTCCCTATGGTTCAGCAACTAATAGTACGGGAAAGAAGGCGGGACGATATGATTTTTTGATATATGGACCTAAGTCATCTACAATATCAAAATTAGAGGTAGGAACCTCTTCTAATATAACAGAGAATTTAAAGGATACCAATAATGGCACAGCAGATTTTGCTGGCAATGTGGTTCAAGTAGGCTCTACGACAGTAACTGAGAATACGCCATATGAGGACGAGTATGTCACAATTGATTATTATGGTAATGTTACTGCTAAAAAGGCTTCTGGTGTATCCAAAAGTTATAGTCTTACTACCCAAAACAAATATACTAAATTAACAAAAGGAGCGGTAACATTTAGGTATGCAACAGCTTCAGGTGGTAATTCTGGAACTCCAACCGGAGAATATGGCGAACAGACATGGCCGGTTTCTTTAACGGTAACCACAACGGATTCTTCTTCAACTACCGAGACAACCGAAGAATCAACCACACAGGCACCAGCTACCTATAAGGCAACCTTGTCTACTACTAACAGCCAGACAAAGATTGCAGCGGGTGATAAGACTGCAACAGGTAATAATGGTTCTATTACCTTGGAGGCAGGACAGACGGTAACTGTTACACCTGGTACCAGTACCTATGGAAGTACAGTAACGGTCAGTGATAGTGCAACAAAGGTGAATAAAAGTAGCAATGGCACCTATACCTTTACCATGCCTGCCAAGGCAATCACGGTGACGGTGACAGATATTACACTTTCCTCTATTTCTGCGGTTATAACAGGAGCCGGAAAAACAGCTTCATCGCCCTATGCGTTTGGAGCTAAAACGGCGGCACCGTCCAACACGGATATTGCGAATGCCTGCAAGCAGGGAGCATTAAGCATTACAGCAACACTGAGCGATAATACTACCCGTTCGGTGACGGCGGGTGAAGCAAGTTATACTGTTACAAAGAATACGTTAGGGACTGCTACGGGCACTGGTGATACGATTACGCATCCTGGAACGGCTGTAATTACAATTTCTTATGGAGGGAAATCGACAACGGTTAATTACTATTATACCTATACGACAGCCAATCAGAAGACGTTACAGGGTATTACAATAGCGGCTAAGGCGGATAGTACCTTAAGCACCAGCTCGGCTGCTCCAACCGTTTTTGAGACGAAGGGTGGGCTTCCGGGTGAGGCAGTAATCAAGAGCCAGCTTGGAGCAATTACTGCTACCTATAAAGATTCACTGGGAAAAACAAGTACAGAGACGATTGCCAATACGGCAGCAGGAGTGGAACTGAAGGTAACTACACAGGAAAAGAATGCTACTGTAAGCGGTGGAGTATATACCCATGGCTATGTGGCACAGGTAGCAGCAACCTATAATGGCAAGACATCGAATACAGTATCCTTTTATTATCAGTACTGTAATTATTCTGCAACCTGTAAGACAGTGGATGAAACAGGAAAAGATATATCTGCAACTGTGAAAGCAAGTGTTTCTGCGACAACAGATATTGCAAAGGGAGCAAATATTACGATAACAACGCCGGAGGATAAGACCTTAAGCTATCTTAAAACCAAGATATCTGTTATCGGTACGACTTCTAAGAAGGATTATTCGAATACAGTGAGTAGCAATACCTTTGCTATGCCGGGTGAGCCGGTTGAGGTTATGGTTACTTATACTAAACTTTCTGATTTTATGGTAACACCACCAACGAAGACATTGTTGGATGCTGCACCGGGGTCGGATTTAAAGGCTTTTACAGATGGTGGTTATTTAACACTGAAATATCAGGGCGTTACGGGAAGTAAGGTGGATTTAGATGATAGTGGGGTTGCACTTGCTGGCGGGGTTGCAGAAAAAATATCTGATAAAAATGGAGTGAGTACATATAAGATTCCCGTTTCGGTGACCTTTAAAGGAATTGAGAAGAACAATGCATTTTCTTTTACTTATGAAGTAAAAAATAAATATAGTGCTAGCGTTACCAATACGGAAGGACCGAGTGTCCAATTTAAGACTGGAAATGAATATACTACTAAGGTTTCCGGATATTATGGGGATACTATTACTATGAATGTACCGAAGGAGACACAGGAATATGCATTCCCGGTAGTGACAGTGCAATCAGCGGATGGAACAGTTATAAAGACGGTTACACAATCTGGCGAGGTGACCCTCACCATGCCAGCAGCCAATGTTACGGTCACAGCAACATGGCAGAAGCTGACAAGGCTTGAGATAACACCACCGGATACCTCCGACGGAGAATGGAGTAAGCAGACTAAGAAAGAAGACTTACCTCTGGGAAGCATTAAGGCAGTGTATGGCAGTGGCAGTAGTGCTCGAACGAAGGATATTGTCATGACATATGATATGTACACTCTTGGGACTTCAACGGACCAGACAACAGAGAAACCCGATGGAAGCAAGACGGTTACCGTGACTGTTCCGGTTACGATTTGTGTACCTTATGGCGGACTGACAGAGGAAGCTTCGTTTTCTTATTCTTATAGCTACGAGGTGTCTGCAAATAGCAAGAGCATTAGTATTGGGCAGCTTCATTGTGGCTCAGAGACTCTTGTTAATTCCGGATTGGTAAGAGTGAGTCAGAGTAGTGCGGACCCGGGTAGTGAGATTTCTGTTACGGTAAAGGAAACGCCTCAATATGCTTTCCCGACGGTTTATAAAAAGACCGTATCAGGGACGGAGGAATTGACACTTTCCGGTACGGGTGATGAGAAGACAGCTACATTTACGATGCCTGCTTGGGATGTAGAAATTGTTGTGGATTACAAGCCACTTAGCAGCATCACTTTAACGGAGCCAGATAAGAAGCTGTATGACCAGTATACGAAACCAGAGGATTTGGATTTAACCGGAGGTTCCCTGACAGCAGTATATGGTAGCTCGGCTGAGGATACAAAGACGATTAATTTGAAAACGGAGGCTGGCGTAAGTAATGGATGCACAATCACTTGTACGAAGGGAACAGCTGAGGAACAGAATGGAGTACTTGTGACACCAGTGACAGTATCTATTACTTATGGAGGAAAGACGGCAACCTATGAATATACTTATCGTGAGATGCGCAGCTTTAGCATTACTCTGGATGAACAGTCATTGCCTGACGATTTTGTTAATAAGGAGCAGGTAAGACTGTCGACAACAATTGGTAATTATGGCGACAAGGTTACCTTGTACCTTCCAGCAGATACGGATGATATCTATGCATTTCCAACCGTATTGATAAGCCGGGGAGATACTGTAGAACCTTGGGAACCAGAAAATGGTATTTATGAGACAACGATTACGAGTGATATGTCTGTAGCTGTGTCCTATTGTAAGCTCAGTGGGCTTGAGCTCACGCTCCCTGAGGAGGAGGATATTAAGACGTTCCTGCCGCCGATTGATGACTTGGATATCAGTGGTGTGAAGCTACAACTGGTATATTATAATGATGAGGAACAGGAAGGGGGACGTAAGAGTATTTCCACCAGTGGCTATGCAGATTTTGCTTATGGTAAGGAAACAGAGAGTGTGACAGATGGAGCCTGTCTTCATACGGTTCCGGTTCTTATTACAGCAAACTATAAGGATTTGGTTGAGGCAGAGGGTAGTTATTCTGTTTTATACCGCAATTATGTAGTATCTGCACAGGATGTAGATGGCAATCCACTTACAGTAGATAAAGCAAAAGCTAATGCAGGAGATACTGTTGTGATTTCTGTTACACCGGGGCTTGTTGTATCGAAGATTACGGCGAATGGTACACTGGTAAGCTATGCACTTTCCAATGATAAGACGAAGGCGACGATTTGTTTGAGTGAAGAGATGCTGTCAGCAAAAACAGGTTATACATTTGTTGTAGCTTATCAGACCCAGACGATTCAGGATATCGAAGCGCCAGAGAATGCGGTCGTTGTGTCCGATAAGATTATGACTGAGGAGGAGCTTAAGCAGGCATTGACTGATTTAGATACCTTTGACTTTGGTACAGCATCCATTTTGGTAAGCTATGACGAGACGGAGCCTGCTGTAGAGATTCCATTAAACAGTTCTACTATTGCAAAAGAGCTTCTTGAAGACAAAACAACAGAAAAGGAAAGTGCGGATGGCACTTATATAGAGCGTACTTATATTATTAAGGCGACGATTGATGGTAAAAGTGTTGAGATTCCGATTATCGTAAAGGTGCAAAAGAAGGCAAATGCCAGTGGTGATGCATCCGGAGAGGGAACAGAATCCAAAACACCGGGTGGAACAGGAGCTGGTGAAGGGGGTTCTCCGAATACTCCCGGAGGCAATACGGAGCAGAATAACAATCCTACAGCAACCTCTACAAAGCCGGGTAAGGTTGCGGGTGTTAAGGTGGCTGCTAAGAAGCGTAAACTCACTGTTACATGGAAGGCAGCAGACAATGCGTCTGCCTATGAAATATGGATTTCCACGAAGAAGAACGGGGGCTACCTAAAGGCAGCTACCGTGAAAAAGAGTGGCAGCAAAAAGACCTACAGCTATACGGTAAAGAAACTGGATGGCAGTAAGCTTAAGAAGGGTAAGACCTACTATGTAAAGGTACGGGCAGTTAATGTTAAGAGCAAGCTTGCTAAGAAGACCATTACACAGACGGCAAAGAGTAAGCCAAACCGGCGGCTATATGTTACGGTAAAGAGTGTGAAAAATGCAGTGTCTTATACTGTAAAGGCATCAACTAAGAAAAAGAGCGGATATAAGACGATATTTAAGTTTGATGAAATCGGCAAGAAAAAATATACGAAGTATATCAAGCGGCAAAAGCGTAAAACAAAGTATTATATTAAGGTTGAGGTTAAGGTTGAAACCGGGAAGCGTCAGGATGGTGCTTATAGTTCTGTATTAAAGGTAAAGTGCAAATAGCTGGTTATAAGTAACAGAAAGTATATGCTATAAAGAATTGAATACAATACTACATCGGTTGTATGCATAATGCTATATTGAGAAAGATTATGTTAATGCTCCCTTTCGGCAGACTGCCTGTTGTTAAGGCATATGCTGCAAAGGGAGTGTTTTTCTTTACAAATTTAAAAGATGTGATTATAATAGGGAATGTGTCAGATTGATCATAAGCCATATAGCCCCACTGGTTAGGTGGTGGGTAGTTTAAGAAGGTGCAACATCATAAATAGAGAAGTGACCCAATAGGAGGAGAAGGATGAACAAAATACCATTTGTAACGAAGGAACAATTAGAGCAGATTATGGATAAGTATCCGACACCCTTTCATTTGTATGATGAGAAGGGTATCCGTGAAAACGCAAGAAGGTTGAAGCAGGCATTTGCATGGAACAAAGGCTTTCACGAATATTTTGCAGTAAAGGCAACACCGAATCCGACCATTTTAAAGATATTAAAGGAGGAGGGCTGTGGGACAGATTGTTCTTCCTTAACGGAGCTGATGATGTCTGAGATGTGCGGTTTTTCCGGTAATGAGATTATGTTTTCCAGCAACGATACTCCTGCAGAAGAGTTTGTAAAGGCGAAGGAGCTTAACGCTATTATTAATCTGGATGATATTACACATATTGATTTTTTGGATAAGGTAGCAGGAATACCAAAGAAGATATGCTGTCGTTTTAATCCGGGGGGTAAATTCTCTATCGCCACAACCATTATGGACAATCCGGGCGATGCCAAATATGGTATGACAAAGCCACAGATTATAGAGGCATATAAGCGTTTGAAGGACATGGGTGTAGAGGAATTTGGTATGCATTCCTTTCTTGCAAGTAATACGGTAACCAATGAGTACTACCCAGTGCTTGCTAAGATTTTATTTGAGCTCGCTGTGGAGATTCAAGAGAAAACGGGAGTAAAGCTAAGCTTTATTAATTTATCTGGTGGGGTAGGAATCCCTTATACACCGGATAAAGAGCCAAATGATATTATGGTTATTGGTGAGGGTGTTCACAAGGCATTTGATGAAGTACTAGTTCCTGCAGGCTTGGGAGATGTCAAGATATTTACCGAGCTTGGACGGTTTATGCTAGCCCCTTATGGACATCTGGTAACAAAAGTGATTCACGAAAAGCACACTCATAAGGAATATATCGGTGTAGATGCCTGTGCGGTGAATCTGATGCGTCCTGCCATGTATGGAGCATACCATCATATTACGGTTATGGGTAAGGAGGATGCCCCACATGACCATATGTATGATGTCACAGGTTCCTTATGTGAAAACAACGACAAATTTGCTATTGACAGAGAGTTGCCTGAGATAGAAATCGGAGATACCCTGGTGATTCATGATACCGGTGCACATGGCTTTGCTATGGGTTACAACTACAATGGAAAGCTAAAATCCGCAGAGATATTACTAAAGGAGGACGGCAGTAGCGAGATGATTCGACGTGCCGAGACGCCGGATGATTATTTTGCGACCTTAAGAGGATATGGGTTGTAGGATGGGGTTATAACAAGAGCAACAAATAGCCTAGTGGGTACTTTGCCACTATAAAAGTAAAGAAAAATCCCCCAACGGTGTTGCCTCACAGTTGGGGGATTCATTTCTTGTCAACATAGACTTTTTATCTCTTTTTGCCTATAGGCATTATATCATATGCAGTAATCCTTTTCAATATGCTTTTATCACAAAAATTAACCTTATCCAATTTATTCTAAAAACCAATGAAAGCATACCACTCACGAAAACGGATTAAAACACCGCACATTAATCCACATCTGGTTAAGCTCCTTCGTAGTCTCTGGGTCGAGATAATCCATAATGGTGCATCGCTTCAACACATCCTCTGGTGGATATTGCGCAAATAGCTGGCGGTTGAGCTGGTCAGGTGTCGTGGTAATGATAGCATCCTCTCTGCCAAAAAAGCTGCTGACATCATATTCTACTGTTTTGTTGTCCTCTTCGTCTGCTCCATAACACCAGTCTGCATAATCAAGAATCGTACTGTCATTGCCACCGGCAATTACAGAGGTATAGCCAATATAATACATATTGCGTACCACATTATCCGGCTGTGCCATGAAATTTAAAAAGGCTTCACAGGCATCTTTTTTTTCTTTGTTTCCCTCAATACCATCCTTTAACATGACCCAGCCATCAAACCATAGATTAGAGCATTCATAAGGAACAGAATACTCTAGTATCGTTCCCACCTCTTCGGCTTGGTCTAGAGAATAGACGGCATCTCCTGACCACTGTAAATTAGCCACAACCTTTCCTGTTACCATATCGGATTTGCCGTTATCGGTTTCAAAGGAATAAAAATTAGTTCTGTTTTTCTGCAAAAGCTGTTCGATAGCAGACATGGTTTCTCTTGAGGTATCGTTCATTTCCTGCTGCAGACGGTTGGGGTATTCCTTTAGCAGTTGTTCTGCCCGTTCCAAATTACTTTCTAAATAAGGACGCATGGCTAATTCCTGTAGTTCCGTCGATTTATAAATGCCCATAGCGGCAAAATAGGCATCCCGTACGTTGTCCTTCATGGTAATACGGCATTTATATTTGCTATCAATAAGCAGCTTCCAGCTACTTGCTTCCTCTTTTTTTACTTCCTTTGGATTATATACAATTCCTGTGTTCCCCCACATGTAGCCTGCTGTATAGCGGTCAATGGATTCCCCATTAATACTGATGTTGTGGGTGAATTCCTTGATATAGGGTGACACACCGCGGATGTAGCTGTTTTTTTCTTGGGTTTCATCTAAGAAATCATCACTTAAGGGTTCTAATTTTTCTTCTGCCATCAACTTCATAATCATATATTCAGAAGGGCATATAAGGTCAAACTTATCCCCTAGTGTGAGCTGGTTATACAAATCCTCGTTTGTCCCTAAGCAGGAGTATTCTATTTTGATTTTTTTGTGGGCAGTTTTCTCGTACCATGCAATAAAATCGTCGAGCATGGAGTTTTTACCAATGATATCCTTGTTTTCAAGGTCAATGGTTTCCTCTTCTTCCCAGCCACCTTCGTCAATATATTCCTCCCAGTTACAGATTCTAAGGGTAAGTGTATCCTCATGTTCCTTTTTGCCACACCCGGATAGGGTGATATGTAGTCCAGCCAAAAGAAGGATTAGAAATAGAAGTAGGAAATGTTTTTTAAATCGCTTCATAGTCCTGTACCTCCTCTGCGTTTTTGGCTAGTATGTTCATCATCCAGACAGCAATTACAACGATAATAAATATAACGGTTGATAATGCCCAAAGTGCAGTCTTGATTTCTGTCTGTTCTCCCTTGGTGGCATTTACCACATAGGTGCTAATCGTGTCAAAGGTAGCGGGCTTGGTATAGGTAGTAACAAAGTAATCATCAAGGGATAGTGTGATAGACAGCACAAAGCCCGACAAAATACCCGGAAGAATGTGTGGCAATATAACCTTATTTAGTGCCTGCAAGGGAGTAGCCCCTAAATCAAGGGCAGCCTCGTAGTAATTGGAATCCATTTGTTTTAGCTTTGGCGTTACAGAAAGATAAACAAAGGGTGCGCATAGTATGGTATGTCCGATTACGAGTGGGAAAAAAGTATTTTTATCCACGCCACATACGACCACCAGCATAATGCACAGAGAGAATGCTGTTACTACATCTGCATTTATCACGGGAATCTGATTGAGAATGCTAATCGTTGTCTTGCCAACCCGGCGGCTGTAAAAGGCACCGATTGCTCCAAGTGTACCAAGCAAGGTGGCGAGCAAGGCGGAGCCGATGGCTAGGAGAAATGTCCCTCCAATCATATGCTTAAGTTCCGGTGTGGTAAAGAGTACCCGGTAATTAGAAAGTGAAAAATGCCGGATTGCACCAATCGTTGTGGAGTCAGTAAAGCTATAGACTGCCAGTATGACAATCGGAAGATATAAAAATAATAGAACAACGCCTAATAGCAAGGCGGATACAATAGACTTTTTCATTATAAAACGGTCCCCCTGTTCTCATTTGCTTCGTCTCCAAATTGCTTGGTTGCAATGGTAAGCACAAAGATGATAAGCAGCAGTACAATGGATATCATGGAACCATTGTGCCAGTCGTAGGCACTAAAATAGCTGCTAATCAGGCTGCCCATAATATAAGTACTGTTATACATCATATCCAACACTACATAATTTGTCATAGCAGGAAGAAAAACCATAGTAATGCCACTTAGTATACCCGGAACAGACAGGGGCAGTGTTACCTTAAGAAAGACTTGCACCGGGTTAGCGCCTAAATCAGCCGCAGCCTCCATTAAGCTGGTATCGAGCTTTTCTAATACTGTATAGAGTGGCAGAATCATAAATGGCAGAAAATCATAGGTCATGCCAATCACCGTGTTAAGAAAGGGGTGAAAGGCGAGGTTGCCCTCTAGTGTTGTCAGAACTTCCTTTAACGCAGTGATTCTTAATGTAAAGTTAATCCACATTGGCAGAACAAATAGCATTAACAGAATTGGTTTTTTATGCCCATGAAGCCGTGCCAGAAGGTAGGCAGATGGATAGGCAAGTAAGAGACAAAGTACCGTGACGCTAAGGGCAATCATGATACTATATAGTAAGGTGCCAATCGTATTAGGACTGGTGAAAAAACCTATAAAATTGGTCATGGTGAATTGACCTTCACCATTGGTAAAGGCGTAGTAGAGTACTACCAGCATAGGTGCCGCAACAAAGGCAAGCAAAAAAATAATATAAGGAATGCTTAAGTTTTTTCTTGAAAAATACAACTTTTGTTGTCCTCCTAATCTGCTGTAATCTCTGCCTGTACGTCATCTGACAGGCGTAACCCGATTTTATCCTTTGGAATGACAATACTGACCTTATCATGTTCGTTCCACAAATCTTCATCGACAATGGTAAAATCCTGCCCGGATTCCGTGCGTACCAGAAAACGATAATGGTCACCTACATAGACAAAGGAAATCACTTCGCCAATCGTACCTCCGGCTTCCAAATCATCACTCATTTCCAGATGCTCAAGAGGTAAATCGACAACAACCGAAAGTCCGGTAAGATGAATTCGCTCCCCGTCCTTCGAAAATAGGTGTCCCTTCCCATCATGAACGGAACCTTCATAGAGCTGCGTAACATCACAGGGAAACTCACCATCCGCAAAGGCAACTGTATGATTTTTGGTTATGATACCGTTAAAGTGATTTAATCCTTTGTCTGCCGGGATTACATGAATTCCATCCGGCTCGATATAGATACCAACCGTATCCCCAACATGTGCATCCCTTGTACTTTTGGCAACAATTTCGTTACCATCCGCCTCCATAGTAATCTCATAGTGAATGCCTTTAAAAATGCAGGAGCGGACGATACCATTTAACTGCCCCTCATCTATCTTGGTTAAAACGACATCCTCCGGACGCACGACAACATCAGTGCGGGTGCCGATGGGATAATCATCAAGACAGGGAAAGCATGTATCACAAAATTGTACATTGAGCTTGTCAGCCATCACACCGTTATATATATTGCTATCGCCAATAAAATCTGCCACAAAGACATTGTTTGGTTCGTTATAGATTTCCTCTGCTGTGCCAGCCTGTTGGATAACCCCATCCGCCATTACCACTATTTTGTCCGACATGGTGATGGCTTCCTCCTGGTCGTGGGTTACATAGATAAAAGTAATACCAAGCTGTTCATGCATCTGCTTCAGCTCTAGCTGCATTTCCTGCCGCATCTTCAAATCGAGGGCGCCGAGGGGTTCATCAAGCAGAAGGATTTCCGGTTCATTGACTATAGCTCTCGCAATTGCAATCCGCTGCTGCTGCCCTCCGGACAGCGTAGAGATGGAGCGCCGTTCCATGCCCGATAAATCTACAATCTTTAAAACCCGTTCCACCTTTTCGTCTATAACATCTTTTGTAAGCTTCTTAAGTTTAAGTCCAAAGGCAATATTATCCCGGATATTCAGGTGAGGAAAAAGGGCATATCGCTGGAAAATCGTATTAATTGGGCGTTTGTTTGGCGGCAGTTCACTAATATCCCTGCCGTGAAGCAGGATTTCACCACTGTCCGGTTGTTCAAAGCCCGCAATCATCCGAAGCGTTGTAGTCTTACCACAGCCGGAGGGACCAAGAAAAGTCACAAACTCTCCCTTTTTTACCTCCAGATTAAAATCCTCTACTACATTTCTAATGCCGTCATAGCTTTTTGCAATATGTCTTAGTTCAATAATATTGCCCATGATGACACTCCCTTCTAAATAATTGTATTTCACTATCACCTTATCTTATATCATACACACTCCGGATTGTGATTCCATCTGGTTCCCCTTTGAGGATAGTTACCCGTTTTTCCTCATTTCTTCCATTCAAGTCAAAGAAGTTATCTGATAAAATCAAATCATCGTTTTTATTGCGGATTTCTACACTTTTTGCAAAAACATCGGAGAAGATTACAATTTCATTATCCTCTATCCGGTATAGTAAGGAAGGCTCTTCAAAGTGAAAATACTTTGGCGGACAGAACAGTACTGTTCCCTCTGACACTTGCTGCCCATCCTTAATAAGCTGGTAGCTGACATAATGCTCATAGAGAGATAAATCCGGTAATTGAATGGCATCCATCCATTTGCTGCTCAATGCATTTACGGTTAATGTAATTTCATCCTCTTCTATAATCTCTGCCGCAGCGTCACGAACCTGGCATCGAATCGTCACGGTTTCATCATATCTTGTTTCGTTACTGACGTTTAAGCGGATGGATTTCTTTATATCAAAAGGTTCTGCGTTCACGTTAAGGCTCTGGCTAAGCAGCCCCTCCTCCTCGCAGGAGAGCAGAATCGGGGCAAAAAACCGTTTGGCATAGTAGTGAAGTGCCTTCCATCTTCCGTAGTAGTCAATGGAAGACCATGATGCAACAGGCCAGCAGTCATTTAACTGCCAATATACACAGCCCATGCAACGTCCACGGTTTCTTCTGAAATGCTCTACCCCATAGCGGATGGCTTCTGCCTGCAAAAGCTGGCTGGCGTAGATTAAGGTATCAAAGCTGTTGGGATAGAGAAACATCTGCTCCATATAATTCATAATTTTACCGTTAGCAGCAGCATTTCTCTGATGCTTTTCCATAACATAAGAAAAGACATTGCGGTCCTCAGGCTTAGTAAAGCTCTCGATTGTCCTAAGAGATGGAAAGGACTGGAAGCCAAACTCTGACAAATAGCGGAAGTAGTATTTGCGGTATTCTGTAAAGGGTTTATCACCATGCCATACTTCCCAGTAATGTACATCCCCCCGGTTTTCATCATTGGGGTTGTCAAAATGACCGCCACTTGATGGGGATGCCGGCCAGTAAAAGCTATTGGGGTCTTCCTTTTCCACAATATTCGGAAATACATATTCGTACATTTTTATGTAGTCGGCAGCTAAGGCGTCGCTTCCATTCCATTCCCGCTTGCTTGTAAACAGCTCCATCTCGTTATTGCCACACCATAGGCCAAGGCATGCATGGTGTCTTATACGGCGGATATTGTCAATTAATTCTTGTGTCACAGACGTTTCAAATTCCTTCGTGAAACGATAGTTGCCGCAGGCAAACATAAAATCCTGCCATACGATTAGACCCAGCTCGTCGCAGATATCATAGAAGTCATCAGCAGGATATAATCCACCACCCCAGACACGAATGCAGTTAAAATGCGCCTCCTTACACTGCGTAAGTAATTCCCGTGTGCGTTCTTTACTGGTTCGGCAAAGAATATTATCCTCTGGAATATAATCTGCTCCCATGGCAAATATAGCAATGCCATTCACCTCGTGGGCGAAGCTTTCACCATATTCATCTTCCTGTCTATGCATAGTCATGGTACGAAGCCCGATGCGTTTTGTACAGGTATCAAGCAGTCTTCCCGTATTGTCAAATAAATCTATTGTAATGGTGTAAAGAGGTTGTTCTCCATAGCCGTTCGGCCACCATAGTTTTGCTTTGCTAATAAGAAATTTGGTCTGATTTGGCTTTCCGCTAATCAAATTCTCTTCGGGTGTTTCAATTGTTACCTGTACCTGATAGCTGTTATCAGAAGATAATACACTCTGTTCCAGCTTCTGTGGCTGCCCTGCCTCCAATAGCATTACATCAATTGACAGCTCTACCTCCGTCTCGTCCTCTAAGATAGAATGTTTTTGGGAAATCTTTACATTGGATAGCCGGGCCTTATCAATGCCGATTAGGGAAACCGGACGGAAAATTCCGGCATCAGGAATTCTGGGACCCCAGTCCCAGCCAAACATATAGTGTGCCTTTCTAAGATGAACAAAACCCTTCATGGCATCCTCTGTTCCGTCTACCGGGTCGTTTTGATAGGCTTCCTGTATGTATTTCACAGGAGAATGAAATAAAATATTGAGCTGGTTTCCTTCCTCCACTAACAGTGTCGTAACCGGATATTCATAAATGCGGTGCATATTGCTAACAGTTCCCAAAAGTGTGCCATTTAAGGTAATATCCGCAAGGGTATCGATTCCTTCAAAACGAAGAAGAATTTCATCACATTCCAACAGAGTGCTGTCAACAGAGAATTCGCACTGGTATTCATAATCCTGTTCCATCTTAGAGAGGGCAAGCAGTTCGTTATCTCTATAGTAGGGGTCTGGCAGCAGCTCATGGCTGCACAGGTCATTTATTACAGAACCAGGTACAGTAGCATCATACCATGAATCATCTGTTATCTCGTGCATACGCCAGTTCGTATGAAGTGTAATTTTTTGCATGGGGCAACCTCCTTTGTTTCGCGATTATCTAACGATTATATAAGTATAACATGGAAGGGGGGTAAAGTCTAATGGAAACCAAACATGTGAAGTGGAAAAAATTGTTATGAAAAGTAGGATATATTAAGAATGACAATATAAATATGATTAACGAATGTATTAAACAAATACAGAAAATTCTTTTTCTTTTTCACAAAAGATGATAGACTGGATATAATTAGCAGTACTTATTTCATAAGAACCCAGTAACATAGACAGTCAAACAGGAGGAGAGATGTAACATGAAGGAAAAAGAGCAGGTAATAAATAAAACAAGAAGAAGCTTCAAGGCAGTAGTATGGTTTCTTTTGATGGTGATAGTCTTTTCGTTAACTCCCAATGTTGCAAAAGAGAGGAAGACATCGGGGAAATTTTATGGTACCAAGTGGTGCTATAATACGAAGACAAAGACATTGACCTTAAGCTGTAAGGGGAAGATGGATGATGAGCCGGTAAATATGGATGGTGAGAATTGGCCGTGGGGGACATGGGGTTATGAAATGAAAAGAATAGAGGTAAAGGAGGGGGTGACGTATATTGGTTCTTTTGCTACAGATTATTGTTTTAATGTCAAGAGCGCATCTTTACCGGATAGCTTAAAGGAAATTGGATATGCTGCATTTTGGAATACTAAAATAACTAGAATTAAGCTCCCGTCCAATTTAAATATTATTCAAGGAGAGGCATTTGCATATAGTAAACTAAAAGAGGTTGTTATTCCTCAGAAGGTGGTGCGAATTGATGGTGCGGCATTTAAAGCATGTAAAAAACTTACTAAGGTAAAACTGCCCAAGAAGTTGGAAAAGATAAGTGGATGGTTGTTTTCTTATTGCCCCCAATTAAAAACTATTACATTACCTTCCAACGTAACCCAGATAGGAGAAGGGGCTTTTTACCAATCCGGTCTCACCACCATCGCCATCCCAGGGAAGGTCACCCGCATAAAAGCAGAAGCCTTCAAAAAATGCACCTCCCTAAAGAAGGTTACTTTTAAGACGAATAAGCTCACCACCATAGAAGCTTCCCTTTTTGAAGGCTGTAAAAAGCTGACCGCTATCACCCTTCCAGGCAGCATCACCAAGATAAAAAAGCAGGCATTCAAAGGAAGCGGATTAACCGCCATCATGATTCCCGGACAGGTCACTGCTATTGAAGAGGAGGCTTTTGCCAACTGTAAAGGCTTAAAGGAAGTCACCTTTACCGGCAGTCAGCTCACAGGTATCGGAACCAATGCATTTCGTAATGTACCAGCAGACTGTGTATTTAAGGTGCCGGCAGGGCAGGCAGAGAATATAAAGGCGTTGCTTACGGCAAGCGGACTGGCTGACACTATTACGGTGACAGAGTACTAGGAAATATTATCGAACAATAGTAACAGAAAGATAGGAGAGATGTAACATGAAGGAAAAAGAGCAGGTTATAAATAAAACAAGAAGAAGCTTCAAGGCAGTAGTATGGCTGCTTCTGATGGTGATAGTTTTTTCCTTAGCCCCCAATGCGGCAAAAGAGAGGAAGACGGCGGGGAAATTTTATGGTACCAAGTGGAGCTATAATACGAAG
>JAGATQ010000012.1 GCA_017621205.1 Lachnospira sp.
ACTAAAGCCCAAATGGAAGCACGAGATATAATGAGAGAGAATTTAAATGAAGATTTCCTTTATTTCTCCCCCATCGGCGCTACCCTGGGCCGGAAAGAAAGGCATATCGGCTTTGTGGAAAGCAACTATATGTCTACCATGGGAGCCTTGAATGCAGCCATCTTGCGACAAAAGAACCTGGAAATGACCTCGGCTTCATTAAAAATCATGAATCCGCCCCTGTTTCCACTGACCTCCTCCCCCACCAATGCACGCATGATTATACTTGCATCCATACTGGGGACTTTACTTTTCATCATTGGCTATTTTCTGATTATAGAAATACTGGATCATACCCTCAGAGACAAAATACGTGCAGAACGAATTACCGGAGGAACAGTTATCGGCGCATATCCTAGAGAAAGCAAGTTAAGATACAGACGTTATAATAAAGCCATAAACAAGATGGCCGTCAGGCAACTCAGCACCGCTTTACTGCCTCATCTAAATACACAGGAACAGCGGGTCATCAATCTGTTAAGTACAGAAGAGAAAGACGGAAAGACCCATGTCGCCCGCCTGATAGAGGAATATTGGAGCAGCATCGGCCTAAACGTCCGCCGCATTACATACGATGAAGATTTTCTAAGCGAAGACAGCCAATATGTACAGGCAAACAATTTGAAAGAACTATGTCCCGATCTGGAAAAGGATGAAATTCTTCTAATCGAACACCCGGTCCTGAAAAGCAATCCTCTGCCTCCGGCTTTGTTAAATGAAGCATCCATCAATCTGCTGGTTGTCCGTGCCAACCGTACTTGGAAAAATACGGATCAGGCACTGTATGAACATTTGTTACAAGTTAAACAAAAAGAAGTACCCCTCCTTTTCTATCTGACACAAGCAGACAGAAATACAGTGGAAGACTTTACAGGACAATTACCTCCTTACACGAACTTTAAGAATATGGAATACAGGCTGTTTCAACTCGGACTGACCGCCATTGAATACAAAGGAAAATAGATAATGATAGCAAAAGAAATAAATATAACCCATACAGGTCAAATTCTAGCCAGCTTTATTATCGGGCTGTGCTTATGCCTATGGACAGCCCTCAACATGAAACCTGCCATAGGAGTTGCAATAGGGTTCATACCTTTTGCCACGCTTTTTATTTTTATATGCATAAACAAACCCGCCATTCTGCTGGCCATCACCTTTATGCTGAATTACCTGATAATGGGAATTAACAGATATCATTCCATCCCTATTGCCATTACCAATATCTTTGACTTGCTCTACGGCATCATGTTGGCCCTTATTCTTCTGAAACAGTTACAAAGCAATCATCATTTCAGAAGAATACTGAACGTCTATACCTGCATCACATTGGTCTGGCTGCTATATTGTATCATCAACATAGGTAATGGTATTACCGGTGAATTTTACATGGAAGCATGGCTTCGTATTTTAAGACCCTGGGCCTTATACCCTATTCTGACCTGTATTATTCTATCCATACACTGCAATCGCTACACTTTTATCCATTACTTTTTAATACTATGGGGTATCATG
>JAGATQ010000013.1 GCA_017621205.1 Lachnospira sp.
GCTTTGTAATCGGTAATTGGTTATTATTAATTGCTTAATTCAGTATCTAAATCCGACGGATAACTTTGAATTATCCTGCTCACATAACTGATAGATAATAAATTGTTATCCTTTAGTTCCCCTCCCCAATAACCTCCAATCCCCCACACCCCAATTCCCGCAATAATTGCTCTCAAAAAACACAATCAAGAGAATAAAACATAGAAACAGTAAAAACCAACTCAGAAAATACAACATTATTTACACATCTATGAAGCTCAAAGGAAGCTAAACGATAAAACGGTAAAGGAATATAGGATAGACATAACACAACTTTGAATTATTTGCGTGATAAGTATAAAAAACATACCATTAAGCGGAGAATTCGTTTGAACAACTATCCCGACAAATACCCCAACCCCCATTGACAGCAAAAAACAAAATCCTAATCAAAAACAAATAAATATCTGTTATAATTTAATTTGGAGGTTTATATATGGATAAGAAAATATTGATTATTGAGGACGAGGCAGCGATACAGAAAATATTGTCTGAACCGCTATCCTTTGCAGGATATGAAGTCACTGCTGCATCAGATGGGCTGGAGGGTATCAACGCATTTCATAGGCAAGCATTTGACCTTATTTTATTAGATATTATGTTGCCTAAAATTGACGGATATACGTTATGTGAAATGATACGGCAGGAATCGCAGATTCCGATTATTCTGTTAACTGCCCTTGATACGGAGGACGCCCAAATAAAAGGATTTGACAAACTGGCAGATGATTATATTACCAAGCCCTTTTCCATAAAACTTGTTCTGAAACGTGTGGAAGCTCTTTTGCGGCGTACGTCACCGGATGCGGTGTCAGATTCGATTCATTATAAGAAAATTACTTTGAGTGAAACGGAACGCAAGGTTACTGTTTCTGGAAATGAGGTAGCACTTACTCATTTGGAGTTTGAAATTCTCCTGCTGTTTCTGAAAAATAAAGGACGTGTGTTCACAAGGGATGATATTCTCAATCTCGTTTGGGGATATGATTTCGTGGG
This sequence comes from Lachnospira sp., assembly GCA_017621205.1. Classification (GTDB taxonomy): domain Bacteria; phylum Bacillota; class Clostridia; order Lachnospirales; family Lachnospiraceae; genus NC2004. The sequence goes on from JAGATQ010000013.1 coordinate 1,036, forward strand.
TGATGAAAAAGGTGTGAACTTTCACATTATGAATTTACGAAAAAAACTTAATGTGGATTATATAGAAACCGTCAGAGGGGTGGGATATAAAGTTGCGAAGGAAAGTTAAAAACAGTTTAAGCGTAAAGGTGTTTTTGTGGGTTTTTTCTGCCCTTACGATTTGTAGTATGCTGATTTATGGAATAGTATTGACTGTCCTGCCAAAGCAATATCAGCTTACATCGGACAAAAGGCTGGACGCCAATGCCGAAATCCTTGTTTCCAAATTGGAGAAAATGCGTTATGAAGATGCCGCCAAAGAAATTTATAATTTCTGTATTCAGAACAACTCGACAGCAATACTCACTGATAATAAGGGAGCTTTGCGTTTCGGTGAAATAGAAGCAGAGGGATTGGCAGTTGCAACATCGAACATTGCAGCTTCTGTTACTTTTTCTGATACTAAAACAGAATATACACTTGTAGTATCTTCCATATCAAAAACAGCAGATGTTATTACAAGTATTATGCTCCGTTTTTTACCTGTAGTCTTTGCGATTATTGTTCTGCTGTCATCTTTCAGTGCTTTTATTTGCAGTAAGGTCATTGTTTCACCGATTGCGAAAATCAGTCAGATTTCTAAGCAAATGACAACCAATCTTGATACGACTTGGAAATGTGACATAGAAACGGGTGATGAAATTGGTATACTTGCTACCAGTCTGAATACGATGGCAGACAGGTTACATGATACAATGGAAGAATTAAAAAATGCAAATCAGGAGCTATCAAATGACGTGGAAAAATTCAAGACGTTAGAAGAACAACGCAGAAACTTTTTTGCGGCGGTATCCCATGAGTTAAAGACGCCACTGACCATTCTAAAAGGGCAAATTGAAAACATGATTTTAGGGTATGGGGATTACCAAAATCACGAAAAATATCTGCCTGAAGCATTGAAAGCCACAGAAGATATTGAAGAGCTCGTTTCGGAAATCATAACTATATCAAAAATGGTAAATATGGATTTAGAAGATACCATACAAGAGGTTTCGCTGAAACAAACAATAAATGACACGATACAGGCTATTTTACCGCTTGCACAGGATAAAGATATTCAGATACATCAAAATATCAATGCTGATATGATTTTGTCTGTAAATCCAAACCTTTGGGGCAAAGCCTTGTCCAATATTATCGGTAATGCGATACGTCATTCCCCTTGCCTCGCAAATATTTTTATTACATTGCAAGCTGGCAAGAAAGAAAATGCTCTCATTGTTGAAAATACCAATGCGTCTATTCCGGAAGCTGACCTTCCTTATATGTTTACACCTTTTTACCGGGCAGATAAATCAAGGAGTAAAGCAACCGGAGGCAGTGGTTTGGGGCTGTACATTGTCAAAACAATTCTTGACCTGCACGGTATGACCTATATGATAAAGAATACAGAAAATGGTGTAGCCTTTTTCATTTACCTAAGTGGAATATAGCCTTCGCCCTGTAAAAAAACTGTCAGCAAACGCTGGCAGTTTTTTAAAATCTAATCAAAACCATACGAAAAGCAAATCAAAAACTAATCAAAAGACTTTATGATTGATTGCAGAAAGGGGTTGAATCATTTCGATGAATGTTAGAAAAAGAGCGTTTGCTTACCTGTTTCGTAAAAAAGGGAAAACCATGAGCCTGTTTTTAGTGGTATTTATCGTAGCGGTGTTTCTGATTTCTTGTTTTGGCGTTTTGAATGCATCAAAGAACTTGGGGAGAGATATTCGCACTTCTCTCGGAGCAGCTTTTTATATCAGGGCAAACACCGAAGTGTCGATGACTGAAAACGGTGAAACAGAGGTGAAGGAAAATAGTGTGCATATCTCCCAAAAGGAAATAGACGAGATTATTAAGATGGGTGAAATCAAATATTATAATCCCATCAATTATGGCTTTGCCAAAAGTGATGGAATAGAGTTTGTCCCTGGCGATAAACATACCGGGGAAAGCAATATGGGAAAGGTGACAGCACTGAATTTTTCCGCACTTGCCCCCGATTTCACAGATGAAATGGCTGTCTTGACACAAGGCAAACATATCACAGACATGGATTATCAGAAAATTCTTATCAGCGAAGAATTGGCAAGTGTTAATCATTTGTCGGTTGGGGATACGCTGACATTGACCCATGCAAGGCTCGGTGAAGCTGACGGTTTGTATATTGATGAAATACCTGTCAAAACCGCTTATGTCCAGGTGGAGGTGTCTGGAATATACAAGCTGAATACGGAGGACGCTTCTATGAAACCAACGGCGTGTGTTGCTCAAAATAAGATATACGCAAGTCTTGATGTTTTGAACGAGCTACACGAGAGTGAAGAGGGTATTTATACAGGAGAGGTTGATTTTTACATTACGGACCCCACAAGGCTTGAAAGTATTACCCATAAAGTTTTGTTGTTGCAGTCTATTGACTGGAAAACGCACTTTATCCGTACCAATGATTTGGGATATTTAAAGATAGCAGAGCAATTATCTTCGCTCGGTAATTTAGTAAAAATATTGCTTGTCCTTGTGTCCATTGTCAGCACGGCATTTTTAATATTGTTGTTAACAATGCGTATGCGTAGCCGGGTGCAGGAAGTAGGAATTTTACTTGCCGTAGGAATATCAAAAGGACAGATTATGGCGGGATTTTTGTTGGAAGTGCTGGCCGTTACGGTAATTGCCTTGAGTTTGTCCTATATTACTTGTTTTGGCGTTACTGATTTTTTAGGATATAGCCTGTTTCGTGAGTTGCAGCCTAATCTGTTAAATGAAAAAACGCTTTCTGCCGGGGAGGATAGTGGTATTCAGATGAATCATTATATAAGGTTGAATATTATAGAAACATTGTTCATTTATCTATGCCAGATTATTGTAATAACGGCTTCGGTTTTTGTATCGTCCGGTAACATTATGAGATGGAAGCCAAGTGAAATTTTATCAAAGATATGTTAGGAGGATTTTAAAATGAGCTTTATAAAAAGGGCAGCTCTGTACTGTTTCAGACAACGGTTTAAGACAATGATATTATTTTTAGTTCTGGTGCTTACTGCGACGTTCCTGCTTACGGGAATTGCGATTCGTGATGCGGCGAAAGATGCGACAACAAATGTTCAGACAGCGGTTGGAGGAAAAATAGAGCTTAATCTTGATACAGAAGGTCATATGGGAAGCGGACAGCAAAACGAATGGGGAACAGTTTATGAATACAATGGGGATTTGATTACGGAGGACATTGTAAAAGCCATTGCAAAGGTTGATGGTGTTGTAGACTATAATTCCGAGGATACAGCAAGCTATTACGGTGCAGGCGTTGATTTTAAATATTTGCCTGCTGCTTTAGGCTTGAGTTATACGCAATATGGAGAGGCATCGAGTTATACCGCAACCCTGTCCTCTGAGAAATGTTCCAAATTTCAAAGTGGCAAGTATAAATTAGTGAGTGGCAGGCATATCATGCCGGAAGATAAGCATGTTTGTTTGATTTCAAAAGAACTTGCTGAGTACAATAAGCTGTCTGTCGGAAAAAACATTAAAATGTATTCTCTGGATGCGGATGCCATCTCCGAGTTTGAAATTGTAGGAATTTTTGACGGTACGGAGGGTACATCAGAAAATGCAATGACCGTAGACGAAATCCCTGCAAATTGCGGTTATATTGATTGTGCGACCTTGTTTGAGACATTCAAAGATGTACTTTATGGTTATGAGCAGTTAACAATTTATGTGGAGGACCCTGTCAGCATTCAGAATGTCTACGACAAAATTTCCGCTTTGCCGGAGTTAAAGGGCAAAACATTAAAACTCACGATAAATACGGATGAGTACGATGTTATTTCTACACCACTGGTATCTTTGCAAAAATTAGTGAGTAAAACGATGATTATGATTTTTGTTGTCAGCGTTATAATCCTCACCCTGTTTCTGACAATTTGGATTAGAGGACGCAAAAAGGAAATTGGGATTATGCTTTCCATTGGCAGGAGTAAGGCGAATATTATATTGCAAATATTTACGGAGACATTTATTGTGGCGGTTATTTCCTTTGCGGTATCCATACCATTTAGCTTTTGCGTGGCAGAGAAGATAGGAACGTTTTTGTTATCCCAAGTGAGGTCGGGAGCGGTTCATCTTAATGTGCAGATTAATGCATTGTATCTATTGCCCCTATATTTCATTGGAATTTTGTTGATTGCAGCAGCGGTGATTGCTTCCTCGTGGATGATTGTCCGCACCAAGCCAAAGGATATTCTTACGCAATATGCGTAATATCACATATAATAGGAGGACATTTAAATGAGTATAATGAAAATATGTAATGTGAAATATTCTTATGACGGGAACAGAGCAATTCTCGATGATATCACTGCCGAATTTAACGCTGGAAAAATCTATGCAATCCTCGGTCCTTCCGGGTGTGGGAAGACAACCTTGCTTTCCCTGCTGGGAGGATTAGATAGTCCGTCTGACGGAGCGGTGTTGTTTCAGGGAGAAGATATTGAGAAAAAAGGTCTTGCATGGCATCGAAAAAATAATGTGGCTTTTATTTTTCAAAATTATAATCTGATTGATTATATGACACCTTTGGAAAATGTGGCTTTGACTTCTAAAGAACCACCGTTGCCTGTTTTGGAACGCTTAGGACTGACAAGGGAGGAAATGAAACGAAATGTACTGAAGCTTTCCGGTGGACAGCAGCAAAGGGTAGCCATTGCCCGTGCATTGGCATCTGATGCAAGTGTTATACTTGCGGATGAACCAACGGGAAATCTGGATGAAGATACAGCGTCCTCTATTGTATCTATTTTGAAAGAGTGTGCTCACGAAATGAATAAATGTGTGATAGTCGTAACACATTCTAATGATATTGCAAAGCAGGCAGATGTTATTATGGGTTTGAGAAAAGGTAAGCTAAATAGGGGATTCTAAGGACTTAATGACTTTTGGTCTATTCCTTTTGGCATTGCTTACATTCGTTTTTACATTTTGTAGGTAGCCTTACATAACTATCGCAATTTTTTACAATTCCAAGAGTAATCCTGTTGGTATGATGTAGGCAGGCAAGGATATTGTCAAAAAATTGGAAAGGAAGTGTTGAAAATGGATTACAAAAATCTGTTTGAAAAATTCAATGAAGGAGGAAAGATGTTGTTGCCGGATGCCACCGTTAGTTTTGATGCCATTTTGTGGTCGGAACATCCCGTTTTTGAGGGTGTAGAGCTGAAGCATATTATTACATCCGAGACGACAAATGGAGAATTTAGCTTCCACCTCGTAAGAATCGCTCCCAATATGAAGATTGGCAACCATGTTCATGAAAAACAACTGGAAACGCATGAGGTAATCTCCGGGGCGGGTGTATGTGTAAATGATGGCGCAAAATTACCCTATGAACCGGGTGTAATATCCATATTTCCTATAGGTGTGCCACATGAAGTGATTGCAGGGGATGATGGACTTTGTTTGTTTGCAAAGTTTATACCTGCCCTCTGCTAATAGGTTTATTTCCTTAGTATTGTCACACGGTATCGTTATCCCTTTGGATAATTTCAAAGGACGATTTATAAATTAAAGGAGACAAGCCTACATATCTTTCAAATTGTTTTATGAAGTGGCTCTGGTCACAGAAACCTGTGGTAAGGGCTACTTCGGTTATTGTATCAGTTTCGTGGATTAAGTGCTGTGCCTTACGGACACGGTTCTGAATTTGGAACTGGTGCGGTGTAAGTCCCACTTCTGCTTTAAACTCTCTGATAAAGTGGTATTTGCTGATGAAAGCATTTTGTGCCATTTCTTCGACAGTAAGTTTGTATTCCGGATGTAATTCCAACTGCCTTTTTAAGTCGTGGATATATGGATTATGATTTTTACGCATTCGGTCGGAAGAATCTGCAATTTCATCCAGACGGTTTAATAGCTGCAATATTTGGTGCTGATTGATTTTTTCCATATCCAGAGCCTGCATTAAAAGAAGACCAATACGTTCTTGTATGGTGATAATGTCCATGTCATGTACAACATTTTTATCAATGCACAGGCTGAGCAGGGTATAACTGTCATGTGCCAAAATGCTATGCGGCACATACGGGAATATGATAAAGGTTTCGTTTGGTTTATAAACCTTTGCTTTTTTATCTATTGTAAGGACAATAGAACCATCCAGTATGATGCCGATTGTCAGTACGGAAACGTGGTTATGCAATGGGTAAGATATTGTGGAGTTATTGCAAAAAATTAGTTCAATGCCTGCTTGGGCATTAAATAAGTAGTGTATGTTATTTCCTATCATAAATACTCCTTTTGTCCCTCCGTATCATGAATGTACCAGGCTTATCTCAAGGCTATTATAAAATTCCTATAATCTAAGACAAAAAATGTTTATCTTATTTCAGAAATCTCGCTATTAGAAATGTAATTTAAACCATTATCATAATACATTTTAATAATAAAACATAGCATTGAGGAATTCCACATCTTATGATATGCTTATCAATAGAAAGCAACCATGTTGCAGGGTGTGTTGACCTCTATTCTTGATAGGATGGGGGTGATGCCTATGAAAAATCAGAATAAGAATAATTTTGATTTTAAGGATTTAATGACCTTTGGTCTATTCCTTCTGGCATTGCTTACATTCGTTTTTACGTTTTGTAAGTAGCTTTACATAGCAAAACCACCCTGATACTTTGGCTAGTGGAAGGGTGGCATTGCTATCTTTTTTACAGGTCAACCACTTTGTGGCGGTTGCTTTCTTTAATTTAATATAGCATAATCAGAAATAATATTCAAGATATTTTTGTAGTTAATCCCGATGTATCACCACAGCGGATTATGAAAAAAGAAAATAGCCTAAACACTCTGAAAACCTAGTATTTAAGCTATTTTCATGTTTTGTTATAAATCGGAATGACAGGATTTGAACCTGCGACCTCTTCGTCCCGAACGAAGCGCTCTACCAAGCTGAGCCACATTCCGGTGATGTGATTATTAAAGTTAACCGCCAATTTCGTAAAGGTTATGGGGTTTTGCGAGTGTTATGAGGGGGTGGTTAACCGCAGTGCAACCTCGTAAAACCTACGGTTTTCCTCGGTCACGGGCGTTCGCCCTATCTTCATACAAAGCAAAGAAAATTTGTCTGCAAGCAGCCATTTTCTTTGCTTTGTATGAAGGCACTGCTCATTGCTTCCGTGAACATTATACCATTGTTTTGGAAAAAAGCAAGTAAAATTTAATATATCTTGTATTTTGAGACTCATGTGGTAATATATAGGAACAAAGATAAAAACACAACGCAAGTCAAGCTTGCAGAACTGGTAGGTAGTCCAGTCGCATCAGTGTGATGTAAGTAGCCCTCCCTCCTTAGGGTCGTCCGTTCTTTGTTTATTACAATTATTTTAAGGAGGAATTGTCATGGACAAAGTTTTGGGTAGACTGACAGTATTTTTTGAGGAACCATTTTGGGTAGGTGTTTTTGAACGAATATCAGAGGGTGAATTATCGGTTTGCAAAGTAACGTTTGGCACAGAGCCGAAAGACTATGAGATATATGATTTCGTTCTGAAAAATTACTATCAGCTGCGATTTAGTCCGGCTGTGGCAACTGATGTAAAAGAAGCTGGTCGCAATCCTAAACGGGTACAGCGTGAAGTACACAAACAGTTACAGAATACCGGGATAGGAACAAAATCGCAACGGGCTTTGCAATTACAGCAGGAGCAGTTGAAAACGAAACGTAAAACTGTGAGCCGTGAACAACGGGAAGCAGAAAAACAGTGGCGGTTTGAACTGAAACAGCAGAAAAGAAAAGAGAAGCACAGGGGCAGGTAACATCTGTCCCCGCCTTTTCTTAATGGAAATAAGATAAATTTATCTGGGAGGAGTTATTTGTATGTTTGAAAACCAATCTCTTACAAATCAAAGATATTTGATGGATGGTGCTATGGGCACATATGTTAATTTGCTGCATCCGGAGGCGGGAGAGGCAGAGGAAGCGAATATCACACATCCGGATTGGATTGTTGCAATACATAAGGAATATATATTGGCTGGTGCAAGTGTGATTCGGACGAATACCTTTGCGGTAAATCATCTTCTTTTCCCAGAGAGAAAGATATGTAGGCAGATTCTTTGTTCCGCAATTGCCAATGCGAGACAGGCAGTTGAGGAGACTGGTGGGAAGGTAGAAATAATGGCTTCTATCGGTCCGATTAGACAGGATTTGCCTTATACGGATGAAGATATTTTAGAGGAGTACCGTATGCTGATTGATACTTTTCTAGAGGAGGGAATCAGCTGCTTTGCCTTAGAGACCTTTTCTGAGCCTAAGTGGGGCAGGGAGCTTGCGGCTTATATTAAGACTCAGAGACCGAATAGCTTTGTGCTTGTTGATTTTTCAGTGAATGTGAGTGGATATACGAAATTTGGTTTCCCGATGCAGGGAATTGTGAATGAATTTGCAAATGAAGATTGTCCGGCGGATGCGTTTGGTTTTAACTGTGGTGTTGGTGGTGTGCATTTAAAAAAGCTTCTGAAAAAAATTCAGTTTCCAAGAGAATGTGTTTTTGCAGCACTGCCGAATGCGGGGTATCAGCATGAGTTGAGGGGACGAATCAATTATTCGGACAACCCGGTATATTATGCCCGGCAGATGGAAGAAATTATGGGGCTTGGCGTCAATCTGGTTGGAGGCTGTTGCGGTACCACACCAGCTCATATCAAGGAGCTGTCAAGAATTCTTTTGGCTAAGAAGCAGGCAGATAAGAAGCCTGAGAAACAGCTTGGGGGTAGCATGCCGGTAACAGTGGGAGCGGTGAAGGCAAATGCATTTTTGGACAAGCTTCATTCCAATAAGGAAAAGGTATTTGTTGTGGAACTGGATTCGCCCTTTGGGAAGGATGCGGAGAAATTTTATCGTGGTGCATTTCAACTGAAGGAACAGGGTGTGGATATAGTTACGGTGTCGGATTCCCCTATGGCGAGAGCAAGGGCGGATGCTTCGTTAATGGCAGTTTCCATGAAACAAAAGGTAGATATCCCGGTGATGCCCCATATATCCTGCCGTGACAGGAATCTGATTGGACTTCGCTCTGAGATGCTGGGGGCTTACATTAATGGTGTTCGGGATTTCCTTCTGATTACTGGTGATCCGGTGGCGAGAGAGGACCGGGGAAGTATTACAGGAGTGTTTGATGTGAATAGCATCCGTCTGATGGAATATGTAAAAAATATGAATAGTGAGTTATTTTACGAAAATCCGGTTTCTTATGGTGGTGCGCTTAACTACAGTGGGGTAAATGTAGATGCCATTGTGCATCGTATGGAACAAAAAATTGCACAGGGGTGCAGCTATTTTCTGACACAGCCGATTTTTTCCAAGGAGGATATAGAGCGGATAAAATTACTAAAAAGCCGGGTGGACACTAAGATTATTTGTGGTATTATGCCTTTGGTCAGCTATAAAAATGCTTTGTTTATGCATAATGAAATGCCGGGAATCCATGTGCCGGATGAAGTGCTTTCGATGTATCATGAGGATATGGAGCGAAGGGAGGCAGAGGAGGTAGCGGTTCATGTATCAGTGGATATTGCAAAGAGTCTTAATGAGACGGCAGACGGTTTCTATTTGATGACGCCCTTCGGCAGAGTGTCTTTAGTGAACCAGATAATCGATAATATACGTAAGAGTTGTGAAACAATGAAGTAGGAATAAGTTGTTGTAATTTGGGAAGTATGCTATGATAAGGGCTATATAAATTAGGAAATGGTGACTCAGACGTTGCATACGCAAAGATAAGTGCAAGACGTGGGATGGTTACATTGGGCTAGATGAAAGAATGGAGAGAGTTATGACAAGAGAAGAATTTCATTCATGGGTGTTAAGAGAACCTGTTATTTTGGATGGTGCCACAGGTACGAATCTGCAAAAGGCTGGTATGCCTACCGGGGTTTGTCCGGAGCAGTGGATATTAGAGCATAAAAAAGTATTATTTGATTTGCAAAGGGGATATGTCGAAGCGGGGAGCCATATTGTCTATGCCCCGACATTTTCCGGTAACCGGATAAAACTGAATGAATATGGTATTGGGGAGAGAATCAAGGAGATTAACCAAGACCTCGTAAGGCTTTCTAAGGAGGCGGTAGACGGCAGAGCCCTTGTGGCGGGTAATCTTACCATGACCGGAGAGCAGCTTTATCCCATGGGAACAATGCAGATAGAAACCCTGATTGATATTTATAAAGAGCAGGCAGGCTATATTATAGAAGCAGGGGCGGATTTATTTGTGGTGGAAACCATGATGAGTCTGGCAGAGACAAGAGCAGCAGTGATTGCAATCAGAGAATTGTGTGACCTCCCGGTGATTGCCAGCATGACCTACAATGAAGATGGCAGAACGCTTTATGGAACCGATCCGGTGACAGCAACCGTGGTATTGCAGTCCTTAGGGGCAGATGCGATTGGAGTAAACTGTTCCACAGGGCCGGAGCAGATGATTCCTATTATAAAGCAAATGCGTAAGGTGTCTGAAATCCCTCTGTTGGCGAAGCCGAATGCGGGACTGCCAGAGCTTATTGAGGGGGAGACAGTATATTTAATGACGCCGGAAGAATTTGCTTTAGCAGGCAGGGAGCTGGTATTGGCAGGGGCGCATCTGGTTGGGGGCTGTTGTGGCACCACACCAGAGCATATTAAAGCACTTGCAGATAGCTTAAGCGACTGTCATTCACTGCCGATTGAGGCAAAGCATGAGCCAATGCTGACCTCTGAGCGAAAGACATTAAAGCTTGGTCTTGATAAACCCTTTATGGTAATCGGCGAGCGGATTAATCCAACGGGGAAGAAGAAGCTACAGGAGGAGCTTCGTGAGGGACGGCTTGACATGGTAATGGATATGGCGGAAAGTCAGGAGGAAAGTGGGGCTCATATTTTAGATATCAATATGGGTATGAATGGAATCGATGAAAAGAAAATGCTTCTTGAGGTGGTGGCTCAGGTAGCTCAGAGTGTGAACCTGCCACTCTGTATTGATTCCTCGCATGTGGATGTGATAGAGGCAGCACTTCGGCAATATCCGGGGCGGGCATTGATTAATTCTATTTCTTTAGAGAGTGAGAAGTTTGAAAAATTGCTTCCAATTGCTAAAAAATATGGTGCAATGTTTATCCTTCTTCCGCTTTCGGACGAGGGACTTCCAAAGAGCCTGGGGGAGAAAAAGCAGATTATCCATACCATCTTAGAGCGTGCTCTCGCACTCGGTATGAGTAAGGAAGATATTATTGTGGATGGTCTGGTAGCAACGGTAGGGGCAGACCCGTCTGCTGCGATAGAGACGCTCGAAACGATACGTTATTGTAAGGAGGAGCTTAAGCTGCTTACCTCTTGTGGACTGTCTAATATATCCTTTGGACTTCCGAAACGTATCACAGTCAATACTGCATTTTTAACAATGGCAATTCAGAGTGGACTTTCGATGGCGATTGCGAATCCGAATCAGGAGATGTTGATGAGTGCGGCAGCAGCTACGGATTTGCTGTTGCACAAGGAGGGGGCTGATATCACTTATATCAACCGTATGAATGAGCTGCTTGAGCAGGAGGCTGCCATGCGTTCAGCCGGACTTTTGCCGGAGGTAAAAACAGGAAAGCCGGTGGTTAAGGCTGGTGTGAAAGGAAATGAGGAGAACAAACCTAAGGTATATCAGGCGGTACTAAAGGGGAACAAGGACAGGATAGTAGATTATGCAAAGGAAGCAGTGAAAGAAGGGACGTCTCCCGATGAAGTAATTAATGAGATGCTTATTCCTGCCATCAATGATGTGGGGGAGCTTTTTAACCAAAAGAAGTATTTTCTGCCACAGCTGATTGCCAGTGCGGAGGCGATGAAACTGGCGATTGAGTATTTGGAGCCGTTGTTAGAGCAAAAGGGAGATGGCGAGCAGCTTCCTACTATTGTAGTAGCAACCGTGGAGGGAGACATTCACGATATCGGTAAAAATTTAGTCGTTCTAATGCTTAAAAATTATGGTTATCATGTGATAGATATGGGGAAGGATGTTCCTTGTGAGGAGATTGTTGTCAAGGCGAAAGAGGTACATGCAGATTTTATTGGGTTGTCTGCATTAATGACAACTACAATGATGCGGATGCAGGAGGTTGTAGATGCTGTCCGGGCACAGGAGTTGCCCATCAAGGTTATTATTGGTGGTGCAGTTATAACACAAAGCTTTGCGGATGAGATTGGTGCGGATGGATACTCTAAGGATGCGGCGGAGTGTGTGAAGCTGGTACAGCGGTTGAGTGGGAAATAAGGATACATCAGATTAATTATAAGAAATGAGGGTGAGTATATGAATCGATGGAGAAGTATTATATCATGGTTATTGATAGCAGTAACGATAAATAGTGTATGTTCTTATGCTGTTGAAGAAGAATACAATGCTCGGGAGGACAGTACAATATCAGTGTCCGGGGAAGCGAGTGGAGATTCCTCTGGAGATATCTCAGGAGAGGGTGAAAAGAAGGTTATCACGATATCATTTTATAAGGAAAAGACACTTCTTAAAAGTGTGCAAATTGAAAAGGGTTCTACGGTTGAATTATGGACTCCTGAATGCACAGAACTGGAAGCATTTGTGGGATGGTGTTTCATGGATAGTGATGGATATTTGGGGGCAAGGGTTAAGGAATCTACCAGATTTTATGAAGATACACAACTATATGCGGAGATTTATCCTACTATGGGAACTATGTATCGGGATATGATAGAGGAACAGGAAAAAATAGCTAACCTTCAAAAACAATTACAGCATACGCATGTTTATATAAAGAATATTAAAGTCAAAAATAATAAAAGCATATCCTTGAAAGTGCGAAGCTCGCGCATTCCATCAAGTACAATTGAAATTCAGTATACTACCAGCAGACCATATTTTTTTGAGGGCAGGACCAAGACAATGGTGGTTAAGAGGACCAAAAACAAATCTGTGAAGAGGTTCAAAAAGGTGACAATAAAGAAGTTAAAGAAAAATAAAACTTATTATATCCGGGCAAGGGTGAAAATTCAGTATCAATCACAATATAATGATAAACCTCTTTATAGTTATTGGTCGAAGGTAAAAAAGGTCGAAATGAAAAAGAAGAAAAAATAGTGACTGGCAGATATCGAGGTATTATTATGAAAAAGATTATATTAAGCGTTTGATAAATATATTTTGTTATAGTTGATATATGGCTGCCTTTTATGGTAAAATATTTAATGTGTTTAAGAAAAATGTACATGGTTTTTAATTAAATTTTAATTATGACTGGAGGATGATTTATATGAAAAAAATGTTAACTATTATTGTAATTGTACTGTTGTTTTTAAGCTCTGGTATAGTGAATAAAAAAGTATTTTGCTATTCGTATGCCCAAAATGTTGGTGCAGAGGATATTATTAATGATGATGTTAAGTACATAACAGATAATGTTGAGTACTTAACAGCAACATATAATAAAACGGATTGGCTCAAAAATGGAAAGGTTGAATATCCAATTAACCAGACAGACACAGAGTGGAAAGCGTTAGACAATCATAATGAAATGATAAAAGCCTGTGTGGTTCCGGATGCGGTGTTATCTGTTATGAAAACAAAGGAGTTAATACAATTGTTATATGACTACCCGTTGTTGATTGATATGTACTCTTACAATTCGTTGGAAGAAGGTGTGATGCATTTAGCTGAAGAGTGTAATATATTGGCTGAACTATGTAAAAGAGAGGATTTTTCTGTTGAACTGTTTAATGAACGAATGAAGCATAAGTCTGTAAACTCTTATGAACAATTTAAAGAAAAAACTCTTATTGATTCATTGTTAGATTCTAATGAAGTGGCAAAAATTGAAAATAGTTTTGATGATGTATTAAAGGGAAATGCAATTATTGCACTCGCTGCCAATTCTCCGAATCTGAAAGAAATTATTCGGGTTGATACAATTTCGATTGGTAATGGAAAAACAACAAAAGGAACTGTTTTTAAATATGCTGGTAAGACTTGGGCGAGTGAACAAAATGCGGAGTATAGAAAAACTTATCCTCTTGCAACCTTTGTTTCCAGTGCTGATAATCGGTATAACTGCCATTCCTATGCATGGTATAAACAATCGACATCTAATATACATTGGATTTTTGACCCTATAGATTTTACAAAATCGGGATTATATAATAAAGTAAAAAATGCGAAGATTGGTTATAAAATAGAATATGTTAAAGACATAAATACCTCTAAAGAGAAAACTATTCATTCTGGAATTGTTACCAATACGAATAATCTGACTGTTGAATCAAAATGGGGAACGGGTCCTCTTATGATACATAAAGCGGGATATTGTCCGTATACATCGGGAATTAGTTATAAATATTATCAAAAGAAATAGCGGTTATTGGATATTGAGGTGGTTTTATGAAAAAGATTATATTAATGCTCCTTCTAGGGATAATGATTCCGCAATGCTTAGCCGGATGCGGGGTTACCACAGAAAAAACAGGTATGAATAATACAACACAGATGCATGGCACGGCAGAAGAGCAGAAAGGTGATGAAAAACCCTCCAAAGATCTGCTTGCAAAGGTTTATGATGAATATTATTATGAAGTGCCGGTATATTCTAAAGCGGAAATGGAGGAGGGACTGGATAATGATTGTGTAGCTATAAAGGACATATTTGCGGAAGATTATCCGGAAATAATAGCACTTTCGCCATATTATTTTTCTAAAAAAGGATATATAGATGAGGCGGAATTTACCATAAAAACATACCGGGAACTAGCAGAAGGCAATACGAAAATTCTGTATGCGGATTATGAGTTTATACAATCCAATGAAAAGGTTAAAGGATATGCAATTTTATTGAAAAAGGATGGAACCATTGTATTGCATACATATTCTGATGATTTCTCCAAATATGTGTTGTTGGAAAAAGATGGTGAGGACCGTTTTCTTGCCTGCAGGACAATTGAGATGGAAAAAAGCCGTTTTCTGATAGATGATAAAGAGGTGTCTAAGGCTGCTGCTGATGACAACGTTACCATACTGCTAAATAATTTAGACTGTATTCTGATAAAGGATGGAGTTGTTTCGGAGGAAACAGAGCAGGCTGTGAAAAATCTTTCCAGTGAGCAGTTAAATCCACATGATGCTGAGGTGATGTGCATGTCAAAATATGCAGAATATGCCTCTGATGAAATTGATAAAAATAAGATGTGGAGTGAGTTTTCAGGGTTCTATAGCAGTGATTGCGGTGTCAAGGAAGCGAAGATGGAATTGACGATTGAAAGTGATGGAAGCTTTGTTGGTGAATATAAAGGAATGCCTGAGAAGGTTGATAAAACAGTGGATGGAAAGCATGCGAAGGAACGCATGGACTATGCAAAGTTTCACGGGACATTTTCGAATGCAAGGAAATTAAATGATATAGAATACTATGTAGAATGCAATGATTTTTCCTATGTTAATACGAAGGAAGATGAAGTAAAAGATGGTGTTTTATATCATTGTTGTGAACCGAACCCATTAAAAACATTTACCCAGTTTATCATATATAAAAAAGGTTCTAAGCTGGAAGATGTACCAGAGGATATAAGCTGGTGGTATGAGATTTTCTCTTTTTATCAGGAAAAAGAGGTTCCGGATAAGCTTGACCGACATGTTATAAGAAATATGTATACAAATTCTTTTGTTTATCAGCAAGAGAAAACAGAATAAAACAAATATAACACACTCACAGACTTACTAAAGCTTGTGAGTGTGTTAAGTTAATCAAGTCCTAACGGTTCCTTTGGATGGTAGCAACACCATTGAAGCTATAGGCACGGTGTTGTTTTAAGAGTGCCTTGCTTTTTTCTGCGAAATAGGTTTTCTTCTCTTCTTCTGTCAAGGATTCTAAATATTCCAGTTCATCCCTTTCATCCTGCCTGCGTAGATGTCTTAAATATAGAGCAACCGAAATTCCTGCAAAAATAGGGGTACAGTAAAGTAATAAGATAAAAATCATGTTCATATTCATAAGTACCATTCTCCTTCCTCATGTTTTGCGGGTCCCAAGTTCCAATGCCTTGTCATGCAAGCATGAACGGCATTTTGACCTTTTGCCCCTGTCATATTAAAATTATATCATGGAACGATATTCTAAGCAATCAATAATGCAGGTTTTGGTATAACAAATAGGAAGACTTTGCTAAAATCTTATTTTGACTTATATCCCACAATGTAGTACATTATATAAAGATTACGAAACTATCAGCTGCCGATACGATAATGTACTAGTATCGCAATTGCTTATTGTAATTGAATCCTTAAGGATAGGTATTAAAATATTTGGAGGAAGCTATGTCAAATGTAGAACAAAGTAAGATTCGTAATTTCTGTATCGTGGCACATATTGACCATGGTAAATCAACGCTGGCAGACCGTATCATCCAGATGACGGGACTGCTTACAGAGCGGGAAATGCAGAATCAGGTATTGGATAATATGGATTTAGAGCGGGAGCGTGGAATTACGATAAAGGCACAAACCGTTCGTATTATTTATAAGGCGAAGGATGGAGAGGAATACATTTTTAATCTGATTGATACCCCAGGGCATGTGGATTTTAACTATGAGGTTAGCAGAAGCCTTGCTGCGTGTGAGGGAGCAGTTCTTGTAGTGGATGCAGCACAGGGTATCGAGGCACAGACTTTGGCGAACGTCTATCTTGCTCTTGACCATGATTTGGAAGTGTTTCCGGTTATCAATAAGATTGATTTGCCGAGTGCTAATCCTGACTGGGTGAAAAATGAGATTGAAGATGTGATTGGAATCGAAGCACAGGATGCTCCGATGATTTCGGCAAAGACCGGACTGAATGTGGAGGATGTGTTAGAAGCAATTGTAAATAAGATTCCGGCACCAGCAGGTGATGCTAATGGACCATTGCAGGCGTTGATTTTTGACAGTCTTTACGATTCCTACAAGGGTGTCATTATATTTTGCCGTATCAAAGAGGGAAGCGTGAAAAAAGGTACAACGATTCAGATGATGGCGACAGGGGCGAGGGCAGAGGTTGTGGAGGTAGGTTACTTTGGACCGGGCCAGTTTATCCCTTGTGACGAGCTTTCTGCCGGAATGGTTGGTTATATCACAGCATCCCTGAAGAATGTCAGTGATACACAGGTGGGTGATACAGTAACCGATGCCAACAATCCATGTAAGCAGCCGCTTCCGGGATATAAGAAGGTGAATCCGATGGTGTATTGTGGTATGTATCCGGCGGATGGTGCCCACTACCCGGATTTGCGGGATGCATTGGAGAAGCTGAAATTAAATGATGCATCCCTGCAGTTTGAGCCAGAGACCTCGATTGCGTTGGGATTTGGATTCCGCTGTGGTTTTCTTGGACTGCTTCATTTAGAGATTATTCAGGAACGGCTGGAGAGGGAGTACAATTTAGACATTGTGACGACGGCACCGGGTGTTATCTATAAGGTTTATAAAACGGACGGTGAGGTGATTGAGCTGACCAATCCATCCAATCTGCCAGACCCTTCCGAGATAGATTATATGGAAGAGCCGATTGTAACGGCGGAGATTATGGTGACCACGGAATTTGTCGGTGCAATTATGAAGCTGTGTCAGGAACGGCGGGGAGTGTATCTTGGCATGGAATATCTGGAGGAGACGAGGGCAGTGCTTCGCTATGATTTGCCCTTGAATGAGATTATTTATGACTTCTTTGATGCATTAAAGTCCCGTTCCCGTGGGTATGCTTCCTTTGATTATGAAATGAAGGGGTATCAGCAAAGCAGCCTTGTGAAGC
The DNA here is from genome assembly GCA_017621205.1 of Lachnospira sp. Taxonomy (GTDB): domain Bacteria; phylum Bacillota; class Clostridia; order Lachnospirales; family Lachnospiraceae; genus NC2004. The sequence goes on from JAGATQ010000013.1 coordinate 18,880, forward strand.
TTGATATTCTGATTAATAAGGAGGAGGTAGATGCGCTTTCCTTTATTGTACACAAGGATACTGCATATGAGCGTGGACGTAAGATGTGTGAGAAGCTCAAGGAAGAGATTCCAAGGCATCAGTTTGAAATTCCAATTCAGGCGGCAATTGGCAGTAAGGTGATTGCCCGTGAAACAGTGAAGGCGTACCGTAAGGATGTGCTTGCCAAATGTTATGGCGGGGACATTACCCGAAAGAAGAAGCTTTTGGAGAAGCAGAAAGAGGGTAAGAAACGGATGCGTCAGGTGGGTAATGTGGAGATTCCGCAGCAGGCGTTTATGAGTGTGCTGAAGCTTGACGAGGATTAGATATAATAATTACTCAAACATTGCATTTGAAGTTTGGATGCAAGTAAGTAATTATTATATTCAACGAAAAACCCGCTTTCGCTTAGCTTCACACGCAGCGGTACTAAGATTTTGCTACGCAAAATCAAGTGCCGGCGTGTTCAGATAGTTTTTCTTATGAATATAATAATTACTTATCCTGATGGCAATTTTCTATATGCGAAGTTTGAATAAAGATATGGCAGAAAGGTGGAAAGGAATATGAAGCAGAATGGTACCCATGAAAAAGAGGCATTGGGACTGTATCTTCATATTCCTTTTTGTTTGAGTAAATGTAATTATTGTGATTTTTGCTCCTTTGCTGTTAAGGGGGATTTTTCGACTGTTCAGCAATATGTGGATGCTTTGTGTAATGAGATAGCTGCATATCGTTATCTTAGCAGAAAGTATGAGCTTTGCACGATATATTTTGGGGGTGGTACGCCATCGTTATTGTCAGTAGAGCAGCTTAGCCAGGTGATGGATGTTATTTATAAGACGTTTTCTGTTTCCAGGTATACAGAGATTACGCTGGAATGTAATCCGGGAACAACAAACGAGGATAAGCTGGCAGGATACAAAGGGTGTTTGGTTAACCGGTTAAGTATTGGTTTGCAGTCGGTTTCTAATGAACGCTTAAAAAGACTTGGAAGGATTCATACTTATGAGCAATTTCTGGAGCAATATGAGACGGCGAGAAAAGTAGGCTTTCAAAATATCAGCGTGGATTTGATGAGTGCATTGCCGGGGCAATCTTTGAAAGAGTATGAGACTTCCCTAAAGACGGTTATTGCTCTTGCGCCGGAGCATATTTCCTCCTATGGATTGATCATGGAGGAGGGGACACCGTTTTACACTGATAAAACGATTTGGGAGAGCTTGCCCGAGGAGAAAATCTGTGTTGCAATGTATGAAAGGACGGGAGAGCTTCTTACGGGTGCAGGCTATGAGCAGTATGAAATTTCTAATTACTGTAAACCGGGAATGTATAGCAGACACAATAGTTCCTACTGGATAGGGACACCGTATCTTGGAGTAGGGCTTAATGCGTCATCCTATTTGCAGGGTGAGGAGATAATCCCTGTTTTGAAGGTAGAGGAGGCAGGCAGGATGCTCCGTTTTCGGAATGGAGACAGCATGAAGGAGTATCTTTTATGTTACGGCAACAGGGCAGGGAAGGGGGAAGCACTCAGTGCTATTGATGAGGTTGCGGCATACCAATATTGTAGCCGGCAGTGGAGAGAGATAGAAGTGCTTTCCGATAACGATAGGATGGAAGAATTTGTTTTTTTAGGACTTCGTAGATTGGAGGGGATTCGTCTTGCAGATTTTGAACAGCGGTTTCAGATTCCCTTTCGGACAATTTATCAGAAGTCTCTTAGAAAGCATATTAATCTTGGTAATTTAATGCGCTATGAAAAAGAAGGGTTTAAGTATGTGGCACTTACTCCCCAAGGGATGCTAATAAGTAATCAGGTATTTGTAGATTTTATGTTTTAGTTCAATAAAAGCAATTTTAAACCGAAAAATGGATGACAGTATGCAAGCTTCCATGTTACAATAAATGTGATGGTTTGGATATCAGAGCCATCAGCAGATTCAAACAATAAGGAATAGAAATCAAGCGGTAAAAAGGAGGACATGTTATGGAAGCAATGGAGATGATTAAGGGTCGCAGAAGTATCCGTAAGTATAAGACTGACAAGGTGGAACATAGTGTATTGGAGGAAGTCGTGGCAGCAGCAGCCTTTGCCCCCACATGGAAGAATACCCAGACTGCAAGATATATTGCAGTGGAGAGTGCAGACGTGAAGGGACAGATTGCAGAGCAATGTGTAGGGCAGCATAATGCGGATATTATTAACAGTGCTCCGATGCTGATTGTAGTAACCGGTATTCAGAAGCGTGCAGGATATGAGAGAGATGGTTCTTTTACAACCAGTAAGGAAGACCGCTGGCAGAATTTTGATTCCGGTGTATGTACACAGACACTTTGTCTTGCTGCTTATGAGAAGGGGCTTGGCACTGTTATTATGGGTATCTTTGGTGAAGATAAGGTGAAGGAGATTGTAACGGTTCCGGAGGGACAGGAGGTTATGGCGTTGGTTGCCATAGGTTATCCGGATGAGGAGCCGCAGGCTCCAAAGAGAAAAACCGTAGAGGATTTATTAAGCTATTGTTAGTATATTGAGTTAGTGATAATATAGATAATGCTCCCAGTTGGTATCAGGTAGATATACTTGCCTGATACCAAAATGGGAGCATTATCAAATGAAGTTGATGATTATCTGGTTTGGTTATTTCATCTATTTACGGTTACTTATTCTTTGCAAATTTGATGAGTTCCAGCACCTTACCGGGATCACCGTCCAGCTTTAGTTTTCCTGTGGTGAATGCAATCACGGGATCTAAGCGACGCTTTAGAATATTGGTTAAATCATCCGGTTTAATCGTTAAAGCAGCCTGACGATCATAATAATCATAAGGTTCAACAGATAAATGATGGTTCTTCAATTCGATATAAAATATTCCCTCCGGTTCGGCGGTTAGATTCACCTGAATGGCGATAAAACCATCGTATTGTTCGGCAGCTTCCACATCAATAAACTCCTTAAGCTCCTCAAGATATTCTGTCAATGTCATAATGTATTCCTCCCTTCTATATCTGTACCGAGTCATGTGATTAGAAAATCATCTAAGCTGTAAATTATAAACTAATTATAACATATTATTTTCTTTTGGTCGATAGATTTTATAAAACTGTCATTGTTTTTTAAGAATTTGTGTGAGATAATGAGCAAAGCGATAATAGGAATAAAATAACCGATTACAGGTAATTTTATTTATACAGGCTGCAGATTTCTGATAGGATATTGTTACATAATATTTATATTAAAAACAGAAAGTAATATAATAATTTGAAGTGGCAATAAACGGAATTAGGAACGGGGGTGGCAAATAATATGAGTCTAAAAAAATTGCGAGGTCATCTAAAGACGATTAACCACCATAAAATGCTTGTGATGAAGCATTGCTTTAAGGTAGGATTATATCGGCAGGGATTATTGCATGATTTGTCAAAATATTCTATTATTGAATTAAAGACAGGGGCACGGTATTATCAAGGGGATAAAAGTCCCAATACCGCAGAGCGGGAGGCAACCGGATATTCAGATGCATGGCTTCATCACAAAGGGAGAAATCGTCATCATCTGGAATATTGGATTGATTACAGTGCAAACAAGGATGAGGGCTTTGCGGGGATGAAGATGCCAATCCGTTATGTTGTGGAGATGTTTTGTGACAGGATGGCAGCGTGTAAGAATTATCAGAAAGAAAAATACCGGGACGATAGCCCGCTAAAATATTTTTTGCGTGGAAAGCATCGCTATGAGAATTTATTTCATCCGAAGAGCAGTGAGTTGTTAGAGTTTATGCTTAGGATGTTGGCTAAAGAGGGAGAGGAGAAGACCTTTCGATATATTAGGAGAAGGATATTAACAGGAAAGGCAAAAATCGTAAAAAACTATTGAATGAAGTTTCGTTATGATTTTATAGATATGAGGTTTTATTTACTGCATTTAAGAAAGGACAAAATATGATGAATATTAGTAAGGGAAAAGAGAAGTTGATAGAATTAATGAAGAAGGTTACAGGCAACGGAGTGTTTAAGCTTTTTATATGGTGTCTTATTCTTGTTTATATTATTGAGTCGTTTGGACGGCATTCTATTTTTGGGGGATTACAATTTCTGATTCATACGCCATTTCGATATTTGATGAATGCATTGTTGGTGATGACGCCCTTTACTGTTTTTTTCCTAATTCGCAAGCGTTCTATTGGAATGGTGCTAGTCAGCTTTGCATGGCTGGCAATTGGTATCACCAACGGATTGGTTCTGGTGTTTCGTGTAACTCCATTTTCTACTATTGATTTTCGTCTGGTAGATGCAGCACTTGGTGTTATTAATAATTATCTGGAGATTTGGCAGATGATACTGCTTGGTGCAGTGGCTATAGTAGCAATTGCTGCTATGATTATTCTGATATGGAAGATTAAAAAGTATAACGGGAAGATCCATTATGTGAGAAATGGTCTTTTGATTATCGCATATTGGCTTATTATGTATTTTGGCTTTAAGATACTCGTTCATGCAGGGGTGTTTGCAACGGTGCTGCCCAATCTGACTTATGCTTACAACGATTATGGTGTGTGTTATTGTTTTACGGTAACCGGAATGCGTAATGGTATCCGGCAGCCAATTGACTATACCGAGGCTAAGATAAACGACATTATGGAGGGAGTCAATAAGAAATTTAAGAGTGAGAAAAAGGGGAAAGAGATAAAAAAACCCAATGTTATTTTCCTGCAGTTGGAGTCCTTCTTTGATATTACTAAGGTAAAGAATTATTATTTTAATGAAGACCCACTGCCATTTTTTACTTATCTTAAAAACAGTTATTCATCGGGATATCTGACGGTGCCTGCTTTTGGTGCGGGAACAGCCAATACGGAGTTTGAGGTGATGACTGGCATGAAGCTTAGCTTTTTCTCACCTGGCGAGTATCCATATAAAACGATTCTAAAGAAACGGACCTGTGAGAGTGTACCATTTGATTTAAAGCGTATTGGTTACAGTGCCCATGCGATTCATAATAACACAGCAACCTTTTATGGAAGGAGCAAGGTTTTTACGAATCTTGGTTATGATAGCTTTTCTACAATAGAAACAATGGATTCCAGAGATACCACTGCAATTGGTTGGGCTAAGGACAGGATACTGACAAATGAGATTATGGATGTACTGCAATCTACAGATACACCAGATTATATTTACACAATTTCTGTACAGGGACACGGCGATTACTATAAGGATGCGGCACAAGCGGATGACCCGGAGATTGTGGTAAACAATGTTTCGGGGAAGGAGCAGGCAGATGCGGTTAATTACTATGTGGAGCAGATAGGGGAAATGGATACCTTTTTAAAGACTCTTTGCCAGCGGCTGGAAGATTTTGATGAGGATACGATTCTGGTACTTTATGGGGATCATTTGCCGGGACTTGGGTTTTCGGATAGCGATCTTGTGAATGGAGATGTGTTCCAGACAGAATATGTAATTTGGAGTAATTTTGGTCTGAAAGAAAAGGATAAGGACTTGCACGCATACCAACTGGCAGCAGAGGTTTTAAACCGTGTGGGAATCCATGAGGGTACGATTACACGTTATCATCAGCGATATAAGGGTAAAAAGCATTATCTTAGTAATTTAAGGCAGTTGCAATATGACCTTCTCTATGGTGAACAATATGCATTTAAGGGAGAGAATCCTTTTTTACAAACGGATATTATCTTTGGAGTAAAGAATGTCTCTATAGGCTCTATGATACCGGGCGAGGAGACGACGATGCTTTATGGTTCTGGATTTACCCAATATAGTCATGCGTTTGTGAATGGAGAAGAGGTAGATGTGGAGTTTGTCAGCAATAGTGCACTGAGAATTCTCGTTTCGGTAGAGACTGGTGATACTGTTTTGGTAGAGCAGCAGACGGTTAAGGGTAAGGTGTTACAAAGAAGTAACGGGTTAACATATCCGAATACCGCTATCCATGAGAAGTCAGATGACAAGCCATACGAGCCGGCGCGTTATATTCCTTGATAGGCTGCATGATTATCTGAATGAAAGGTTACGGATATGAAGAAGATAGATGAAAAACAGTTTTGGAAGGGTGGGAATATGCTCTATCCGCTTCCTGTTGTGATGGTATCCTGTGGTAGAAAGCACGAACGTCCCAACATTATTACAGTGGCATGGACAGGGACAATCTGTACCAATCCTCCAATGGTTTATATTTCTGTACGGCCAGAGCGGTACTCCTATAATATTTTAAAGGAAACAAGAGAATTTGTCATTAATCTGACGACCAAGGAGCTGGTAATGGCAACTGATTATTGTGGGGTAACATCAGGCAGGGATGTTGATAAATTCATAGAAATGAAGCTTACGCCGGAAACCTCTAAGATAGTGAAGGCTCCGGCGATAGCAGAATCTCCTGTTAATATTGAATGTCAGGTTACAGAGATATTGGAGCTGGGCTCCCATCACATGTTTCTGGCACAGGTTGTGCAGGTGCATGTAAAGGAGGCACTTCTTGATGAAACAGGACGTCTTGCACTGGAGCGTGCGGAACTGGTTCATTATTCCCATGGTGAGTATTATTCGCAAGGGGAGCGGTTAGGCACCTTTGGGTACTCTGTTCGTAAGAAGAAATAGGGATATCATATTTGTTATATCTCTAACGCAATCTCATACTTTTGCAGCCAATAATTTATCTGGATTAAATAAGCATAGAGCTGTGGCTGTGCCATGAGCTGCCCAAACCATGGTTTCCCATAATCGGATGGCTGGTTTAATACCTGGTTGACATAAGAGTCATTGATAAGCTGGTGCAGTGGCTGCTTGGTATCCTTCATAATCATTTGCAACTTGTTTTTTAATAGCTGTTCATATTCGGGATGGTAAGTCTTCGGATATGGACATTTTTTTCGGTCAATAACCGAGGAGGGGAGAATAGAACGGGCAGCATCCTTTAGTAAGCCCTTCACCTCGCCATTTGGACATTTCATGTCCCCCGGTACATTGTATATATACTCCACAACATGGTGGTCGGCGAAAGGAACCCGGACTTCCAGACCGTTTGCCATTGTCATACGGTCTTTGCGTTCCAATAGTGTCTGCATAAACCACATAATATTCAGGTAGCCAAGCTCCCTCTGTCTTGCACGCCTTCCGTTTTCTCCCGGTAGACGCGGAACGTCATTTAATGTTTTTTCATATTGGCAATGAACATAATCCTTTAGGGCATGGTCGCTATCTAGTAAATCCCGGTTTATCATATTTTCCCGGATATCAAAGTTTTTGGACCATGGGAATTCTGCTTTGGTAAAGCTATCTTCTGCATGAAACCAAGGATAACCGAAGAATAACTCATCAGCACATTCCCCGCTTAGGCATACAGTGTGCTGTGGTTTAATCAGGCTGGTAAAGTAGAGCATGGAGGAGTCTACATCAGCCATACCTGGCATATCCTTGGCATCCACTGCGTCATAAAGGCACTGGTAGAGTGTTTCGTTATCACATTCCAGATACTGATGGTTCGTATGAAGGTACTCTACCATTTCATCTACAAAGGGACGGTCTCTGTCTGGCTGGAAACGGGACGCCTTAAAGTATTCTTTGTTTCCTAGGAAATCAAAGGAGTAAGTGGACAGGGTACGGTTCCGTTTCTGCATGTAGGCAGCAGCCACGCTGGATACAATAGAGGAATCCAGTCCGCCGGACAACAGGGTACAGATAGGGACGTCGGAAATCAATTGCCGTTCAATGGCAGAGAACAGGCGGTTTCTTATTTCCTCCACGGTACGCTCATAGCTGTCCTCGTGTTCATAGACTGGAAGTGTCCAGTAAGCGAAGCAGCGCATGCCACTGTCATTTATGATAGCCGCATGTCCCGGAAGCAGTTCATGGACATTTTTAAAAACGCCACATCCGGGTGTTCGGGCAGGACCTAATCCAAACAGCTCCATAAGACCATACTGCCCAAGGCGAGGTTTGTTTTTGGGATAGGCAAACAATGCCTTTAACTCGGAGCCGAATAGCAGTTTATCCTCAAAATTCATATAGTAAAGCGGCTTCACGCCAAGACGGTCCCGGACAAGCAGAACCTGCCGTAAACGGCTGTCCCATATGGCAAAGCTATAGATACCTTCCAGCATAGAAAGCATATTTTTACCAAAAGCGACATATGCCATTAGAACTGCTTCCGTATCAGAGTGGGTATGAAGCTGTAAGCCTTTGTTACGAATGGCATCCTGCAGGTCACTGGTATTATATAATTCGCCATTATAGACGATAGTATAACGGTATCCGTCGATTGTTACTGTCATTGGCTGTTTACCGTGCAATAAGTCAACTACTGCCAGACGGCGGTGGGCGAATGCAATGTGTTCATCAATTTCATAGCCCTCCTCGTCCGGCCCGCGGTGAACCAGTGTATCCCGCATTTTCTTTAATATCTGTTCATGATGGGGAACTTCTGTTGTCAAATTGTGTTGAAAGTCGATATATCCACATATTCCGCACATAATAAAACTCCTTTATAATTACATTTATGCATCTCTTACTAAATCTATGTGTGTCTCTTTCGGTTTATTCATATCTTAGATAATTGCTGGTTTCATATTTATCCTTCAAATGGACTTTTGAGTACCGGCTGTAGCTGTCTGCCTTCTAAGGCGGCTTCGATGGTATCGCTTAACTGTTCCACATGGGCAATCATGGAGTTTGGTTTTGCTTTATAGTCATCCTGTCCGTAGGGAACAAAGTAGATATTTTTTGCATTCATTAGGAGTCCAAGCTGTTTCATGCTCAAGCCTAATGCATCGTTGCTGGCAATGGACAAAATGAGTGGACGTCCATTCCTAAGATGTGCTTTTGCTGCCATTAAAACAGGAGTATCGGTTATGGCGTTGGCAAGCTTACTTAGGGTATTGCCGGTGCAGGGGATAATCACCATGGCATCCAGTTTTATTTTAGGACCGAAGGGTTCCGCCTCTGGAATTGTGGTGATTGGTTTTTTGCCGGTCAGTTCTTCGATTTTGGCAGCATGTTCTGTTGCAGTGCCGAACCGGGAATCCAGTGAGCCTACATGATAGGAAATCACAGGGTATAGGTCGGCTCCAGCCTCCTTTAAAACAGTCAATTGTTCATATAGTTTGGTAAAGGTACAAAAAGACCCGGTGATGGCTACACCGATTTTTTTGCCGGATAGTGGGTTAGATGGATTGTGGCACATAAAGGGTACTCCTTTCCTTAATTTGATTTAATATAATGTCATAGAGAATCGTTGCTGAGCTTTTTGGAGCAATTTTTCCGGGAATGCCAAGGTACAGGGTAGCATTAATTTGGTGGCGGATGGCATAGTTGTAATCCAGACCTCCGGGAGCAGAGGCAATATCAACAATGGTGCATTCCGGTGTAATATGGGAGAGCATGGTACGCTTTAAGATGCATTCTGGTATAGTGTTAAATATAAAATCGTAGCTTTCTGCTGTTAGTGCATCCTCTAATGCAGATATCGGAATATAGGTTACACCACCGCAGACTGCAGCAGCCTTTGTCTCTTCCCGCCTTCCGGTAACAGTGACATGGGCATTCAATAATTTACATTTTTCGGCAAGCACACTGCCACAAGTTCCATATCCAAGAATTAGTACCTTGCTCTGGTGCAGATTGATGGCACTGTGTTCAATGGCATAGCTGATAGCACCTTCCGCTGTGGCAATTGCATTCAGTTTTGCAAAGGAATCATTTTTTAAATAATCATAATATTGTATGCCTGCCTGTTTTAAATGCTCTATTGTGCTGTCGGGAATCATGCCGGCAATCAGATATTGTGCCGGTGTCAGAGCCGAAAGAATCTGGGCAACAGTAATTGGTTTTTTGTTGGACCGTATATTGATGTAGGCTTGCTCCTTGGTAAAGGGAATGCCGCCAAGTATTAAGTCCTGCCCTAAAAGGGCAGCTTCCCAATCCTCAGGTTGATAAAAATTAAGAAATTTGCTATATTTTTTTCTTGCTTTTGCAGAAAATATGGTGTCATATTCTTCCATAGAAAAACCGATTAGGGAAACGGGATGCCCCGCTTTAGCTAATATGGACCCTAGATATATTTGCCGGATATCTCCGCCAAGTAAGGCAGCTTTAAACATATTTACACCTTCTTATATGATATTGCCTTATGAAGCAACAAACTTATAGATTATAATATGGCAGGTGAATATCTTGGTGCCTGGACTATTTTTAGAAAATAAAAAAGCTGCCTGATGGCAGCCCTTTTTATATATGGAATAGTTATGATGTTGAGGTCAAAAGGTATTTTGCCCCCAACGGATGCCACGGATTGCTCCATTGTCTCGCAACTCCTGCAATCCTGCAAACATTCGAAACCCGCTAATTTACTGCGTAAATTGCTCCCTTCTCATGTTTGGCGGGTCCCAAGTTCAAATGCTTTATCATGCATGCAAGCATGAACGGCATATTGACCTTTTGACTCTGGCATCATAATTATTATGCTATATGAAGAATCTGACGGTTTTCATCTAATGCAAGATTGGTTGTCATACCATCCAATTCCACAACGGGATTGGAAAGATTATGAGGATTAACGGCAGTGATGACGGCTTCTTCACCGGTATTTAAAATGACTGAATAACCAATATAGGTATCTAACATGGAGCGTAGAAACAGTATGGTAAAATCCGTATCATACTTATGAAGTCCCTCTTTTTCAAACAGGGCAATGATGGAGAAGGGACAGTAGGATTCACGGTAACCACGGGTGGCAATCATTCCGGCATATACATCACAGATTGCAACAATCCGGGTAAAATCATTGATGTCGGAGCTAGAGATTCCCATCGGATAACCAGAACCGTCGATACGTTCGTGGTGCATCAGGGCGACTACCGGAATGCGGGAGTCAGTAAATAAGTCCTTTACGAGCATGTATCCCTGCTGGGTATGTTCTTTTATTAAATCAAATTCGTGGTCTGTAAGGGTTTCTGTCTTATATAGAATATCGGGGTTGACGGAAAGCTTGCCGATATCATGTATCAATGCCGATTGGGTCAAAGCGTATAAATCATTATGATTCATGTGATTCAAATCCCCCAGCATCCGGGAGAGCAGTGCGACATTGACAGAATGTTCATAGATAGGGTCAACACCATACTTGCAGGCATTCAAGGAATCAAAAAGCTGCTTTTCACTGTAGAAGGATTCATATAAAGTAATTAAGGCATCTGTTGCCATGTTTAACTTATCAATTGAATGGTTGTCAATCATATCTTTAAATGCTTCTTTTAAAGAAGTACAAATAGTATCAAATTGTTCAAAAAAACACTCAGGTAAATCATAGTCCGCTGCATGTTCTCTTACTTCTTTATCCATCTCTTCACCCCTTTGTTTTGTCATTTTATATCACATATTTGTATATAATATAATATCATTTTTAGTAGTTGCCTGCAATAAGAAAATAATTTTTATGAACTTCCTTAACAAAAGTTACCATTCATAGAAATGCGCATTGCGTAAATAATACTAATAAGACAAGCGATTGTCTTAAAAGACTTTTTTAACGGAGGTAAATAATTATGTCAAAGTCAAATGAAGTACCACAGGCAAGAGAAGCTCTTGATCGTTTCAAAATGGAGGTTGCTAACGAGATTGGTGTACCTTTAAAGCAGGGTTATAACGGAGATTTAACCAGCGCACAGAATGGTTCTGTCGGTGGTGAGATGGTTCGTAAGATGATTAAGAGACAGGAAGAGGCTATGAGCGGTTCTAAGAGCTTCTAGTCATTTTTCACAATCTATTTGCTTCACGCATAAGGCGTGAAAACAGGAAGAGTCATAGAAATATGGCTCTTCCTTCATTTTGTGGTCGAATTTTTACGATGTAGTAAGAAAAATATAGATGAAAAACACAGAAACATTCGTAAAATAACTAGACAACAAAACAGTAAGTGTGTTACAATATCAAAATGTTTAACGTGGATATTTGTGTGCATTTCACAATGTCCCATATTTGATATTTAGTATTTTAGGAGGATGCAACAGATGAGTTTAACAGTTGAGAATTTGGAGAAGAATATGGCAAAGCTTACCATTGAAGTGCCTGCTGAGAAGTTTACCGAGGCATTGAAGGAAGCATATCAGAAACAGAAAAAGAATATCAGTGTTCCGGGTTTTCGAAAAGGTAAGGTGCCACAGGCATATTTGGAGAAGATGTATGGAGCAGAGTTATTTTATGAGGATGCTGCCAATATTATTATTCCAGATGCTTATGCTGATGAGGTAGAGAATAGTGATTTAGAGATTGTTTCACAGCCTAAGATTGATGTTACCCAGTGTGAGAAGGGGAAGAGCTTTATTTTTACTGCCGAGGTGGCATTGAAGCCGGATGTAACACTTGGTGAGTACAAGGGAATTACGGTAGATAAGATTCCTGTTGAAGTAACAGAGGAGGATATTTTAGCAGAAATTAAGAAGGACCAGGAGCAGAATGCCAGAACGATTACCATAGAAGACCGTCCCGTTGAGATGGATGACGAGGTAACCATTGATTTTGATGGTTATGTGGACGGCGAGCAGTTTGAAGGCGGTTTTGCAGAGGACTATCCTCTGACAATTGGTTCCCATTCCTTTATTGATAATTTTGAAGACCAGCTGGTTGGCAAGAGCATCGGAGAAGAGGTGGAGGTTAATGTAACCTTCCCAGAGAATTACCATGCGTCTGAATTAGCATCTAAGCCAGCATTATTCAAGGTTAAGATTAAGGCAATTAAGAGAAAGGAATATCCGGAGCTTGATGATGAGTTTGTGCAGGATGTTTCTGAATTTGAGACTGTGGATGCATATAAGGAGGATATCAAGGCGCGCCTGACTGTGAAGAAGGAATCTGATGCAAAGCAGCAGAAGGAGGACGCTGTTGTAGATAAGATTATTGAGAATGCAACGATGGATATCCCGGAGGCTATGGTGGAGCAGCAGCAGAACCAGATGCTTCAGGAGTATGCACAGCAGTTAAGCTATCAGGGACTTTCTCTGGAACAGTATATGCAGTTTACCGGCATGACACCGGATGTGATGAAGGAGCAGATTAAGCCGCAGGCATTAAAGAGAATCCAGTCCCGTCTTGTATTAGAGGCAGTTGTTGCCGCAGAAGGTATCGTCGTATCTGATGAACAGTTTGACGAGGAGATTAAGAAGATGGCAGAAACTTATCAGATGGAAGAGGATAAGTTAAAGGAACTCATGGGTGAGCGTGAGAAAGAGTCCATCACTTTGGATATTGCGGTACAGAAGGCAGTAGAACTGGTAGTAGATGAGGCAAAAGAGGCTTAAGAATAAGCCGCAGTTTACAAGTAAAGTTTGATGTTGTCAGCCTGCTTTGGGCAGGACTGATAGTGAAGGAGGTATGAAGATGGCAAGTATAATAACAAATAGTTTAGTACCTACCGTTGTAGAGCAGTCCAGTCATGGAGAGCGTGCGTATGATATTTATTCCCGTTTGTTAAAGGAGCGGATTGTATTTCTTGGAGAGGAGGTAGACCAGGTATCAGCCAATCTTGTGGTAGCACAGCTTTTATTCTTAGAGTCAGAGGATCCGTCAAAGGATATCAGCTTTTACATTAACAGCCCGGGTGGTTCTGTGACAGCAGGTTGGGCAATTTATGATACCATGCAGTATATTAAGTGTGATGTATCCACTATTTGTATGGGTATGGCAGCCAGCATGGGTGCATTTTTGCTGGCAGGTGGAACCAAGGGAAAACGTATGGCACTTCCCAATGCTGAGATTATGATTCACCAGCCTTCCGGAGGAACACAGGGGCAGGCGACGGAGATTCAGATTGCAGCGGAACATATATTGCGGACAAAGAAGAGGTTAAATGATATTTTGTCTGCCAATACTGGCAAACCGTATGATGTTATTGCGGAAGATACGGAGAGAGATAACTGGATGACTGCTGAAGAGGCATTGGACTATGGTTTGATTGACAGTATTGTTGAGAAACGTCCAGACAAAAAGTAAATGGTTATAGGGGTGAAATAATGGCAGGTCGTGGTGACGAGAGAAAACAACTGAGATGTTCTTTTTGTAATAAGACACAGGATCAGGTACGCAAGTTAATTGCGGGTCCTAATGTCTATATATGTGATGAGTGTATAAGTGTATGCTCGGAGATTATTGATGAGGAATTTGAAGATGTGACGCTGGATGACGGCATCAATCTGATGAAGCCGAAGGAGATTCGCACCTTTTTAGACCAGTATGTTATCGGGCAGGACGCAGCGAAGAAGGTTCTTTCGGTTGCAGTTTATAATCATTATAAGCGGATTATGACAGAGACGGATTTTGATGTGGAACTCCAAAAGAGCAATATATTGATGCTTGGTCCTACCGGTTCTGGTAAGACATTACTGGCTCAGACACTGGCTAAGCTTTTGAATGTCCCTTTTGCAATTGCAGATGCGACGGCGTTGACAGAGGCTGGCTATGTGGGTGAGGATGTTGAGAACATTCTGTTAAAGCTGATACAGGCAGCAGATTATGATATTGAGCGTGCTGAATATGGTATTATTTACATTGACGAGATTGATAAGATTACGAGAAAGTCAGAGAACACATCCATTACCCGTGATGTTTCCGGTGAAGGTGTGCAGCAGGCTCTTTTAAAGATTTTAGAAGGAACAACAGCATCTGTTCCGCCACAGGGCGGAAGAAAGCATCCGCATCAGGAATTTTTGCAGATTGATACGACGAATATCTTATTTATCTGTGGTGGTGCCTTTGATGGTCTGGAGAAAATTATCGAGAACCGTATCGGACAGAAATCGATTGGTTTTAATGCGGATATTATTGAAAAACGTAAGGATAATGTGGGAGAGCTGCTTCGTCAGGTACTACCGCAGGATTTCGTTAAATTTGGTCTGATTCCGGAGTTTATTGGTCGTGTTCCGGTCAACGTGTCTTTGGATTTATTGGACGAGGATGCATTGGTCCGTATTTTGACAGAACCAAAGAGTGCGATTGTGAAGCAGTACAAAAAATTATTTGAGCTTGATGGTGTCGAACTGAATTTTGATGAGGATGCATTAAGAGCAATTGCTCACAAGGCAATTGAGCGGGAGACGGGTGCCAGAGGACTTCGTTCCATTATGGAATCCGTTGTAATGGATTTGATGTATGAAGTTCCATCGGAGGAGGATATCACGGTCTGCCGGATAACGAAGGAGTGTGTTGAGGAGCAGGGTGAGCCGGAGCTGACACGGGGTGAAGGTGCTGGAATGAGACGTCCTGCACTTCGGAAGCATCCTAAGAAGAGCCACGGAGGCGGAGAAATTGCTTAACAATTATTTAGAATAAATGATGTGGGGTTCGTGAAAAATCATGGACCCTATTTTTATACAAGTGTATGGCTTCATTGACGGGATACAGTATACGAGATAAGGTTAGGAAAATAAAGGAGGCTTATAAACATGAATCCACGGATTGATGTGTTGATTATAAAAGATATTGTGATGATGCCGGAGGAGCTTGCCAGTTTTGATTTGGGCAAAGATCAGTCGCAAGCGGCTGTGAAACAGGCATTATTAAATAATCGCAGAGTAATACTCGTTTGCCAGAAGGATCCTGATGTAAAGGAACCGGATATGGAACAAATCTACCGTGTGGGAACACTTTCTAAGGTGGTACAAATGCCTTCCGATAAGGAAGGTATTATGAGGATTCGTCTCATGGGTGAAGAGATTGTTCAGGTTAGAGAGTACGAGATGGCGGAGGATGGGTTACACTTTGTAGCAGAGATTGAGCCGGTGGTGCTGACTAATTTTCTTTCAGAGCCGGAGGAGAAGGCGTATCGTCAGGAGCTATTGGATAAGGTGGAACCATTTTTCAGTGAAAAAAATGAGGTGGAACAAAAACGTTTCGCCTATCTTTCCGGCATTAGCTCCCTGCATAAGCTGATACTTGAGATTCTTCATTTTCTAAACTTTGAATATCAGGATAAGCAGAAGGTTATTGAAGAATTTGATTTGGCAAAGCGGGCGGAGCTTTTAGGGGTAATGATATCTAATGCCTTGGAATATGCCAGAATCCGTATGAATATATCCGATAAAATAAGGACTAATATTGAGGAGAGACAGAAGCAGAACCTTTACCGGGAGCAGATTCAAGTATTAAAAAAGGAACTGGGTGAGGAAGATACGCAGGAGGATGATGAGGTTGAGGAATACCAGAAGCGGCTTGAGGAGCTTGATGCATCTGACGAGGTAAAAAAGAAGATTTCTTCCTCTATTAAACGCTTTAGTAAGCTGTCTTCAAGAAATTCTGAAGCGGCAGTGCTTCAGGAATACATCGAAACGATGCTGGATGTTCCGTGGCAGATGACTTTGCCGGAGAACCGGGATATTGCGAAAGCAGAGGCGGTGCTTGAGAGAGATCATTATGGGTTAGAAAAAATAAAGGAACGGATTGTAGAATTTCTGGCAGTGCATATTCATACCGGCAGCCAGAAAGCCCCCATTCTTTGTCTTGTGGGACCTCCCGGAACTGGAAAGACAAGCATTGCCAAGTCCATTGCCAGAGCTTTGAATCGCAATTACGAACGGATTTGTCTTGGCGGGGTCCATGATGAGGCAGAGATTCGGGGACACCGTAAGACTTATGTGGGAGCTATGCCGGGAAGGATTGTTACGGCTATGCGGCATGCGAAAAGCAGCAATCCTCTTCTCTTGCTGGATGAGATAGATAAGATGGGGACAGACCATAGAGGGGATATCAGCTCCGCTATGCTGGAGGTGCTGGACCCGGCACAGAATAATAAATTCCGTGACCATTATCTGGAGATGCCGCTTGACCTGAGTAACGTGCTTTTTGTGGCAACTGCGAACAAGATGGATGGCATACCCAAACCCTTACTTGACCGGATGGAAGTGATTACCGTAAACAGCTATCTGGAGCAGGAGAAATATGAGATAGCAAGGAGATATCTTGTAAAAAAACAGATGGTGGAGCATGGTCTTACCACCAAGGAGTTGTCTATTTCAAAATCTGCCATCTATGCAATGATTCGGGAATATACCAGAGAGGCAGGAGTTCGTAATTTAGAGCGGAATATTGGTACTCTTTGCCGTAAGGTGGTAAAGCAGCAGTTAGAGCAGGGGGAGGCACATAAGGTTTCTATTACTGCCAAAAATCTTAAAGAATATCTTGGCAGTGCCAAGTACCATAACAAGGAGCTTTCCAAACACTCCAGAGTTGGTTTGGTGCATGGTCTTGCATGGACAAGTGTTGGTGGAGATACGCTGGATATAGAAGTGTTGATGCTGCCGGGGGAGGGAAAGATTACCTTTACCGGTAATATGGGAGATGTCATGAAGGAGTCTGCCCAGCTGGCGGCCCTTTGTGCCAGAGACCTTGCAATCAAAGATGGGAAAGAGGCATCCTATTTTAAAGAGCATGATATTCATTTACACATTCCAGAGGGGGCAGTGCCAAAGGATGGACCTTCTGCGGGTATTACGATGGCAACTGCGATTTATTCTGCTGTCATGGAAAAAAAGGTCGATTATGGTACTGCCATGACGGGAGAGCTTTCGCTGCTTGGCAATGTACTTCCGATTGGGGGGCTTCGGGAGAAGGTAGTTGCCGCTAAGGCAAGGCAGATTAAGAGAATCCTTGTGCCGGAAGAGAACCGGAGGGATATAGAGGAGCTGCCGGATGAGGTAAAGGAAGGAATGACCTTTTTATTTGTCACTACATTAAAACAGGTTATTGCGGAAGTGGTTATGGAGTAGACACATTTCTTACACAAAATATTTGTATCATTTAAGTAACGTAACTTCTATTTATCAATATGGGATGGCGGTGCTTAATACAGGGAATGAAATACATGTTCCCGCTGGTGTTGAATAGTTAGGAAGAATAATTCTTATATACGGGATTTGAGTTGTTTAGAAAGGGAGAAGATATGGTAATAAAAAGTGTAAATCTGGAGACGGTGTGTGGTGTAACCTCCAAGCTTCCCGAAAACCAGTTACCGGAATTTGCCTTTGCTGGCAAATCCAATGTGGGCAAATCCTCACTAATCAATGGTTTGATGAACCGCAAATCCTATGCCAGAACCTCGGCACAGCCGGGAAAGACGCAGACGATTAATTATTATAATATTAATGATGAGGCATACTTTGTGGATTTACCGGGCTACGGTTATGCTAAGGTTTCTGAAAGGGTTCGGGAGCAATGGGGAAAGATGATTGAGCGGTATCTGCATACCAGTAAACAGTTAAAAATTATATTTTTATTAATAGATATACGGCATGCTCCTTCGAGGAACGATTGTCAGATGTATGACTGGATTGTACATTATGGCTATCAGCCGGTGGTGATTGCGACTAAGCTTGACAAGCTGAAACGAAGCCAGATAGCCAAGCAGGTGAAGCTTGTGAGGGAAGGGCTTGGGATGGCAAAGGAAAGTAAGTTAATTCCGTTTTCTGCGGTAACCAAGCAGGGCCGGGAGGAGATTATGGAACTTTTGGATTCCTATTTAGTATAAGATGCGTTGACTGATGACAAAGGAGGGTTTTTATGGGTGAATTGCAGGATAAAATCACACGGGTTAAGCAGGAGATAAAAAAGGTTATTATTGGTAAGGATGAAGTAATTGACGTGATTTTAATGACCTTGATGGCGGGAGGACATGTTTTGCTTGAGGATATCCCCGGTGTTGGGAAGACAACACTGGCATTAGCATTCTCTAAGACATTATCCTTGGGGTATCATCGTATGCAGTTTACTCCCGATGTTCTACCAGCAGACGTTACCGGTTTTTCTATGTACAATAAAAGAACAGAGAGCTTTGAGTATAAAGAAGGGGCAGTGATGTGTAATCTGTTTCTGGCAGATGAGATTAACCGTACTTCCCCAAAGACCCAGTCTGCTCTATTGGAGGTAATGGAGGAACACATGGTGACGGTAGATGGTGTGACCCATCCGCTTCCTACCCCGTTTTTTGTAATTGCGACCCAGAATCCGCTTGGCTCGGCTGGAACGCAGAAGCTGCCGGAATCCCAGTTGGACCGTTTTATGGTAAAGCTTTCCATGGGATATCCCGATCCCGAAAGTGAGGTTGCTATTTTAAAGGCGGAGAATCAGGGAATGCTTGAACAGGTTTCTAAAGTCATGTCCTTATCAGATATTGAGGAGGCGCAGCAGGTAATCGAACAGCTTCATGTGGAAGATTCTATCTATCAATATATTGCTGCCATTACAGCAGCAACAAGACAGTCGGAATGGTTGAAAAGTGGTGTTAGTCCCAGAGGAGGAAAAGCGATGCTTCGGATGGCAAGGGCATGTGCCTATATGTCCGACAGAGATTATGTGATACCGGAAGATGTACTCTCAGTACTTTATCACGTTTCCTGTCATCGTGTGACCTTGAGCGTAAAAGCAAAAGCAGAGGGACGCACGGAGGAGGAGATATTAAAGGAGCTGGTTTCCGCTATTGCGATGCCACAATCATGATATCATGAAAGCAATGAGCCAAGCGCGAAGCATTTGGCGAATGCAACAAGATCATGAGCTATGCTCATGATATCATGAAAGCAATGAGCCAAGCGTGAAGCATTTGGCGAATGCAACAAGATTATGAGCTATGCTCATGATATAATGGAAGGAGAAGCTGCCATGTGGAAAAATCGAGCTGGTTATGGCATTATGCTTGTGCTTTGCCTGTTCCTGTTGTTATTTTATCATAATTATTTTTTCTTTTTACTCTTTCTTGGAATGCTGTTGCTACCTGTTTTTTCTTATCTGGTGGGACGTTATGTATTTCGTAAGATTAGCGTTACCATTACAGTTCCGGTTGCTTATGTAGAAGAGGGCAATGAGGTCCCCATCTGTTTTATGGTTGACAATCCAACTGTTTTTCCGATGCCAGGAATTCACCTGTATCTGACGGTTGCGAACCAGTTTTATCCTAATGAGGAACAGCAGGATATGGCATTGCCGGTTCATGCGGGAAAGAGGACCTATCATTGGGGCATTCAATCGGTTTATGCAGGGCGGATTGAGATTCTTACTTCACATATTTCCATGAGGGATTACCTTGGTATGAAGCAGTATCAGCGTCCGCTTTCTTTGTCCTGTTATGCGGTGGTAGTGCCGGAAAAGTCCAGATTGGTTATGAATATGCTGGAGTATTCCATGAGTCAGGGAGACGAACAGGAGATGGATGTGACCAATTCCTCGGAGGATGTGACACAAGTCAAGGAAATCAGGGAATATAAACCTGGTGACCGTTTGCAGCGAGTGCATTGGAAGCTAAGTACGAAGACAGAGGATTTATTTGTCAAAGAATATGAGAGGGAGTTTAACCGTACCTTAACATTGCTTGTGGAGCTGAAAAGGGATTCGGATAAGGTTGGTTTTCTAAATGATTTGATAAAGGCATTTTATTCTACTGCAATGTTGTTTTTGCAGGAGGAGCTTAAATTTCAGGTGCAGTGGTATAACACCAGACAGCAACGCTTTGAAACGGCGAGAGTGGAGGAAGAGGAAGGATTAATTGAGGTTTTACAGCAGATATTTATGATGGAAACCTATGAAACGGAACAGGCTTACATGAAATATAAGGAGATTCAGCATGGAAGAATGGATATGGCATTTTATTTTACTTCCATGTCTTTCACGGATTTTGCCCCAGAGCAGTTTGTTGGCACACTTGATGATAAGGTGATGATTGTATGCTTATAAAAATGGTAAAAAAGAAGATTGCAGCAAAAAAAGAAGCTAGGAAACAGGCATACCGGGATGAACTGGCAGCCAATACCGGACTTTATTTTAATGAGGAGCTTCAAGCAGAGGATGGCGGTTTCCCTTTTATGAAATACCTTGTTAATGCCTTAGCGTTGTTCGGCAGCGTCTATGGAACACTTGCCTGTCTGGTTAGTTCCTTTAATTTGGAGATAGCGGATATCATACTGGCTTCCTTTTGTGCCTTACTTGCTCTTGTCATGGCATTTATGTATGCCAATCACAGGATCAAGCTGATGTTTTATGTGCTTATCCTTGCCTGCTGTTTTTTGCTGGTGAGCAGATATTATATCGTGATTAACAGTGGCATGAGTGCTATTTATAACATTTGTCTGCAAAGAATTGATGTTGTGCTTGATTTGCCACAGATAAGGGAGTATACGGAGTGGTATACAAACCGGTATGTTTCCGTGACAATGGCACTTTGTGTAGCAGCACTCGCATTGATGGTGTTGATGAATATACTGATATCGGAATTTATGAGTATTGTCGGTGTTTTCTTAGTTACCTTTCCGATTGTGCAGCTTGGTATGTATTTCTCCTTTGATTCAAATAAGTTTCCGATGTTTTGCGTGATGGGGAGCTGGCTTTTGGTGGCAGCAGTCAGCAGCACCAATTCTTATAATGGTCTGACCCGTAAGCTCAAGGCAGTCTCTTCCGTAAAAAAGCATCGGCATCATTATGGTTTTGTAACGGATTCGGCAAATGTGGCACGAATCGCTTTAGTGATATTATTATTTCTTACAGTTACCTTTGGGGTGCTGCTGCTTGCCGTACCGCAAAAGCAATTTGCCTTTTCAACCGGAGCAGATACATGGAAGGAAAAAACAAACCAGCCGGTGAAGGATTTCCTTTCCTACGGTTTTGCGGCTTTTTTTCATAGAAATAGTGATAATTCTAATCCGGGGGAGATTGCGAATCGGGGGAATATCAGCTTTGACGGACAGACAGATATGAAGGTTTCACTGGTGAATTATGGTGCAAGCCGCATTTATCTTAGAAATTTTGTCGGGCAGAGGTATTTGCCCTATAATTACCGTTGGCAGGCAGATAAGATGGAGAGGGTTTATCAGGAAAGTGGGGAATATGTAGAGGAGTATGGAGATAAGGGGACAGATTATTATTTTAACCGTACCGGTAATATTCTTGCCTTTGACTATGCCCATCAGCAGGAGATTGCCAAGTCCCGCCATCGGATGGATATAGAACTTGTCGACCCACTGCTTGTCAGTGCAGGAATACGTTATACACCCTATTATTCTGTGGTAGAAAATGATGGTTCGGTGCAGTTCCTTACGGATGGACAGCTTTCGGGTGTGAATAAAGAAGAGAAGACGTCTAAACAAAGTGTTACATTTTATACGCAGGATGTCAGTGCCAAGGACAGCTCGATTATGAATATGTACTACGATGGTGGTGAAATGATTGAGGGAGCAGAGGAATATCTGGCAGGGGAGGATGATTACTATAATAATTTGATTCGGGAGTTTTATCTGGCGGTGCCGGATGCTAATATTGATGTATTACAAAAGTTTTGTGACCAGTATCATTTAAAGAGAACAGATACGGACATTGTTAACAAGGTAGTGGACATTCTTAGAGAGGAATACGATTATACACTTCGTCCGGGGCGGGTACCGGTAACAGAGGATTATGTGAATTATTTTTTGGGAAATAATAAGAAGGGATATTGTGTTCATTTTGCTTCGTCCGCAACTTTGCTTCTTCGGTATCTGGGCATTCCTGCCCGTTATGTGGAAGGGTATGTGATTGATGCAGAGAATTTTCAATATTCTAAGGAGCTTAAGGAGGAGAATCCTTCCGACTGGCTCGAAGGGGTTGATGTTAGCTCGGAAGAGGTTGAGGAGGTGTCGTTAACGGATGCTAACGGACATGCGTGGGTGGAGATTTATGAATATGGTCTCGGCTGGGTGCCGTTAGAGGTTACCAATGCAGCATCCATTGACAGCGATGGAGGATTTTTAAGTGATTTATTTAGCGGCAGTGGAGTGGTGTCACAGGCGACAGAGTCGGTCATGAATCAGGTGAATGAGCTGGATGTGGAATCTACTAAGCAGAATATGATAAGATTTGTTCTTCTTTTGGTATTTATGGCATTATTGCTATATGTCATGCGTATGATATGGAGAGTATTTAAGCGTTATGCAGGGTTTTCCACGGACTCACGCAGTAAAAATATCAGCAACCGCTATCAGAATTTGTATGAAATTCTGAAATATGCGGATGCTTCTATCAACGTATGCTTGTCATATCAGGCATTTTCTGCTATGCTTTTCGAAAAGAACATATTATCCGAAGAGCAGAGTAAAGCATTTAACCATTCGTTGGAATATGCGCTGTTTAGTGGCAGAAAGATTGATGAAGCTGCTTACCAAGCCTTGGTTGACGATATTCGCCGATGTAAACGGGCAATCGTTTCCAATATGAGCTGGAAACAGAAATTTGGCTATTATTTTGTATATATATTATGGTAGAATTGACCTGAGGAGGGACCAAGCGAAGCTGGGAGGAGTCCTAAGGTCGGCTAAAGACAGGATATCCGTGTAGCCGGTAAAATAGGTCATACATTAAAAAGTAATTAGGAGAACTAGAAATTATTATGGAGCAAAAGCAATTAAACCGGAAACGGATAGTGGAATTAAATAAAGTGCCATTGTTTGTACAGTATCTCAATAGCTTTAAGGGGGCAAAGTATTATCCTCCGTATTTATCCCTTTCGACAGGGAAGGTAGTGGGTTATTTTTTCTTTCTCACTGCTATTGTGACATTGCTTTCCATTGTTGTACCGACGATAGGTTACATTGTTGGTATAGGGGGAATTGGACAATATATGCAGGAGCATGTGCCGGAATTTTCCCTGCAAAATGGGATGCTTGCAATCGAAGAGGTTGTTGAATATGAGAATGGTAATACGAGAATTTATATAAGCTCTGACGTAGAAACATATTCCAAGGATGACTTGAACCCTAAGCTTTCCATGGAGTTTCTGGCGGGGAAACACAATGCCATGATTAATGTGGATGGTGTAGTATCAGAGATACGCTATAAGGATTATAACACTTTGTCCATGGACAAGGAGGGTTTGTTGAAAAACACACCATTATTTTATCTCTCTCTTGTATTTGTGTTTATTGCTGGTTATTTTGGTCAGGCAATTTATATTATTTCAACAGTTCTGTTGTTGGCAGTGATTGGCTTGATGTCCAATAGCATGTACCAGTTTAAGCTGCAATTTGGGCAATTGATGAGACTTGCAGTGTATGCGACGACTATTTTGTGTACGCTGGAAGCAGTTAACAGAGCTTTGAATCTTATTTCTGTAACGATTGCCAGTGTCGTTGGTATGGTCTGGACTGCTTTCGTGTTTTTTGGAGCAGTAACAGTATGTGGACAGTTGAAGAATATGGGGAAGATTCGGTAATGTGGAGATGAGGAAAAATTATATATTACAAGAATTTGGTTGGCATTCCAATAAAAAAGGCATGTAGCATTCGCTACATGCCTTTTTTGGCGTACGTAATTAATTCAGAAATTGCTTTAGTATCCATCTGGCTCATCTGACTATTGTGAAAACGTCCGTCGTAGGTTACCTCTTCGTCAAACCATTCTGGTGGATTGAATTCATCAGCAGCAGCGTCAGAGGCAAATTCTACCTCTGCAAGATAGATGCCTTCAAAGTTGCCATGAAATTCATCCAGTTCAATCGTAAGGAATGTCCCATCGATGGGAAGCAGATAGCGGGTTTTCTGGATTACATTGCCATCTGTTTTTTTAAGCAGGTGTTCAAAGGCATCCTTTGTTAAGGGCATTTCCTGCTCGATGCGGGAGCGCATTCCGTCAGACTTATAAGTGAGAATATACTTCTCGTTTTGCTGGCGGATTCGTACGACCGGACTTGTGCAGAGATAACCCTGTGTCAGTTCTTTTTTTAAATACTGTTCTAATTGTTCTGGGATTTGATTGATTAAAAATTTACGTTCTATTTCCATAAGCTGTTGCGGGTTGTTCGCTCCTCCCTTTTTATAGTACCAGTATAACGAATAGAAGCGTTGCCGTCAATTGTAGGTCTTATTAAAAAGGAAATGTTATTGTCATTATTTTTGCACATTTTAGTATTATCTTATTAAAATTTCTGTTATACTATATACAAAATGAATTAAGTGAGTGAATATTATCTTGTGAATTAATAATAACTTATATGCAAATTCAAAATAAATTAGGCAGATGATTTTAAGATAAACTAAATAATTAACAAAAGGAGAAAAATTACAATGACTAAAAAAGTAAAATGGTACATAATAATCAGCGGCGTTCTAATGATAAGCCTTTTCTGCAGTGGAAGGTTTAGTGTGGCAGATGATTTGTGGGATGAGGATGATGCAGGGGAGGCAGAAGTGTTTGATGAAGAAGATTGGGAGGAAGGGGATAGCTTTGACACAGAGCAATATAGTGTTGAAATCATAGAAGGTGGTGTACGGATTGTCAGCTGTCAGATGGAGACCGTGCCGGAAACCATGCAGATTCCCGCAGAGCTTTCTTATAATAATAGAAACTTTCCGGTACTGGAAATAGGAGAAGACGCATTTGCTGGTATTACTGAAGTAAAACAGATACAGGTAGCTGAGGGGATTCGCCAGATTGGAGCGTATGCTTTTAGCGGCTGCGAGCAGCTAGAGCAGATGTCACTTCCCAAAAGCGTTATCCATATAGGGAAAGGGACTTTTTCAGAATGCTATGAATTACATACAATCGACATTGATGAGGGAAATGAACACTTTAGCATTTCAGGGAATTGCTTATATCAGGACCACAAGACCATTCTCTGGTGTTTCACGCAGGCAGAGGAAGTAGTATTAAGTGAGGCTACACAAACGATTGCCGAAGCAGCGTTTAGTGGGTGCCAGCTTCTTACAGAGCTTCGCATACCTGCCACAGTGACGGTTATTGAGGAGAATGCTTTTGAGACATGTGCTGCCTTGGATACGGTATATTTTCAAGAACAGTCTTTATTTCGGCTTAATAAAAACAGTTTTCCTGATTTATGGAATTGTGTTATTTTTGTAGAAAGCGAAGAGATTAAGAGTATGGTAGAAGCAAGCGGGGCATACGAGGGAGAAGAGATTAGCGTAGTTGCTCAAAAGGAATATGCATTGCATTATGAGTGTAATGAAGGAAGCTTTGACGAGGAAGTAAAGAAAAGCTACAGCAATTTGGAGGAAATCATACTTCCAGAGCCGGATAAAGATGGATTTCTCTTTCTTGGGTGGAGCGAGACGCCAGAGGATAAGGGAGAGTATGTTATTTCCTATGAGGCTGGAACACAGGGAGATAAGACACTATATGCTATGTGGGAGTCAGATACCGATGCAGAGGATACCAGCCTGTTAAGTGAAACGGAACGAACACTTTTGTCACAGAAGGATGGTGTCAGGAAAGCAAATAATAACAAAAGCATAAAGCGAAGCTTGATTTCAGCAAAGAAAAAGAAGCAAAGCATAAAGACAGACGAAAATGTGGAGCGTATTGTACGTCAGAGGGAAATGGAAGATAGTTTGGCAGAAGCTATAGAAGAGGGGGCAAGGCAGGATAGTATTGCCCAGACGGAGGAGATACAACCTGAACAGGTCGAAGAGGAGGAAAGACTTGAGCAGACAATAGAAGAGCAGACAGAGCCACAGGAGAGGAAGCCTTCATTTTTAGTTGTCCTGTTGTTTAGCGGTGGGCTGTTCTGTATGGTAGGGGCATTAGGCAGTATGGTGTATTTTCGTATGCGGGAAAAGAAGTAATTACAGCCGCTTTCTTAGATAAATCGGTATTACAATCACCTATAAAAGTAACTACAAGGAGAACACCATGGATAATAACTATCGGAAAAAAGTATGGATTATTGGTATTTTTATTTTGGCAATCACAGCAGCATTGAAGATATCCAGTATATTTGATATGACACAGATAATGGCAATGGCAGCAGAAAACGAACAGGTAATTATCCGGGATGCCCAAAAAGCTTATCGGGAGAACATCAGCGTCGAGCTGCACAAAACAAATACCAGCTGTTACGCCGTCGTAACCCCCGACACCATAGCTAACAAAGCAGTTATCTTCACCAGCCAGAACCCCGCCATCATGACCGTAAGCACGGTAGTAATGAATGGAGTATACTATGCTCAGATGACAGGGGTTGCAGAGGGCGTCACGAAAGTAACCGCCACCACCACCAGTGGAAAAACCTACAGCAGTTATGTGACGGTATATACCGCAGTCCCCAATGTAACAGGTATCATCAATACAGCCACCCCACTGAAGAAGACGGCCCTGCCACAGGCAGATAATTTTACAAAAACAGCCAGCATAAACGATACCGGAACCGTGAAAGGAAGGGTAGGAAGCTACCTGTATCTGGACATGCCCGCAGGCTATCTCGAAAAAGGCTATCATATCGCCTACATAGAAAAAGAAAAAGTCACCATTAAATGCACTGGCATTCAATTAAGCACCACAGCGTTAACCTTGTATGTCAACGAGACAAAGCAGATAAAAAGAAAGGTACTTCCGATAGTTGCAACTAATCGGAAAGTCAGTTTCTCCAGTAATAACAAACAGATCGCTGTCGTATCCAACAAAGGCACTGTCCGGGCAAAAAAACAGGGAACAGCTACCATTACCTGCACTGCTGCCGATGGCTCTGGCATCACCGCCACCTGCACCGTCACGGTAAAACAGCATGTAAAGAAAATACTCGTAAGGAAAGCAAACGATACCTTACATAAGGGAGAAGAAAAAAAG
Organism: Lachnospira sp.; assembly: GCA_017621205.1. GTDB lineage: Bacteria > Bacillota > Clostridia > Lachnospirales > Lachnospiraceae > NC2004. The sequence continues at coordinate 46,492 of JAGATQ010000013.1, forward strand.
TTAACGGCTAAAATCACCCCCCGAACAGCAGACAATAAAGCCGTCATATGGAGCAGCAGCAATGCCGGTATTGTATCAGTAAACAGCGAGGGAACCATCACCGCAGTAAGCACCGGAACCGCTACTATCACCTGTGCTGCACAGGATGGGAGCGGAGTTACCGGGACAAGCAGAATCACAGTAGAGTCGAAATACAAGCTCGAAATAGAAGATATTGGGACGATAACTGCAGGGGACACGGTAACTGCTAAAGCAAGGCTTCTAACACAAGAAGGAGCCCTCGTCAAAACAGCAGTAAAATCCGGCAATAAAGCCAGTACCACCATCATCTGGAGCAGCAGTAACAAAAGAATTGCTACCGTAGACAAAACAACCGGAACCATCCACGCCAATTATGCCGGCAGATTTGTCCTGACCTGCAAAACAAAGGACGGAAAGACCATTGCCAGAAAAACAATCAAGGTAGGAGACCCCCATCAGGTAACCAACAAGGTATTCAAAAACATCCCAAAGGAAAAATTCTACCTTTATGAGAAGAACAAAAGTATTCTTCTGTCTCCTAACGCAGAAGGACTTACATGGAGCAGTTCAAGTCCCAATATAGCTCAAGTACGAGATGGTGTTGTCACTATGAAAAACAGTGGCAGTGTTCTAATCAAATGTACCAAGAATGGCAAAAAGACAAAGGTATGCAGGTTATATCTGTATCAAAAAGCAACAAAAAAATATGGCATCCATGGCATCCAGAAAGCAGATTTCAAAACAGGAAATCCCCGCAGGAAAATCTCTGTATTAGGAACACTGGGAGAAACAGGAATCGTCACTGTAGTCAATAAAAAGAAAGCGGCAGTTGCGTCAGACAAGGTATTGCTATATTCTAAAAGGGCAAACTGTGATTTCTTTTTTAAAAACTGGAACGATATATTTAAGGGAGTACACTTTCTGAATCAGGACACACTGGAATATAATGAAAAAGAAGCCATTGTATTCAATATTGTAGATGACACGCTGTACATTCACATCAATGTAAAATTTCGGGGAGATGGGATGTATCAGGAATTTAAACGGCAGTTATTTTACGGACAGGAAGAAAGCTGTGGGAAATATAAGAAACTGGTAACCGAGGGAATTGAAGATACATACACGCTTAACAAGGTCAATTTTAACATGACCCCGTTTCCGAAAGACTTAAAGCTTAAGGTCGTTACCAAACTAAACGACCTAACTGAAAAGAAAAAGGAAAAGAATAAGAACTATATCACGATTCAGATTGGGAACTACAAGACAGAGGATGGAAAGGTGATAGAACCGCTAAGGAAAAAAGACGGTTCCAGCTATTACTGGTATTATACAACACAGGATTTTGAGTATATACCAGTAATGAAATCC
>JAGATQ010000014.1 GCA_017621205.1 Lachnospira sp.
AACTCCTGCAATCCTGCAAACATTCGAAATCCGCTAATTTACTGCGTAAATTGCTCCTTTCTCATGTTTGGCGGGTCCCAAGTTCAAATGCCTTATCATGCAAGCATGAACGGCATATTGACCTTTTGACCCTGGCATCATAATATTACATTAGTAATCATTGTACCGTTTCTTCTGTTTATTTTCAAGCTAAAAATAGATAGGAGATTACCACAAAAATGGATTAAGTGGATTTATCTGAAAATATATAGTTAAAAATGGAATTTTTTGTTATACTTTATGATATAAAATATGCCATACTAGTACATTGAATACTAAGCTTGTTTACATTAAACTTGTCTTAATATCCAATGTACCAGCATAAGGAAACGGAGGTAATCATTATGAGAATTTTTGAAGGCTATCAAAAGGGTGTCAATCTAGGTGGTTGGATTTCACAGTGCGTCAGCTATGAGAAGCAGCACTTTGAAACCTTTGTCACGGAACAGGATATTGAGCAGATTGCTTCTTGGGGATTAGACCACATCCGTGTTCCCGTAGATTATGATATTCTTGAAACGGAAGACGGCAGCTATAAAGAGGACGGATTTGGATATATTGATAATTGTATCCAATGGTGCAAAACACATGGACTGAACATGATTTTAGACCTGCACAAAACCTATGGGTACTCCTTTGACCCTCTTGACAAGGGAGATAAGGAAAAGTTTTTCCATGATAAAGGGCTACAGGCACATTTCATCGGCTTATGGGAGGAATTTGCAAAACGGTATGGCGGGTATCACGATATGCTTGCCTTTGAATTGTTAAATGAAATTGTAAGTCCGGCTGTGGCTGAGCCTTGGAATGACATTGTAAATCGTACCATTACAGCAATTCGTAAACTCGCACCGGATACCTATATCATCTTTGGCGGTGTGAATTACAACAATGTAACCAGTGTCCCACAGCTTACCAAGCCTTATGATGGTAAAATAGTATATAATTTCCACTGCTATGAGCCATTGGTATTTACCCATCAGAAGGCATACTGGGTAGAAGGTATGACAAAAGATTTCTCCATGTCTTATCCTGCTCCTCTGGAAGAATATCAGGAAAAGAGCAAACAGTTTGTAGAGGATTTGATGGGCGCCATCTATGCCAAGGAATTAAAGGGAATGGGAACAGAGTATTTCGAAGTCCTGTTTGCTCCCGCTGTAGAATATGCCAAGGAACAGGATGTTCCGCTTTATTGTGGTGAATATGGTGTCATCGACCAGGCACCTCTTGCTGATACCGTCCGCTGGTTTGAAGATATCCACACTGTATTTGAAAAATATGGTATCGGACGTGCTGTCTGGAATTATAAACAAAAGGATTTTGGATTAGTGGATGAACATTATGCTCCTATCCAGAAGGATTTGTTAAAGAATCTGTAATGTAGCTGTCACCTACAAAAACAGCATTTCAATGCATGCAGGATTGCAGGGGTTGTGAAGCAACGAAGCAATCCGTGGCATCAGTTGAGGGCAAAATGCCTTTTGACCTCAACATCATATAAAACACTATCAAAAGCGGCTCAGGATGTAGCTTTCCTGCCAGCCGCTTTTTAATTTTCCTCTTCCAAAAAGCCTTACACATTCCTCTCCTCATAAAGCTTATTATAGCAATTGTGAAACTTCCATTCACATGGTGGATAGTCATAATGTTATATAAATTAGCGCCTTTGTACCGAGCTATGCTCGGACAACGAAGCAAATTTATATAACATTATGACTATCTCATTAGTAATTTAGTGTTTCACATTTATCTAAAATTCTAAAAAGCTAAGCGCCTTAAAGGCATGATTCACATGCGTTTTCTGATAATCCTTACTAACCCGTTTCAGCTCCTTAAGCACCTCAGATGTCACTTTAAAATGATACAGCTTTGTAACCGGCTGGCTTAATATGTACTGCAATGTATATAATGTAGATTCTAGAATCGTATATGTATTGGGCAACTGTTTTGCACAGCTTTTACAGACTACGCCTCCCCTTGCACTGCAAAAGTGTGTCAAAAAAGGAGCAGCATCTGCCGTCTCAACCCTATCCCGGCTGCATACTGCACAACGGCTTGTCTCCATCATTAGCCCAAAATAAGCAAGCATCTTAATCTCATAAACAACCTGAATCAGCTCATCTCCCACAACTCCCTTTTGCAATGCCACAAGAGTTACATAGAGCAGCTGCATGATTGCCAGCTCATCATTGCCTTCTACCGTGTAGTAATCTGCCATTTCACAAAAATACAATGCCCGGTAAAGCTTATTCATATCCTCCTTGAGTTCTGGAAAATATTGTTCTATCTCCACGGCATTGATGTTATAATTTTTGCCGGAAAAAATAGTAAAGAAACCATAAGCAAAGGATTGGCATGCAGCAAGAAAGGGGCTTCCCATCTTTCTCGCCCCTCTTGCAAAGGCGGTAATTTTGCCCCGCTCCTTGGTTAGAATTACCACCCTCTTATCATATTCACCTACGTTACTCGCCGAAAGTACGATTCCGGTCAGCTTTATCAATTGTCCCATCCGTCCCCTCGGCCTCCTCTAAGTCTACGGATATCTCCTTGGCAAACTCTGCATCCAATCCGGCAACACCTGTCTGTTTTTTTCGGCTGTAATCCAGATAATCCGCTATGCTTCCGCTTTGTTCAAATCGTTTCCATGCTTCTTCCATATCTTACGCCGCCCCTTATGTTTGATTTCTTTTCTACTAATTAACATAACCCTCGTTCGTAAAAATATGTTAGATAAAATATGGTAACTGAAACGTCACCCTGCGTTAAATATCACTCTTGTTATACCCAAAATTCTTCAGGAAAATATCGCTGTCCCGCCATTCCTTTCTCACCTTAACCCATATCTGAAGATTCACCCTTGCCTCAAGCATCTGTTCCACGTCACGGCGTGCAGTACTTCCAATCTTCTTTAGCATACTTCCATTTTTACCAATAATAATCCCCTTGTGGGATGCCTTCTCGCAGATAATGGATGCATCAATATCATACAAACCATTCTCCCGGCGCTTCATCTGTTCAATCGTAACTGCAATGCCATGCGGAATCTCCTGCTCCAAAAGACGCAGTGCCTTCTCCCTTATCAGCTCTGCCACAATCTGACGCATAGGCTGGTCTGTAATGGTATCCTCATCATAATATTGTGGTCCTTCTGGAAGCTTGTTCATAATAGTATCAATAACCGTATCAAGATTCCGACTTCTAAGGGCAGACACCGGAATAATTTTCTCATAATCCAGAAGCTGTTTATAGACAGCAATCGCCTTATCAAGCTCCTTCTGCTCAACTGTATCCATTTTGTTCACTATCAATATAACCGGAGTCTTAACCTTCTTTAGCTGCTCTACAATATATTTCTCATTTTCTCCTACAAAGGTCGTTGGCTCTACAAGCCAGAGAATCACGTCAACCTCTTTTAATGTGTGCTGTGCCACAGACAGCATATACTCTCCAAGCTTATTTTTCGCCCTGTTCATCCCTGGCGTATCCAAAAATACAATCTGGCCCCGCTCATCCGTATATACCGTCTGAATCCGGTTTCTGGTCGTCTGCGGCTTCTTAGAGGTAATGGCAATCTTTTGCCCTATTAAATGATTCATCAAGGTAGATTTACCTACATTAGGTCTGCCAATCAGCGTTACGAAACCAGATTTATAGCCTTGTTCTTTCATTATTTTAAAACCACCATCTCATCAAAATATTGTGTTTCCTTCTTTACCGTCTCCTGATTTCCAAGTGCGGCAAATGCCTTCTTATCATAAATTGCCTTCACAATCGGTGCAAGTGCCTGAATAGCCTTCGCATCCGCCGCTAAAACCTCATCCCGCTCCTGCTGCTTCTCCTCATTGGTAATTCCCTGAAGATATGCCGCAAAGGATGCCGCACCAAAAGCGGAAGGCGTCATTGGCTGGTCTAGCATACTGATGGCACCGATAATATACTGGGTCATGGTACGCTCATCAACAGCAAATGCTTTCACATAGTCTGCTGCCTCCTCATATATCTGATAGGTACGGGCAAGATTCGGGTCACGGTAAGAGGTAAAATAACCGTTGCCAAATCTGCTAAAGCTACAGCCACAACCGTAAGCCCCTCCTTTGACACGAATGTTCATCCACAGGTACTCATAAGAGAAAATCATCTTTAATACCAGCAACGCTCCGGTATAATCATATCCTGCCTCCTTAAAATTCCCTGCACAGGCAACATACTGTACCTTGGAAGAAGTCATAAAGCCTTCCCGCTTGTCATTCAAAGGTACGCGGCATGGTTCTGCTTCATAATTATCATATAAGCTCTCCTTGAACTTTTCAAGGGGGGACTTAAGTAATTCTTTTACATTCTGATCCGTTGTAATACTCACCATCAGATGATTGTCCGTAAAAATATACCGGGCAGTTTTTTTAAGCTGTTCCTTTAATTCCTCTATCCGCTCGTCAAAATGCTCCTGAAGCTCCTCAAGATAATGATAGTAATCCACCATATCCGTACGCTCCTTATACGCCGCCATCTCATCATAGCAGGACATCGCACGGTTCGCCATCGCAACATGGCCTGAATTCATAAGCTGGGAGTGCAATGCCACTTTTTCCGCCGCAACAATCTCCTTAATTCGTTTATCATCATCTAAGTTACTGGTGAACAAAACCTCCCTCATCAGCTCCACTGCCTTATCCACCTTGTTGTGGAATGCCTTTGCCTGCACTTGGAACAACGCACCATATCCACCCGGCTTACTATCATTCTTGTAGGTAATCGTACTAAAGCTTAAGCCCCCGATGTGAAGCCCAATCTCACTGGCAAGCTCCTGATAAGTATAATGCTCGGTATCAACCTCCTTAAGCAGACTGACTAATATGCTGGAAACAGGTAGCAGCTCTAACGGAAGGCTACGCATATCAAAACTGAAATTCAGGTAAGTAATGCCATTCGTAAATAAGGAATGGGTCACTACCTTGGTATCCGCAACCATAATCTCCTCATTGACGTACGGTTTCGCCTTCTTTTCAATATCTGAAATCTTAAGCATCGGAAGCTTTGCCTTATCTTCCTTAGAATCCTCCCGCTCCTGATACTCCTTTAGTGCATGGTTGTCTGCAATCAACTGGTCCAATTGCTCATCACTTAAGGAATCCTTATAAGCCTTTAGCTTCTTAGCCAATTCCTCATCCTGCTTTTTCGCAAGATTTTTCTCCGGTGTCACTGTAACCAATGCCGCATGGGTATTCTCAATAAAATAGGTCTGAATCAACTGCTCAAAATACCCGGTATCAATATGCTCCCTTAAAAATACAAAGATTTCATCCACATCCAGAAGGTCAAATACCTTCTCATCATCATACAGCCAGCTATCAAACATATTTAAACCATACATCAGCCCCTTAGGATAGGAACCAAAATTGGCTTCTCTCTCCCGAAACTCAAACAGATTAATTGCCGCCTCCAGGCTCTTACGGTTTAAACCATCCTTCACCAGCCCCTTTAATGTATCCATCAATACTCTGTAGAAATCATCCCTCTGCTCCTCGTTCGCATTCATGGCAATAATTGAAAACATTGGCTGGCGGATAGAATTCTCATTAGATGAGGAAATATCCTTGCCGATGCCAGCATCAATCAATGCCTTTTTCAGTGGGGCACCAGACACATTAATCAGGACATATTCCAATATCTTCATCGCTATATAAAGCGTTGCATCAGTCGTCTCCCCCACCGCTACATTGTAACTGAAGAAGGTCTTATCCTTTTCTTCCTCCTCCTCTGTAATCGCATAGGTCCCAGAAACCTCTTTCATATTAGCAAAGGGCTTCTGCCTGGCAATGGCAGAGTCCACCTCTAAATAATCATACTCGCTTAAATATTCCTCATCAATAAAACGAAGCTTCTCCTCCATATCCATATCACCATACAGATAAATATAACAATTGGACGGATGATAGAATTTCTGATGAAAGGCAAGGAACTCCTCATATGTCAATTCATAAATCGCATCCGGGTCACCACCAGACTCAAAACGATAGGGAGTATCTGGATAAAGGGTACGCAGATTCAGCCGTTCCACCTTCGATTCCGGTGCAGAAAACACGCCCTTCATCTCGTTATATACAACACCGTTGTATATAATGGGCTCCTCCTTATCATTGCATTCGTAATGCCAGCCTTCCTGCTTTAATATCTCCTCATGAACGTAGATATTCGGATGAAAGACAGCGTCCAGATATACATCCATAAGATTCTGAAAATCCTTCTCATTACAGCTCGCAACAGGATAAACGGTCTTATCCGGAAAGGTCATCGCATTCAGAAAGGTATTCAAAGAACCCTTTGCCAAATCCACAAAGGGGTCTTTAACCGGAAATTTCTTAGAACCGCACAAAACACTATGTTCCATAATGTGCGGTACACCTGTGTCATTGGCAGGCGGGGTACGGAATCCGATATTAAACACCTTATTGTCATCATCATTTTGAATGACAGCCACCCTTGCCTTCGTCTTATTGTGAGACAGCACATAGCCCCATCCATTTACATTTTTCAATTGTCTTTTCTGTACCAACGTATATGCACCATATACATTTCCAACTTCTTCGTACATCCGTTACCTCCTGCAATTTCAATTATTTTTTCTATAAACATTATACAAAAATTTTTCGGGAAAAATGTCAAATTCTCTGATTTTACCTCTGTTACCTAGGCAGATTGTTCTTCCAGTAATGTTTCCATGCTGTTTTCGTCATTGCTGCTCCTGCTTAGTTGTAGCAGCCTCGTTATCAATCGCATGCTTACTAATATATGCCTCTACATCCAACCGAAACTTCGTCCATGCTTCTTCGTGTTCTACAAAATACTTCGGACAGTTTTTCCCTGTTACATCATAATGCCTTATCACCTTATCCATAGTGAGATTATATCTGCCACAAAGCCATGCTGTAAGATGTACTAACGATTGATAGGTATTATCATTAAACTGTCCTGTTTCATCGGGATGGCAACACTCGATAGAAACCGTATCTTCATTACGCTCATTAGAACAGTATGCCATCTCGTCAAGGGGAACACACTGGATAATCTCCCCCTTTAACCCCACTATGTAATTGGAGCTGGCATAGGTAGCACCACTGTCCTTTAATCCCTCGAAATAATTTCGGTTGTCCTTTGCACTCGTTCCGGGATTCGCCACATAGTGAACCACTACCCCATTAACCTGCCTTAACTCAAGCTGCGGTCTTGAAAATTCATTTGGCGTCAGAAGCATCTGCTTAATCTCCGGTCGTTGCACCCGTTTAACCGGTTCCCTCACTTCCTTCGTCAATACTGTTGACGGCAGCGTCTTTTGTATATTTACAATAAAAAATGCCAGAACTCCTACTGCCATACCCGCTAAAAAAATAAGCAGATACAGCAGAGCCTGACTTTCTTTATTTCTTTTCTTCTTACTCAACGCTATAGTTAGGTGCTTCCTTTGTAATCTGAATATCATGAGGATGGCTCTCCTTCAAGGATGCCGCAGATATCTTAACAAACCGTCCCTTCTGCTTTAACTCCTCAATTGTTCTGGCACCACAATAACCCATACCGGAACGAAGACCACCAAGCAGCTGGAATACGGTATCCTCCACGGTCCCCTTATATGCGACACGTCCCTCAACACCTTCCGGTACCAGCTTTCTTGCATTGGACTGGAAATAACGGTCCTTGCTTCCATTCTCCATAGCCGCAATAGAACCCATACCACGATATACCTTATATTTACGTCCTTGATATAACTCAAAATCTCCGGGAGACTCATCACAGCCCGCAAACATAGAACCCATCATACACACATTAGCCCCGGCAGCAATCGCCTTCGTGATATCGCCGGAATACTTGATACCACCGTCTGCAATGACCGGAATACCAGCCTTATCCGCTGCTTCATAGGCATCCATAATCGCAGTAATCTGTGGCACACCAATTCCTGCAACTACACGGGTAGTACAGATAGAACCTGGTCCGATACCAATCTTAACCGCATCCACTCCCATGTCAATCATCGCCTGTGTTCCATCCTTCGTTGCTACATTACCTGCAATCACCTGCAAGTCGGGATACTTCTCCTTAATCAGCTTAAATGTCTTTAGTACGTTGGCAGAATGTCCATGTGCCGTATCAATTACCACACAGTCAACCTTGGCACGCACCAGCTCATCTACATGGTCCGTAATATCCGGGGTAACTCCGACAGCGGCACCACAAAGCAGTCTTCCCTGCGAATCCTTGGCAGACATCGGATACTTAATCTGCTTCTCAATATCCTTAATCGTAATCAATCCCTTTAAATTGTTATCTGCGTCTACAATCGGAAGCTTCTCCTTTCTCGCCATCGCAAGAATCTTCTTCGCCTCCTCTAACGTAATCCCCTCTCTTGCAGTAATCAGTCCCTCACTCGTCATGGATTCCTTAATCTTCTTCGTATAGTCCGTCTCAAACTTTAAATCACGGTTCGTAATAATACCTACCAGCTTGCCATTCTCTGTAATCGGCACGCCGCTGATGCGGAACTTTGCCATCAAATCATCCGCATCCTTCAAGGTATGCTCAGGAGACAAATAAAATGGGTCGGTAATAACACCGTTTTCTGAACGCTTTACCTTATCTACCTCTTCTGCCTGTGCTGCAATGGACATATTCTTATGTATGATACCAATACCGCCCTGTCTCGCCATCGCAATCGCCATACGGTACTCCGTAACCGTATCCATACCCGCACTCATCAATGGCACATTTAACTTAATCTTCTTTGTAAGCTGAGTCTCCAGATTCACCTCATTGGGAATCACCTCAGAATATCCCGGCACTAATAACACATCATCAAATGTTATCCCCTCTGCAACAATCTTACCCATTTCCTTATCCTCCTTCTTTATGTCTTAGTTACATTATGTTAGCAAATATTTATTTAATCGTCAACAAATATTCCCACTAGAATCCACAAAATTTTGTTCCCTTGTTAAAGGAATATACCATATCTTGGTATTAGTATCATTATTATAAAAATCATACCATCCTCTATTCCTCATAAAAGATATCTTTATTTCTCTGCTTCATCAGGGAAAGCATATGTTCATCCGGCTCAATCAAAAGCTCCACCACGCTTCCATTCTTCTCTACAACAATCACATACGGATTCTCCCCGCCAGAAGTATAATCCTTGACTTTAACGGCTCCCTGTCCCTCATATCCTAAAATGGATTGACTTCCCTTTGGCGCAATCCTCTTAGCATGCTCTAAATGCACGGTAAGCACATGCTTGCGCTTACTCTTGTTTGTCACCATATCAATATCCAAATCATTCTCAACATAGAGATAATCGTAATCGACCGACTTGGCATGGCAGATAGAAACAAACAGTGGGACACCAACCACAACATAGGCAACAAGCAACAGACTGCCAAGCATCCGAATCTTTGGTGGCAGCATGGCATTAATCAGCAAAACCAAAAGTAATCCCGCTATTGCCAGAAGAATTGTCAGAATAACCACACCCACATTCGTCCGCTTATTCTTACTTTCTATAGAAAATTCCGCGTAATCATCATTCATGTTAAGCATTATTTTGTCTCCTTTCAAATATTCATCTGGTTTAACAACTACGAGTTTCGCAATTGCCTAATCCATCTTAATAGATGCTTCAATATAAGACAAGTGATTTATAGACTTCTATAAACCACTTGCTTCCTAAACCTATTTATCTGACAGTACTTCTTAAACAGCTAACGCTGTCTTACCATCCTTCTATTTTGATAGGAATTCATCAATTGCCTTCGCTGCCTTCTTACCTGCCCCCATAGCCAGAATAACCGTCGCTGCACCAGTCACCGTATCTCCTCCGGCATACACGCCATCCTTGCTGGTCTTCATGGTATCCTCATCCACAATGATACCTCCCCATTTCTGAGTATCCAGTCCGGGGGTAGTCTGACGAATCAACGGATTCGGGCTTTGTCCAATGGCGATAACCACCGTATCCACTGCAATCTCATAATTCGAGCCTTCAATCGGCACCGGACTTCTACGCCCGGAATCATCCGGCTCACCAAGCTCCTGCTTTACAATCTCCATGCTCTTAACCCAGCCATCTTCCCCATGAATCGCTACCGGGTTGTTAAGCAGCTTAAATATAATGCCTTCCTCCTTAGCATGATGTACTTCCTCTGCTCTTGCAGGAACCTCATCCTCACCACGACGGTATACGATATATACCTCCTCTGCACCAAGGCGTTTTGCCGTTCTTGCAGCGTCCATCGCTACATTACCGGCACCGACAACAGCCACTTTTTTGCCAACCTTAACCGGAGTTGGCGTCTCGGGGAATAAATATCCCTTCATCAGATTCACACGGGTTAAAAATTCATTGGCAGAATAAACACCAAGTAAATTCTCTCCCGGAATATTTAAAAACCTTGGAAGTCCCGCACCGGAACCAACAAAAATTGCCTTATATCCATCCTCCATTAGTTCATCAATCGTAATGGAACGACCAATTACTACATTAGGAACAATCTCAACCCCAAGGTCCGTGACATTCTCAATCTCCTTTGCCACCAAATCCTTTGGCAGACGAAATTCAGGGATACCGTAGCTTAACACACCGCCAGCCTTATGTAGGGCCTCAAACACCGTAACATCATAGCCCTTTCTGGCAAGCTCACCTGCACAGGTAATTCCGGAAGGACCAGAACCAACCACTGCAACCTTGATTCCCTTCTTCTCAATGGATATCTCCTTCTTCGCCTCGTTTGCCATATGATAATCTGCCACAAAACGCTCCAGACGCCCGATGGATACCGGCTCACCCTTAATACCACGGACACACTTGCCCTCACACTGGTTTTCCTGCGGACATACACGCCCACAAATAGCAGGCAGTGCATTCTCACTACTGATAATCTGGTAGGCAGCTTCAAAATCACCCTCTGCCACCTTCTCAATAAATCCTGGAATTGGCACGTTCACCGGACACCCCTGCATACAAAGTGGGTTCTTACACTGCAAACAGCGTGCCGCCTCTTCCTTCGCCATCTCCTCGGTATAGCCTAATGCAACCTCATCAAAGTTTTTGTTTCTCACGTCCGGTGCCTGCTCTGGCATCGGTACCTTTGTCATACTCATATTCGCCATGCTTATTGCCCCCTTCCAATTCTGCACTGATGCTCTTCTTCCTTAAACATACCCTGACGCTTCATACACTCATCAAAATCCACTAAGAAGCCGTCAAAGTCCGGACCATCAACACAGGCAAATTTCGTCTCACCACCAACGGTAACACGGCATCCACCACACATTCCGGTTCCATCAATCATAATTGGATTTAGGCTGACCATGGTTGGAATATCATATTCCTTTGTAAGCTTTACCACATTCTTCATCATAATCAACGGGCCGATGGCAATGACTTCATCATACTTTACACCCTTATCAATCTGCTCCTGAAGCACAGTTGTACCAAAGCCCTTGATTCCTAATGAACCATCATCCGTTGTAATATATACATTGTCACAAAACTCTTCAAATTGCTTTGCCAGAATAACAAACTCTGCGCTTCTGCCACCGATAATGACATCCACCTTGACCCCCATATTGGCAAGCTTACGAAGCTGCGGATAAAGAGGAGCTGCACCAACACCTCCCGCTACACCACACACTCTCTCCATCTTATGGAGCGGTGCCGGTGCTCCAAGGGGACCAACAAAATCACATATTGTATCCCCCTCCGCCTTTTTGCTTAACAGCTCAGTAGAATATCCTACTACCTGATAAATAATAGTAACAGAGTTTTTCTCTCTGTCATAATCTGCAATCGTTAATGGCACCCGCTCGCCATCCTCATCAACACGAACAATAACAAACTGTCCCGGTTCACACTTACGTGCAACATACGGAGCCTCAATCTCCATTAATTCTACTGCACTATTGAGTGTTTCTTTGCGTAAAATCTTATACATCGCAAACTCCTCCTAATACATCCTATTGATAACATACAGATTCATTATAGCGGAAAATGTTGAAATAGGAAAGTGTTTTTTTTAGGTAATCCAGTCGATGCATATTAATAATTGGTCTATTCGTAAACTTTTGTCTTCCATCCTTCCGAAAACAGCGTCCATGTAAAATCTATTTTTTCTTCCTCATTCAAATTATTTTTTCTCCATTCATCATAGCCTTCCTTATCAAACACAGTAAACGGACTTACCCCCTCAGGTACATCCGCCCTCTCCGACCGCCATACAACACCATCGTTGTCTTCATCTATATCTTTCGGGAAAACATCGAACAAATCCTGATTTTCTGGTGTATCACTCCAATAAGTTACACTCCCTTTCCAAGCATAAACAGCGTTAATGGCATCATATGCATATATATTCACACTAGGACGCTTTGCGTCCTGACCATCGAACAGGGCTACTCCTCCATTAGCATAAAAACATACCTCGGCACTTTCCCCATATAAGCTTTCATTCATACCAAATAATTGTACGAAATCCTTCGTGTTCTCTTGATATTTGTATACTGCCAACTGCCGCTCAGAGTTTCCATCCATTGCATGCATCACACAGACAACAAACTCCTCCTGTCCATCTGTATCAACATCCATCACGGTATATGCCAAGTCATTTTCCACATTGGAAACAGGAAGTGCACCCTCACAACTAGTATAGTTATTACTCACCTTCGGCCATTCATGAGTTTCACACATCTGGTCGTATACTTCATGATAATATGCTATCAGCTCTGACTCCTGCTCAACTGGAGATGAAGTTTTCTCCGGCTGTTGTGTATTAGCCGCCTCTGACTGACCTCTTATATCCTCTGTTTGTTCTGCTCCAACTGCTTCCGTTGTTACCACCTGCTCCTGCTCCTTATCCTGCTTTAACAAAGTAGGAACGGCAACAGCACCTGCTAATAATACTACAATGCCTCCTACAACCCATTTTTTAGCAGCAATTCCAGCAAGATGAATTCCAACGTTACCAACCTGTCCAGATGTATTAGAAGATGCACCTGTCATAAGTGTTTTTCCTGCCGTCAACTCCACCTGTGCCATATTAGCAAGTGCGGGGAGCTCCTCTTTTATCCACATATATAGAGAAGCAGAAACTTCCGGCGGCACTGTCACAGTTTCGGCTTGTAAATCCAACAAAAACAAAAGTACTGGTGCAGCAGGAATAGAACGAAGACGAATGCCCTGCTGCTTCTCTAATCCCTCAACCAATTCTTTAAGCTTTCCTCTCGCCCTTACAAGCTTTGTCTTTACTGTATTTTCCGGGATTCCCATCTGCTGTGCAATTTCTTTTACCTTGCAGTCTTCAAAATAATACGCCTTCAAAATCCATTGCTGCTCATCCTCTAATTTCCCTAGAAGCTCCTGAACAATTTGTTGTAGTTCCTGTCTTTCCATAATTTCCTCTGGCATACTTATATTATCAGGAATATCCAGATTTTCATTTTCCTCTATTTCCTCTTTCCATAAAATATTGTCTTTCTCCTGCCTGCGAAAATAATCCATACTCTTATGAAAAGCAATTTTCTTCATCCAACCCATTGCCGCATGTATATCTCTCAAAGAGTCAAGCCCCTCATAAACTGCCAGATACACTTCCTGCATAACATCAACAACCGCCTGCTCCGGTAATCCCTCCCTTGCAATACAATAATAAATATAGTTCTCTGTACAGCGATACAACTGTTCAAAGGCCTCCTTATCCCCTTGGCGAATCCGTAAAATACACTCCTCAAGCTCTTCCTTCTTTTGATTGAAATCCATGACTCTCTCCTTCCTCTTCCCAACTCATATGTACTTACTCTCCTCTTTTACTAAACACCTCAACAACAGAACGGATAATCTCAATTGGTAGAATCACCCACCCAATAAATCCTGCCAACATACACCGAACAACAAACACCGTCGCCATCAATGCAAAATTAGTGCTTAATAAATGTCCGACATGTTTTCCCAGAAAGCTCCAGCCAAAAGGAAAACCCATAAAAAATATGATATATCCATAAATCCGCCCTGGGTCAAACATCCCCCCTATCATCCAACCAACAAACGCCCCAACTGCTGCAATTAAAAATGTTTTTACCGCTCTTGCCATAGTAATCTCCTCTTTCTCTTATATGTTATTTAGGCAATTGCGAAACTTATATCTACTATTTATTAATCATAATACTATATAAATTTACGCCTTTGTACTTTGCATCGCTGCGACAACGAAGTAAATTTATATAGTATTATTACGATAGCAAGGATGTACTTTATTTCGCAATTCCAATATATAAGTCGTTGAAAAACAGAAGAAGGTTTCAAAATATGAAAAAATAATGTAAAATAAATGATGTTAGGGGCAAAAGGTCAAAATGCCGTTCATGCTTGCATGACAAAGCATTTGAACTTGGGACTCGCCAAACATGAGAAAGGAGCAATTTACGCAGTAAATTAGCGAATTTCGAATGTTTGCAGGATTGCGCAAGTTGTGGAACAACGAAGCAATCCGTGGCATCAGTTGGGGTCAAAATACCTTTTTGACTTTGGCATCATACGACCAGTGAAGATGAAGGAGGTTACCTATGAACTATATACTTGCATCTGCTTCCCCCCGGCGTAAGGAACTGCTTACCCAGATGGGTATCACAGACTTTCAAATTATAAAAAGTACCGTGGAAGAACGCATTACCAAAACAATTCCTGCCGAAATTGTTGAAGAGCTATCCGAACAAAAATGTGTAGATGTTGCAAAAACAATAAAACTGCCCGGCTCTTATCTCGTTATCGGGGCGGATACCATCGTTGCCGACCATGGTCATATCCTTGGCAAACCCAAAGATGAAGCCCATGCCTTTGCCATGCTTTCTAACTTAAGAGGCCACGAACACAGTGTATTTACCGGTGTCACGCTCTGTCTATGCGATAATGGAATGCTTCAAAAAAAGGTAACCTTCCACGAAGAAACCAAGGTTTTTATGCGAAGCTTCTCTGAGGAAGAAATCAAAGCCTATATCACTACCAAAGAACCAATGGACAAAGCTGGCAGCTATGGTATTCAGGGAAGGGGGGCAATTCTCGTAGAAAAAATACACGGTGATTACAATAATGTCGTCGGATTACCAATTACACGTCTGTACGAAGAAATGAAAAGGTTCTGCCAGACAGATAGCTAGAAAATCTAACGTCGCAGATGGAAATTTAGACAAGTTTAACGTAAACAAACTTAGTATTCAATGTACTAGAAACCGCTATTGCCAGAATATGTCTCTGTCCACTGTTCTGACACATAGAAAACATATTCCGATAATAGCGGTCAAAATATAAGTCATTATTAATCATTCAAACTAATACATTAATCATTTGCTCTTGCTAAAATACTTAATATACGCAAAAACAGGTTAATAATATCAATATAAAGCTCTGCCGCACTATCCACAGCATTATCCACCGTCTTCACACATTGATTGGCACGAGCCCAATCATATCCCACAAACAAAGCAAAAATAAAGGTAACTGCATAATCAATGACAATTAAATCGATGTGAAATATAAATATTGCTAGCAAATCTACAACAATACACACTAACAATGATATAAATAATGTCTTACCCATACTCAGAAAGGTATCCGGCAATAACGTAGAAATCGCCATCATAACCCCGGTAATAATCGCTGTTAACACAAACGCTCTCGCAATCGTTCCACTGCTATAAAACGGAATCGTAGCATAAGCCAGAATAAAACCAATCGGAACAGCAAACAGGTTAAAGCCTATAAAGCTTACTACCGGATTGTCTGACCTATGTACCATAAGAGAACCAACAATACAACAAACAATATACACACCTGCCATCACCAACAGATTAACCGTATATCCCGATGGATTCGTGGTCATCATTGTGATTGCCCGTCCTTTAAATAAGGCGACAATCAATGCATCGACAATAAATCCATATAACAACACACCGCCGATAATTGCATTGTAAGCTGCCGGAGAAACCTCGTTTGCCCCCGGCTGCAGCACCATTCTTTCCTGATAATACTTATCATTGTTCGCTGACATAATCATCCCTCCATAATCTACCCACAGCAATACAATTCATCTCCAAATGTTACCAGAGCTTTATCTATTCGTATGCTTGAGGAAAATATTAATACATAAATACCTCACATAACAATCTATAGTACTGTTAGTGATACTTTATCAGTTGCATGTATTCTAACATATTTATATTGCCCTTGCAACCAGTAATCATGCAAACTTCGTATATGCAAAATTAGTCTTAGAGTATATGATATGAAAAAATTTAATTCCTTATCATAACTTATCTTAACACTGCCCCTATGATGCATAATACAATTCCTGCTTTCTTTCTCATTTTATTTGTTCTCCTGTAAACATATTTACAAAAATGGTTAAATTCCTTTTCTGGCAAGATTTTTCCACCACCAATGCGGTGCAATATCAACCATCCAATAACCACTAATTAAATCATCTTTTTCTGAAGGTAAAGGGTCATTATATGTCAAAGTCTCGTCATAAAAATACATAATCATTTCCTTTTCACTGATATCAGTATTAAAAATTATGTAATCACTTCCTACCCTTATAGAATGTATTCTGCCTTTCTCCAACAAGCCCCTCAGCTTCTCATTATCACAGCTTACCTTTACACTGCCTTCATTCTTACATTCATCAAAGTAAAGCATATCTTTATCAGCATAAAAATATACATCCTTTCCCTCATATTCTTAAAACTGCTCTGCTATCTGCTCATAGTATTCCTTATTCTTTGCAAATTCAACGACCAGCTTAGATTCCTCCCAATCTTGATAAAATGTACTCCCACATGGCCATTTATACACTTCCGGGTTAATATCATGGGCGGATTGTTTCGTATTTGATTGTATAGTATTGTCTGCATTACTATCTGCCCGTGCTTGACTTGTTGACTGTTTTGTCTCCCCCTGATACTCTGTTGTTATGTCATTCTTTCCCTCATCTATCCCTTCCTGTGTGACTTCCGTTATATCTTCGTTATCATTAGCCTGTACATCTTGATGAGTAGGCAAATTAACTAACATAATGGCTGATATTATTAATACTGCTCCTATGATACATAATACAATTCCTGCTTTTTTTCTCATTTTATTTGCTCTCCCATGAAATCTTTATGTAATTAATGCCTCCAAGACTCCAAATCCTCCCACCACCAGCGAGGGGCAATATTAACCATTGAACCAGTAGTCCAACTATCCTCATTGGATGGAAATGGAACACCATACGTTAAAGTTTCATCATAAAAATACATAATATAATTATTATAACTAAAATTATTATAAAAAATAATGTAATCATTACAAACAGCGAATGCTGATGCCTTACTTTTTTTCCAACAAATCAACCAGTTTTTCCCTATCACAATGAACCTTGACGGTATCTGCTCAATCACCCGGTCCCAAATCTTCCCACCACCAGTGGGGGGCTATATTAACCATCCAATAGCTACTAATTAAATCATCTTTTTCTGACGGAAATGGGTCATTATATGTCAATGTTTCATCATAGAGATACATAATATAATTATCATAACTAAAATTATTATAAAAGAT
>JAGATQ010000015.1 GCA_017621205.1 Lachnospira sp.
TGCCTTTGCCTTTTGCACAGTTACTGTCACCTTAATATCCGTTACCGTTTTATACTTGTCATTGGTTGGGGTATAGGTTACCAGAAATTCCTGTTCACCCACATCACCAACAGGGGTAGTTTCTTCCTGCTGCCATGTAAAGGCACCATTTTCATCTGATGGCAATTCCACATCACCAAGTGTATCTCCATAGACAGCAGTTAAATCTTTCGGAACTTCATATACCGGATTGCCCTCTTCATCTCCTGCCATAACGGTAATATGCAAGGTAAATTCTGCAGTAGTACCGTTGCATCCGGTTACTGTTATTACCACATCCTTACCATCTTCCAATGCCTGCGCCGGTGTACCAAAAAGCTTTCCATCCTCCAATGTCAACCCCTTGGGTAAGGTGCTTCCTTCTTTTATCTCATAGGTTACATCCCCCTCTTCTGCATCATTTGTAATAGCAATGTCTGTCAAATCATATAATGGAGCATCCTTGGTTGTCTTTTCATAGAGCTTGGTAGTTATAGAAGATTGTGTTTCATCCAGTGTTATCTGGGTTCCGGTAAACATAACCGAAAGCTCTGCCGGACAAGCCTCCATTTCAAAGCTATAGTTATTATCATCATCTGCTATTAATACCTGTGGTTTTTTTCCTTCTTTCGTAACCGCTACCTCTGTCAGCATATAACCCTTCTTTGCAGAAAAGGTAACAGCAGGAGTACTACCAGCAAGTGCAAAATACTGATTGGGGCATAAGGGATGCGTACTTATAGAGCCACTTCCAAATTTCGTCGTTCCATTACCCTTTGAAAGATAGGAAAGCGTCAGAGGATAGTAGCGGTTATTCATCTTTTCCTCTTCTTCCATTACGCCACCATTCATATAAATGCTGCCATCTGTATAATTCTCATCCCCTTGGAATACTGTACCATTTAACGTTCCTTCTATCAGCAGATAACAGCAATTAGGAATATAAAGCTTCTCCTCTGCCACTACTGTTATTCCCTCTGGAATCATCATATTGGCATAAGCTGATTTAGAACCCGTAATTTTACCAAAGTAAATATTTCTTGCATTGATATCTGCTGTTATCGGATACATTCCCGCATAATAATAATCATTCTGATAGGTCAGCAATGCATTGGCACCACCATAATAAAGAGGAAAAAGATCATAAGCATCATTTATAGTACAGCTATCCTCCATCGTCATTGTTACCGTTCCACCAGATAAGCTATTGGATATACTGGCATTGGAATCGTTACTGGTGAATGCAGTATCCCTACAGATAATATCTACCTCGCCATCAGCCATATTGACTATTGATGCGTCAAATGGCTGTATATAACTACCGGAAAAGGTACAGCCTTCTATGGTAATTGATGCACTGCCATTGCAGGCGGTATTATTATATACAGCCTTGTAATTCCCATATTGGCTGTTCCTGGTAGTAACAGCTATATCTCCATTTGCTATACTGTACTGTAAGCCATAATAATAGCCTTCACTGGCAACATCACGGTTATCTCCATCTGTTATGATAGTTGCAGTTCCTTCAATTGTGGCGCAATAGATTCCTACAAAATTCTTCATCTGATTATTTGCAGTTGTAATCGTGATATCCTTCTGGCACTTAAGGTAATAAATACCATATATCGTATCGGAAGCCGTACAATCTACAACGGTAATGTCTGTTATTCCTGTTATTGTTTCATCCGTCCGGCTCTTGATACCATAAATATCCGTAGCCGTACAATCCTTAATAGATATCGTTATACCACAATTCTCGCTCAATGAATTCGTCTCACAGGCACCATATACCGAATATGCCATACAGCCTTCTATATCAACCGTTGCACTGCCGCCAAGCTTTGCTGTCTGTAGCCCATATATCGAATAGACGTCTGAGCATGTATCATTACTCATGCTAATTATGGCATTACCTGAAACAGTCGTATTACTAATGCCATAGATACTATCCTTTGCACTACATCCTTCTGTCGTAACCGCTACATCGCCAGATATATTACAACTATAAATCCCCCTAATAGGAAACCCTGTGGTTTCGCACCCTGTTAAAATAACGGTTGCATTGCCGGTAATGGAAGAATAACTTATACCTTCTATTTTGTTGATGGCTTTCACATTGGTAAATTCCACCCTGCAATCATCCGAATACTCTTTGGACGAACCTGAATTTCCGCCAATACCATAAACATATCCCCATGTCCCGCCATGTAGCGTTACATCAGTTTTCCCTGCGACTGTTGCATCTCCTAGGGGCTGAAATGAATTGGAACTATTATTGTTCGTGTTTTTATTATAGATATCTACTGTAACATCACCGCCGATTGTAGAATTGTCAATGCACCCCTTAAAATCCGAGGTAAATACCGTTTCTTTACCGGATGACATAGTTACATCGCCATCAATAGCTGCCGAATTGCTTATTGCCCACACAAACGATGTATAGGTCCCAGCCTCAAATAATATATCAAGATTGCCTTTACATTGGCATTTTCAACTGCATATATCTGCCCAAAAAGTCCATCCTTTAGGTCGATATCAACATTACCCCCGACGATACCATTTCGCAGAAGTCTAATTTGTGTGTTGCTATCATCAGAGTCTTCCTGCTGCATCTTACCATATATGGATGCACTGACATCCCCTGTAACATTAGACATTTCTATCAAATAAAGTTGTGAAAAATATGTATCGCTGCCACTGGCAAACGTCATACCTCCTGTAACCTTACAGCCTGTATAAGCAGAAAAGGCTACTTTTTTTACAGATAAATGGTTGATACTGGCATCTACCGAGCCCTCTACGGTTACTCCGTTTTTTATAACATATAAATAATTAATTTCACTTGTAGTATCGGGAGAAACTTTGATTGCTATATCTCCCTTTATATTAGCTCCCTCGGAAACACCCTCAAAGACACCACCAGCCGGAAGACTGGAATTGCCGGTAATTGCTATCTGTACTGCTGTCTGGGATGAGCCACTTATTATCTGCCCGCCAACAACTCCCTGCACCACATTGATTATACCGCCAGTAACTGCAACATCCACTGCTGTTGATGCAGCAGTAATCTTAGAATTTCTGGCAGCACTGATGCAGCTTAAAATCTGTGCCTCCTGTACATTTATCCTACAGGCATTCTCCTCACTATCTCCGGTATCCAGTTCTCCGTCATATACCCCATAAATAACAGAATAAACTCCATCTAATACGGTAATGGATAATGGGGTAACAGACCTCTGTTTGTAAATACCATAAATCGGAGTAGTAGAATGAATATCTATGTCCCCATCTATGGAAACCGGCTGCTCCTCACCTTCATCAATCACACTATTCCGATTGGTATCCAGATAGATGTTACATAAGTAGTTTGTATCCGTAGAATTCGCAGATTCTTTCATAATCACAGAATTTCCGTTGAGATTAATATAACCGTTCTCATAGGTAACTCCCTTACTCAAGTCCACTTGTTCCAATTCCGTTCCCTTTACAGAAGTCCACCAAATTCCTAAAAGTGTCATGCTTCCTATCGCTAGACAAATAAGCACGCGAAAATGTAATAACCCTCTCTCCTTCATAAATCTCCTCCTGACATCTCATAAATTATATACAAAGGCTTCTAAATATTGTTATTTTTATTTTAATCAATTTTAAATGATTGCACAATTTAATTTTTCAAATTCGCTCTTTTTCGGCATATTACACAATCCATAATATTATAATTGTCCATCCCATCACATACCATGTAGTTTTAAAAATCTTTACAATATGTTACACGCAAAATTGCAATCAGTTTCCAAAACTTCTTTCCAATTCTTAATTTCCCCCAAATAATGCTGCGCACCTAGTGGATTTCCTTTGGCATCTTCCAATGATGTAAAAAATTGTGGGTCTATTCTAATCTCGTCAGAGGCTTCTACAACCAAAATAAATGCTGAAACCGTCAATTCCATAATATAGATTGCTATAGGATTACTAAATACAGGAAATTTTTCATTTTTTATTACACTATAGCCATGTTCTATGCTGTTATTATATTCTATATTATTTTTAGTCAAGACGGCTTTTAAACAGCGCTTCATTCTAATTTGCTCAAATTCATCATACAACTCAAAAAACATATTGAGGGCCTGTTGTTCATCACCATTACAAAAATTGAGAATGTGGTGTCCCCATCCTAAATTGCTATGGGCTTGCAACCGTATTTTTGTAAATTCACTCATATATCGAAATGGGAGAGGAAATAATTGAGGATTTGCAGATATGGCGAGGTCACGCTCGGCTGCCTGATAACCATTGAGAAAATGATTTAGTGCTGTTATGCTATTACTGCCTAGGTACATCCCCGGTCGTTTTTTTATTGTGTGAATGATTGTGGAAATACTCATATTGATTCCTCCTAAAATATAAATATATAAGACGTGAAGTCGGCATTCCATTTCACAACTTAATATCACAAGCCTCTACCACACTCTGCAACGACATCATAATCCCATATTTCGCATGGGCATAGTTAAGTCCTCCCTGGAAGAACACAGTATAAGGCGGTTTTAGCGGTCCATCGGCACTAAGCTCAATAGAAGCACCGGATACAAACGTCCCTGCCGCCATGATAACATCACTGTCATACCCCGGCATTGCCCATGGTTCCGGCGTAACAAAGGAATCTACCGGGGCTGCCGCCTGAATCCCCCTGCAAAAAGCACAAAGCCCCTCCGGAGTATCCATATTGACTGCCTGAATAATATCATGCCGCAGCTCCCCAGACGACGGAAATACCTGAAAGCCCAGCTCTTCATATAATGCTGCAGCAAAAATCGCTCCCTTTAGGGCAGAAGCAACCACATAAGGAGCGTAAAACAAGCCTTGTATCAGTTGGCTTGTGATTCCGAGTGTGGCACCGACCTCCTTACCCAGTCCCGGTGAGGTCAGCCGGTAGGCACACTGTTCCACGTACTCTGCCTTTCCAACAATATAACCTCCGATTGGCGCCAGTCCACCCCCAAGATTCTTAATCAGGGACCCCACACAAAGGTCGGCTCCCACATCGGTTGGCTCAAGCTCCTCCACCAGTTCCCCATAACAGTTATCCACCATACAGATAACATCCGGTTTCACACTCTTGATACAGGCAATGATTTCTCCAATCTGTGCCACACTTAACGTCGGTCTCGTAGCATAGCCCTTGGAGCGTTGGATGGTAGCAAGCTTGGTTTTTTCTGTAATAGCCGCCTTGATTCCTTCAAAGTCTATCGAACCATCCGCAAGCATATCCACCTGCCGATAGGTAACACCGTACTCTGCTAAGGAACCCTTGGAGGGACGGATTCCAATAATCTCATCCATTGTATCATAGGGCTTTCCAACAGGGGACAACAGCTCATCTCCCGGACGTAAATTAGCAGATAACGCAACGTTTAAGGCATGGGTTCCACAGGTTATCTGCTGGCGAACCAAAGCATCCTCTGTATGAAATAAGGATGCATAAATCCCTTCTAACGCCTCCCGCCCCAAATCATTGTAGCCATAACCAGTAGTTCCGGCAAAATGTGCCTCCTGAAGCTGATTGTCCTGCATCGCCTTTAACACTTTTAACTGATTCATTTCAGCCATGCGGTCAATATCGGAAAAACGCTCCTTAAGACGTTTTTCTATCCTCTCGGCAAATTGGATTACTTCGGGGCTTAAGCCCATGGATTGATAAACATTATTTATTTTCATAATTGTATTTGCTTCCTTTCATAAATAACTTAAATGAGTAGAAATCTGCTCCATAAGCTCCTTTGTTGTCGGATAGTTCTCCTTGTCAAGCCAGATTACATCCGGTTCCCTGCGGAACCATGTAAGCTGGCGTTTGGCAAAATGGCGGGTGTCCCGCTTTAAAATATAGACTGCCTCCTCGAGACTTGTAACACCGTCCAGATAGTCCAGTATTTCCTTATAACCCAATGCCTGCATACTAATCATATCCCTCGTATAGCCCATATCTCTTAGATGGGCGACTTCATCGATTAAGCCCTGTTTCAGCATAAGGTCAATTCTTTGCTCAATGCGCTCATAGAGTACCGAGCGGTTCTGGTTTAACACAAAGTAGCGGAAATCATAGGGGGAAGTCCGCTGCTGCTGTTCCTCATTATGTTCAGAAATCGGTGTTTTCGTTTCCTTATAAAATTCCAGGGCACGAATCACCCGCTTGATATTATTGGGATGAATCGCAGCAGCACTTTTTTCATCGACCTGTCTTAGTTTATCATGAAGTGCCTTGGCACCATGGGTGTGGGCAAATGCTGTAAGCTCCTCCCGGTAAACAGTTTCCTTCTGTGTCTCCTCAAAATCAATATCCCGTAACAGTGCCTGAATATAAAAACCGGTTCCTCCTACTACAATCGGAAGCCTTCCCTTAGCATAGATATCCTGTATGGCCTCCTTTGCCATCTGTTGAAAGCGGACAACATTAAATTCCTCAGAGGGGTCAAGCACATCCACCAGATAATGAGGAATACCCTGCATCTCCTCCGGCATAATCTTGGCAGTCCCAATATCCATATATCGATATACCTGCATAGAATCTGCCGAAATAATAGAACCGTTGTATTTTTTAGCTAAGGCAATAGAAAGCTCCGTCTTTCCTACAGCAGTCGGTCCGGTTACTATTAAGAGCTTTGGTTTCTTATTATCCTCCATAATCAATCCTTTCACTACAACTTAATTAGTACCTATTTATCCTGTATCCGTTTAAATTTCTTCTCAAGCTCCGCCTGTGTCATGGAAATAACCGTCGGTCTTCCGTGTGGGCAGGTAAAAGGAGAATCCAGTGTTAAAAGCTCGTCAATCAGTTTGTCTGCCTCCGCAAAGCTCAACTGCTGGTTTCCTTTAACCGATGCTTTGCATGCCATCGTAGCTATTTTATCTGGTATCATCGTCGTATTGGTGCCATCAATATTTTCCACAAGCTCATCCAGTAATCCAATAAACGCATCCTGCTCTGCAATTCCATACAGGTCAGTTGGTACTCCGGAAATGGTATACTCATTTCCCCCAAAGCTCTCAATCTCAAATCCAAAATCAGCAAAATACTCCTTATATTCCTCATAAGCAGCCGCTTCCTTCGGCGTCATCGTGATAACTATGGGAGGGGAAAGCTGTTGGATATAATGATTCTTTTTATCCCTGTAATGCTTCATAAACCGCTCGTAATTGACCTTTTCATGGGCGGCATGCTGATCCATGATAAACAGCTTATGGTCATATTCCATCAGCCAGTAGGTCTTAAATAATTGTCCGATAACACGGTGGTCAGGACGGGCCTCTTTTTCTAAAAAGGCGTGATTAAGAAAGCTAAGCTGTGTTGGTTTTTCTGCTTCCACTGCTGGCTGCTCTGCCATAACGGGAGCGACTATGGTCGGCTGCGGATTGGAATTATCTTCCTTCTCTGACTGTTTTTTTACACTCTCCTCTTTTACAGTCTCCTGTTGTACTGGCTGTGACTGTTTTGTCTTCCCCTTCGCCGTCTCAGCTTCCGATAAAGTGGATGATGGGGAAACTGTATTTACCGCATGCTCTGCCTTATAGGGTGTTTCTTCCTTTACCATGGATGCACCAACGGTATGGAACGCCGCTGCTGCTGTCTCATAAGACAGCTTCTGTTCCTGCCTTTTTCGTGCCGTTTCAAAAGGCTGTGCTCCAAGCGGCTTCCCCTTATCAACAGTAACCTTAACTCTTTTTTCCTGTTCGATTGGAAGCTCTGGTATCAAATCCTGTTGATATAATACCTTGCGAACCTCGTTTTTTATCACATCATAGAGCCGCCGCTCCTGACGGAATCTGAGTTCCATCTTAGATGGATGGACATTCACATCAATCTGTTCCGGGCTGATAGAAAAATTCAGACAGACAAAGGGAAAGCGGTGAACCATGGTGAAGTTCTTGTAGGCATCCTCTATCGCCTTATAAATGACATTGCTTTTTACATAACGCTGGTTGATATAGTAATTCTCGAAGGTGCGGTTACCCCGGCTGACAATCGGCTTGGCAATATAACCCTCGACCTTCAGCGTAAGCTCCTTATCCTCAATTGAAAGCGGAAGAAGTGCCCCTGCTGCTTCCTTGCCATAAATCTGGTAAATAATATCCTTCACATTGCTATTACCAGAGCTGTGAAAACGGTTTTGTCCGTTCATAATAAACTGAAAGGAAATCTCCGGATGAGACAGGGCAAGCTGCTGTACCAAATCATAAATATGTGCCCCCTCTGTCTGTGCCGTTTTTAGATAGTTCTGCCTTGCAGGAACATTGTAAAACAGATTTCGCACAATAAAGGTGGTTCCTTCCGGACAGCCGATATGCTCAATGGAGGTCTCCTTGCCGCCTGCTATCATATAGCGGATGCCAGTAACTGCCTTGGCAGTTTTCGTAATCAGCTCCACCTGTGCAACCGCAGCAATACTTGATAATGCCTCCCCCCGGAAGCCAAGAGAATGAATGCATAAAAGGTCAGCGGCATCCCGAATCTTACTCGTGGCATGGCGCAAAAAAGCAGTCGCAACATCCTCTGCTTCGATTCCACAACCATTATCTGTAATGCGGATAAAGCTTTTTCCCCCATCCTTAATCTCTATGGTAATGGCAGAAGCCTTAGCATCCATCGCATTCTCAACTAGTTCCTTTACGACGGATGCGGGACGCTCTACCACTTCTCCTGCAGCAATTTTATCAATGGTAGCTTCGTCTAATAATTGTATTTGACCCATAAAATCCTCCTTAAGTACATCTATTGGCAGATTAAGATTTAACCCAACCCTTGATTTTCAATATCTATATTATAAACAAATAGTTGCTCTATAGAACCATATATTGTTTCGTAATCACCCAATTTTACAAACCCGTATTTTTCGTATAAGCCAATTTCACCACTCATGATATATACTTTTTCATAGCCAAGCTCCTTCGCATAAGAAATAATACTTTGAATCATCATTTCAGACAATCTCCTGCCACGATATTGCTCTTCCACAAATACAAATCCTATAAATGGTTTAAAATCATACTGTTCGGACAATTCGTCCTTTTCAACAAATATAGAAAACCCTGCCACTTTTCCATTTTCAAAGGCGACACATACCCTTTCCCATTCTTTCAATTCATTTTCCCGCATTTTCCTTGCTAGAAAATAACCAGCTTTCCATGAACACCTTTCTGCCATAGAAATAGTCTCTTTCCATAATTTATGGTCCCTCGTCATTAAATGAATTTCTATCATATACTCTCCCATTTCGTATCTTAATTTTCAAGTCTGGCAAAGCAGAAGTGTCATGAAACATTATACACTATTTAGACAAGTCAAACTGCAAGAAACTTAGTTTATGATGTACTAGATAATCGCCAACAATTTTGAAAGCCTTGTAATTTCAAAATCTGGTATTATGTCTGTCCCATTCGTTATCCCTTCTCCATGAAACCAGCAGGTAGGAATCCCTGCATTGATTCCTCCCAAAATATCTGATGATAAGCTGTCTCCCACAAGCAGCGTTTCTTCCCTGTGAAAGTCTTTAATATGGGCAAAGCAGTAATCAAAAAACCGCTTATCCGGCTTATTATAACCGATAAGCTCTGAAATAAAGATATCCTCAAAATACTTTTTCAGCTTCGCTCCCTTTATCCGCCCTTCCTGTACACTCGCAGTGCCATTGGAGACGATAAACAAACGGTACTGTTGCCGTTTTTCAAGCTCATAAAGTAATTCCTTCGCCCCATCCATGAAATAACATCCACCTGATAGCTCTCTTTCGTAGGTGTTCCAAGCAAGTAGTGAATCACGCTTCACCTTAAGCTCTTCGAATAACAGGTCAAAGCGTCTGGTTAACAGCTCTGCCCTCGTTATCTCTCCTCGCTCTAACAGCTTCCACTGTGACAGATTGATTTCACTATAGCGTTTTTTATTATCAGCAGAAGGTTCAATACCTAAGCTCTTTAGCGTTTTATGAATGGCATTTGCCTCTGCCCTGTTAAAATCCAGAATCGTATTATCAAGGTCAAATAAAATAATGCGAACCATGTATTACCTCCTTGTAACCCCAGCCAGAGTTCTGCATAACTATGCACCAAGCCTACACCTCTTTTTTCAGCTCGCTAAGCACCTTCAATGCCTGCATTGGCGTCATATTATCAATATCCAGTGCTTTAATGCGTTCCACTACAGGATGAGGGCCTGAGAAGTCAAATAGGGATACCTGACGTTCTTCCTCCTTATTCATCGTCTGCAATGCCCGATTGATGGTAATCTTATCTGTCTGCACCGCCACATCATTGTCACTTAGCTGGTCTGCAATCTCTCTGGCACGCATTAATACAAGCTCTGGTACTCCGGCTAATCTGGCAACCTGAATACCATAGCTTTTATCTGCTCCCCCTGCCTGAATCTTACGAAGGAATACGATATCCTCGCCCTCCTCCTGAACCGCAATACAATAGTTGTGAACCCCATCAAGACGCCCTTCCAGTTCAGTCAGCTCATGGTAATGGGTAGCAAATAATGCCTTAGCACCAAGAAGCTTACGGTTACTGATGTATTCCACAACTGCCCATGCAATACTAAGTCCATCAAAGGTAGAGGTTCCCCGTCCAATCTCGTCCAATACCAAAAGACTTCTCTCGGTAGCATTGCGCAGTATATTCGCAACCTCACTCATTTCCACCATAAAGGTACTCTGTCCGCTCGCCAGATCATCTGACGCTCCTACTCTCGTAAAAATACGGTCAACAATGGAAATATTGGCACTGGACGCCGGAACAAAGGAGCCTGCCTGTGCCATCAGTACAATCAATGCCGTCTGCCGCATATAAGTCGATTTCCCTGCCATATTCGGTCCGGTAATAATGGCAATCCGGCTGTCGTCATTATCAAGATAAGTATCATTTACAATAAAAGCATCGTTCGGAATCATTTTCTCCACCACCGGATGCCGGCCATCCTTAATATCAAGAACCCCCTCTTCATTCAGGGAAGGACGTACAAAACGATTGTGGTCTGCAACATACGCTAAGGAAGCATACACATCAAGGCTTGCAATCTGTTGGGCAGTAACCAGAACCCGGTCCATCTCTCCGGCAAGCGTGTCCCTCACCGTACAAAACAGCTCATATTCCATCGAGTACAGCTTCTCTTCTGCCCCCATAATCGTGTTGGCAAGCTCATTTAATTCCTTTGTCGTATACCGCTCCGCATTGGTAAGCGTCTGCTTACGGATATAATCCTCCGGCACGAGGGATTGATATGACTTGGTAACCTCCAGATAATAGCCAAACACCTTATTATATTTGATTCTTAAATTCTTAATTCCTGTCTGCTCCCGCTGTCTTGCCTCATAATCTGCAAGCCATTGTTTTCCATCCGTCTTTGCTTTCTTTAATCCATCCAGCTCCTTGGAAAAACCATCCTTGATGATTCCCCCTTCTTTAATGGTAAGTGGCGGCTCTTCAACAATAGCAGAATCAATTAACTGATACAAATCCCTTAGAGTATCAAGCTTTTCCTTTATCAGTGGAAAATAACCCTGTTCCAATTCCTGCAAAAGTCCTTCTATATGTGGAAGAACCTCCAAGGAATTACGAAAGGCAATCAAATCCCTTGGATTCGCCGTTTTGTAACTAACCCGGCTCATCAGACGCTCTAAATCATAGATGGAGTTCAGATATTCCCGAAGCTCTTCCCGAAGCATCATCTGTCCATTCAGCTCCTCTATCGTATCATAGCGAAGCAATAACGCCTTTTTATCAATCAGCGGCTGTTCAATAAAAGAGCGTAAGAGTCTTGCTCCCATGGCAGTCTTCGTTTTGTCAAGCACCCACAAAAGAGAACCACGTTTTTTCTTATCCCGCAGGGTCTCTGTAAGCTCCAGATTCCGTCTGGTAGAGCTGTCAAGCAGCATATATTGTTCTGTGATATAGGGGGTGATATGTAACAAATGCGATAGCTTATTTTTCTGCGTTTCCGTCAGATATTGCAGTGTCGCTCCACAGGCAATACTGCTAAAGGGCGTATCCGCCAAACCAAGCCCCTCCAGCGATTTCACCCGAAAATGCTGAAATAGCTGTTCCCGGCAGTTTTCTTCGGTAAAATAGTGCGGGGCAAGAAGCGAAATAGATATTCCAAGCTGCCCATGATAATAAGCAGTGTCAAAGCCTTCCTTCAAAAGGGTTTCATTATGGATAAGCTCTGCCGGCTGGAACTTATTGATTTCATCAATTACTTTATTCATCCCCATGACCTCCGTCGTACGAAAATCACCGGTAGTAATATCGACAATGGCAATTCCAAACACCCCATCATTCGCATAGATTGTCATAAGATAATTATTTTTGCCTTCGTCCAGATTCTGTGTGGAAATATTGGTTCCGGGCGTGACAATTCTTATCACATCCCGTTTCACAATTCCTTTCGCAGCCTTAGGATCCTCCACCTGTTCACAGATAGCAACCTTATACCCCCGCTCAATAAGCTTATTTAAATAGGTATCACAAGCATGATAAGGAACGCCACACATCGGTGCGCGTTCCTCCTGTCCACAATCTCTTCCGGTTAAGGTGATTTCCAATTCCTTTGAGGCAGTCAAAGCATCATCGAAAAACATTTCATAAAAATCGCCTAAGCGATAAAATAAAATACAATCCTCATATTGCTTCTTAATTTCAAAATACTGCTTCATCATTGGTGTCAGTTCAGCCATGATTTCACCTTTGCCTTTCTATCCCTTTTCATTGAAAACTATATATCATAAATCATTCTTTTTACCTGTAAGCTTAAACTCTGCCATTAAAGAATGTGTATCATACACTTTTGCATCTGTGTGTAAATCTATAAATTTCTTTATAATCCGGTATCGCCCCTTAGGAAGCTCCCCATAATAGTCCTTCCAATTAACAGTAACCACCTTGGTACTTTGTTTTTCCACATAATATAAAATATCATGAAAACCATATTTTGGCTTTTCAACAGCCTCATCATCAGTGTCCCGGTCCCCATATATGGTTACATATTCCCATGTAGCAGTTTCTTCATTATACCGTTCTAAAATAAAATCCTCTCCATAACCGATATCTTCCTCTGTATCATTGCAAACAGTAAGCACGGCTCCCTTGTTATCAAACTTCGTGACACGCATGGTAACCCCATTAAAATCATCCTCCTGAAAAGCAAAGATATGCCATGCATCATCATAATATAATTCAATACGGTTTTCTCTTATCCCATACTGTCCCTCTATCGGACTATCAAAATTTGTTTGTCCGTTCTCCTTTGGCTCCCCGCTCTTTACATGCGAGGTAAGTGTAAAATCCATATTGCCACATCGGGGAGATTGGGATATCTCCCCAGTATCCACAAACAGCTTATCTTCAAGCATTACCATTAAGGGGTAATCCCCATTTTCAGATGTTGTAAGCTTTCCTGCATTATCAACTGCACTCTCTCCACTGGTGCCAGCCTGCTTTGTACTTTCATTACCTTTTGTTGTCATTTCATCATTATCGGTTACTGCATCCTGTTGTGTATCTTCCTGCTTGCTCACAGAATTCTTAACAGCATTCTCATGCTTTGCACAGCCTCCAAAAACACACAAGGAAAAACATAGCAACATAAAACACACAAACTTTTTTTTCATAATATCATGCCCCTTTCTGCATACTTTCATAGTTAGGTAATTTAGGCAATTGTAAAATTATTAATTGCTGATACGATAGTCATGATACTATGTAAATTTACTTCGTTGTCTTTGCTACGCAAAGTACAAAGGCGTAAATTTACATAGCATCATGATTATCTTGTCTAACAACTACGAGTCTCGCAATTACCTATCCTCTTAGATAAAAACAAAATGTTTAAATTATCGTGGAGTTGTATAAAATATATTTTCTATAAGCAGTGCACTTTGGAGCCGTCGGTACTTAGATGCCGTATTTAGACATCTTATGTACCGTTACGAGCGACAAGTAGTGAAAGCGTGCCTGCGTTAGGAAATATATTTTATACAATATTTAAAAATATTATATTTTGCTTATATCTACACCTATACTAAAGCAGTGCATTTTATCCTCTGAAATGTTGCATGATATTGAAAATTACTGAACGACCTCCCCAAAATAATAAAATCCTTTGGCTTCCCGAAGATACACCTTTCTAAATTGCCCGATATCCTCTTTGCTTCCTTTAAAGTGAACTTGTATGGAATTCTCCAACCGCCCCGTTACCATCGTATCGTCATGGTCATCTATGCTCTCGACCAAAACCTCCTGAACGCTTCCGGTAAGTCGCGCGGTTCGTTCCTTCGATATCTCATTTACCACGGCAAGCAGACGGTTAAACCGCTCCTTTACGACCTCCTGTGGAACCTGCTCCCGGCTGGCAGCCGGTGTGCCGCTTCTTCTGGAATAGATAAAGGTATAAGCAGAATCATATTGTACCTGCTTTACCACATCAATCGTTTCTAAGAAATCCTCCTCCGTCTCCCCCGGATACCCCACAATAATGTCTGTTGTTATAGATAAATCCGGCATTGCCCGGCGAAGCTTAGCAACCAGCTCAAGATACTGCTCCTTTGTATAATGGCGGTTCATATCCTCTAACAGCCGGCTGCATCCACATTGCAGTGGTAAATGAAAGTGTTTGCATATTTTTTTTGAGCCTGCCATTACCGCAATTAACTCATCCGACAAATCCTTCGGATGGGAGGTCATAAATCGAATCCTTTTTAAACCTTCAACCTGTTCTACCTCCTTAAGAAGCTCGGCAAAGGACATAGGCTCTGCAAGATTCTTACCATAGGAATTGACATTCTGCCCAAGCAGCATCACCTCTACCACGCCATCCGCCACAAGTGCCTCAATTTCCCGCAAAATCTCCTTAGGCTCCCGGCTTCTCTCCCTGCCACGCACATAGGGAACAATACAATAGCTGCAAAAATTGTTACAGCCATACATAATATTGACCCCGGTTTTAAATGGAAACTTACGCTCACTCGGCAGATTTTCTACAATCTGCTCTGTACTGTCCCATATATCAATTATCTGTCCGCCGGATGCCAGACGATGATACAATATTTCCGCCAGCTTGAAGACATTATGCGTACCAAACACAAAATCCACAAAGCGGTAGCTTTCCTTCAGCTTTTCAACAACATGTGACTCCTGCATCATACAACCACAAAGACCAATCAGCATATAGGGATTTTTCTTCTTTTCCTTTTTCAGATGTCCAAGATGCCCATATACCTTAAGATTCGCATTTTCCCGCACTGTACAGGTATTATAAAGAACCAGATCACAGACCTCGTGTTCCGATTCCTGATAACCAATTTCCTTTAATATGGCAGTAAGCTTTTCACTATCTCTTGCATTCATCTGACAGCCAAAGGTTTCCACATGAAAGGTTAATTCCCTTCCTGCCTCTTGTTTTAGCTCCTGAACCGTTTCCCGGCATTTTGCGATAAAATAGTATTGTCTTTCTGGTTCTTCCTGTGGAGCGGCTAAGCTTAAATCTATTTTATTAAAATCAACTTCATTGTACATATTTCTTGACTTCTTATCCCTTCTGTCATACAATCCATAAAAAGAAACAGCTTTTTTACCGTACAGCATTATGGCTCAAGCGGGGTACTCGTTTCTTTTTCTTTAATCCCAATTTATAGCTTCATGTGGTATCGTTCCATTTTCTGCTCTATCTTTTCTTCCAGCTTCAATGGCCTCCAATTCTTCTGAATCAGGAATCGCTTCCGGTATAAATTTAACAATTACGCTATATAATGTATCAATATCTTTTTCCGGAACTAACTCTATCAGATTTTTCAACATCTCTTTACTCATATTTTCCCTCCTATAGCCTCTTATATGCCTGGCCCCTTGGAATAATATTATCAATAAATATTATATCATCTTCTATCGAAAAGAGTACCCTTAAATCTCCAACTCTCAAACGATATCCATTATCCACACCTTGTAATTTTTTTATATCTCCGAAAGGAATTTTTTCAATCGCTTCCTTTAAACGTTTCTTAGTTGATTTATTAACAATATTAATATATTTTACTGCCTTTTTACTATACTCAATTTGCAACAAACCCCTCCTCTTACCAATGAAGCCCTTTATATATTTTTCTCCTTATCCCTTCGGTCAAATACCAGCCTACTCCCGAATCTGTCCATCCCCATATATCACATACTTGGTCGTCGTAAGTGCCAATAATCCCATAGGACCTCTGGCATGAAGCTTTTGTGTACTGATTCCGATTTCCGCTCCAAATCCAAATTCAAAACCATCGGTAAATCTTGTAGAAGCATTGACATAGACACAGGCAGCATCTACCTCTTTTAAAAACTGCTCACTATGGTTATAATCCTTCGTAACAATCGTTTCGGAATGCTTCGTGTTATAACGGTTGATATGGGCAATCGCCTCATCAATAGAGGATACCGTCTTGATGGAAAGAATGGCATCCAGATACTCTGTTCCCCAATCCTCCTCCGTTGCAGGTAAAATGGTCTCCACAATCGAGCAGGCTTCCTCATCTCCGCGAAGTTCAATTCCCTTCGTCTGTAACCGTTCTGCTATCTTTTTTATAAATGGCTGTGCCACCGCTTTATGTACCACAAGGGACTCACAGGCATTACAAACTCCAAGCCGCTGGGTCTTGGCATTAAACACAATATCACATGCCATATCAAGGTCAGCGCTGTCATCTACATAGACATGGCAATTACCGGTTCCCGTTTCAATCACAGGTACTGTCGCATTCTGCACTACACTCTGAATCAATCCTGCACCGCCCCTTGGAATTAATACATCCACATACCTGTTCAACCGCATCAGCTCTGTTGCTGTCTCCCGGCTGGTATCTTTCAGCACCTGAATGCAGGTCTTCGGTAAGTCCTGTTCCTCTAACACCTGCCCTATGATTTCTCCTATACAGAGATTGGAATGAATCGCGTCCGAACCACCCCGGAGTATCACCGCATTACCTGTCTTAAAGCAGAGGGAAAATGCATCCGCTGTCACATTGGGGCGGGATTCATAAATAATTCCAATCACCCCAAGAGGAACCCGCATCTGTCCAATCTTCAGACCGTTCGGACGAAGCTTCATCCCTATTACCTCACCAATGGGGTCATCAAGCTCAGCAACCTGCTTCACACCGAGAGCCATCGCCTCAATCCGCTCCTTCGTCAGCTTCAGGCGGTCAACCAAGGAGGATTTCATGCCCGCCTCTAACGCATGCTGCACATCAATTTCATTAGCAGCAATAATGGTATCCGCCTTGGCAACCAAGGCATCTGCCACTGCAGACAGTGCCTCATTTTTTTTCACTGTCGCTGTCTTACCAAGCACAAATGCTGCTTCCTTTGCCTGTGCTCCAATCGTTTCTAACATACCATACCATCCTTTCCATCCTATACAATAATCTGTGTATTAGTCACAATAAAATCCATCTGCTTATCATGCCGCCCCGTCTCAAATGCATCCACTACCTGAAAATCATAGGCAACACCAATCCGCAACGCATCTGGATAGCGGTCAAAATAGCGGTCATAGTATCCTTTGCCCTGTCCGATTCGATTTTTCCTTATATCAAATGCCACCGCCGGGACAAGCACCATCGTATCCTCGTCCGGCAATACAAGAATATCCTTCGGGGGCTCTAAGATGCCAAATTTGCCCTTGTGAAAATCCCCACGGTCAAATACTGCATAAAAATCCAGTTCACCATATTCAGAAGAAACCGGAAATGCTACCTGTTTTCCATATTTCAGAGCATGCTCCAGCAACAGGGTAACATCCACTTCATTCCGGACCGCAGCATAGAGAAATATCGTCTTCGCCTCCTGATACTCAGCCAGTGAAAGAATCCGATTCACACATGCCTTACTTGCCTTACTTACATCATTTTCTGAAAGAGCCATGCGAAGCTTACGCATCTGCTCCCTAATACTTTCTTTAGTAAACATTTTTCTTCTTTAACTCCTCTATTGAACCATCAGGATTCACAACACGAATATTGTCAAGTGAATGCTGTAAATCCGCCTTCATCGCATTAATGTACTCTCTACGCAAAGCAGCCTGCTCCGCCTTTTCCTCCTCTGATAACCCAACCTCTTTCATTTTGTGGTATAGCTCGTTTATCCGTTTTATATTCTCCTCTGTCATGACAGGGTCTCCTTCCTTTATAGTATATTCTCCTCTAATCATTCAGAAATTCTTTCATATCAAAATCATTCACCTGATTACGCACAAATAGTGTCCCCACATTCTTACCATTTATAATATCCTGAATAATTTCTACACGCCTTCCGTTCGCGATTACCATGTCACAGCCAGAACTGTTGGCAATCTGTGCCGCATGAAACTTGGTAATCATCCCACCGGTTCCAACAGTAGTAACACTCTCCTTTGCCATTTTAACGATATCATCCGTTATCTCCTCCACCACATCAATCAAGCTGGCATCCGGGTTGTTATGAGGGTCATCGGTAAATAACCCATCGATATCAGAAAGTAAAATGAGTAAATCTGCTTCCACCAGACTGGCAACCACCGCAGACAAGGTATCATTATCCCCAAACTCAATCTCGTGGGTAGAAACCGTATCATTCTCATTGACAACGGGAATCACATCCAACTGCAACAGCTCCTGAAAGGTATTGATTACATTCATACGCCGTTTATCATTGGTCAGCACCCGCTTGGTAAGCAGCACCTGTGCTGCCATCTGATGATATTCGGCAAATAATTTCTGGTATATCATCATAAGCTGCCCCTGTCCGACAGCAGCACACGCCTGTTTCAGGGAAAGTGTCTTCGGTTTTTTAGAAAGCCCTAATGCATTAAAACCTACCGGAATAGCGCCGGAAGAGACTAATATCACATCCTTCCCCTGGTTTTTCATATCACACAATATCCGGACCAGATGCTCTAATTTACTATAATTAATTTTTCCAGTCTCCTCATGTACTAAATTCGAAGAACCAACCTTTACAACAATCTTTTGTTTCTTTTTTAATGCTTTCCGATAATCCATTCTTTTCACCCGTTCTATAATCCATTATTCTTTTGGCAGCTCTTTTCCCATAATCGCCTCTGCTACCCGCATGCCATCCATAGCAGCAGACATAATTCCACCAGCATAGCCTGCTCCTTCACCGCAAGGGTAAAGTCCCCTTATATTACTTTGAAAGGAAGTATCCCGAACAATCTTAACCGGAGAAGAGGTGCGGCTCTCGACACCTAACACCAATGCATCCTCCCTATCATATCCGGGAAGCTTCCTGCCCCACGACACAATTGCTTCTATTATAGCAGAAACCAGACTACTAGGCAAACATTCTGCAACATTTGCCATAGTATATTCGCCCATAACCTCCGGTTTTACTGTGCCAAGCTTCGTGGAAGGCTGGCATTTCATAAAATCAGAAAGCAGCTGCACCGGCAGTTTTCCCTTACCAGCACGATAGGCGGCCTGCTCCAGCTTTCGTTGAAAAGCAACTCCAGCCAATGGATGCTCCCCCTCATAATCCTCTGGTGTCACCCCTGCCACAATCGCAGAGTTGGAATTGGCTGCCATCCGGTCGTAGTTACTCATGCCGTTCACTACAATCCCGCCCTCCTCAGAGGAGGCATTTACAACATACCCTCCAGGGCACATACAAAAGGTAAATACACTTCTGCCATTTTCTGCCTGATAGGTTAGCTTATAATTGGCGGTTGGCAGGGGCACCGTTCCATAATGCTCCTTATATTGCAACCGGTCAATCTGCTCTCTTGGATGTTCAATGCGGATTCCCACGGCAAATGGTTTTTGTTCCATCCTCACCTGCTGGTCATAAAGAAGCTCAAAGGTATCCCTTGCACTATGTCCGATGGCAAATACCACATGATTTGAATCATAGCTTGTCCTATTCTCTGTAACAACTCCTGCAATCTGCCCATCCTGCAAGGTTAATTCTGTCACCTTGGAGGAAAAATGAATCTCGCCACCAAGCTGTTTAATTCGTTCACGCAGTGTAACAACTATCCGTTTCAGATAATCAGTTCCGATATGGGGCTTGGAAAGATATAAAATATCCTTCGGTGCGCCGCATTCCACAAAGGTCTGTAAAATAAACCGTTGTCTGCCGTACTTATCCTTCACTACCGTATTCAGCTTTCCGTCGGAAAACGTTCCGGCTCCTCCTTCCCCAAACTGTACATTGGATTCCAGATGTAATGGGGCATCTCCGGCAAAAAAGGAGTCAACATCCTTCGTCCGCTCCTCCATAGCCTTTCCTCTCTCAAGCAAAATGGGACGATACCCATTTAAGGCAAGCAAATAAGCACAAAATAATCCCGCCGGACCACTTCCAACCACGATTGGACGGTCTGAAATCACTTTCTTATTGGTACAATGAGGATGATATTGCACCGTGTTACTTAACATAATATTATTATTGTGGAGTTTTTTTAAAAGTGCCGATTCCCGAATGCTATTTTCTAACATTACATCCACCCCATACACATAGCAAAGAGGATGCTTCGGTCGGCAGTCCAAGGATTGCCTTATAATATCATAGGTAAATTGCTCTGGCTTCAACCGAAGACATTTCGCAATCTCCTGTGTCAAATCCTTTGAAGTATGGGTAACCTTACATTTTATCTGATTAATCCGAATCATTTGTCTCTCCTGTCCATAATCCCCTTCGCTGCCACCATAGCACTGCTAATGGCAAATTGAATATTGTATCCACCACAGGTACCGTCTACATTTACCATCTCTCCTGCAAAAAAGCAGCCGGGACAACACCTTGACTCCATTGTAGCAGGGTCAATATCTGCTGTCTCTACCCCGCCTGCGGTTACCTGTGCATTGTCAAAGTCATCTACCCCGGTTATCTCAAAACGAAGCTGCTTCATGCAACTTACAATTGAAAGCCACTGTGTTTCAGAAAGCATAGCAAGCCTGCTGTCACCAGTAAAATCAATCTGTTTTAACAACCACTCTGCCACCGCAGGCTGTACATATCCACAAAGATAAGTAAAAACAGTAGTATCATTATCAAACTCTGCCTGAGATAACAACATCCTTAAATCCTTACTACTATATTCTGGCAGTAAATCAACCATGGCATATACTGTGCCTCCCAGGGAAAGCTCTTGTGCTGCATAACGACTCACCTGAAAGGCAGGAATCCCACTGATTCCCTTAGCACTAAATTGTAATTCCCCTTGAACAAGCGGACTGATAGAATCCTCCAATGAAGCATCTGCGTATAAATGGATTGTCCCCTTAAGCCGAACCCCCTTTAACAGCCGGATATCCTCACTTACCTTCATGGCACAAAGAGCCGGATAAAGCGGGGTAAGCCTATGTCCTAATTGCTCCGCCAGCCCATAACCATACGATTTCTCCTGTTTAAAATAGGAGGATGCCTTACCTCCACAGGCAAGCAGTATGGTTCTGGCATCAAATTCACCGTAGGAGGTTCTGACATGAAATTCACCGGTCTGCTTCCTTACTATGCTTCTTACAATACGGTCAGCATATATGGTAACGTGGTTACGCTCAAGTGCATCAAGCATTGCCAGCACAACCGTCTTCGCCTGATTGGTATAGGGATAAAAATACCCCTCCCGCTCCTGCTGCAAAACACCGATGCTATGCATAAACTCAATGGTTTTATAATAGGGAAACTGCTCATAGACTGCCTTAGCAAATAACGCATCCCCGCGATAGGTATTGCTGTCATAATAAGAATTGGTAAAATTACATCTGCCGTTGCCTGTTGCTAACAACTTCTTTCCAAGCTCCTTGCATTGTTCGATAATAAGCACCTGTTTTTGGTTTTTGCCAAGAGTGATGGCAGCAGTCATTCCGGCAGTGCCGCCTCCCACTATAATGCAATCGTAGGTCATGCTTTGTTTCCTTTCTTTGAAATGTATAAATATGGTTTCCTTTCGCAAAAGGGGCGTATGATTTGCAATGGCATGGAACAGGAACACAGGATAGATTTATTCCGTTGTCCGGGAATAAGTATTTCTAGGATATTCCCATGTAGTAGTTATATTTTGACGCAACCGATGCCAACTCGCCATCCGGGCTCGGTGGCATCTTTTCGGGACATCCAGTCCCGAAATTGCTGGATATTATTGGGAATATCAAGAAATACTAATCCCCTTCCAAAGTCATAAATCTATCCTGCGTTCCCGTTCCATGCTCCCCCCGAAATTATGGATAGCCCCTTTTGCCCACCAAATCAAATTTATGAAGCAAGTTCTGTACATGATTGTTTAATGCTCCATATAAATAATGTGGCTGCAATAGGAAAAGGGATAATATTGTCTTGGGGGTGTATGAAACAAAGGTATGGTATGGATTGGTGACTTTGGAAGGGAATTAGTATTTCTTGATATTCCCTCTCCCGCTCAGCAATTTCGGGACTGGATGTCCCGAAAAGACGCTATTGAGCCATGGATGGCGAATTTGCGTCGATTGCGTCAGCAATAATTACCCACCGGGAATATCTTAGAAATACTTATTCCCGAACAACGGAACCAATCCATAATATACCTTTGTTTCATACAAATAAAAACTAAAAAATCCCTTTCCCTATTGCAGTTAAATTTTCCTTTCAAAGATGATACTGCCCCAGCAAATAATTAATAAACTGCTGTGCCGTCCGTCCGGAAATACCACCGTGGGATAACTCCCATTTATTAGCCTCGGCACATAGCTGTTCATCGGACAGGGTAATCTGTGGATATCGTCTGGCAAGCTCTATCACAATGTTAAAATACTCCTTCTGGGAAGGCTTAGAATAATTAATGGTTACACCAAAGCGGTTTACTAAGGAAAGCTTCTCCTGCATGGTATCAGACTGGTGTATCCCATTTTCCACCTTGATATCCGAGCGGTCATTCCATGTCTCCTTAATCAGATGCCTGCGGTTAGAGGTAGCATAAATCAAGACATTATCCGGTTTTGTCTCTACTCCTCCCTCAATCACTGCCTTTAAAAACTTGTATTCTATCTCAAACTCTTCAAAGGATAAATCATCCATATAGATGATAAAGCGGTAATTCCGGTTCTTAATCAGGGAAATCACCGTGGACAAATCCTTAAACTGATGCTTATAGATTTCAATCATACGAAGTCCCTCGTCGTAGTATTCATTAATAATTGCCTTAATGGAGGTTGACTTACCTGTTCCGCTATCCCCGAACAACAACACATTGTTTGCACGCCGTCCCTCGACAAATGCCCTCGTATTATCAATCAGCTTCTTTTTTTGTATTTCATAGCCTACTAAATCATTAAGCATCACCGTATCCGTATTGTTAATAGGAACAAAACAGACATCGTCACAATGCTCCTTTAAACGAAATGCTTTGTTCAAGCCAAACATCCCAACACCATAATCCCGATAAAAACGGGTCACAATCGTAAAGACCTCTTCCTCGTCGGCTGCCTGCTCAATCTGTCGGCTGATAGCCCGCACCTTCTCGCTAACATTACGATTATACATCCGTTCCGTTTTGTGAATCGCCTTATAGTTGGAAATCGTTGTAAAGCAATCGATAGCAAGAGCCTCCTCAATCGGTGAAAAATCAAATGCAAATAACCGCTTCACAATCGCAAAATCTTTTTTGGCAAATATATTAACACTGCCATCATTTGCCCCCACCTTCTCACAGGTCAGGGAAAAGGAATTCTCGTTTGTAATAATTATGTACGCCAGATAATTATGCCAGAGATTCTCATCAAACCCATAGCTGGTAGATAAATCAAGTAATCTCTTCATCTCCACATAGATTCGTTCAGTAAGGGAATCCTTATCATATTCTCCTTTGTCAAACTCCTCAAAAATATCCGACAGCCGGAACAAAATACAATCCGGCTCCAAATCCCGATACAATAATAATTTTGCAATTTCACGATACATGATGATGCCCTTCTTTCTATTTTTAAATTATTGGTAAAACATACTATACTAACCTATAACTAAATCTATCGTCATAATACTATATAAATTCACTTCGTTGCCCTCAATCTATATCATACTAAAAAAAGCAGTTAGTGTAAAGCTTAGTACATTGAATACTAAGCTTGTTTACGTTAAACTTGTCTAAATTTCCATTTGCGATGTTAGATTTTCTAGCCGTAGCCACCGCTACGCCGTCGAAAATCTTCCTTGCAAAATGAAAATTTATACTGTGTTTAACATCAAACAACTTAGTATCCAATGTACTAACTGCTAAAGGATTCTAAGAGTGAATAGAGTGATTCCTCATTAGAAACCGGAATTCCCTCTTCTAATTTTTCAAGCATCTGCTCCGATAAATGGGACTGGTCAATATCGGTTTCTTCAAATATGGTAACACCGTCCGCCTCATATACGATAATATGATTGTTTTCATATTTCATAATATACTGATACTGCTCCTCAACCTTATTGGAGCTGGCAGCAGCTACCGTTTCCGTTACCACCTCATTTTCCTGTTCTGCTTCTCTTGCCGATTCTGTTGTAGAAGCGTGTGAAGGCTCCTTCACCTGTTCTTTTGCCTGCTCAACCAGTACCTCATCAACCGCACTTACCTGCTCCTGCTGTTCTTTTTTGGAATCAAATCTCTGGACAAATAAGGAACCACTCATAAAACATAATATAAATAAAATCGCCGTAAAAAAGGCAACACTGACTTTTTTCATACTGCTCACCTCATCATCAGTGTTACCATTTTTTTGTTAATTATTCATATTTCCCGGAATCTTTCGCTTCCTGTAGCTTAGCAGATGCCTCCTGTTCCTGTTTTTGCAGTTTTTCTAATATTTTTAATACATTAATCTCCTCTGTCTGTTCCTCAGTTTTGCCCTGTACTTCATTCTGTGACTGATGTAATGCCGTCTCCTGGGCTCCATTTGACGTATCCGTTTCATCCTGTTCCTCTTTGCCAGCATCCTTGCTTGACTGTTCCATGTTCTCCTTTACCACAGGCTTTGGCGACACATCCGTTTTTGCTTCTGTTTCCGCCTGTTTCTTTTCATCTTCTATCTCCAGATTTAAATCAAGCACCTCTGACGGTTGTTCTTCCTTTGAAGAACCAATCACACTTTCAAAAAACTGGTCTTTTGCCGTCTGATTCTCGTTACTCTTAAAATATTCGACATTGGAATCCTCTTCCTTTGCCTCCCTTATGCCACTGGCAAGCTGTTCCTGCTGCAAATGCTGAAGCATAGAGCTAACAACCTCATCCTCCCTGTTCAGCGTCTCAATCTCCCGCTTTTTCTCCAAATTGAGTTTGATATTGCCAGACGGCTGCGCCGGTTTTACATCAGGTGTTAATGGCTTTGTATCCCTATCTGCCATTGGTCTGTTTTCTGTATTTTCCTGTTTGCGGAAAATAAATTTCTTTTTCGTTTTCTGGGGGACAAGCTCCTCCTCACCGAAGAGTTCTCCAACCTCCTCCTCAAAGGGATGCTCGGCAGTACCAATAATATTTAACTTTAATCCCAGACTTTTCAAGCGGTATCCCATCGGCAACACAGCATAATCCTCGTCGTTTAATACGTTAGTAAACAACAGGAAGAAGACATAGCCAATAAAGGAAAGTACCAGTGAAATTGCCAGACTTAAGTATTCGTATCCCTTTCCTAACAACAGGTAAGGAATCTGATAAGAAATAAAGGTAATCACACCCATCTCAAGTGATGCCACAACTATCCGGAATACCCTTGAGCCAAACAGCTTACTATATCCGGTTATGCGGTATATG
Source organism: Lachnospira sp. (assembly GCA_017621205.1). Lineage (GTDB taxonomy): Bacteria > Bacillota > Clostridia > Lachnospirales > Lachnospiraceae > NC2004. The sequence continues at coordinate 25,799 of JAGATQ010000015.1, forward strand.
GAAAACGCATTTAAAATCCAGGTAACAAGAGAAAATGCCATTGTTGCCAGCAAAAGTGCATAGATTCCCCAACCAAGCCTTAAAAATACTACACAAACAATAATATGTATTACCAAGGCAATCGTCGAATGGATAATCGGTGCCCGCATATTGTCAAGCCCTTGTAATACTGCATTGGTCAGAGTCGAAATACAGTTAAATATTACATTTACCGCACCAAACATCAGCACATGTGTTGCCACAATCAGCGTGGTAGAACGACCAAACAACAGCATAATCGGTTCCGCAAGCACAAACAGCCCAATAGTACAAGGCAGGGCAATCAGCATAATAAAACGAAGTGCCATATCAATGTTTTTATTGGCCTCTCTTTTGTTTTTCTTTATAATATTGATGGTGATTGCCGGAATAATCGCACTGGACAGTGCAGACGCAATACTAACCGGTACACTGACAAGCTTTAAATATTTGGCAGAGTAAATACCTTGTAATACCGCAATATCCTCTCCTACAATTTTCTGTGATTCCAGTATGCCCGAAAATAACGTCTGGTCAATAACCGGACAGATATTATAAATCGCAGAGCTTAATAAAATAGGTGTTACTGTAAAAAAAATAATCTTAAACAAATCTCCATAGCTCTCCACCTCAGAGCTGCGGTCGTGCCGCACCCGCTTTCTGATTACAGGACGGTACATATAATATACGAATAACATAAACAACAAGCCGATTACAACACCCGCCACCGTACCGAGGGTGCTTCCAACTGCACCATAGGTTGCATGCTTTACTGAGCCTGCTGCAAAGGGAATCACGAGAATATAAGCGGCAAGCACACTGATAACCGCATTGATAATTCCCTCTAAAATCTGGGAAAAGGACGTTGGCATCATCGTGCCATAGCCTTGAAAATATCCCCGTAAAACGCCCAGTATACCAGCCAGAATAATAACCGGGCATAAAATACGCAGGGATGGTATCGCACCAGCCTGACTTTTGGGAAGATGGTCTGCGAGAACAAAGGTAATAATCGCTAATACTGCAGAAATAACTACCACATAAATCATAGAAGCCTTGAAAACCCGCTGTACATTGCGGTACTGCTTTTGTTCCATACGGGCAGAAACCATTTTGGAGACTGCAATCGGAATACTAAAGGAGGATATAAGCAAAACCATGGAATAGATATTATAAGCATAGCTGTAATATCCATTACCCATATCTCCAATAATTCTTGTCAGCGGCATCTGGTAAAGCAGACCTAACACCCGCACAAGAATAGCAGCCACACCAAGAATGGCACCCTGTACTATAAAATTCCCTTTTTGTGATTTCTGTCGACTCATATTTTCCTCTTCTATTTATATAATGAAATGGCTATACCAGCTTACGAAAGTATAAACTGGTTCGGTAGAAACTCTTCTAATGTAAATTCTTTTATTCCTTCGATGCTCAAAAATATTAATGATGCATCCTTATCCATAAATTCCGACATGACCTGTAAACACATGCCACAAGGAAAGGTATATTCCCTCTCATCCCCTCCTACAATGGCAATCTTGATAAAATGATGGTATCCTTCGGAAACTGCCTTTACCATCGCAGAACGTTCCGCACATATCGTAGCACCGTAGGAACTGTTCTCTACATTACAACCGGTAAACACAGTGCCATCCTCCGTCATAAGGGCAGCTCCCACCCGAAAACCAGAGTAGGGAGCATATGCATTGGCCTTCACCTTTTTTGCCATATCAATTAAGGTTTCATTAGAGATTCTATCCATAGTTTACTCCTTACCTAATTCTCATACCTCTACTCCTTAAAACTAACACCCTTCTTATTGTTATCTGGAAATACAGTAATCCATGTTTTACCCGGATTCACCTTGAGTGCATTACCATCGGCCGTAAAGAAATTTGTAAAATCGGACTTAGAATTTTTCTCCCATGTAATCGGCACACGTTTACCCTCTGTGATATAATAACCATCACCAGAGCTAACTAATGCCAAATCCTGATATCCCTTCTTATCAATATTGGAATATCCCGCAAACTGTATAATAATATTCTCATAAGCAAGCTGCTCCCCCGTCTGGTCATCGATATGCTTAGCACCATACTGGAAGCGGTAATATAGTCCATCCTTCTTGTTATACTCAAAATATGGATGGGAGTAGGCATTGAAAGTCAGCTTAACAACCGGTGCATTCTTAGCATCCTCTGCAGTAAGCTCCTCCTGCTCCATATTAAAGGTAAAACGCGGTGCTGTCATTGTATTCTTCTTTTCAAACTTTGCCTTCTTAATGCCCTTAACAATCTTCTTGCCGTCCGTATAGGCATTGTGTGGTGCTACACGGCTATTGTCGCGGAAATACACCACGCTTCCCAAAGCACTCAAGCCACTCAACTCGTTGGTGTGCAGTGCCTCCATCTCAGAAACCGCATACTTGGTCTGACCAAAATGGGCATAGATTGCATCATATTCGTTGGAATAATCCACATAATAATGACGGGCACTACGAACCGGACCTAATTTAGGAATATTCTTATAATCCTGAAATACCCCCATCAAGCGGGTAATTCCTCCCTCCACCACACATTCATACATAATATCAGCATAGCTAAGTCCTGACTGTGGCATTGCAACATCAATATTGTTAATCATACAGGTCACGACACGGTTATTCGCAATCTTTTCATCTGTAAGCTCTCCAGTTAAGGGACTGATTACCATGCCCTCTTTAAAATCATAATCCATCGTTGCTGTGATGGTGCCATCACCCTCCTTAGGCAGTGACATATCCACCTTCTTCGCTGTCTTTCCACAGCCCGCGAACAAGCCCACCATCAATACCGTTAACATCATATACTTCGTCCATCGTTTCATTGTAGTATCCTCCTACTCTCTCGTATATCCCTTCCTCTGCAATAAAAGCTCCTGTCGTTTTTCCATGTCTTTTCGTTCTTCCTCCTTGATATGGTCGAACCCCATTAAATGCAGCATGGAATGTGCAATTAAGAATGCCAGCTCCCGTTTCTTAGAATGCCCATATTGAAGAGCCTGCTCCTCCACCTTATCTACGGAAACCATGATGTCTCCAAGCATCAGATTGCCGGTATCCGGATTAAAAAGCTCCTCGCTTTCATCTATATTGCTAAAATCCCCTGCTTTCTGAAACGTAAGCATAGGAAAGGATAACACATCTGTCGCACAGTCAATATTACGGAACCTTCGATTGACCTCATGAATTCTTTCATTGCCTGTCAATGTCACAGACACCTCATAATCGTACGGGCATGCATATACTTCTACTGCTTCCATAACCATATCCTCAATCACCTTCCGGTAATCAAAACCCAACTGCACTTCTGTATCATATTCTATCATAATATCCATAACTTGTCCCTATTTTCTCTAAATTAATTGCTATTTTGACAAAAACCGCTTACCTTTTGGTGCTGCTTCTCTTCGCACGGTTTGCCTGTTTCTTCTCATAATTCTCATAAGCCTTTACAATTTGTTGTACCAGAGGGTGGCGGACAACATCACTGCTGTTTAGCATACTGATACCAATCCCCTCCAGATTAGAAAGCACTTTAAGGGCAATCTCCAAGCCAGATTTCGCATCCGGTGCCAAATCCTTCTGTGTCAAATCCCCGGTTATGACTGCCTTCGAGCCAAAACCAATTCGTGTCAGAAACATCTTCATCTGGGCAGGCGTTGTATTCTGTGCCTCATCCAATACCACAAATGCATTGTCTAATGTGCGCCCGCGCATATAGGCAAGGGGAGCTACCTCAATCAATCCCTTTTCCATATTCTTCTGAAAGGTCTCTGCCCCCATAATCTGATAGAGGGCATCATATAAGGGTCTTAAATATGGGTCAACCTTACTCTGCAAATCACCGGGCAGAAATCCAAGCTTCTCTCCCGCCTCGATAGCAGGACGGGTTAAAATAATCCGGTTCACCTCATTATTCTTAAAGGCTGTAATCGCCATCGCCATCGCAAGATAAGTCTTTCCGGTTCCTGCAGGACCCACACCAAAAACAATCATATTATCCTTCATCTGCTGGACATACCGCTGCTGGCCAATTGTCTTAGGCGTAACTGCTTTGCCTTGAACGGTGTGGCAGATAATACTCTTATCAAGTTCCACAATATCACTGGTATGCTCCGATTCACAAAGGGAAAGGGCATAGTCCACATTCTGTTCCGTAATGGTATTGCCCCGTTCAGAAAGAACCAGAAGCTGTGTAATCACATCCACCGCTTTATTAACATAAGTCTCTTCTCCAATGACTTTCAGCATATCATCCCGAAACACCATAGACACATGAAGGTTACGTTCTATTTTTTTCATATAGACATCATACTGCCCAAATACATTCTGAATATGTGCATCAGAAATCTTAATTAGCTTCTCCGTCGTGCTCATTAAGCTTCTCCTTTTTGATTTGTTTTGTATCAAGCAGTGATACCTTACCAATCGGTTCCAATACAGTGATGGTTCCGCTTGAGGACATAGTATCACCATTTACTCTTATTTTAACATTATTTTCAAGTATTTGTACCCCCTTTTTTGATAAATCCTTACAAAATTCCTGAAAATGTTTATTTGCCTCCTGTTTCGCCTCCTGTTTGGAGTAAGTTTTTCGCTTTAAGGAATATGCCTCATACCGGATATGGGTAAAGGATATCGGAAAATAAAAGGTTTTTCCAAGCTTAAAATGGTGCTCAATCACCTTTTTATCATATTCCTTATCCTTAAGCCTTGGTTCATAGTGAAGGCACTCTTTGCCAAAAAAAGTAAAATAGCCGCCATGCTTATACTCCTCAAGGCAGTTCTTTTCATAAAAGGACAGCAAAAACTCATCCTTATAGGAATAGGTCGTCTTCGCCACAATATCTCCATCTGCCGCTACAAATGCCTCATCAAAAACCTCCTTGGAATCATTCTGGTAAGAAATAATTCCTGATATCAGAACGTCCCCCTTCTTTACCTTCTGCCCCACCTCGACCATCGGCGTCCCCTCTCTTGTAATCATAGAGGTCACCAAGCCGTCCTTTACGGCAACCAGATTCGAAGGCTTTGAAGACTTATTTTCTATATGCAAATTAATCGTTTCTTTAATATGGATAACCAGACAGGTTCCCTTTATTTCACAGCTCACCCATGCAAACTTTTCGAATTTGGTTCGCAATGCCTCTTCTAAGGCAATCGTATCCACTGTCTTTATCAGCTGTCCACCTCTGACATGGTTTTCTGTTACATAGGAAAGAATCTCCTTTTTTTCATAGCTTTCATTCCCGATAATCTGAATATCCCAGATAAACAAGGTCATAACATACAGTGCCAAAAATGCAAGCACAACACTGAAAAAGAACATTTTGCGTTTTCGGTGTCGTTTTAAAAAAAAGGGAAGTCCATGCTCCTGATGAATGGAAAGCTTCGTTCCGCTCTTTCTGGCAAGGTCCTTAAGCATCGGAAAGGCTTTTTGGCTGATATTACAATAGTACCCATCTTTCGTTACTTTTATATTCCATAATAAAAGATTTTCCCGGCTGGCATGGTTAAAACACCGTTCTACCATCGGTCCTGTAAGAAGCAGTGTCAGATAGCCATTCAGCCACTTTAAGAAAGAAATCATACTTACCCCTTTCAGAGAAACTTAATTCCGGCAAGCTTGCCGCTGATTTTCATATCCTTATTGGTATAATAGTTAATTACCAGATTTTCTCCTGTCAGCTCAATCACCAGCTTTTTGGTTTTCACTATAATGACTTCACTGGAATAGGTCTGAATGCCTAAATAGTTTTCTATAATAATCTCCCGATTCCCTACGAGGTATAGGTTACAAAGCCCCATGGCAATATCCTTTGGAACAGAAAAGGTATTAGAAATTCTCTCCTCCACATCCTGAGCGGTTATTTTTTTCATACCATCATCCTAGTTTTGTCGCTTATTAATATATATTGAATGTATTGATAAGATATGCAAAAAAAGAAGGTGTAAATACACACCTTCTTTTTAAATCCCTGAATTACTTATTAAACTTACGTTTCCTAGCAGCTTCGGATTTCTTTTTACGCTTAACGCTTGGCTTTTCATAATGCTCTCTTTTGCGGATTTCCTGCTGGATTCCTGCTTTCGCACAATTTCTTTTAAATCTGCGAAGAGCACTATCCAATGTTTCGTTTTCTTTAACTACTACATTTGACATTGTCTCACCTAACCTCCCTCCAGTTGCAAGTTGCAAAAGTGCCAATTCAATACAACTGTTTGGGTATTATTTTTTAGCACTAAATTAGATTATAACACAAAATCAGATTCCGTCAACATCTATTTAACAGAAAAAACTTATTTTTTTAAATAAAACCAGCCATCCTTATATTTATATTCTGCTCCGGATTGATAAAACAAGCGGTCAATCGCATTAGTATACAAGCCACTGATGGCAGAAAAGTCTGATTTTGTCAGATGTGACACATAATCGTCATTCACCGGCTGCTCCGTCTCCAAAGCAGATACCGTTTCCACTCCAAATAAAGACGGCCATCGCCATAATTTCGTATGGTTATTGACCGAGCTGCCCGTCACAGAGTTGTCCATATTTTCGGGAGATGGCTGCGTCGTCGCATCTGGCACCTGCAACTCGGTGGTCTGCACATCGGGTGTTTGTGTCGTATCACTGACCTGCTCGGTGGTTTCCTCCGTTGTTGCTTCCTCGGTAGTAACAGACTCCTCAGTATCTTCACTTAAAGCCTCTGTACTTTGATAGCTGCTTCCATTACTATCCTTTTTCACCGAAGGTTTCGTGTGCTTTACGGTAGATTTGGTACTGCCATTGTTGTTCATATATTCGTAAACCTCGGCAACCGGGTAAACCCGGACATACTCTCCTGCATCGTCCTCCTCATTCACTGTCGGATAGGAGACACAATAGGTCGGCGTAAATGCCATATCCGAAAGATACACTCCGGTATTGTCCTGATTATAATAAAATCGTGCCAGCATACTGGCATTGCGGGTTACCCGCCCTACACTTCCTCTCTCACCGGTAATAAAATTGCCCAGCGAATAAAATGCTGCCTGATATTTCTTTTTTCCCGACTTCCCCTTCGTCACCCTAAGCTCCATCGGCTCAATAATATCCGGATTTGTTCCCACAATAATATCCGCTCCTGCATCGAACAAAAGACTTACAAGCTGCCTTTGGTGAGGAGTTACCTGTCCTGTTTTCTTATTGGAAAAGCTAATGTAAATAACCGAGATATCAACACCGAGATGCTCATTCTTCTTTATCGCTCCGCAAAGCTCCTGAAAGGCTTCCCCCTCCGGAGCAGAAGGAATCTGGTTTACACAATATTCAAACCCCTTCTGTGGCTTATAGTTCAGTCCTTCTGTATAGGAATACACTCCGGCAGTAATACCGCCTAAATCAGCCTCTTCGTACTCACATACATCATTTTTTTCTGGAAAAATGCCACAAGCCGTCATGCGGTTTTTAACAATTGCCTTCTTTGTTGCCACAAGCCCGGCATAATTGGAATCATATACATTGTGATTCGCCATGGCAAGTATATTAAAGCCATAGCCACCTAACAAATCGGCAAAGGAATCTGGAGCATTATAAACCTTCCTGCCAATATAGCCAAATTCCGGACGGTTTCTTCTCCCAAGATTCTCTCCTGCAAAGGTTCCATTCACCGTTCCCACAAGACAGCCCTGCCTCGTCAGATAGGCAGACATCGGCGACAGAATGTCACTACAGTGAAACTGCTTCCACGTTGCATCATAGCAATTGAGCAGAATACTATCGTCAAAGGTAATACTTCCGGCAACCTGAACCGTACTATTATTACTGGTTTCCAGATAGTTAAGCAGTTTGGCATTGACCGAAGCAAAGGTATCATTAGAAGATAAATGCACAGTATACCCCTTCTGCCTGTCCATATAAATTTTGGCAAAGCCTAAGCCTGCACCGACCAATGCAGCACAGATGAATAGAAAAATAATATAAAAGGTTTTAAATTTCATTACTGAATCTGCCCCTCTAAAACAGCAGCTGCTTCTTTTAATGCGTCCTCAATTCCCTGTGGATTCTTACCGCCTGCCTGTGCCATGTTCGGTTTTCCACCGCCGCCGCCGCCAACCTTGGCAGCAGCCGCCTTAATCAGATTGCCTGCATGGGCACCCTTAGCCATGGCAGAATCCGTTGCCATCGCTACAAGGCTTACCTTATCTGCTCCCTGTGCACTCGCAAGAACAATCACACCATCACTAAGCTTCTCCTTTAACTGGTCACCAAGGGTACGAAGGGCATTCATGTCAACATCCTTTAAAGCTACTGGAAGGAATCGCACACCCTTAATCTCTGTGACATTACTCATCACATCTCCCATGGACTCTCCTGCCAGCTTATTCTTCAGTGAGTCATTCTCTGACCGCAATTCCTTGATTTCCTTTTCCAGTGAAGCAATCTTTTCGGAAAGCTTTAAAGGCTCTGTCTTAGCAGTCTTTGCCGCTTCATTTAGCATTGCCTCCATCTTCTCATAATATTCAAAAACACCCTCTCCGGTTATCGCCTCAATACGCCGTACACCGGAAGCAATTCCCGCCTCTGATATAATTTTGAAACGGGATATACTGGCGGTATTTGCCACATGGGTACCACCACAAAGCTCGATGGAGTATCCCCCCATATCAACGACGCGGACGACATCCCCATACTTCTCATCAAACAGCGCCATCGCTCCTGTCTTCTTGGCTTCCTCGATGGTCATTTCCTTCGTTACCACCTTATAATCTGCCCGGATTGCGGCATTCACCAGCTCCTCCACCTTGGAAATCTCCTCCGATGACATCGGTGAGAAGTGGGAAAAATCAAAACGAAGACGGTTCGGGGTAACCAGGGAACCCTTCTGCTTAACATGCTCTCCTAACACCGTTTTCAATGCTTTTTGCAACAGATGGGTTGCACTATGATTACAGCAGGTATTCCCTCTGCTCTCATCAGAAACTGTAAGGGTAACCTCATCTCCCACCTTGAATACACCAGACTCAACAACACCTACATGTCCAATCTTGCCTCCCTTTAAGTGAATGGTATCCTTCACAATAAATCTGGCATCGGAACGGGTAATGACACCAATATCTCCCTGCTGTCCACCCATCGTACCGTAAAACGGCGTTTCCTCTACAATGATTGTTGCCTCATCCTCTGCTACAATTGCTTCTACAATGGAATCGGTTGTCAAAACTGTAATCTTAGACTTCGCCTCAAGCGTGTCATAGCCCACAAAGGTACTGGTGATATTGACGTCAATGTCATCGTATACCGTCGCATCTGCTCCCATATAATTCGTGGTTTTCCGTGCATTACGTGCCGTATCCTTCTGCACCTGCATGCATTGCTCAAAGCCCTTTTCATCCACGAAAAAGCCCTTCTCCTCGAGTATCTCCATCGTCAAATCCAGCGGAAAACCATACGTATCATAGAGTTTAAATGCCTTCTCTCCAGATAAGGTCTTAGCCTTCTCTTCCTCAAGCTCTTTGGCATAATCATTTAAAATAGCAAGTCCCTGGTCGATGGTCTTATTAAACTGCTCCTCCTCCTGATTCAGCACCTTAAAGATAAATGCCTGATTCTCGAAAAGCTCTGGATAACCGTCCTTGGAACCTGCAATTACAGTTTCAGAAAGCTTGGCTAAGAAATTGCCCTCTATCCCAAGCTTTCTTCCATGTCTTGCGGCACGCCTTATTAAACGTCGGAGTACATAGCCTCTTCCCTCGTTCGTTGGCATAATACCATCGGAAATCATAAAGGTAGCCGAGCGGATATGGTCTGTAATTAGACGAATCGACACATCATCATCATAGTTTTCCTGATAGACCTTACCACAAAATTCACATACCTTATTCCGCAATGCCTGAATAGTGTCTACATCAAAAATAGAATCCACATCCTGTACAACGACTGCCAGACGCTCTAAGCCCATTCCGGTATCGATATTTTTGTTGGTAAGCTCCTCATAATTGTTATGTCCATCATTATTAAACTGGGTAAACACGTTATTCCAGACCTCCATATAGCGGTCACAATCACAGCCCACCTTACAGTCCGGCTTACCACAGCCATATTTTTCACCACGGTCATAATATATCTCAGAACATGGGCCACAAGGACCTGCCCCATGCTCCCAGAAATTATCCTCCTTGCCAAAACGGCTGATGCGGTCAGCGTCAATACCAATCTCCTTATTCCAAATATCAAATGCCTCATCGTCCTCCTCATAAACAGAAGGATAAAGACGCTCCTTTGGAAGTCCGATGACCTCAGTTAAAAACTCCCAGCTCCAGGCAATCGCCTCATGCTTAAAATAGTCTCCAAAGGAGAAATTGCCAAGCATTTCAAAAAAAGTACCGTGTCTTGCCGTCTTACCAACATTTTCAATATCTCCGGTACGGATACATTTCTGGCAGGTGGTAATCCTCGTCCTTGGAGGAATCTCCTGTCCGGTAAAGTATGGCTTTAACGGCGCCATACCTGCATTTATCAGCAATAAGCTCTTATCGTTTTGAGGAACAAGGGAAAAGCTGTTCAGACGCAGATGATCCTTGCTCTCAAAAAAGGATAGATACATTTCTCTTAACTCATTTACTCCATACTTCTTCATATCAGTTTTGTCCTCCTTATCCGGGTATGATCCGGATTTCTTTCAGGCAAAATAAGCCCCGGTTAAAAATCACTATCGCAGACTATCTTCTTTCTGCCAGCTCGTCCGTAATATCCTTCCATGACAGACCACGCTCTGCCATTAATACCATAATATGGTACAGGAAATCAGAAATCTCATATTTTAATTCATCGGAATCCGGATTCTTGGCAGCAATGACAATCTCCGTTATCTCTTCCCCTACCTTTTTAAGGATTTTGTCGATTCCCTTATTAAAAAGGTAATTCGTATAAGAGCCATCCTTCGGATGCTCCCTTCTATCTAAAATGACCTGGAATACATCCTCAAATACCGTCAGTGGGTTCGTATCATCATATTCCTTTCTTACCAAATCCGTAAAAAAGCAGGTCGGGCTTCCGGTGTGGCATGCCGGACCAATCTGGGACACCTTCGCTAAAATCGTATCCTTATCACAATCAATCTGTAACGACTTTACAAATTGATAATGTCCGCTTGTCTCTCCCTTCGTCCAAAGCGTCTGCCGGCTGCGGCTATAGTAGGTCATCCTTCCGGTCTCGATGGTCTTTGCAAAGGATTCCTCATTCATATAAGCAACCATCAAAACCTCTCCCGTCTTATAGTGCTGTACCACCGTCGGAACAAGACCATGCCCATCTGTCTTAAAGGTATCAAAGCTTAAGGCACTTTCAAAGGTGTTGACATTGAGATGCTCTAATGCACAGACCTGTTTTACCTCCATAATGTCAACCAACTCCTCCGTATACAGGGAGATAGCATCTGCATCCGTATCCTCAAGCATTGCTGCTACACCGTGTGCCGTATCATAAAGAATAGACACGATAACCGGAATCTTAACCGCCTGTGTAATCTGCCTGGCAGCCTTTTTGTAGCTTTTTTCCTCACTGCCAAGCAAAAGAAGCTGTCCCGCACCGAGAGCCTGTACCTTCTTCGCCCACTCCACGCTGTCCTTCTGGTCTAAATCAATCGTAACAATAATGCGGTCGCTTCCAAAGCGTTCCGCAATCTCTTTCACAATATTAGGATTGGCAATGACAGCCGACTTTAAACATACCTTGGCAGCTCCGGCATAAAGTACCTTCTTGGCATCCTCCAGATTTTTAATCCCCCCACAGACAAGCAGAGGGATATCTGTCGCCTTGGCAATCTCTTTAATCAAGGCAATATTCGGCTCCCTGCCCTCTCTCGTAGCAGCACTATCAAAAAATGCAATCTCATCCGCACCGCAATCATTATAATACCTTGCCATCTCAAGTGGATTTTCCATGCTTAATTTAGGAATCATCTTAATGTACTCGTACTCCATAGACCTATCCTCTCTTTCTTTATCTGTTATGCTTCCAGTGTCCCCTTCGTCGAAAGCACGCTGTCAATGCGGCTGTCTAACGACGTTGCTTCATCCAGTGCCTTTGCAAATGCCTTAAAAACTGCCTCTATAATATGGTGGTTGTTGGTTCCATCCATGTGCTTAAAGTGAATATTCATTCCGGCACTATAGGAAACAGCATAGAAAAACTCATGCAGCATCTCCGTGTCAAAATAACCTACCCGGTCTGTGGTAAGCTTAATATCCTCCGACAGATAGGGCCTTCCGGAAATATCAATGGCACAAAGCACCAGCGTTTCATCCATCGGAAGAAGGAACGAACCAAACCGCTTCATCCCCTTTTTATCTCCACATGCCTTGCGGATTGCCTGTCCTAATACAATACCGGTATCCTCAATGGTATGATGGCAGTCCACTACCAAATCTCCCTTTACGGTCACCTTCAAATCAAACATTCCATGCCTTGCAAAGCTATGAAGCATATGGTCAAAAAAACCAATTCCCGTATTTATTGTTGCCTTACCACTTCCATCCAGATTCAGATCCAGACGGATATCTGTCTCTGCTGTCTTTCTTACAAGACTGATTTTCCTATCTGCCATATCACACCCACCCTTTTCTCTTAAATTATCTATCATACAGTATACAAAAAAAAGCGTATTTTGTCCATACTACCATGAACCGCCTCCGCCTCCGCCGGAGCCTCCTCCAGATGAACCGCCTCCGGAACCTCCGCTGCTTGACGGACTAGAGGACATGGCACTCTGGGCAGAACGCATTGTACTATTCATAAAGTGGTTAAACTCATGCATCGCAAAAGGAGTACTGCTATTATACCAATGAGGTGCCTCCAAGGCTATCGTCTCAAACCGTTTCATCCATGCATCCGATATTTTGAGTGCATAGGTATAGGGCAACACATTGTAAAAATACTCAGGATTCTGTTCTACAAGACTTTCCAATTGCTCCTTGTGTGCAGTTTCCAAAAATCTCTTAAAGCCTCTGATTCTCCCAAGCATTTCATTGCCAAAGGGAGTTCTCTTAGGCATAATTTTTAGGAAAAACAAGATTACGGCAATACAGATATACCCGATAATATTCATCACCATATAGGTATCATCCAGCTTCAGAATGGGAAGAACCGTAAGACACCATGGCAGACCTCCCCAAATCAAGCCCATTAATATGAATATAAACTCTTTCCAGCCACCCATAAAGTAGCCAATCATCATCCCCAGACCTGTAATCGAAAATATTAAAACAAATGGTAATGACTCTTTCTCTCCCAGATTTAATATTGGAACAACTGTAATCATACAATAGATTGCAATTATCATCAATACAAGCCATTTATTTTTTCCACTTGCAGAGGATTCAAATATTTTTTTCTTATTTTTCCTTGCATTCAGTTTTCTATGGATATTATTTATTGTAGTGTAGAATCTATCATACAAATCCTTCTGCGTTACCGCATCTTTCCTCTTAAAAAGCCCTTCAAAAAATAATGCCTCGATTTCATTCCCACCAATATACTCTTTCTCCTTTACAATCCTGAAGTCCTTTGATTTGGAGAACAGCCCCTTTTTCTCTATCTCTTCAATCCGAAGATATCCCTTATCTGCAAGGTAAATCAACAGGGATATTATCCCCTCCTTACCCGGTTTACCATCATGCATAAATGCAATCTCCGCAGAATTATACCCCTCTGGGGGATAAAACTCTACTGTTTCAACGACCTCGTCATCCTTGCCGAATTTTGCCCACAAAAGACCTGCAATCACAACAAAAATAATACATACAGCAATAATCAGAACCGGAAGGAAAGAAAAGCCAATACCGGCACCTACAAAATAACCCTCCGGCAGGGTTAAACGTACTGTCAATGCCTGCCCTGCTGCAAGAGTATCTTTAAAAGTACCATTAATCGTAGTGCCATCTACCGCATAGATAACCTTAGAGCTGTCAACCGTACCAACATAACCACTCGAAAAGCCAAGAGAGCTTGCATCAAATTCCTTCGGCATATGTATGCTAAAGGTTACTCCACTGATATTCGTATCCCACTCACTGCCAATCAGGTTAAAATAAAGCTCATCCGCATCCTTTAATGGGTCCTTTCCTATATTGTAGGTGTAGCCAATTGTATAGGAATGCTCCCCAGTAAGAGTAGTACCCGCATCCCCAATCTTTATCACCTCATATCCATTTTGTCTCTCATTAGTATATTGCTCACTCACCGTAATACCCGATATCTCTGCTCTGTTGCGGGACTTCGTTCCATCCAGCCTGTTTACCGAATTACTTAATGGGAGCTTACGAAAAATTCCATGCTTGTCTACATAAAAATTCGTCGTTATCGTCTCCTGAATCGTAAACGTATTATTCTCATGAACCGTCATATCAATATGGTAGCCCTTTATCTCATATTCACTGGATGCATCCTCTGCACCACTGACGGTTTGGACAGCCTTCATCGTAGGGTGCGGGGAAGCTCCACGCATTAAAATCATGCCCGGCAGACAAAGCAGCATGACAAAAATAAAGATATAGGAAAGCAATTTTCTCTTGTTACCTTTTAAACACCAATCTTTTTTCATACTAAAATTCCACCTTTACATTCTGCTTTTCCTCAGTTTCAATCTCGAACATATTATATTCCTTGAAACCAAACATAGAAGCCACTAAATTACTCGGAAACATCTGCACCTTAGTGTTCATTTTTCGCACCGCACCATTGTAATATTTCCTGCTATTGGCAATATCCTCCTCAACCCTTGCCAGGTTCTGGCTTAAATCCAAAAAATTCTGACTCGCCTTAAGCTCCGGATAATTCTCCGCAATTGCCATAATTTTAGAAAGCCCCTGTGTAAGCTGTTCATTCACGTTGATTTTTTTCTCTGCAGAAAGCTGGTCATAGCTTGTGGTACGCAAAGAAGTAATCTGCATAAACGTTTCCTTCTCATGCTTCGCATACCCCTTAACAACCTCCACCAGATTAGGAACCAGATCCCAGCGTTTCTTCAGATAGACATCCATCGTAGAAAACGCTTCCAGCACAATGTTGCGTGTCTTAACCAGACTATTATAGGTTATCCCGACATAGATAGCGCATAGAATAACCAGAAAAATTAAGACACCAAATATCATGATTCCAATTGATAGTAATGAATACATGTTATCGCCTCCTTTTGTCTTTATTATATTTTAGATTTTAAGCATTTGTGAAATGCCTGGTTACTGATACGATAGTCATAATCTTATATAAATTTGCTTCGTTGTCCGAGCATAGCTCGGTACAAAGGCGCAAATTTATATAAGATTATGACTATCTGCCTGAGGAATGTAGGTTTCACAATTGCTCACATCATTTTATAAAGAGTTACATAAATCGTGTACATAAAATTCTATAACCAGAACGAGTAATTGTGTCTTTGATAACAAAGGGACTATAGTAACTTCAAGTAGCATGGAATAAAGGTATGCTATAAATTGGTGACTTTGGAAGGGAATTAGTATTTCTTGATATTCCCGCAAAACATCCAGCAATTTCGGGACAAGGATGTCCCGAAAAGACGCCACTGAGCTCGGATGGCGAATTGGCGTCGGTTGCGTCACCAAATAATAACCTCATGGGAATATCATAGTAATCCTTATTCCCGGACACCGGAACCAATTCATAGTATACCTTTATTCCATGCGGAGAAGAACTACCCAAATCCCTTTTTCCTTAAAACACAATTACTTGCCTTAGAACAACTTCCCCAGTGCAAAATTGAAGTAACCTACCCCTCAAAGCGCACCTTAATGGAATTGGCATGTGCCGTCAGCTGCTCTGATTCCGCAAACTTGATAATATCCTGGCTGATTGGCTTCAGTGCTTCCCTGCTATAATAGATAACACTGGATTTCTTTATAAAATCATCCACGCTTAAGGGGGAGAAGAATTTCGCGGTTCCGTTGGTAGGCAGCACATGGTTCGGTCCTGCAAAGTAATCTCCTAACGGTTCCGAGCTATATTCACCAAGGAAAATCGCTCCTGCATTCTGAATCTTCGTCATAACATAAAATGGGTCCTTCGTCACAATCTCCAAATGCTCGGAGGCAATCTCATTGGCAATGTCAATCGCTTCCTGCAAATTCTTCGCTACCAGAAGATAACCGTAATTATCAAGGGATTTGCGGATAATATCGGCACGGGAAAGCTCCTTCAAATATCCTTCAATCTCTTCCTCCACTTTTTTAGCAATGTCCATGGAGGTGGTTACTAAAATGGCACTGGCAAGCTCATCATGCTCCGCCTGACTCAATAAATCCGCTGCCACATAATGTGGGTTGGCAGTCTCGTCTGCAATGACAAGAATCTCGCTCGGTCCCGCAATGGAATCAATGCTGACATGCCCATACACTGCTTTTTTGGCAAGGGCAACAAAGATATTACCCGGTCCCACAATTTTATCTACCTTGGGAATGGACTCCGTTCCATAAGCCATGGCACCGATTGCCTGCGCTCCCCCGCACTTAAATACCCGGTCAACTCCTGCCTCCTTCGCTGCCACCAAGGTCGTAGCACAGACCTTGCCCTCAGCATTACACGGAGTACACATGAAAATATTGGGCACCCCCGCCACCTTGGCAGGTACAATATTCATCAGCACGCTCGAAGGATACACCGCCTTTCCACCGGGGACATAGACACCAACCTTATTAAGCGGGGTCACCTTCTGTCCAAGCATGGTTCCATTCGGCTGGGCATCAAACCAGCTGTTCTGTCGCTGCTTTTCATGAAAAACACGGATATTTTCCAAGGCTTTTCTGATAATCACAATCAGACTCTCATCAACCTCGGCATAAGCTTCCTTAATCTCCTCCTCTGTCACCTCAACATTAGCAGAAGTAATATCCGCTTTATCAAACTGCTTTGTGTAGGAAAAAACTGCCTCGTCTTTCTTTGATCTGACATTTTCCAAAATCTCTTTTACCGTATTCTCATACTCTGTATATTGGTTGGGACTTCTTTTTAATAAATCCTCCAGAATGCCCTCTACAGCATTCTCATTCACTTCAATAATTCTCATGTTTACCTCCATTTCTAGTCTGTAATCAAATCCGAAAGCTTCGTTATCAGCGTATGAATCCGCTCCTGCTCCAGCTTCATGCTTACCTGGTTTACCACCACTCTCGCAGACAGTGGGCATATCTCCTCTAACACCGTCAATCCATTTTCCTTTAAGGTACTGCCCGTCTCCACAATATCCACAATTACCTCCGATAAACCAACAATCGGAGCTAATTCCACGGAACCATTCAGCTTTACAATCTCCACCGTCTGCTGCTTCACATTGTGAAAATAGTCCTTTGCCATATTGGGATACTTGGAAGCAACCCGGAGCATCGCATGGGAATTCAACAGCTCTCTTGCAGATTCCGGTCCACAGACACACATCCGGCATTTGCCAAAGCCTAAGTCCAATACCTCGTAGAGATTCCTGCCCTCCTCTAATATGGTGTCCTTTCCGACGATTCCAATATCAGCAGCACCATATTCCACATAAGTAGGCACATCTCCCGCCTTGGCAAGGAAAAACTTCAGCTTTAACTCCTCATTGACAAATATCAGCTTCCTGGTATCCTTATCCTTCATCTCCTCACAGGTAATGCCAATCTGCTCCATCAATGCCATCGCCTGCTTTGCAAGCCTGCCCTTAGCTAGGGCAAAGGTCAAATATTTCATAAGGCACCTCCCTTTAATACATCCTTTGTAACGGTACTGCTTGCACCATTTTCCACTAAAATCCGCTCAAAGCAGTCATCTGAATCCTTTACATAGATAATCTGGTTTAAACCATGCATTTTACAATGCTCCCGATACTCCCCGATGGTACTGCGGGAAGACTTTCTAGTAAGCTGTATCGTTTGATTATGACTACGGAAAAACTTGGCAAGCTGTATTGCTGTTTTTTGATGCGGGGTCTCAAATAAAATCATTGTCGCATCCTCTGCAGTATCAATAACAATTCTCTGATGCAGCATTGCATTTAACAGCACATCTACAAAAAAGGCAAAACCTACACTTGGCATATCTACACCAAATTGCTTTAACAAGCCGTTATAGCGACCTCCGGCAGCAATCGGGGAACCCGTCCCGTATGTATACCCCCTGAAAATCACTCCCGAGTAATATTTATAATTGGACAACATACCAAGGTCAAAGCTGATATGGCTCTCATACTCATAATAGGTCATAATATGATAAAGCTTCTCTAAACGGTCAATTGCCTTTAAAGAACGCTCATTATGTACCGCCTGTTTCGCCTGCTCTAACACCTCAAGCCCACCGATATTTTTCGTAAGATTCATAAATGCCTCTGTCAGAGAGTCCTTAATACCCGCCTTTTTGCATAAGGTCTCGATAGCATAGGTATTCTTATTCTGAATCGCATCCCGCAAAGAATCGGCAACCTCCGGCAGCAAGCCAGCCTCCTCCACCAGTCCGGTAAAATACTCTACATGTCCAATGCTTACCTGAAATTCCTTTAGACCAACGGCAATGAGACAATCCACCATCATGGAAATCATCTCTCCATCCGCTGCCGAAGTATCATCCCCAATCAGCTCTGCACCAAGCTGGGTAAATTCGTTTAGCTTGCCCTGCAGGCGGGAAAGATTCTGGAATGCCTGCCCCTCATAGCACAGGCGGATATGATGCTTTTCATTGGCAAAATACTTTGATACACAGCGGGCAATGGAGGGCGTCATATCCGGGCGTAAAACCAGCGTATTGTTCTCCCGGTCAAACAGCTTAAACATCTCATTGCTCTGTGCCGTCCCCTTTTCTTTGCTAAAGATATCAAAGAATTCCAGTGTTGGCGTTTTTATCTCCTCATAATGGTATAAATGCAATATCTGGTGAAGCTCCTCCATGACAATGCGTTTCTGCTTACATTCCTCACCATAAATATCACGTACCCCCTCGGGAGTATGGATTACTCTTTCCATCATATTATCACCCATAATGTCACCTCGTACTTTATCACTTTAAAGTGCTACCTTGATAATCTGATAGCACATAAAAACATTTGTCATTATACAATCTATCCTATAGGAAGTCAATCCCCCTAAACCATTCCCAGGACATTTCCCTAATACACCCACAATCATTTACTGCCTTCCATCAATATCCTTCTGCAAAATCTTCAGATAGTTAATGTAAATCTGCTTCTCTAAGGGAATAAAATAATCCTCATCCAGTTCCTCGTATTTGATATGCTTTAATCCACCCTCATCCATTCTGTCCACATGGTAATGCGCCTCTCTTAAGGTCAGATAATAAAAGGTCTCATGCTTCTTAAAATAGATTAGGAAAAAGGCAATTCCTCCCTGCTGCTCAAATTCAGTCATATACTGAATCTGATGCTGATGAATGTTTTGAAGACTGAACCTGTCAGAAGCACATTCCTTCGCATCGAAGCACACGGGATACCCCTGCACTGCCCCCACATAATCTACAGTACTTTTCTCACCAAAATAGGCAAGCGTAATATGCCTGGTAGCCTTATCAATATTAATCGGCGTAATGGGAGTTGGAATCTTCTGCATCATAGCGATTTTCTTCTCCCTGAAAAGCTCGTGGGTTACCTTTAGCATATCCTCCAAGGTAGAGCCCCGCAGACCTCTGGAATTCCATGTTGCCACAATACGTCCTCCTTTATATATTCCTATAGATATCCGGCACCGGGGCCTCAACCACTTTACCCGCAAGCTTTCCAAGAGGAAAATCCGCCGGAAAATGAAGCTCCTTGGCATGTAATAGCTGACAATGTACCCCGTGGGATTGTTGAAATTGCAGATTCACCCGGCTGTCCCCATATTTACGGTCACCGATAACCGGATGCCCGATACTGGCAAGATGGGCACGAATCTGATGCGTTTTACCTGTAATCAGATGAACCTTAAGCAGGGTTGCCTGCTCCATCACTCTTACCACTTCATATTCGGTCTCTATCGGTGTCCCGATTCCATCAGAAAATGCCTTCTGTTCAGATACAATCCTCACCCGGTTTCTGTCTTCATCCTTTAAGAGATATCCCCGCAAATGACAGTTTTTTGTCACCTGTCCTGCCACAATGGCATAGTAGTACTTTCCAATGGTACGCTCCTTTAATGCCTTTGCCATTACCTGAAGTCCCCTAAGGGAGACACCACCAATCAACAGTCCTGTCGTATTGCGGTCTAACCGGTTACATATAGAAGGGGTAAAGCTCTGCATGGTTTCCTGACTGATTCGTCCCTGCTCAAACAGATAGGCAAGCAGGTATTCATTCATACTGATATCGTCCTCTCTAGCCTTCTGGGACAATACCCCCTGCCATTTGTTTAACAGAATCACATCCTCATCCTCATAAATCACCTGAAATTGTTTTGGAAGAATTGGCAATCTCATAGTATCCTTTTTTGTAAACTTCTCATAGGTTTCATCCGAAAAGAACACCTGAATCGTATCTCCAAGCTTTAACAGTTCTCTTCCCTCTGCCTTTTTATTATTGAGCTTAATATTTTTCTTACGAAGCATTTTATAAAGAAAGCTTTTGGAACATTGGTGTAACACCTTTGCCAAAAGCTTATCCAGTCGTTGTCCTGCTTCATTTACCCCTACAACGATTTCCTTCATATACAACTCCTAACACAATCCTTTTGTGACCGCTTGGCATAGATAAGCGGCTGCCTGTCCCTACACAGAATAAAGCAAAATCTCATCTTTGATTTTGTGCAATAGTTCCATGTGGGTTTCCGCATTGTCCTCCATATCCTCTAAGATACGGTTCATCTCACTAATGTTGTGAACCATGATAACCTCTGACTGTAAACCGGCATTGACTAAAATTTTATTCAGATAATCATAAACCGTATCCATCGTCACCTTAGCAGAAGTATTCAGCACAAGGCAGTAGATTTTGCCCTCGGTAAGATACATGTAAGGGGAATACATAATTCCATCTACAGAAGATAACGTCACATCATAAAGCGTCAACCCGTGCCGAAGCGGTCTCGTATGCTCGTTCAAATCCTCAATACTCTGCTCATCAATGGTATGGAAAGAAAATACAACAAACGCCGCCACAAAATGCTTCGCCGCCGGCAACGCCAGCACCACTGCCAATACATAACAAGCTGGTGAAATGACACTCTTGTTCAAAAAATGAGCCAACAATGTCAATACTACAATAACCCCCGCATAAATTAACACCCCTATCACATGATTTTTCTTATAACGGTTCATGTAACCGTATTCGCCCTTGTTCATACTAGTATCCTTTCTGTATTCTGCCAAACGGCATAATGGTATACCCTAGGGTGTGTCTGATAGACAAATGCATATATGTAATCATGCTACTTCTTAAGGTGTAAATGCTTGTCAAAAATCCTTATCTTATCTATCATACCATTTTTTAAGAAGAAAGTCAAAATTTAGATGAAACTAACAGGATAGGTGTAATGAAGTGCCGGACAGTGAAATGCTCCGCAGTTCGCATAAATAAGAAGTGGAATTATATTTAATGACATGATATACTGTTAATGCAGTTGTAAGAGACAAATTGAGATTTGAAAGTGAGTTAAAAGATTATGGATTTAAAGAAAATAGAAAATTTTATTGATAAGCAAAAAGTTAGTTTTATATGCTCTATTGATGATGAAAATTGTCCTAATGTAAAAGCAATGCTAAAACCCCGCAAAAGAATAGGGCTAAAAGAGTTTTACTTTTCTACTAATACTTCATCTATGCGAGTAAAACAATATAAAGATAATTCAAGTGCTAGTATTTACTTCTATCACAAAGGATTAATTAAATATGTTGGTGTTATGTTAAAAGGTAAAATGGAAGTCTTAACAGACCAAGAAACTAAAAACATGATTTGGGAAAAGGGCGATACAATGTTTTACAAAAAAGGTGTAACTGATCCAGATTATTGTGTTTTAAAGTTTACTGCTACAAGTGGTAGATATTATTGTGATTTGAAAACAGAAAATTTTGATATTAAGTAGTTGCATGGAGCAGGCATTTTCAATATTTATGAATAACATTGAATTAGAATTGCATCCAGTAAGTAAAGAATCATATAATCAATAAAATCTCGATTTTAGAGCTAATCAAATCGGAATTTTAGAGGGGGCAACATTATGAAATTAGTAGATTATACCGGAAAACTAAATAATCACAATGAATATTTACAAACAATAAAACAGTTGGAAAATAAATGCAAATATATTGAGTATGTTTTGGTTAATGAAGATGAAACAAAATTTATAGAAAATTTTGAGAGCCTTATCATATCATTAGAGTTAAAAAATAACTGGTGGGGAACAAAATCCAGTCACAAAAATAAGGTATATAAAATTAAGGCATCACACGAGATTTTTAAATATCTAAAACAATTTGAAACTTTTTGTAAATATACTATTTCAAATAATGGTGATATTGTAGAAGATACTGATTTTGGAATAAATGATATTGCATTTTTTGATGATAAAGATATGCCATTATTATTTACGACTACACATGAAGGATATATTACCATTAGAGATGATTTACTTTAGACAGCTTCCAGTTTTTAGAGCTGAACAAATCGAAATTGATGGAGGAGATGGCGGAATGATTTTATATAGACCTGTTGGCACAAAAGAATTAAAACTCATAGAGGAAAGCGATTATAGCAAATTTCCACCCAGATTACCTGAACAGCCCATTTTTTATCCTGTTCTCACTGAGCAATACGCAGTAGAAATTGCATCAGGATGGAATGTAAAATATAACGATGACCATACAGGTTATGTGACAAAGTTCGAGATTGATGATACTTATTATAGGCAATTTGAAATCCATCAGGTTGGAGACGAGTATCATAAAGAGTTATGGATTCCAGCAGAAAGATTAGAAGAATTCAACCTACATATTATTGGGAAAATTTGTATTATCAACGAGTTTTCAAGCCATTAACAAACATCAATTTGTCATCATACTTTGAACACGCTCATCAGTGTTTGCCCAATTTCTGGCAAAAAATAAGTGATTTGATTGTAAATCAAATGCACAACCATTCCCGGGATTATATTTTTTGTTTTCAACACTGTTAAAGATGCAAAAATCCCAAAAAGAAATGCCCCAATGTTTAAAGGATTTCCATGAATTACATAAAAAATCAACGCAGAAATAATCACAACAAACACATTTTTGTGCTTTTCCTTCAGAATATCTACAATGATGCCTCTACATACGATTTCCTCCAAAACAGGTGCTAGTAATCCTGTGGCTATATATACGAATATGTTAAACTGAAATGGTTCTGCCTCTCCTATATAACATAAAGCAATTTGAAGAAGGAAATTAATAACCAATAACAGGGCTGCTACAAATATCATTAGTATAATACTCCCCACTCCGCCTTCTATTTTAGAAAACCACTTTCTCCAATCACATTTTTCTTGCTTTATATATTTTATGAGCCCCAGCAGCACCACAACATAAAATATAATAGCATATATTTTTGAGTCCAGAATAATATGTGTTATTACACCTGTAATAATTGCTGCAACATATATACACAACAGTTTTAATAACCTATGGTGTTTTTTCTCTAGATGTTCCATATTTCTTTTCTCCTTTTTCTTTCGGCTCCATATATGGTTCTCAATCCGTTTATAAACAAGAATTTGCACTTATGAATGTATCTTGTTTTTTATACTCAAACTTGCTTCTAAATATAATGCTTCACTGTTTATCATCTACTTAGTACATACAGTTTTTATTATATCTACATCCAGTCCTTTACCAATAAATTGGACAATATCATGATGATTCTCTGTAATGAGCCAATCAAATTTTTTGTTTGTAATATAGTAGTCTGTTGGATATATTGCATCATTGATAATAAGGTGAACAATAGAAGGATTGCATTCCGCTATCCAGTATTTTGCTGCCTGTTTATCCTCCTCCAAAAAAAGATATACAGTTTCGCATTTCACAATTTCTGACAGTTTTTCAATCCATTCATACGAAACATTATTTTCACTTCCTACTGTAAAAGTATAAATTTTATCAATATCCTTCCGAAAACCTGCTTGAATATTAGACCAATATAATCCATATTTTTCTGCATATCTCTCTTCCACAAAATTTTTCAACAATCTATCATAAACATTTTGCCATTCATAGATGCCTAAAAACCTAAAATCATTTTCAAAGATATTGTTTTCTTGGCAATATTGGGTTATTTCAAGTCGTAGTCCCGTCCATTTGTTGTATATTTGCATTTCTTCGCTCCTTTAACTCCCGATTTGTTCAGTCCTAAAAACCAAAATTTCCAACTTTATTTCCAACTTTTCTAATCATAACACATTGGGTAATCTACTTCCGCCCCTTTTTCAGCTTCCTTGGCGGTATGAGGCAATGCTTGTCAAATCCAATTAAGTCCTGCCGTTTTGCCTTTACCAATGCCTTTTTTACTAAATCATAATTGGACGGATTGCGGTACTGTATCAATGCCCGCTGCATCGCCTTCTCCTCCGGATTCTTCACCACATAAACCGGCTTCATGGTTCTTGGGTCCAATCCAGTATAGTACATACAGGTACTAATCGTTGCCGGCGTAGGATAAAAATCCTGCACCTGCTGTGGCATGTAACCGATATCACGAATATACTCTGCTAATGCAATGGCATCCTTCAATGTGGAACCGGGATGGGAGGACATAAGGTAAGGAACCATATATTGTTTCAATCCAAGCTGTTTGTTACACTGTTCATACTTCCTTACAAAACGCTGAAATACAGCATGTTCCGGCTTTCCCATCAAGGAAAGCACATGGTCACTGACATGCTCTGGTGCAACCTTAAGCTGCCCACTGACATGATGCTGGCACAATTCCTTAAGAAACTCCTGCTTTCCCTCTGCCAACACATAATCAAAACGAATTCCCGAACGGACAAACACCTTTTTTACCCTTGGCAGGGCACGAAGCTTACGAAGCAGGTTGATGTAATCGGAATGACTGGCATTTAGATTCGGACAGGGCTTGGGAAACAGACATTGTTTATCACTGCACACACCATATTTTTTCTGCTTTTCGCAGGCGGTATGGCGAAAATCTGCCGTCGGTCCCCCCACGTCATGGATATATCCTTTAAACTCCTTATCCTCTGTCAAAAGCTTTGCTTCCTCAATGAGAGACTCGTGGCTTCGCACCTGAATCCGTCGTCCTTGATGAAAGGTCAGGGCACAAAAGCTACAGCCGCCAAAGCAGCCACGGTTACTGGTAAGGGAAAACTTCACCTCACGGATTGCCGGAACGCCTCCCTCCTTTTCATAGCTTGGATGGTAGGTACGCATATAAGGAAGTGTATACAAATCATCCATTTCCTGCATCGTCAATGGCTCGGCTGGTGGATTCTGGATAACATATTCCTTATCCCTATATTGCTCTACCAGCGTCTTTCCCGTAATGAAATCCGTATTTTCATACTGCTTCAAGAAACTTTTCGCATACGCCTCCTTGCTGTCACAGATATCCTGATAGGTTGGAAGAATCACATAATCCTCATACAGATGATCGATATTCTTCGTTTTTACCACGGTTCCTCTAACATAGGTAATATCCCTCACGTCCATTCCACTGTCCAACGCTTCCGCAAGCTCTAATATGGCATGCTCCCCCATACCATAGCTTAAAATATCTGCACCGGAATCCAGCAATATCGAACGGCGCACCTTATCATCCCAATAGTCGTAGTGGGCAAGCCTTCTTAAACTGGCTTCAATTCCTCCAATAATAATCGGAGTATGCTTATACACTCTTCGTATCAGGTTACAGTAGCATATCGTCGCCCGGTCAGGACGAAGCCCCGTTTTTCCACCGGGAGAAAAGGAATCCTCACTGCGCCGTTTTTTATTAACAGTATAATGATTCACCATGGAGTCCATATTGCCAGCACTAACAAGAAAGCCAAGGCGTGGCTCACCAAAAATGGCAATGCTATTCTCATTTCGCCAATCCGGCTGGGCAATCATGGCAACCCGGTAGCCGTACCGTTCCAGCAGCCGGGTAATAATGGCATGCCCAAAGGAAGGATGATCCACATAGGCATCCCCGCATACATAAACAAAATCCGGCTGTTCCCATCCCCGATTTTTCATTTCCTTTCTCGTTGTTGGTAAAAATCCCGACATACACTACTCCTATTCTTTAGTCAGGGAGGCAATCTCCTCATTGGTAAGGTGACGATATTCTCCCTCCTGCAACGCATCATCCAACACCAGTGTTCCCATGGAAAGACGTTTTAAATAGAGAACCTGGCTGCCCACTGCCTGAAGCATCCGTTTTACCTGATGATATTTTCCTTCAATAATCGTAAGCTTTAAAACAGAAAAAGACTCTGTATCACACTCCTGCCCCATTGCACACGCTCTTACAATCTCCCTAACTCTTGCGTCACATAAAACATTATCCTCATGGTAAAATTCTTCACGAGAGAGCCGGGCAAGCATCTGGCATTTCGCTGTATTCGTCCACTCCTCCTGCTCCCTCGTTCCAATATTAACCCCTTCTTCCAGTTGCGTCACAGCCCTTTCTGAAAGCACTCCCGCTGCTACTACAAAATAGCATTTCCCTACATGCCGTTTCGGAGAAAGCAATCTGTGGCTAAGCGTCCCATCATTGGTAATCAAAAGCAGCCCCTCTGTATCCTTATCCAGTCGTCCCACAGGAAATAAATCTTTTCTTTTTTTCTCCCGAACCAAATCAACCACCGTCTGATTACTGTCATCAACGGTGGCTGAAACTACGCCCTGTGGCTTATTTAGCATATAATATTCAAAATCCACATAACCAACTGTCTGTCCCTCTACCGTGATAACATCCAGACCAGATACTTTGCTATCCGGCTTTTTTACCACGCATTGATTGACTGTCACCTGACCCTTGCGAATCTTAACCTTTACTTCACTTCTCGTACCGACACCCATGTCAGTGAGGTATTTGTCTAACCGAAGCATTGTCATAAAAGACCATCCCTATCCCTGTCTACCAGCTTAAATCCTCATGCTCCCGCTTGGAATCACGCATAAACAAATCGGTAACTGCATCCCTCGCAGGCTTATTGTAAAACAAGACTTCATTGACCTGTTCAATAATCGGAATCTCCACATTGTACTGAGTTGCAAGCAAAAGAGCCGCCTTAGCAGAGTACACACCCTCAACGACCATCTTGACCTCATCCATTGCTTCCTGCATCGTCTTACCCTGACCGATTAACACTCCGGCATTGTGATTCCGGCTATGCACACTGGTACAGGTCACGACCAAATCACCGATACCAGACAAACCGCTAAAGGTTTCGGGTTTACCACCCATGGCAACACCGAGGCGGGAAAGCTCTGCCACTCCTCTTGTTATCAATGCCGCTTTAGAGTTATCCCCAAAATTTAGACCATCACAAATACCCGCTGCAAGGGCAATTACATTTTTCAATGCCCCACCAAGCTCAATCCCAAGCACATCCGGACTGGTATAAACACGGAACCAGCCATTGGAAAAGGTCTTTTGCAGCTCCTTCGCTATAGCATAGTCCTCGGAACCAACTACCACAATAGTAGGAATCTTTCTTGCAACCTCCTCGGCATGGGACGGACCAGAAAGAACAGCTACTGTCGCTCCCTTAATCTCATCCTCTATAATTTCAGACAGACGCATCAAGGTACTTTCCTCAATTCCCTTTGCCACATCGACAATGACCTGTCCCTTTTCATAAAAAGGTGCTGCACTGCGGGCGGTAGAACGAACAAACACAGACGGTACGGCAAATACGAGAATTTCCCGTCCCTTCATTGCCTCCTCAAGATTGTTGGTCACCTGAATGTTGTCAGAAAGCTTCACTCCCGGAAGCTTGTCCTTCTGCTCCCGCTCCTTACGAAGCATCTCCACCTCTTTCTTATCAATGGACCAGATGGTAACCTCGTGTCCATTTTCCTCCAATAACATTGCTAATGCTGTGCCCCAGCTTCCGGCACCTAATACACTAATTTTCTTCATAATGGTATCCTCCATATTACTGTGGTTTTTCCTCATCCAGGTGCACATCCTCCTTCGGGTCACCAAGACGGCGCTCTGTTCCGTTTAACAGCCGTTTGATATTCTCCCGGTGAGAAAAAAATGCGGATGCGGTAAATGCCAATGCAACAATATAACACTCAAGCAAATGGTCTGCATGTACATAGCTTCCATAAAGTCCGATATGATTGAACTGTCCAAACAGAATGGTAGTCAGCAAATAAGTCGTTACGACACAAAGGGATGCAATGGACATATATCTGGTGGAAAGCACTACAATAATAAAAACAGCGAGACAAATCACAATAATACGCCAGTCACCAAAGGCAATCACTGCCCCTGAGGTCGCCGCAATTCCCTTTCCCCCTTTAAAATTCATATAGAAGGGATAATTATGCCCGATTACTACACCGAAGCCCGCATATAGCACAAGCAATCCGACCATATCCGGTGCAATAGCGTGAAAGAGGACACGGATTAATGTACAACAGATTATCGCTTTCAGACAATCACCGATATACACCATAATTCCCGCCTTCTTTCCAAGAACACGGCTAGCGTTCGTCGTGCCGGAATTCCCGCTTCCATATTGCCGGATGTCTATTCCCTTTAACCGTCCTAAGATATATCCCGTCTGGAATAATCCAAAAATATAACCAATCAGCAGACTAATGATTCGATATAAAATTATCATCCTTTTTCTTTCCTTTCCCTTGCAATAAAATGAATTGGGGTACCTTTAAACCCAAAGGTATTTCGTATCTGGTTCTCCAAATAGCGGGTATAAGAAAAATGCATCAGCTTCTTATCATTGATAAATAACACAAAGGTTGGCGGTTTTACAGAAACCTGCGTCATATAGTAGATGCGAAGCCGTTTTCCCTTGTCTGACGGAGGCTGCTTCATGGCAACCGCCTCTGATAATATTTCATTTAATACCCCGGTCTGTACCCGGAGCGAATGATTCTCAATCACATCATCTATCATACCAAACAGCTTAGGAACCCTCTGCCCCGTTTGTGCCGAAATAAATATAATTTCTGCATAATTCATAAAGGAAAGTGTCTGCCTTACCTTATCCGTAAACTGATAAATGGTCTTATCGTTCTTCTCTAACAAATCCCATTTGTTCACTGCAACAATCATGCCCTTACCCCGCTCGTGGGCAATTCCGGCAATCTTAGCATCCTGTTCTGTCACACCCTCTGTAGCATCAATCAATAATACTACAATATCTGCCCGTTCCACAGCACTGACAGTACGGATAATACTATAGCGTTCCAATTCTTCCTTTATTTTATTCTTTCGCCTAAGTCCTGCCGTATCAATGAAAATATACTCTTTCCCATCATAGGTCACCTGCGTATCAATCGCATCCCGCGTTGTGCCTGCAATATCCGAGACAATACAACGGTTCTCTCCAAGCATCTTGTTAATCAGGGAAGATTTACCCACATTCGGTTTGCCAATAATCGCAATCTTAGGAATCTCTGATTCCTCCTCCTCAAAGGCTGCCTTATCAAAATGGCTGACAACCTCCTCCAGCATATCACCAAAGCCCAGCTTGGAGGAACTTGATATCGGCATCGGGTCACCTAAGCCCAGATTATAAAATTCATAGACGTCTGCCATCTGCTTATCAAAATTATCCACCTTATTCACCACAAGCACCACCGGCTTATGGGAACGACGGAGCATATCAGCGACCTTACTGTCTGCGTCTAAAAGTCCCTGTCTGACATCCACCAGAAATATAATTACATCCGCAGTCGCAATCGCAATTTCAGCCTGCTCCCTCATGTGGCTTAACATCAAATCACTGGTATCCGGCTCTATACCACCGGTATCAATTAGAGTAAAGCTTCCATTTAACCATGAAATATCCGCATAAATACGGTCTCTTGTCACCCCCGGTGTATCCTTCACAATTGATATTTTCCTGCCTGCCAATGCGTTAAATAATGTGGACTTTCCAACATTCGGACGACCAACAATGGCAACAATTGGTTTACTCATCTTCCTTCCTCCAGATATTTCCTTTAAACACTCCATTTAGTATAAAGGTACTTGGTTAAATTTGCAAGCATCTTTTACAGCATCAAAAAACCAGCCAGATTCCCCCGTAACCCCTTACTTGCCCGATGGGAAAATAACAGCTTCTCATTACAGCAGGTACAAATATCCGTAATGTCAAGCTTGTCTTTTCTAATTCCGGCAGAAAGCAGAACCAGCTCATTGGCCTTCCACAAATCAAGCTGGAATTTATCATTCTCCTTCTTGTCAAATATCAGTTCACATTCTTCCTCTGTAAAACAGGAAGCAAATTCTTCATAGACATCCCTGCTTACCTCATAACAGTCTCTGCAGATTCCCGGCCCCACCGCTGCAATGATATCCTCCGGTTTCGAGCCAAACTCCTGATTCATTTTCTGAACCGTTTTTTCTCCCATACGGTTTACCGTGCCACGCCAGCCGGAATGGGACAAACCAATGGCTCGCTGTACCGGGTCATAAAAAAACAGAGGAATGCAGTCCGCATAAAAGGTCACCAGACAAACCCCCTCGTCATTGGTAACCAGCCCGTCCACATCCGCATAACCAAGCTTCCTGATTATGCCTTTTCCCCTGTCCGCTACTGTCACTCTTCGCACTGTCGTATGATGCTGCTGGTCAGACCCTACCATCTGCTCCGGCTTCACTCCGATAGCCTCCCCAATGCGACGGAAATTCTCCCTCACATTCTCCTCTTCATCTCCCCTTGAAAAGCTTAAGTTCATGGAGGATAAATGTCCTTCACTTACCCCTCCAAGCCTGGTCGAAAAACCATGTACCACCCCTGCCCTTAAAAGCTTCGAAAAAGTTAAAAAGGGAACCTCCCCTTTTTGTTGCACAATGATACTTTCATTGGAATTACTAATATGAAAATCCTGTTTTGTTAACATTGTTATCCCCTATCCTTGAAATTCAAATGCATTTTCAACATGACGTATAGATTCATCCTTATAAACCGCAATCACATCAAAACGACAGTTAAGCTTTCTGATTATGGCATTATGGGAAAAAATATACATAGCCGCCCGGCTGATACGCTGCTGTTTTCCCCAATCCACCGCCTGAAGAGGGTCGCCATATCTATCGCTAGAACGGTATTTTACCTCGCAAAAGACAATATAGTTATCCTTTTTTGCTATAATATCAATCTCACCATAAGGGGTATATCTGTTCCGGTCAACAATCTGATACCCCTCTCGAATCAGATAATCCACAGCAAGCTGTTCATACTTCGCTCCCACCTTCCGGTTATTCTGTTTTCCTACTATAACCCTCTCCTCCTTTATCTTAATAGGTAATTGTAAAACTCGTATTCATCAGCCAGATAGTCATAATAGTATATAAATTTACGCCTTTGTACTGAGCGTAGCGAAGACAACGAAGTAAATTTATATACTATTATGACCATCGTATGAGTAATGCCTAATTTTACAAATACCTAATTCCGCCCTATCTTCCCCTTGATACGGTCCATATCATCCACAAATACAAGAATCTCCGCAACAACTCCATAAAGCTCCTCCGGAATATAGTCGCCGATATCCAGCTTCACCAGAGTCTTCGCCAGGCGGGAATCCTCATAAAGCGGCACATCACTCTCCTCTGCCTTGGCAATAATATTTTCCGCTACATACCCCTTACCGGAAGCGACAATCTTGGGGGCTCCCTCAGATGGCTCATAGGATAGGGCGACAGCAGTTCGTTTTTTTCTTTCCTCTTCCATAAAAACACCCCCTACGCTCTCATATCAAAGGTATACCGCTTAATCTGCTGGTTGCTTGGAATATCCTTAGCAAGAAAATCCTCTACAATATCCTCAACCATTTCTTTCTTGTCAGTTCTTCTCACTACCTCGGTGCTAAGGGTCAGATTCAAGCCTGCAATCTGCTCCTTAAGCTGCTCAATATGGTTCTTTACCGTTGATACCGAGCGGTTATCCTCCAAATAAAACCGTGCCATGACCTGTGTGCCATTAAGCTGGACATGGACATCCGTAGAGCCAAGATGATCCATATCAAGATGAAGAAGCACGCTGACGTTCTTCTTATCCTTAGACAAGCTTTTTTTATTGGTATAAACGTACAGTTCACTGTTGGCATCCTGATTCGTCAATTGTAGTGGAATCTGGGCATAGGTATATTTCTCATTTAAATCCTGAATAAATTTCAGATTATCATACATATTCTGTGCCTGTTCCCCCATCTGCTGTCCACCGGCAGAAGAAGAAAAGCTCATCGCTGCATCTGCCAGCTTTGATGTCTGCTCCGACATCCGTTCGAACAGTTGATGAAGCTTATCCGGCTCTTTCAGCTGTTCTGGTGTCAGCTTCCATTGGTGGTCAATCACACTTTCAATCAATACCTGATATTCCTTGGAAGCAAAGAAATGTTTAATTGTCTCCGGACTCAGCTCAGAATTATTCGATACATAGTCATGAATGGAACGGAACAAATCCTCTGCAGTATTTTTAGGATCAAGCATCATCTTGATAGCATCCTCATTGATGCCGAGAGACTTTAACTGCTCTGCAAATGCATTCTGAATCTCACTGGTAAAGACATTCCTGCCGGAAAGATTAAACTGTCCTTCCCGAAACGCCTCTAACAAAGCCTCCTGACTCATATCCGGATACTGCATTTTTAATTCATTTAAAAAGCTGTCAGACACAACCAGATTGCCTTGCGGGTCCAGCAGTGGCGTTCCTGCCTCCGTTATTACAAGACTTCCCTTAGGAAAAGCATTACCCTGCGCATCTACAATTGGTTTCCCCGCCGCATCAAGCTCCGGCTGTGCTGCATTCTTATAAAAATCCGCTACCTCATTGTCCTCCATAAAAAAGGCTTCCTGAAGTGTTGTGACCGGTAACGCACTCTTTAACTGTGTCGTTGTAAAGGTATCTACTATCATCTGATTAAACTGAAGCACCCTTCCCGCCGAATTATCCCCGGAGGACAACTCCTCATATGCAGCAGTAATACTATTCATTACCCCATCCATCTGGCTTGCAAGCTGGTTGGTATGGTTCTGATATTGACCAAGCTGGTTTAAGTTCCCTTCCGTAACCGGAAGACCAATGCGAACCATCGTTACAATATCCTTAATGGATGCATTCGGATGATTGAGCGAATGCTGCAAAATCTTCATAATGGAATTCCGGTCAATCGGCAGGCTGGCATCCATCAGCTCCTTCACTACCGCCATATTTTTCTCATTGAGCTGCAACCCTGCAGACTGTAAAGACTTCTCAATAGTCTGGTTCTGGGGGCTAAACTTCTCATCCAAAAGAGGACGTATCGTAATCCTCTCGCCATCATTTTCCTTTACTTCAAAATAAAGATTATTGCCAATATTAATTGGTACCGGCTCTAACAATGCCGCCGTAAGCACCTGTCCATTGCCAAGGGAAACGGTGACCGTTCTCCCTGTCATATTCGTTATTTCTCCCTTAAACACATCTCCCTTTTCGAGTTGGGAAATATTAACCTCTTTGTTCGGGCCATTGCTCTGCAAGGCACGGGAAGCCATAAGACTTTTGGAATAGCTTGAATTAGCGGCACTCCGGCTTTGGGAATTGCTCTTAGCTGCTGTCGCCGCCGTTGCGGTTGTAATAATCTCCATGAAATGACCTCCTTTTATTTAACCAATCTAACTATCTACAAACTTCTTTATAAAAGACATGCGGTGAATCGGGCAGGGACCTAATGTCTGAATTGCTTTTATATGCTTTGCCGAGCCATATCCCTTGTTGGATGCGAAATCATATCCCGGATACAATTTATCATATTCCTCCATCATATGGTCTCTGGTAACCTTGGCTACAATACTCGCTGCTGCAATGGAAATTGACTTAGCATCTCCTTTGATAATCGGTATCTGACGAATGGAAACCTCTGGTATGGTAACCGCATCATTCAGCAGTAAATCCGGCGCTGGGTCAAGCCCCACAATCGACTGACGCATAGCCTCATAGGTTGCCTGCAATATATTAATCTCATCAATCACAGTATGCTCCACCAGCCCGATTTTATAAGCGATGGCACACTGCTTAATCTCCTCACAAAGCTGTTCCCGCTTCTTTTCCGACAACTTTTTAGAGTCATTGATATAAAGCAAATCACATTCCTTGGGCAAAATTACCGCACAGGTCACCACAGGTCCCGCTAATGGGCCACGCCCAACCTCATCAATACCCGCAATATAGGAATAATCTGCGTATTTCCTTTCATACTGCTTCATATTCTCCATGCGTTCCCGCTCTTTAGCAAGAGCCATAAGTTTTTTTTCTGCCGAGGAGATAAGCTTTTGTACACCAGCACGCTCATCCTCCCGATACTCCTTTATCAAGGCAGTAAGTACTGTCTCCTCCTCTGTTTGAAATCGTTCTTTTATCTGACTAATCGCTTCCATACGCTCACTCTCTTATTTTACAACACCTATATCTTTAATGGGCCAGATACGAAAGACAACCTTACCGATAAACTGGTCCTTGGTCACATTACCTATCTCATAATCCCTGCTGTCCTTACTATTATTCCGGTTATCTCCCATCACAAAATACTCATTTTCGCCAAGAGTTACAGAGGAATCCTCAAGACGGTAATAGTTATCCTTGGTAATACTCTCCTTTCCATACACATCATCCGAAAGCATCTGTCCATCAACGTAAACAAAGCCCTCCTTAATCGAAACCGTTTCTCCCGGCAAACCGATAATCCGCTTGACAAAGGTAGTCGTATCGGACTCCGGAAATACCACAATATCATAACGCTCTGGCTCATGATTACGATAAGTCAGCTTATCAATAATCAACTGTTGTCCATTTACTAAGGTGTCATTCATCGAATCACCACTGACCTCCGTTTTCTGTCCTACATATTTTACAATCACTATCGCTAATACAAGGGCAATCAACACACATACACAAAGTGTTACAATCTCCTTCATGATTCCGGTAGCGGTAACGGCGTCCCTTTGCTTTAAGATAACGGCATCCTCCTTGGGAGGTGTACTCCCCTTCCCAGTCTGTTTCCCCTTTGTCGCTGTGTTAGCCGATGCATTGTTTTGTACTGCCATCGATGCTTGTCTGGCAAGTTCCATCCGGCTTAATACCTTAGGCTGCTCTGGCTCTTTGGGTTTATCTTCCGCCTTAGGAAGCTCTCCGCTCTGTGCCAGCTTAGCAAGCTCCAAACGGCTATATACCTTGGGACGTACTGGTTCCGGCTCTTTGACAATAGCGATGCCATTCTCATCCAATGCACCCTTTTTCTCTAAATTACGGGTAACATCTGCAATGGTTTTTACGGAAGTATCCTCTTCTACCTCACCAAAAATCGCCTGCTGAATCCGAAGCTCATCCTCAGAAAGCCCACTCTCCTCTCGAAGAATGGTATCCGAAGCCATTGCTTGTTCCCCTGTCTCTTCCGGTTTCTCCATATCCTCTTCTCTTGATATCTCATCCTCAGGAATCAGACTGGATAAATAGTCAAGATTCAATCCATTGGCACTTGCCTGATAGCCGATGGCATCGTCACTTTCAACAGTCTCAACCACATCCGGCTCCGGGGCAACTCCATCATAATCCAATCTGACATTCTCCTGTGCCTGCGTGGTAAGCTTGGTTTCTGCACCATATTTCTCACCGGAACGTCCATAATAAATGGTTGCCTTCTCCCGTACTTTGTTAAGCTCCTCCACCGATTTCATCGGAGTGGGAATCTCTCCATCCTCACGGAAATAAGTAATCATTCCCTCGTACATATTATGTTTTTGATTTAACTCATCCAAGGTTTTAATCCGGAATGCCGGATCATGGATTGTCTTATTTCCACCTGTCTGTTCTGCCATTCTTTCACCCCAATGCTGATTATTCACAATATTCCAATGTAATTCTTCCAAGCTTTCCACTACGGTAATCATCAAGCAATACATCCGCTGCTTTCACAATATCAAGCTCTGCCCCTTTCTTAACACAGTTTCGTACCTTGGCTATCTGTGTCAGAATATCAATGGGCTTTGCCTGCTCTGTAACAATATACCGCTCATACAATGTACCTTCATAATGCTCTTTTAGAATCGTAATAAGCGATACTGCAAGCTCTTCCGAAATCAAAATCTCATCATTAACCGAGCCAATTAATGCTAAATGCATCCCAACCGTTTCATCTTCAAACTTCGGCCACAGAATTCCCGGTGTATCCAGCAATTCAATATTTTTGTTAAGCTTAATCCATTGTTTTCCCTTGGTTACTCCCGGTTTGTTCCCAGTCTTGGTGCATGCTTTCCCGACCAGGGAATTGATAAAGGTTGACTTTCCAACATTGGGAATCCCTGCTATCATAGCACGGATGGGACGGTTCTTAATTCCACGTCTTTTATCCCGCTCAAGCTTCTCTTTACATGCCTCCATAACAATATTCTGAATGGACTTTACACCGGTTCCCCTCTGGGAGTTCACCTGTGCAACAAAGAATCCCTGCTCCTCAAAAAAAGTCTGCCACTGATTGGTATATCGGCTATCTGCCAAATCTACTTTATTGAGTAGAATTAATCTCGCCTTGTTCTGTGCGAGCTGGTCAATATCGGGATTCCGGCTGCTCAAAGGAATTCTTGCATCCACTAACTCAATTACAATATCAATCAGCTTGATATTTTCCTGCATCATACGCTTTGCCTTTGTCATATGTCCCGGATACCATTGTATATTCATAGTTACCTCACTATCCTAATAATTATTTTATCTTGTGGAATTGATATCCACTCCGCTTCGCAATAATCTTCCCCTCAATGTCTTCCTTGGATATTGCACCGACATTGGTAAAACGGGAATCCTCGCTGTTATTGCAGTTGTCTCCAATCATAAAATACTCGTCCTCACTGAGGGTAAATTCCTCCGCTGCAATGCCCGGCGACAATATCAAATCGTCAAAGGGAACATCACCAAGCTGCTCTCCATCAATATAAATACTTCCATCCTTAATCTGTATCGTTTCCTTAGGCAGACCGATAATCCTCTTAATATACTCATGCTCCGTTTCCGACTTTGTAACCTTAAACTTAACGATATCATATCGCTTAGGTTTCTTTATAAAATAGCTGCTTCTGGATAACACCACCTGATTCCCATCCTCCAAAACAGGAGACATGGAATCCCCGACCACATTAGTCGTCTGAAAAAAGAAATATACAAAACAAAATGCCAGAACTAATGCAAGCAGAATCGTGATGGCATAATTCACAACCTGATACAGGATTCTGGATTTGCGCTCTCTTCTGAAATCTAAATACATACTCATATGGTAATCCTTGCCTTTCTACCACTCATACGGTGTGTTCTGGTACACATAATAATTGAGCCAGTTATAATAAAGCGTATTCGCATGACACCGCCATGTCTTGGGTGGAACCTTCTCAGGGTCATCCTCCGGATAATAATTCTCAGGAATCTTCGGTTCAATTCCTTTTTCCAAATCCCGTTTATACTCCTTATCCAGTGTCAGCTGGTCATACTCCGGGTGACCGGTTACAAAAATATTCTTCATCCTTTTGTCAATAATCAGATAGGGCCCTGCCACCTCTGATTCTGCCACAATCTCCAAATCATCGAGTGTCTCAATATCCGCTTTGTCAAATCCGGTATAGCGGGAATGAGGTACAAAAAAGGTATCATCAAAGCCCCGGACAAGAGGTGTTTTCTTATGGAAGGTATGATGCTCATAGATACCGGACAGCTTTTCTTTTAGCAGATGCTTTTGCACTCCATAGTGATAGTAAAGCCCTGCCTGAGCCCCCCAACAGATATGTAGAGTGGAGGTTACATTGGTCTTACTCCACTCCATAATTTCTGTCAGCTCCTTCCAGTAATCCACCTCCTCAAAAGCAAGTGTCTCCACCGGAGCTCCCGTAATAATCAAACCATCATAGCGATGCTTCCTAACCTCATCAAAATAGACATAGAACCGCTCCAAATGCTCTGTAGGAGTATTCTTCGATTCATGGGAACCCATACGGACAAAGGATATATTTACCTGCAACGGAGTATTGGCAAGACTACGCAAAAGCGCAAGCTCTGTATCTTCCTTTAATGGCATCAAATTCACAATCAATATATTTAAGGGACGAATATCCTGATTCAATGCTCTATCAGAATCCATAACAAATACATTTTCATCCTCTAATATCTTTTTGACGGGTAAACCATTATCAATCTTTATTGGCATTACTAATTACTTCCTTCCTGCAATAGCTTAACATAATCTTCCTCTGTAATAATCGGAATAGACAATTCCTTTGCTTTTTTATTTTTGGAGGAATTAGAGGTAATATCATTGTTAATCAGATAGCTTGTTTTAGACGAAACCGAACCAGCTACCTTCCCTCCAAGCCTCTCAATCTCGGCTTTGATTGCATTACGGTTCTCATAAATTGAAAGGCTTCCCGTTACCACAAAGGTCATACCATCAAATAATAGTGCATCCTTCTCCAAAACCTCTGTCTGCTCAAAGCGAATCTCTTTCAGCAGACAGTCTACAGTCTGATTATAATCCTCCCTGGCAAAAAAATCTACAAAAGACTTCGCAATCAATTCTCCGATTCCATCAATCTCAACAAGCTCCTCTAAGGAAGCCCGCTTAAGCCGCTCGAAATCATAGTCAAAATGCTTTACTAACAGCTTGGCATTACTAAGACCAATATTGGCAATTCCAAGGCTATAAACAAATGCCGCAATAGAACAATCCCGGCTTTTATCAATTGCTTTTATCAGCTTATTATAGGAACGCTGACCAAAGCCCTCCAAGGTAGTTATCTCCTCCTCATAATCAGCTAGATGATACAAATCATAGAGATTGTGCAAAAAACCATTCTGAATAAACTTTTCTAAAGTAGCCTCTGAAAGCCCTTCGATATTCATGGCATCCCGGCTCACATAATGGGCAAACTGATTCACCCGTTTTGCCGGACAGAGAGGATTCGGACAAATAAGCACCCGGATGTCATTTTCAGATTTTATACTCGTTTTCTGGTGGCAGACAGGACAACACTCCGGCAGCGTAAGCGTATTGCTCCGGGTCAGGTTATCCGCAAGCTGGGGAATAATCATATTAGCCTTAAACACCGTAATCCTATCCCCCTCCCCAAGCTCGTATTCCTCTAAAATACTGACATTGTGAAGGCTTGCTCTTGTCACCGTCGTTCCCTCAATCTCTACCGGGTCAAATACCGCAACCGGATTAATCAACCCGGTTCTTGATACACTCCAGAACACCTCCCGGAAGGTCGTTTCCGCCACTTCATCCCTCCACTTAAAAGCAATAGAATCCTTAGGGAACTTAG
The DNA here is from genome assembly GCA_017621205.1 of Lachnospira sp. Taxonomy (GTDB): domain Bacteria; phylum Bacillota; class Clostridia; order Lachnospirales; family Lachnospiraceae; genus NC2004. The sequence goes on from JAGATQ010000015.1 coordinate 65,324, forward strand.
CAGTAGTGCCTAGCGACCTGCCATAGATCGTATCATCAAAACAAAGTACCAAGCCATCAGACGGAAAATCATTTTTCTCTACTCTCTGTGCAAAATCCTCTACCGCTTCACGAATGGATGATTCTGTCACCATACGATATTCTACCACATCAAAGCCAAGGGAGGATAACCATTCAAAACGCTGCTTCATCGTGCTAAGCTCTGAGAATTCTCCCACATCTACCAACTGAAAAGCAAAAAAATGGACATTACGTTTCGCACAAATCTCACTGTTCAATTGCCGTACCGTACCACTACACAGATTTCTTGGATTTTTATATCTGGAATCAATATCCGCAATCTCCTCATTAATCCGGTTAAAATCAGAATATTTAATAACTGACTCACCACGAACAATTAGTTTACCCTTATAGGAAATTGCTTGAGGGACATTCTGAAACACCCTGGCATTGTGGGTAATATCCTCCCCAACCTGTCCATTGCCCCTCGTAACAGCCTGCTTTAACACGCCATCCTCATAAGTTAAAACAGTCGTCAGTCCGTCAAGCTTCCACGACAATACCCCTGTCTGACCTGAGAGCCACGAGCCAAGCTCTAAAACCTCCTTCGTCTTGTCCAAGGAGAGCATCGGATATTCATGGGTGACCTTCTTAAGCTCGCTTAACACCTCATAGCCTACTGTAACAGTAGGACTTGTGGAAAATGTTACCCCTGTCTCTTTTTCAAGCTGAACCAGCTCATCATACAATGCATCGTATTCAAAATTACTTATAATCTCTTCATCATCATTATAGTAGGCTTTGGAAGCCCTACGCAAAGTCTGAACCAGCTCCTTCATACGAAGCATTTTATCATCTGTATCAGATGTACTCTGTCCCATTAAATGAACCTCCCAAAATCTCGTCTCACTCTTTATTCCTGCCCTTCTATAAACCGACCTCAGGGCTCCATTATGCTTCGCTGAGTCCCTCATCAGGGCAATCTTAGGTCAATTATAACATCCTTTGTAATTCCTCTAATTCCTGTGCTGTAACCTCACGGTATTGTCCGACTGGCAAATCATCAAGCTTAATATTCATTACCCTTGTACGCTTCAAGCTTCTCACCCGATATCCCAACGCCTCACACATCCGCCGGATCTGACGGTTTAACCCTTGTGTAAGAACAATGGTAAATCCATTGCGGCTGGTCTTTTTCACCTTACAAGGCCGGGTTACAGTATCAAGTATTGCTACCCCTTTTCGCATAGACTCCAAAAATTCTTTTGTAACAGTCTGATCTACTGTCACCTCATATTCCTTTTCATGACAATTACGGGCATGACTAATCTGATTGTGCAGTTCCCCCTGATTCGTGAGCAAAACCAGTCCCTGTGAATCCTTGTCAAGCCTTCCCACAGGATAAATCCGCTCGGGATAACCAATCGCATCTATAATATTGTCCTTCTCCTTAACCGAACACACGAGTCCAACAGGCTTATTGTATACCAATAGGATAAACGGAACATCGCATTCTATCCGTCTGCCTTGGAAACATACTTCGTCGGTGTCCTCTACCATATCTCCTATAACCGCAGTTCGGCCATTAATGGTAACCTCCCCTGCTTCAATATGCTTATCCGCTGCCCGTCGGCTACAAACTCCCGCAGAGCTCAAATATTTATTGATCCGCATTCCTTACGCTGCTCCTTTAATCCGATTACATAAATAATCTATTTCATTTATCATTATTTCATCTCGTCTATCGCCTCGATGTTTTTTCGCAAAATGCCGCTTCAAGCAAGCTTGAGCGTCGCTTTGCTCATTATTTCATCTCGCCTATCGCCTCGATGTTTTTTCGCAAAATGCCGCTTCAAACAAGCTTGAGCGTCGCTTTGCTCATTATTTCATATAAAAAAACGAAAACTTGGATTGAAAGCCAATGCTGTCTGCATGCAGCATCTGCTCTGTACTTCCCACAAACAACACGCCATCCTTCTTTAAAGATTTATAGAACTTTTTATATATTTCATCCTTTGCCTCTTCCGTAAAATAAATCATAACATTACGGCAGACAATTAAGTCATAATTGGAATCATACAAATCCCTCAAAAGGTTATGCTGACGAAACTGTACTCTTTTTTTGATATCCTCTGAAATCTGAAAAGAATTACTGCCAAGCTGTTTGAAATACTTCTGCTTAAACTCTTCTGGTAAGCCCTTTAAACTTTTCTTATCGTAAATTCCGACCTGTGCCTTCGCTATTATTTGTTTATCAATATCGGTTGCATCAATCGTAATATTATTGAGTGACATGTGCTTGGAAAGAAGCATCACTAAAGAATAGGGTTCATCTCCGGTCGAACAGGCAGCACTCCATATCTTTAAAGGACGGTTTTTATTCCGTTCTAAAAGTCCGGGAAGCAGCTCCTTCTCCAAGATAGTCCACTGCTCCGGATTACGGTAAAATTCTGAAACATTAATCGTTAAATATGATAAAAATGCCTCATACATCTCCTTATTCTCTTGTATCGCATCCAAAAATTCTTTAAAACCATTGAGCTTATACCGCTTAATTAACGCTTCAATGCGACGCTTCATCTGGCGTTCCTTGTAGCACGCCAAATCAATTCCTGTCAATTTATGTACATCAACAATAAATTGCTCATATTCATATACCATAATTTCACCCTATCCTATATTATTTTCATTTCATGCTGTTGGGGACAAAAGGTATTTTGCCCCAACTGATGATGCCACGGATTGCTTCGTTGTTTCACAACTCCTACAATCCTGCAAACATTCCATATAAAAATATAGTGCCTATAATGATATTATAGACACTATACCTTCATTCGTAACTATATCCGTTAACCCGCTTACTCCTCAATCTCTTCGATTTCGTCAGCATCTACCTCTTCCATATCCTCTTCCACACGAGATAAGGTTGCTTTAATGCTCAAGCTAATCTTATGTGCATCTAAGTTAAAATCAACCACCTTAGCAGTAACCTCCTGCCCAACAGATAAAACAGTAGAAGGTTTCTCAATATGCTCCAGTGAAATCTGGGACACATGAAGCAATGCATCTACTCCCGGCTCTAACTCAATAAAAGCACCAAAATCTGTCATTCGGGCAACCTTACCAGTTACAATATTGCCGATAGCATACTTCTCTTCTGCCTTCAACCATGGGTTCTGGTCGTCAAACTTCAAGCTCAAGGCAATCTTCTCGCCCTGAATATCCTTGATTAATACCCTAACCTCATCGCCAACCTTAAACACCTTCTTTGGATTCTCAACACGTCCCCATGACATCTCGGAAATGTGGAGCAATCCATCTGCACCACCCAAATCAATGAAGGCACCGAAATCTGTAAGGTTCTTAACCACACCTTCCACTGCATCGCCAACATGAATTCTTTCAAATAATTCCTTCTTTTTCTCTTCTCTCTCAGCAACCATCAATTGCTTGCGGTCGCCAATAATTCTTCTCTTATGTGGATTATACTCTGTAATCACAAACTGAATCTCCTGACCAGCATACTTGGATAAATCTCTCTCAAACTGATCAGAAACCAGACTTGCAGGAATAAACACTCTTGATTCCTCAAAATTAACAATCAATCCACCATCACGAACCTCTGAAACAGTTCCACTGATAACTTCCTTACTCTCAAATGCAGCTTCCAGCTTCTCGTTGGATTTATCTACAGCAAGACGCTTGTAGGTCAATAATACCTGACCTTCACCGTCATTCACCTTCAATACCTTTGCCGTCATAGTCTGACCAATCTCAACTTCCTTCGTCAAATCCACATTCGGCTGGTTCGTGTACTCACTACGGGTAATAATGCCATCTGCCTTATAACCAATATTAAGAACAATTTCGTCCTCTTTCACACTAATAACCGTACCCTCAACCACTGCACCGCCTCTGACGGTTGTCTTTGCCTTCAGGCTCTCTTCTAATAATTCTCCAAAGTTCTCTTCTGCCATGCTATCATGAACCTCCTTGATAATATTGTTTGGGGTGGACGCCCCTGCTGTAATACCAACGCTACCAACGGACTCCAACATGGTTAAATCCAAATCAACAAGTGTCTGTATATAGTAAGTGCGTTTACATTCTTTACTACTTATGTCATATAGCTTCTGGGTGTTAGAACTATTTCTGCCCCCGATGACAATCATTGCATCAACTTCTTTAGCGAGAGTCGCTGCCTCAGACTGACGTTCCTCGGTCGCATTACAAATAGTATTACATACTCCTATACTATAACCTTTTTTTCTGAAAATTTCAACTATATCTTTAAATTTCTTGTAATTAAATGTCGTCTGAGACACCAGACAATAGCGTAAGTCCTTATTTAATGCCAGATTTGAAGCCGTTTCTATAGAGTCAACAATAATTGGTTCACTCTGGCACCACTCTTTAATACCAATAACCTCCGGATGCGTAGGGTCTCCGGTAATAATTACAGGCTCATTATTATCTCCCGCCTCATGAACCAATCTGTGTATCTTCAAAACAAAGGGACAGGTTGCATCGACAAGCTGTATTCCCTTTTGCTCAAGCACATCATAAACCTTTTTGCCTACACCGTGGGAGCGAATCACTACTGTTCCCTCCCCATCCGGCAGTGCCATAATATCCTCCAATGTATGGAGCACCTTAACTCCCTTCTGTTCCAAATCGGCAACAACCTGCTCATTGTGAATAATCGGCCCGTAGGTATACACATGCTCCCGCCCCGCAACCTCATAAACCTGTTCTACCGCCCGCTTAACACCAAAGCAAAAGCCTGCCGTTTTTGCCAACTTAACCTTCATGAAAACCATCCTTACTCAATCAAGATTTCAAACTTTACACATATAAATTTGTGGTTAAGCTAGTATAATTCCTAGCATAATGTAAACTTCATGTGCAAAATTTGAGATATTTACTCTTATTGATTCTTCCTGTAACAATCAATAATTGCAGCAACCACCTCATCGATACCCATATCAGAGCTGTCAATCAGTGTCGCATCCTCCGCCTGCCTTAAAGGCGCAATCTCCCGATTCATATCCTGCTCATCACGCTTGATAATATCTGCCTCTACCTCATCAAAATCTGCCGAAGTTCCTGCCAGGGCAAGCTGCTCCACCCTTCTTCTCGCCCGCTCCTTAGATGATGCCGTCAGATATATCTTGGTCTGGGCATTCGGAAGCACCGCCGTTCCAATATCCCTGCCATCCATAATCACATTTTCCTTGGACGCAAGCTCTCTTTGCAGCTCCAAAAGCTTTGTACGGACCGGAGCATATACCGCAATTTTAGAAGCCGCATTGCCAACCTGCTCGGTGCGAATCAGACCAGATACATTTTCTCCATTTAATATAACTTGCTGCTCCCCATCTATATAGGAAATCGTAATGTTAATCTCCTCACATGCCTTGGCAACGGCATCAACATCCTCAAGGGAAATCTCATTCCGAAGCATAAAAAGTGCCATGGAACGAAACATCGCTCCCGTATCCACATAAACAAAAGAAAGCTCCTTCGCCACCTTTTTTGCTATCGTACTTTTTCCTGCTCCGGCAGGTCCATCAATTGCAATATTATACATGTTGTTTCCTCCTTGTATATTCTCTTTTAACTTATTTCACAATTACCCGCTGCATAGCCGGTAGACCATGCAATCTGCAAATTATAGCCCCCGGTCAGTGCATCCAAATCCAAAACCTCGCCCGCAAAATACACCTTCTTTACAAGCTTGGACTCCATGGTACCCGGATTGATTTCCTTCACATCAATCCCCCCTGCGGTAATAATTGCCTCATTATAATCTCTCGTCTTCTTAATATGGAGCGGAAGATGCTTTAACAGGGTAAGCAGCTTAAGCCGCTCCTCCTTCGTAATATCATGCACCTTTTTGCTGCCATCTATCTTGGACAATTCAACCATCACCGGAATAAGCTTAGAAGGAAGCAATCCTTCGAGTACATTTTTGAAGGCTTTATTTTTTGACTCATTAAAGTCCCGTAAAATCCGCTCATCAAGCTGTTTTTCTGACAATGCCGGCTTTAAATCAATCTCCGCTGTCAGATTCTCTATAGTCCCCTGCTGGTTTCTAGGCAAATGAGAACTGGCACTTAGTACTAAAGGTCCGCTAATCCCAAAATGGGTAAAGAGCATTTCCCCCTGCTCCTGATACAGTGTCTTTTTCCCCTGCCTTAAGGTAAAACAGACATTGCGAAGAGATAATCCCATCAACTGCTTAGGATACTCCTCCACCGTTTCTAAGGGAACCAATGCAGGCTGCGTTTGAACAATCCGATGTCCGCACTGTTTGGCAAAACGATAGCCGTCTCCGGTTGCCCCGGTAGAGGGATAAGAGATTCCGCCTGTTGCAACAATCACACGGGAAGCCATTAGTTTAGTGCCATCATCAAGTAACACTCCCTCACATATCTGTCCCCGGATTAACAATTCCTTTACTCTGGTTTTTAACCGTATCTCCACCCTCTCCTTTTTTAATGCCCGCTTTAATGCCGCAATAACATCCGAAGAATGGTCAGACACAGGAAACACACGGTTTCCCCTCTCCACCTTGGTGGAACAGCCATTTTCCTCTAGCAACGCTATGATATCCATGTTCGTAAATCCATAAACACTACTATATAGAAATTGATAATTTACCATCACCGCATTAAAAAAGTCCTCTATCTCACAGGCATTGGTTAAATTACAGCGACCCTTTCCTGTGATAAAAAGCTTCTTTCCAAGCTTTTCATTTTGCTCTAATAAAATAACCTTAGCATTCGTTTTCCCAATGGGATTTACATTTCTCGCAGCACCGATTGCCGCAAGCATTCCGGCAGCACCACCGCCAATTACAATTACATCTTCCATATATTACACTAATCCTCATACGAAAATACTCACAATTTCGTATCCTTCCCTCCGCTGTTCACATTTTTATAATCCAGAAAAACTAATCAACAATATAAGACATATAACAAATTAATCCAGTACATGGTCATCATAAACCTTATATTCTCCCCATAAATCTTCCAGTTCGTTAAGACGTTCCTCCAGCTCTTCCTTTTTCTTCATACACACTGCTACAATCAACGCATTCATTAAACTCAACGGTGCGGTCAGGGAATCTACAATCGCAACGACATCACTCTTGGCTATCAATGGATAATCTGCATATTCTATCAAAGGAGATTCCATGCTATCGGTAATAGTAACTGTCTTAGCACCATGTTTTTTGGCAAAATCCATTGCCCTTGCCGTCCGCAAGGAATATCTTGGAAAACTGATTCCAATAAATACATCTTTTTCCTGAATGCGGCACAAAGCCTCTAACGTATCCACATTACCAGTCCCCTCTAATACATGTACCCGGTCGAATATCATACGGAAATAATATCCCATAATCCCTGCAAGATACCATGTGCTCCTAACTCCGAGAATATAGATATTGTCAGCTTCTACAATGGTATCCACCACTTTATCAAACATCTCTTTATCAATGCTTTCCTCTGTTTCCTTTAAATGAGCACAATCTGCTTTAAATATAGCAGATAAGGGACTAGCAGAAAGCTTCATCTGCTTTGCTGCCTGATTCAAACGCTGCAGGGAGTTACTATGGGTACGCACGGTAGTCGCAAGTGCCTTTAAGAGTGCCGGGTATCCATCATACCCCAGCTCATTGGCAAATCGAACGACCGTGGATTCGCTGACCCCTACTTCATTGCCAAGCTTCGCTGCTGTATAGGTTGCCGCAAGATCATAATTCTCCCGGATAAAATCGGCAATCCGTTTCTGCCCTTTGCTAAAAGCAGAATAATTGGTATCTAACCGCTCCATCAAGCTTATGGTTTCATCCATGGCAATAAGCCTCCTTTTAGTCTTGACAATTTTAGGTAATTACGAAATTGTTAATTGCTGATACGATAGTAATAATATTATATAAATTTACTTCATTGTCTTTGTTGTGCAAAGTACAAAGGCGTAAATTTATATAATATTATGACTATCTTGTCTAACAACTACGAGTTTCGCAATTACCTAAACTATTCTATAAATAAAAAGGAGAATCAATTATATCCCCCAAAAAGTTAGACAGCCTTGTCCTAACCTTTAAAAACATAAATGATTCTCCTTTTACTTCATTTCAAATCTATTTATACCGGATATGTCTTATTCGCTGTATCTGCCTTACTTGCATCTACTTTGGTCTGCTGTGCCTCACGGTATTTGAAAAAGTCTGTTGCAACCTGTGGGAATAATGCATAGGAAAGCACATCCTCATCCTGCTGCTTATACTGTGCCATCTCCTTCTCCAACTGCTCAAGCTGTGGCTTAATATCATCCGCCGGACGGTAGGTGATTGGCTCCTTCATACCCAATGCATCCAAAGCCTTCTTCTGTACATCCTTATTTACCGGATTGGTCGTCTGTCCATATTTACCAACCAGTAAATCCTTAGACTCCTTCGTCAGCATCTTATAACGCTCACCCATAACCACATTCATAACCGCCTGTGTACCAACAATCTGAGAAGATGGAGTAACTAACGGAATCTCGCCAAAGTCCTTACGTACTCTAGGAATCTCTTCTAACACTTCATCATACTTATCCTCCGCATGCATCTCCTTTAACTGGGAAACCATGTTGGATAACATACCTCCTGGAACCTGATACAACAGTGTCTTAATATTAACACCCATTACCTTCGGGCTTAATAAACCGGATTCCAGCCACTCCTCACGCATTGGGCGGAAGTAGTCTGCAATCTCAGCAAGCAGATTCTGGTCAAAGCCCGGATCATATTCAGAGCCTTCAAATGCCTTTGCCATAACCTCGGTTGCGGGCTGTGAAGTACCCATTGCCAAAGGTGACATCGCCGTATCAATCACATCGCAGCCAGCCTCTACTGCTTTCATATAGGTCATTGCAGCTACACCAGAAGTATAGTGGGTATGAAGCTGAATTGGAAGCTTTGTACCAGCCTTTAATGCCTGAACAAGCTCTGTTGCAGCATTCGGCACTAACAAACCAGCCATATCCTTAATACAGATAGAATCTGCACCCATATCCTCAATCTTCTTTGCCATATTCTTCCAATAATCAACTGTATAAGCATCGCCAAGAGTATAGGAAAGTGCAACCTGTGCGTGTCCCTTCTCCTTATTAGCCGCCTTTACTGCAGTCTCTAAGTTTCTGATATCATTCAGACAATCAAAGATACGAATAATATCAATACCGTTGGCAATTGATTTCTGCACAAAATACTCTACTACATCATCTGCATAGGGACTGTAACCTAAAATATTCTGTCCACGGAATAACATCTGCAGCTTTGTATTCTTAAAGCCATCCTTCAGCTTTCGAAGCCTGTCCCACGGATCCTCCTTTAAGAATCTGAGTGAAGCATCAAAAGTAGCTCCACCCCAACACTCTACAGAGTGGTAACCAACCTTGTCCATCTTGTCAATGATGGGAAGCATCTGCTCCGTGGTCATACGGGTAGCAATCAAAGACTGATGCGCATCACGAAGCACTGTCTCGGTAATCTTTACCGGTTTTTTCTCTGCCATTTCTTCTTCCTCCTATTTTATAATATCAAATAAAATCATTTTTAATATTTTGCCATGATTCTCAAATCACTTCACTGTATCAACCAATACAATCATAATTACCTCGATTTAAAATACTCCAAAGATTGCCATAAAGGTTCCTGCTGCAACGGCAGTACCGATAACTCCGGCTACATTCGGTCCCATAGCATGCATCAGTAAGAAGTTGGTAGGGTCAGCCTCTGCACCAACCTTCTGGGAAACACGGGCTGCCATAGGTACTGCTGACACTCCGGCAGAACCAATCAAAGGATTCACCTTACCTCTTGTTACCTTACACATAATCTTACCGAATACAACACCGGCTGCGGTACCAAATGCAAATGCCACCAAACCTAAGATAACAATCTTAATCGTACTCATCTTTAAGAAATTCTGTGCCGTTGTTGTAGCACCTACGGAAGTACCAAGCAAAATAACAACGATATACATCATTGCATTGGATGCCGTCTCTGTCAGCTGTTTTACAACACCACACTCTCTAAACAGGTTACCAAGCATCAGCATACCTACCAATGGTGCCGTAGTCGGAAGTACCAATACAACAACTACCGTTACCACAATCGGGAATAAAATACGCTCTAATTTGGAAACCGGACGAAGCTGCTCCATCTTAATCTTACGTTCCTTTTCCGTGGTAAGAAGCTTCATAATCGGTGGCTGGATAACCGGAACTAACGCCATGTAAGAATATGCCGCTACCGCAATCGGTCCCATCAGTGTACCACCAAGCCCCAGCTTACCAGCTAAGAAAATGGAAGTAGGTCCGTCTGCTCCACCAATAATAGAAATAGCCGCTGCCTCTAAACCGTTAAAGCCCATCAGCATAGCCAGAAAATATGCTGCATAGATACCAAACTGTGCAGCCGCCCCAAGCAGAAAGCTCTTAGGGTTCGCAATCAATGGACCGAAATCCGTCATCGCACCAACACCAAGAAAGATTAAGGAAGGTAAAATACTCCACTCATCTAACTGATAGAAAAAGTGCATCAGACCACCGTCTGCAATAATGTCCGGAAACATATTGGACAACAGCATACCAAAAGAAATCGGAACCAGCAGCAAAGGCTCAAAGCCCTTACGAATTGCCAGATATAGGAAAAAGAAGGCTACCAGAATCATCACATAATTGCCCCAGTATAAGTTGGCAAATGCTGTCTGACCAGCCAGATTTTCCAATGTATTAACTAAATAATCCATTTGGTTTTACCTCCTGTAATGATAGTAGATTGTAAGTCAATTAATTCATTGTTGCCAATACAGCACCAGCCTCAACAGACTGACCTTCTGCTGCATCAATGCTTGCAATCGTACCATCGGCAGGAGCAACAATCTCATTCTCCATCTTCATTGCTTCCAACACCATAACTACATCACCCTTGGAAACACTCTGCCCAACAGAAGCCTTAACGGATAATACCTTACCCGGCATTGGTGCATTGATTGTAGTTCCACCCTGGGAACCGGAAGCCGCTGGAGCGGCTGCTGGTGCTGGAGCTGCCGGTGCTGCCGGAGTGGCAACAGGAGCTGCCGCTGGTGCTGCACCTGCACCAAGTTCTTCCACTGCTACATCATAAGCGGTACCATTAACTGTAATTCTATAATTCTTCATTGAGAAATCCTCCTAATATTTATTCTTATCTTGCACGACGGATAGAGCGTACAACTAACTTGTCTTTACTACTTGTCCCTGCACTGCCGCTGGCAGCGTAAATTGCTGCTGTAATAACAGCTACAAGCTCTGCATCATTCATAAGATTATCGGATGCCTTAACAGCAGGCTTCGGAGCCGCTGCCGGCACTGCCTGAGCACTTTCTGAACTCTTCTTAAGCGCCAGTTTCGCTTCCAGCTTAGGAATAAATGAAAACAGGCTGATAATCAGGGAAATAAAGATTAACATCAAAAACACGGTGCCAATACCCATACAGGTGTTAGCAATCGCTTCCGTTAATGATGTATCACTGTTCGTAACTAAAAACATATTGCTTTCACCCCTCACTATACTGTACCATGCTTCTTCGCAGGACGAGCCTCTCTCTTCGTATAGAGCATCTCAAACGCTGCAATCACACGTTTACGGGTTGCATCCGGTTCAATGATATCATCAATATAACCACGCTTTGCAGCCGCCATCGCACTACTCTGATTCTCCGTAAAGACAGCCGCTTTTTCATTGATAAAAGCATTCTGGTCATCTGCCTTAGAAAGCTCATCTGCATACATAATTTTAACCGCAGCCTTCGCATCCATGGTAGAAAACTTCGCATTCGGCCATGCATATACGATATCTGCACCAGTAGACTTCGCACCCATAACTAATGCCGGAGTGCCAAATGCATCACCGATTAAAACAGTCACCTTAGGAACTGTTGCATCGGAATACGTATAAATAAGCTTTGAAGCTGCCTTTGCAATCTTCTTCTCATTACACTCACAAGCCTTAAAGCTATTCACATTGGTTAAGGTTAATACAGGAATCTCAAAGGCATCACAGAAGGAAATAAATTCTGCCGCCTTCGTCACACAGCCTACACAAATCTCTCCCTTACTCTCGGAAGTCTGGTTCGCAACACAACCAACCGTAGCACCATTCAGCTTAATAAAACCGGTAACGATACCTGTTGCATAATCCTTCTTGGACTCTAAGAAGAAATTGTTGTCAGACATGGAAATCAAGGCACTTCTCGCATCATCCTTATAGCCTTCCATATTGGCAACCAAACGATTTAAATCATCACTGCACTCGGTATCATATGCCTCCATCTCATTATTGGCAGGCAGAATACCAATCAATTGACGAATCTGACCTAACAATTCATTCTCTGTCTCAAATACCGCATCCACATTGCCAGTATTCTCACACTGATACGTTGCAGAAGCAGTATCACACTTGCCTTCATAATTGCCCTCTAATGCATTCGGACTATTGACAAATAATTTGGCATCCTTCGTCATATAAGTAAAATCACTTAGTGCCGGTATTAAAGCAGTACCGCCTCCACAGTTGCCAAAAATACCAGTAATCTGGGGAATCACACCGGAAGCCATGGTCTGCTTATAAAACAGCTCTCCAAATCCGTTTAATGCATCCGTTGCTTCCTGTAGACGTAAGCCCGCACAATCAATTAATCCGATAACCGGTGCACCCATCTTCATTGCCATATCATAGATACCTGCAATCTTCTTCGCATGCATTTCACCGATTGCTCCACCAAGAACCGAAGCATCCTGACTATAAACATAAACCAGATTACCATCGATTACACCGTATCCGGTTATGACACCATCAGCAGGATTCTCCTGATTCGATACATTGAAGTCCGTACTACGGGAAGTTACATAGCCGCCAACCTCAACAAAGCTTGAGTCATCAAGTAAAGAATCAATTCTTATCCTTGCTGACACATTAGTTGAATTGCTCATTGTTAGCCCTCCATTTTTATTTATTTTAGGTCCCTGAAATTACCAGAAAACCAATTTTTCACCTATTCTAATATAACTCTTTTTTGACAAGCTTTCAAGCAGAAAAACTCAAAAATACCATAATTTAGCATAAAATTAGCGAAACCACTTGCAATCGCCATTCAGGTGTGCTACCATACCTCACGTGCAAAGTAGATGGATATGCGTTAAGTGTCCGGTGAACGGGGAGTTGTCACCGGAACGAAAAGCACAGCTTGCGGTATATCCTTCGCATCCCGTTGCTACAATACGGTTTTTAACATCCCATTGTAGCTTATGGCAGCATAGCATACAGATGGGTTTTTTTATCCCTGTATGTTTGTAACTCATTAACCTACAACTATTGGAGGTGTTATTTTTATGCAAAAAAAACAGTTCACTGGTAAGGCAGTCAAGGAATACCTTACCCCCGGATACTCAAAAACAATTTTTATGGCGTATACCGGAATTATGGTCGCACTATTCATTATTTTATCCTACTTTAACATTAGTATTACTAGTATTATCGAAATTCGGTTAGGATATTTTGCCCTGGCTATTGCAGGAATGCTTGGAGGTCCGCTAATGGGCTTTACTGTCGGGGCTTTGGGAGATATTTTGAAAATGCTGATTGTACCCGGTGCTGGTTCGTTTTTTCCGGGCTTTACGATATGTTATGCCATCATGGGATTTTTTTATGGACTTCTCTTCTTTAAAAAGAATATTACGGTAATCCGTGCCATGCTTGGAGCATTAGTCGAATTTGTTGTTTCCCTCTTTGGTATTACTACCTGTTTAAGTATTCTTTATGGTATGCCTTGGGAAGCCACATTCCTAAGCCGGATTCCCAAATGTGTTGCGATGTTTTTTGTATCAACCGTTTTGGTATTTATGGTGATAAAAACGTTGAGTACGGCTCTTAGCAAGGCAAGACTGTTGCAGCATTCGTAGAATACTGGTTTTTATAATAACAAAACAAAAGCCAGCTGCTCACATAAGCATGAGTAGTTGGCTTTAAATATCAACAGTATTATTCTCTATGAAGCAGAGGTTAAACTCACCTTGCCTGATGCAACCCGAAATATCCGGGTACATAGCGCTTCGATATCCTCTTTTATATGACTGGTTATCAACACCGTAGCCCCATCCTTTTCATTCATATCCTTAATCAGCTTCCGAACCAGTATAACACCATCTTCATCCAGCCCGCTAAATGGCTCATCCAAAAGCAACAGCTTAGGAGATTCCATAATAGCCTGTGCAAACGCCAGCCTTTGTTTCATCCCCACAGAAAACTTCCCAACCTTTTTTTTGCTGGCAGAATTTAACCCAACAAGCTCAATATAATGTTTTATTTCCTCCAGACCGATAATTCCCCGAACATCTGCAATCGTTCTTAAATTATCAACAGCGGAAAGCGATGGCAGAAAGCCTGTATTATCAAGGCTTACTCCGATATCCTCAGGGAATCTCCCCTTTTCGAGCACCTCATCAAACACCGCAATCTCCCCATTCGTTGGTATCATAACACCTGCAATCATTTTAAAAAGAACACTCTTGCCGGAACCATTCCTTCCCTCAAAGCCGACAATTTCTCCCTGCTTAATTGTTATATTCACCCCCGACAATATCGTATCGCCATTGATGATTTTTTCTACATTTGTTAATTTTACTGCTTCCATAAATCCTCCTCCTTACTGATAATATCCCATCAAAATCTTTTCCTGCTTCTTTCTCATCAGACAACAAAATAATATGTAAACGGCAGTCATCATCAGACACAAACCTCCCCTTGCCAAAAAAACATGATATCCCTCCTCCCGGAGCAGCAATATATGCTGGGTAAACGGAACAAGTTCCTTTCCATAGGGAATAAAATTTACTATAATCACATTGACAATATGACAGGCAAGCCCAACCAAAAATGCAACGTCAAGCCGGTAAAACAGTAGATATAAAACCATAACAAACAGGACAAACAAAAGCGTTGCTAAAATAAAATCAATAATCACACCAAAAATTCCGCCCCACTGCTCTGTTATCCATTGATAATTATTCATCAGACAGTCTTCTTTTTTCATTATATTGCCAACAGCGTATGCCACAAACAGTACCACGAGAAAATAAATGACCGTATCACGTACAACCCTTGCAAAGCATTTAAGCATATAGGTTAGCACCCCGCCCGTTTTCATAAATAAATAGATGGAAAACGTAGTAAAAAACCGGCTAAAGTAATAAAGCAGATATGCCCAGAGAGGGAGACAAAGTCCTAAATAAAAAAACATGTCCGGTGACTTCGGAGTCGCAAAGCCCCGAAAACAGACATATAAAAATGTCCTGGACTCTTCAAAAAATTTCCCCTGTGCATGATAAGTCAGCACAACATAAAAAACCGCCCACAGCACCATCCCGATATACCATGGGTTACCATTATATTTTTGTACAAGCTGCTGCTTAACCTCTTTAAGAGTACGGCTTGCACCCAAATCCACACGCTGAATAACAAGCAGCAGCAAAACAGTAATTATCACCAGACACGATATCCAAAATACAATTTTATGTATAAAAGAAATTGATATATTCTCATCATCTACATTCACAATATTATAGAAAAAAACATAGGGTCTTAAAACACTTATTGAATTTTTCCATACGATAAGCTCAAAAACCAACGGAATTACTACACCAATAACTCCCATACCATTACTGGAAAAAGCAATGGAACACAGCAGATACAAAAGCAGCATAACAATAAAACTAACATAAGTAAACAATACCTCCGACACAAAAACCGTATCCGATGTAATATGCATGTTTATGGCTTTACCAACCAGAAAAAAACACAACAACAGATACAGCATAATCCCTGTACTGATGGTAACACCATATACGAAAAACCTCCATATAATTTTCACTCTGCTTTTACACCTTACAAGCTTCAAACAGTCACCACAAAAAAACTGATACATTCTCCAAGCAACAACCAGTACAACAATAGGGAAAAACATAATAATAAAATAACCATTGAAAAATACATATTCAATAAACGAATTCAAATTATCAGGAGTGTACTGATAATATTCACACATCATCAAAAAACTTTTTTCAAAATACAAAACCAGAAACAACAGGTAAACAAAAATACCGATTATCGTCCTGCCACCCAGACAACTATATATTCCGAAAAAAAACTCATTCACTCTTTTCTTCATGTTGATTCCCTCTTACAAATATAATCAGACAAATACAAATAATCCCTACATTAACCAGTGTGCGGACACCATAATAAGCTTCCCAGTCATAATTCAAATCATAGAGAAATTGTCCCGATAACCAGAATAGTCCTGTAGAACGCAGGGAAAGAGTAGTTACAATATCAAGCACAAAAGGAAGAACCACAACAATAAACTTATTCTTAATCCAAACGGCGCTTGCCAGACTAATGCCTGTATATGCCATGGTCACCATAGCGGTCGCAAGCATAAGCAGTAAACAGTAAAAAATCGGATGGGACAGAGCCGTATCCCGAAGATAAGAAACATCCAAAGAACAACTAAGGGTAACCTCTGTTCCCTTCAATGCAACAAAAGAAAGTAATAACAGCAATTCTGGAAGCAGGATAACACTAAAGGCGGCTAAAAGACTGGTAAAATATTTGGAA
>JAGATQ010000016.1 GCA_017621205.1 Lachnospira sp.
AGTAAAAACGGAGTCTCCTTCATTCGAACCAGTTCAAAATAACACTTGGCTATCTTTTCCTGTCCTTTTTACTGTTTTTAGGTGTTGCTTTTTGCAACTGTTCCCATTCCTATCACTAGTAATTCCTTACTACCGATATCATGAAACTTTTTTGTCATTTTCAGGTTTGTCTTATTATTCAGTTATCAAGGTTGTCCTGCATGTGATTCTCTCCCTTAATCAACGGTTTGAATACATGCTGTGCTGCCTTTCTGCCTCATTTATTCTAGTGTTTTTCGTCGGCAACGAAATTAATAATACCACTTGAAATCTCCTTTGTCAACATTTTTTTCAAATTTATTTTACGTCTTTTATTTTTCTTTAATTTGTGCGTTAATCATCAAACAATAGCATACTTATTATACTAAATCTAAAGCCTGTACTACATTAGCAACACCAATTAATTTGATATTATTCATATCGTGTTTCATTTTTTTTAATTGCTCCAAATTACCGGATGGTAATATACAGGTCCTAAATCCCAACTTTTCTGCCTCTCTTACTCGCTGTAATGGCATGGAAACTGCCCGGACTTCACCAGTTAACCCTACTTCGCCAAATATAATAGTCGCTTCATCCAAAGCCCGGTTCTTATAGCTGGAGGCAATTGCCATAATAATTCCCAAGTCAATTGCCGGTTCATTTAACCGCATTCCCCCAGCTACATTGACATAAGCATCACATCCGCCCAAAGAAAGTCCTGCCCTTTTCTCCAATACCGCCATGAGCAAATTCACCCGGTTGTAATCCAATCCTACTGTAGTCCGTCTTGGCAGATTAAAACTAGTCTGTGAAACCAGTGCCTGTATCTCCATCAGCATGGGACGGGTTCCCTCTAAAGAACACACAACCACAGAACCAGAAGCATCAACGGGACGTCCACTTAACATCACTTCCGAAGGATTCGTTACCTCCCGCAATCCTTCTGGCTGCATTTCAAATACACCAACTTCATCCGTGGAGCCAAAACGGTTTTTGGCACCACGAAGCATCCGGTAAACCGCGTGACGGTCACCTTCAAAATATAATACTGTGTCTACCATGTGTTCTAATGTTCTAGGACCAGCAACCACCCCTTCCTTGGTTACATGTCCTACTATCCATATCGTAATTGCTTTTTGTTTGGCAATCTTCATCAGGCGTGCTGTTACTTCCCGAACCTGTGAAACACTCCCTGCTGCCGAGGTAACCTCTTCAGCATACATTGTTTGTATAGAATCAATCACCACCATCTGCGGATTGGTCTCCGTGATAGCACTCTCGATGGTATCTATAGATGTCTCGCAAAGAAGGGACATAGAGTCCTTAAACTCTCCTAAACGGTCTGCCCGCATCTTAATCTGTTGCAAGGATTCCTCACCGGATACATACAACATGCGAATATTATCTGCACTTAAATTACGGCAAATTTGTAACAGCAGTGTGGACTTGCCGATACCCGGGTCACCACCAACTAAAATTAGGGAGCCTTCAACAATCCCGCTCCCTAATACCCGGTCTAATTCACCAATATGTGTGCTAATCCTTCTCTCTTCCAAGGCTTCTACTTCACCTAGCGGAACAGGACGGTTCCTTTGAACCTTCGCCCCTGACCTTTTGATGCTCTTCGCATGAACCGTCTCCTCAACAAAACTGTTCCACTCCTGACAGGAGGGGCATTGCCCCATCCATTTAGCAGATTCATAACCACATTGCTGACAGAAGAATATCTGTTTTACTTTTGCCACAACTTAAATTCTCTCAACTTGAATATGAACAAGCATTCCTTCTCCCAATTCCACACTAATTGGAAGCTTACCACCAAGATTCGTCTTCATACTGCCAGCGTCAGTACTATTAATTACTACCTTATACTCACTCTCCGGCTCCAACTCCAATGTAATCATTGCATCCTCTTTTCCCTCGACAGAGAATGCTACTCTACTGTCTGTCACATTCAAATTGTGTACTACCGTTCCCGGTACAGACTCATATACGAACAAACCATTCCGTTCCAGTTTGGTAATCTCATGAAAAGTCTTAATCTTATATAAATCACCATCATGCTCAAAATCCGCTTTTTTCGTCTTAGTTGGCAAGGCATAATTACCAAAGCTGATAGTACCATCACTCTCTGTACGGATTAATTCTTCAATCACTGCCATAATATGCTCCTCCTAAAGTAATTTAACTTAGATAACTGCAAAACATGCTACTATAATGCGGTAATCATAAATTCATATAACTTAGCCTGCTACTCGAACCTATACCTGTGCAAAAGCACAAATTAATACAAAAAATATGACTACCTGCAGATAAGCTCAAGTTTTACGGTTCTATATATTTCATTAACAAATTAAGTATAACAAATTTCGTCACATATTGCTAGCGTTTGTCATATAAAAACCAATATTTTTATTGGAAATGATATCCTTACTTGCTTTATCCCCATTCAGCATTATCTCTGCACCTTAAAGTACAGTTTCTTCTTCTTGGTAGTTACAACCACGCTATCTCCCTGTCTGATTTCCTCCCTCAGTATTGCATCTGCCATCGCATCCTCAAGCTCTGTCTGAATCGCTCTTCTAAGTGGTCTGGCACCATAAATCTTATCTGTCCCCTTTTCCAGCAGATAATCAACTGCCCGGTAATCACAACGAAGGGAAATGTCAAGCTGTTCCTTGGTTCGCTCCGCCAGATTAGAAACCATAAGATGAACAATGCTCTTTAAATTCTCCTTTGAAAGCATGTGGAATACAATCGTTTCATCTATACGATTGATAAATTCAGGTTTAAACAGCCGCTTCACTTCATCCATCACTGCCTGTTTCATTTTCTCATGCTCCGCCTTGTTATCCTCCTTCGTGGCAAAGCCCAACTGCTTTGGTTCCACGATATTTTTAGCACCACAATTAGAAGTCATGATAATAATAGTGTTCTTGAAGCTTATTTTGCGCCCTTGCGAATCTGTAATATGTCCCTCATCTAACACCTGGAGTAAAATATTAAATACATCCCGGTGTGCCTTTTCTATCTCATCAAACAAAACTACAGAATACGGATGACGACGTACTTTCTCACTAAGCTGCCCCCCTTCTTCATAACCTACATAGCCCGGAGGAGAACCAATCATCTTGGAAACACTGTAGGATTCCATATATTCAGACATATCCACCCGTATAATATTTTTTTCGTTACCAAACACCGTCTGTGCCAATGCCTTACAAAGCTCTGTTTTCCCAACACCTGTAGGTCCTAAGAAAAGAAATGTACCAATCGGATGATTAGGTTCTTTCATGCCTACTCTTCCCCGCTTTACAGCATGTGCAACAGAACGAACCGCCTCATCCTGCCCAATCACCCGCTTGTGAAGCTCCTCCTCCAAATGTAATAACTGGGTCTTCTCCTCCTGTGCCAATCGGTTGACCGGAATCTTAGTAATAACAGAAACTACCTCTGCAATATCCTCTGCATAAATAGTGAGAGCATCACCATTATTAACTTCCTTCTGCTTTTTTAAGAGAATGCGGTTTAAGCTCTTTTGTTTCTTCTCCTGTTCCAGCTTTAATCGGCTCGCTTCCTTAAGCTCTCCAGCAAGTATTGCCTTTTCCTTTTCTTCAGCTAAAAGGGCAAGCTCCTGTTTTAATGCGGAAATTGATGCATTCTCATCCAGTCCGCCAATCCTCTTTCTTGCAGCCGCCTCATCCATAACATCAATCGCCTTATCCGGCATAAAGCGGTCGTTAATATATCTTGCAGAAAGCTGTACTGCTGCCTCCAGCGCTTCATCTTTTAAAATAACACGATGATATTTCTCATAATGCGGGCGAAGTCCTTTTAAAATCTGTAAGGTCTGTTGCTCACTCGGCTCTTCCACCTCCACTGGCTGGAACCGACGCTCCAAAGCAGCGTCCTTTTCTATATATTTGCGGTATTCCTCCTTAGTAGTTGCACCAATGACTTGTATCTCTCCTCTTGATAATGCTGGTTTTAATATGTTGGATGCATCCATAGCCCCCTCAGCATTGCCTGCGCCTACAATAGTATGAATCTCATCAATAAATAAAAGAACATTACCATTACCCTGTAATTCTTCTAATAATTTTTTAATACGCTCCTCAAATTCACCACGATACTTCGTTCCGGCAACCATACCGGACAAATCCAATGTTAATACCACTTTATCCTGAACAGATGCAGGAGCCACACCATCCGCAATATACTGCGCCAAGCCTTCTACTACTGCGGTCTTACCTACTCCGGGTTCTCCAAGCAGACAGGGATTATTTTTATTTCTTCTACTTAGAATCTGAATCAGACGCTGAATCTCACCTTCTCTTCCAACAACGGGATCCAATCTCTGCTCTTTTGCAGCCTGCGTAAGATTTCTTGTATAGCGGTCCAGAATCGGCGTCTTACTCTTTGTCTTGGACTTTCCACTATGAAACATCGAATACTCACTTTTCGCCTTGTTGGAATCCACACCCAGCACCACTAAAGTATCAACAAATATCTTTTGAACATTAACTCCGAGTGTTGTTAAGAAACGGACTGCAACCGCTTCCCGTTCCTTTATCAGTGCAAGCAGAATATGTTCCGTTCCAGCAAGTGCCTGTCCATAGAAGCTGGCTTCCTTGACTGCCATATCCATAACCCGCTTTGCCCGCGGAGTAAACTTACCCTTACTCTTAGTCACAATCCCCCCCTCAGAAATAATAAGCTGGTCAGCCAGCTTTAGTACAAGATCAAGCTCCACTCCATTCTCTGTTAAAATCTGGTATGCTACACCCTTCCTTTCTTTTAACAAACCAATCAGTATGTGCTCCGTCCCAACAAACTCCTGCTTCATGGAGGCTGCTGTACGGACTGCTGCACTAATTGCAAAATTGGCATTCTGTGTAAATTGGTTCTGCATATCGGTCCTCCTAATCATCAAATTCCAGATACATATCATGTATAATCTGTTGCAGTTCTTCTACTGCAATATCCCTGCAAATTGCTTCTGCCACCATCAGCTTCATTGCCATATTCAGACTGTCCATGGGCTGATTCTGCACCTCAATATGAACCACTGCCCCCCGGCGGCGATCCATCAATAGATATCCCTCCTGCCGAAGCATGGCATACGCCTTGTTCACTGTATGCATATTCACACCAAGCTCCTCAGCTAACTGTCTAACAGAAGGGAGAGACTCTCCATCATGAAGCTGCTCCCTTGCAATACCTAAAACAATCTGATTCCGAAGCTGAATATAAATGGCTTCATCACTATTAAAGTCAATATGAATCCGCATATTCCACATCCTTTATCTTCTTTGCATTATAAGTTATAGCTGTTATACACATAATATAACATAGATTTTAAAAAAGAACAAGAAAAGATTCCGATTGTATTACTAAGACGGTTAAGTATTGTTAATATGAAAAGACATACCTGTCTATAACACTTCCCTGTGAATTATTTTCATGACACCCTGATCTTTGTTAGAGGGAGCAATATGGGCAGCAATCTCTTTCAGCTTTTCGTGGGCATTCTCCATGGCATAGCTTTCCTTGGCCTCTAATAGCAGCTCATAATCATTAAGATAATCTCCAAAAGACATTGTTTCCTCACGCGAGACACCAAGCTTTTCCTGTATTGTCCGAAGTGCAGCACCCTTATTAACCCCGGGATTCATTACATCTACCCAGTGTGCTCCGGAAATCTGAATATTAAGTTGCCTTCCAAACCTTTTCGTCAATTTAGGATAAATATGCTGCTCAATTGCCTTTTCATCAAAGATAGCTATTTTAAATATATCATCCTGCACGGCAAGATTATCTTCAACCAGTATCTGATTCACATAATAATGGGCAATCTCCTCCTCTGCCTCCTCTGTTCCAAAATACTCATGATAAGTTGCCTTCGTTCCACAAAGCAACAATTTCCCACCAATTTCACGGCAGCAGTGAACAACCTCCTCAACTAACCGCTTTGGAATAACCGACAAATTAAGGCTCTTCTGCTGATACATCACATACGAACCATTATCACAGATAAACACCAGCTCTTTTAAATAGTTAGAAAACTGCTGTTTCAGGGTAGCATAAGACCTACCACTGGCAATGGCAAAATATATGTTCTGCTCATAAAGCTTTTTAATAACTTCGTCAAAATCCGGTGGTAATTCCCGGTTCTCATCAAGCAAGGTTCCATCCATATCTGTCGCAATCAGACGTATCATATAAATCCTCCATATTCTTTCATGATAATATAATTATTCAACAGTTCTGTATACAAAAAGCGGCTGGTATCAGTTTACCCAACCGCTTGTATTATATAACACTACGCCTCCTCAATCGCCTTCCCGATATCATGACGCATATATTTGTTATCAAAGGAAATCCACTCTGTTGCCGCATAGGCATTGGCTCTTGCCTTTACCAAATCCTCTCCCTTAGCAGTTACCCCAAGTACACGTCCACCATTAGTAACAACACCAGCCGCAGTCTGCTTCGTCCCTGCGTGGAACACATAATAGTCTTCCTTATCCTTAAAGGTATCCAGACCATCAATCAAAAATCCCTTATCATAGTGCTCTGGATATCCGTCGGATGCCAACACAACGCATACCGCCGCATTATCTTCAAATTGCAAATCAATTTCATCGAGTTTTCCATCGATACATGCCTCGCAAACATCAATAATATCATTCTTCATCCTTGGCAAAACTACCTGTGCTTCTGGGTCACCAAAGCGGGCATTGTACTCCAACACCTTTGTCCCCTTCTCTGTAATCATCAAACCACAGAACAAAACGCCAACAAATGGTCTTCCCTCTGCCGCCATCGCATCCATGGTCGGCTGGTATACCTTTTCCATACAAAACTGAGCAATCTCTTCTGTATAAAAAGGACTTGGTGAAAAGGTTCCCATACCACCGGTATTCAAGCCCTGGTCTCCATCCTTGGCACGCTTGTGGTCCTGAGCCGAGGTCATGGTTTTAATATGTTTACCATCGCAGAAGCACAGTACTGATACCTCCCGGCCAGTCATAAACTCCTCAATCACAATCCGGTCACCAGCAGAGCCAAACTGCTTGTCCAGCATCAGCGTCTTCACACCCTGCTGTGCCTCTTCCTTCGTATTACAGATTAACACACCCTTGCCCAGTGCCAAGCCATCTGCCTTTAATACAATCGGATAATCTGCTGTTTCCAGATAGCAAAGGGCATCCTCAGAAGAATCAAAGGTTTCATAAGCCGCTGTCGGAATGTTATATTTCTTCATCAAATCCTTGGAAAATGCCTTGCTACCCTCGATAATTGCGGCATTCTTTCTTGGACCAAAAACACGCAGTCCCTGTGCCTCAAAGGCATCTACCATACCTGCAACAAGCGGGTCATCCATGCCTACAATCGTCAAATCAATCTCCTTCTCCTTGGCAAATGCTACCATCTCTGCAATATCCATAGCCGGAATCGGTACACACTCTGCCAGCTCACCAATTCCTGCATTACCCGGTGCACAATATATCTTATCCACCCGTTTACTCTTTGCAACACTTGTTACAATAGCGTGTTCACGACCACCACTGCCAACAACTAATACTTTCATGTTCTGCCTCCTTGACTATATGTATATAAACATTAATTATTCTTTATTGTTACCTTACCATCAGTGACTGTCACCCTGCCATTGGCAATCAAATCAATTGCCTTGGGCATAATCTTCCACTCTGCCTGCTCCATAATACGCTGTTGGAGTGTCTTTGGCGTATCCTCCTCCAACACCTCCACCGGCTGTTGCAGTATGATTGGTCCCGTATCGGTTCCCTTATCCACAAAATGAACGGTAGCTCCCGATACCTTAACGCCACGTTCTAATGCTTTTTCATGTACCTTCAAGCCATAAAATCCAGTACCGCAAAAGGATGGTATCAATGAGGGGTGGATATTGATAATCCGATTTTCGTAAGCCTCAATCATCGCCTCAGGAATCACTACTAAAAATCCAGCCAGCACGATTAAATCCACATTATATTCCTGCACCTTGGCAAGCAATGCGGCATTGAATGCCTCTCTGCTTTCATACTCCTTAGGAGAAATAACAAGAGCATCTATCCCTGCATTCCTGGCACGTTCCAAGGCATATACCCCGGGATTATTGCTAATCACAACAGAAATCTCTGCATTGGTAATCGTCCCATCTACTACACCATCAATAATTGCTTGAAGATTCGTTCCACCACCGGAAACCATAACTGCAATTTTTAGCATATTGTAACACCCTTCTCTCCTGCCTTTATTTCTCCAATAACATAGGCTTCATCACCCACTGCACACAACGCCTCTACTGCCTTATCTACATCCGCAGAATCTAAAGCAATGACCATACCAATACCCATATTGAAGGTATTGTACATCATCTCTTCCGAAACATCCCCATTTTTTTGTATCAGCTTAAAAATAGCCGGAACCTCATAGCTATCCTTCTTTACGACGGCATGTGCACTGTCTGGAAGCATGCGTGGAATATTCTCATAAAATCCACCACCTGTGATATGGGAGCAGCCCTTAATCCGAACTCCTGCTTCCTTGACACTGCGGAGTGCCTTAACATAAATTCTCGTAGGAGCAAGCAATGTCTCACCCAAGGTTTTACCAAGCTCCTCATAATAGGTATCAAGAGATTCCCTTGTCATTTCAAACACTTTTCGAACCAGTGAAAATCCGTTGCTATGCACTCCGGTGGAAGCAATTCCTACCAAAACATCTCCATCCGTAATCGTTTCCCCTGTAATCAGCTCCTTCTGGTCACATACACCAACAGCAAAGCCAGCCAAATCATAATCATCCTCCGGCATCAATCCCGGATGCTCTGCTGTCTCCCCACCAATCAAAGCGGCATCTGACTGCACACACCCTTCCGCTACTCCGCTTACAATGGAAGCAATCTTCTCCGGATAATTCTTACCACATGCTATATAGTCAAGGAAAAATAATGGTTCGCCACCTGCACAGGCAATATCATTGACACACATTGCCACCGCATCAATGCCTATGGTATCATGCTTGTCCATAATCATCGCAAGCTTCACCTTGGTGCCGCAGCCATCGGTTCCAGACAACAGTACTGGCTCCTCCATCTCCTTAATTTTCTTAAGGGAAAATGCCCCCGAAAAGCCACCAAGATTGGTTAACACCTCTTCTCTCATCGTCGCCTGAACATGCTTCTTCATCAACTCAACCGATTTATAACCCGCCTCAATATCAACCCCGGCTTTTTTGTAATCCATGTGTTTCTCCTCCTGAATTTTATTTTATATGTGTCATAAATGTAAGACATACATATTTATAATAACATACTCCCCAATATTTTTACACATAAAATACAATTTTTTTAGGCTAATATCTCAGACCTCAATGAAATATTGAATGAATAAGCCTTATATGCATATAATGATGTTTTATTCCGACACCTAATTAAGCCGATACGTTGTTTTATTCACCGTAATGGATGCAATATCATCTATATCTACCAAACGGTTAAATATAATAGTACAATACCCCTGCTCGTCAGCGGATATATTACTGCTATTATCAATCGGTGTCTCACAAGCATGAATACCATCAAGCTCATGCTCCTGTACAATATAACTCGCCTTATTCTTATAGTTCACACATACATAATACACATTGTCCGAGTCATATAAATCGCTATTATCTATCCCTAATCCGGAATCTTCCATATCAATTCTCATAGAAAGCGGAGAAATATAGATTGCTCCATTGTCTTTATTAACATACTCTGCTTTCTTGACCGGAGTAAGAAGCGGAATCAAAAGCTCGCTTGTCTTAGTGTCCTCAACATACTTATCAAATGTTTCCGAATCTGCCTCAAACATCTCTCCCCGGCTGCATGGGTACTCCTGCACCTCCATACTAAGTGTCTTTGTCCCGGCATCATTCGGTTCCATCACCATATAGTCATAGCAATAAAGTACCTCCTTAGTTGATTTCTCTAAATCAACCAGAATATGTTCCGAACAGGTAGGAAAATGAAACCAAAAGTCTGGCTCTTGGGAAAATTCCGCCCCCCGATATTCATTATTAAGCTGACTATATTCGAATGCATTGACTTCTCCTTCTCTTTCCAATTTGAATTCAACAATAGCAGCATTGCCATCATGCACAGAGGACAAAATTGTAAGCGTAGTATCCCCAAGTTTTTTTATAATTGGTTTATGATACACATGGCTATCCAACAGCTCCCTGGCTCTATCCAAGTCAACCTCGACATATTCCCTTTCTGGGAAAGTATGGACAAATGGAAATGCCTGCTCATCATATAGCACCTCCTTATGGACTTTAATATTATGCTGCGTTAAATTCCCCCATATCCGGTTAAAAAATTCCCCATCTGTCGCTGCATTTACCGCAAGGGGAGCTGCAATAATTAACAGGGAGGCTGCAATCGCTACCTTGACAAGATTACTTCTTCTCTCAGCAAAAACATTCCTTTGGTATTCTCTAAGCATTTTCTTTTTCCTTTGTTGGTACTCCTTAGAAAATTTATGTACACCTTCTAAATCATCAAAAGCTTCTATTGATATTTCATAGGTTTTCCAATTTATATAACTCATTTCCTGTTTCATATTCATCACTGCCTTTCACTATCATCTTCAACATACGCTTTGCCCTCTCAAAGCGTTTTCTTACATTGGCTTCTGTAATTCCAAGTTCCCGTGCTGTCTCTCTCACAGATAAATTCTTAATAATCAAACATGAAACAACCGCATAATACTTGGACGGCAAATCAGAAATTAATTCCTCCATATCCAAAGGCTCTTCCTTCATCTCCTCTCCCGACACATCCTTTATATCTGTAGCTTTATCCGAAAGATACATCATCTCCTGTTCTCTTCTTTTTTTGTTATAGATATCGATAGAAGCATGTTTTATAACCGTTATCATATACCGCTTACAATCATCCGATTGTATATCCTCAAAATATATATTGTGCTTCATCAGTTTTAAAAATGCTTCCTGCACTGCATCCTCTGCTAACTGAACATCCCGCAGAATACTGTAAGCAATCTGAAACAGCTTTTGTTCATATAACCTATAGCAGCCCTCAATAAATTTTACTGATGCCCTTTTACTATGCATCTACCCACCTCCTCCTATTTGTGCATTATCCTATCTAAATAAAGCTCACAACCGTACGTATTGTGCTTACACTATATATAACCAGTATAACAGTTATTTTGTGACAAAAAATAAGATAAAAAATATGTGCACCTTAACTGCTAAATAGTGCCACTTGCAACAAAAGGAATTGCCATCTGCACAAATACTTGATACAATACCTGCAATTATAAAAGGAATGGGAAGGATGCTAATGAAATATACAATCCGCCAGATTACTGAGGGGGAAGATGAAATTATAATTCAATATCGCAGAATGACCCCGGATATCGAACGTATCTTAAATGTTATCAATGGAACCAATAAAAAACTTTCGGGCTGGAAGGAAAAAACGCTTACCCTGATAGACCCAAATACTATATTATATATTGAAAGTGTGGATGGCAAGGTCTTTGCATACACAAAGGAAGACGTGCTCCGGTTGGATTCTTCCCTAAACCAGTTGGAGCAGCTCCTGACGGATATCAATTTCTTCCGGTGCAGCAAATCCATGATTGTTAATATTAATAAAGTGGAAAGTCTGAAAAGCCTTCCATCCAACCGCATTGACGCAAGTATGTGCAATGGGGAGCACATCATAATATCAAGAACCTATGCGTCCGATTTTAGAAAACGATTAAAGCGAGGTGCAGATAATGAAGAAAACTAGGAAATTACTATCCATCTGGGAACACTATATAACAATGGAAATCGGAGTTGAATTCAAAGCCTGTCTTTATTTTTTCTGCATTCTGTTTTTCTACTCCGTATACAAGGTAATTGATGGCAGCTTAGAAGCCAATATCATACACATGACAGAAATGATTTTTCTAACCTATGTCATGGGATATGTACAGGTTTATTTGCTATCCAATTTTGACGAGGGAGAACAACTGCGAGGAAGGGAATTATTTTACATGGTGCTTTGCACAGGTATCTACACTGTCATTTCCTTTCTCGGCAAATGGTTTGACCAAAATATTGCGGTGACTATTGGATTTGCCTTCTATATGATAGCAGTATATCTGTGTGCATTTATTGTCTACCAATCCAAACGGAGAATTGATGAAAAACTTTTAAATGAGGAGCTACAGGCTTTTCAGGAAAGGCAGGGTGAAAATGAACAAAGTCATTGAAATCAATCATCTAACCAAACATTATGGAAAACACAGGGGAGTTCTTGACATAAGCTTTCACGTCAACGAGGGAGAAATCTTTGGCTTTTTAGGTCCGAATGGTGCTGGCAAATCTACTACTATCCGTTCCATGCTGGGACTGATTCGATTTGAAACGGGCAGCATTAAAATTTTAGGAAAGGACATCCAAAAAGACAAGGAAACGATATTAAACGAAATTGGCTATATGCCATCAGAGGCAATGTTTTATCCTGCCATGAAAGTAAAGGATATTATTCGAATGGCAGCAGATGTACGAAAAAAAGATTGCCAGCAAGAGGCAGAAAAATTATGTGAGCGGTTACAGGTTGATGTAAATAAAAAAATCAGTGATTTATCCTTAGGGAACCGCAAGAAGGTAAGTATTATCTGTGCCATGCAGCATAAGCCGAAGCTGTTTGTTTTTGATGAGCCTACCAGCGGACTAGACCCCCTTATGCAAACAGAATTTTTCAAGCTGATTCGGGAATACGTCGCCGGGGGAGCAACCTGTATGTTATCCACGCACGTCCTTTCCGAGGTAAAACAGCATTGTAAAAATGTAGCAATAATGAAAGAAGGCAGACTGCAATGTGTGGATACTGTAGATAATATTACAAAAACAAGCACAAAAAGAATCCGTATGCTTCGTGACGGAAAACAGGAGGATTTTATCTTTAAAGGAGACTTAAACGATTTGTCCAAGGAACTCGTGGGGCATGATATTGCAGACATTCTCATTGAGGAACCACCCCTTGAAGAAATATTTATGCATTTTTATCAGGAATAATACGCAAATAACAATCTGGCTTTTTGCCATGTTTATTAAAAACTCAAAACTTCAAGTGCGAAGTTTGAGTTAAAAATTAAAAATGGATAGGGAGGAGTAAGCTATGTTTACGATATATAAACATGAAATAAAAACCTACATAAAAACCTTACTGATATGGTTTGCCTGTGTAGGAGGCATGGGCTTGATGTGCATCCTGCTTTTCTCCAGCATGCAGGATAGCATGGAGGGGATGGCGGAAAGCTTTGCCTCTATGGGAGCATTCTCCGATGCCTTTGGAATGAACCAGCTTAGCATTGCCACGCTAACAGGCTTTTACGCAACAGAAATCGGAACCATACACAGCCTGGGCGGGACTATGTTTGCTGCCATTATCAGCACCACAATGCTGTCGAAGGAAGAGGACGGACATACCAGTGAGTTCCTTTTTTCTCTGCCCATTTCCAGAAGTAAGGTTATCACAGCAAAATGGTGTGCCTCTGTAACGCATATTCTTCTATTTAATGTACTCTGCGTCGGTATCTATCTTTTAGGGATTACAATATTGGGCGAAGAAATTGCCATGAAGGAACTGCTTCTATATCATGTTCTGCAGCTTATGATGCAGCTTGAGCTTGCTGCTATATGCTATGCTATTTCTGCATGTTCAAAGAAAAATAAGTTCGGTCTGGGACTTGGAATCGTATTGCTTTTTTACGCTTATGATTTAATTGCAAGAGTGATACCAGCCCTTTCCGATTATAAGATACTTAGTCCATTTTCATACGCAAATGCTGCGGATATATTAAGCACCGGCACCGTCTTAACCGAAGCACTACTGTTGGGAGTCGGTGTTTTAGCGGGATGTATCTGCATAACCTATATGGTGTATACGAAAAAAGATTTAGCTGCTTAACAGGCATATATAGGGATGAATCTGGTCATCGTATGTTTTTATTTCAGAAATGAGTGCAGCAAGCATAATCAGCAGTAAAATGAAAAATACAATCATTTATTTACTTCCCCCAATCCTCTATTAATGCTTTCGTCCAGTATTTCTTGGGCAAAATCATAACCGACTTACAATACTCTGGTGCTGTAATGATTGGCACAACACTACCCTTTAAGGTTCTCTTTGGCAAATGCTTACGAAATACCATCAAGGCAAGGAATGTCATATCCATAACGGGGCTATCCCCTGATGACGCCCGAAAACTAAAAGAAGACCGATCCATTTCATCTCGTATCACGGCAACAATCTCCCTTAATTCCTGAGGGGTATCCTGTTCCGTTTTATCTTTATAATAAAAGAGTGTATGTGCAAATTGTCTTAAAACCCAAGGATTGCGTTCAGCCAAAGGGTCTGTCGTATATATAAGGTTTGCCGGATGATTTGTTTGTGGAAAATAGCGAAACAGGATTTCATTCGCTTGCACAATATAACCATAATAGATTTTTCCATGGGTACAAAGAGTACTTTTTTCCTTGTAGATAGAATAAAGTGCATCCTTAGGGGTCATCCATTCCGGACAGGGAAGTGTTTTCAAAAAAAGTGGTTTATCAGCGTAACGGGCACGCATTTCTTCTAATTCTTTTTGGTAATCCATTGTGTATCTCCTTTATAAATTTTTATATTCGTTCGTTAATTGTGAAACAGAGCAGAGCAAATCAGAGCACCTCTTAATCTATTTATCTATTCCTTCTCCTCTTAATTATACTCAATATAGTATCTGTTAGCAAATGATTATCTTATAAAATTTTATCATTATCTTACGTTTCATAACTAAACAAGGAAAACACAAATATTTGTTCTTATTCATAAAAAATAATGCTATATTGCCCTCTCTGCAATATAGCATTATCATGAACATTTACACCAATTGATTCTTTCTCAAGGTTGCCCGAAGCGGAATACCAACAACAATCGCAATGACAATTTTCATAGCATCCCCCGGTAAAAAAGGTATCACACAGACTGCCAGAACACTATTAATATAGGCTGCTCTAAATTCCATTCCCTGTTGAAGCATATACCAAGCCGTACCAAAAACATAACATATGAAAAGCCCTAGCAACATCCCTGCTACATAGAGAACAATCCGAAAAAGCGTCGTCTTACTTTTCGTTGAGCATTCTTTTCTACTGGCAAAATCAATAATGATTCCTGTCGCAATCGCAGTAAAAACAAAGCCAATTAGATATCCCCCAGTGGGTCCCACAAGCTTTGCCGGTCCCCCGGTAAAACCAGAAAATACGGGTATACCAACCAACCCAATCAGTAAATAAAGCACATAACTAAGTGTTCCTCTCTTCCATCCTAATGCAAATACCGCAATATAAATCATTAAATTGGTAAAGGAAATGGGTACCAGAGTAAAGGGCAGTGGAATCGAAAAAGGGGCTACGACACATATCATTGCTGCCATCACTGCTATTAGTGTCATTTGCAGAATTTTCTTTGATTGGCTCACACCTGTTGCCATTGTGTTGTTATTTTCCATTGTTTTATCTCCTTTTAGAACTTTAAAATCTCAAATGTAAACCATTCCATTATAATTGGTTTACATTCGAGATTATATCATGCCAGGCGAAAATGTCAACCGATTTTTGTTATCGGTTTACATTTTTTCTTATACAATTTTACATATAGGGCAGCCATTAAAAAACTTGTTGTAAATTCGAACGGCATAAAACCCTACAACGCATATTCCATAATATAATCATCCATTACAAATCCGTTACCGATATCCGCTGCCTCCTCTTTTACTGTAACAAATCCCCAATTCTTATATACATCCACCGAATGTCCATTTCCACGGTTTACCGTTAAGTAAATCACCTTAAGCTGATACGCTGTAGCAATTCCTTTTAAAAATTCAAACGTCTGCGAAGCATAACCTTTCCCACGATAAGATTTTAACAAATATAATTTACTCAAAAATAGCTTCTTTGTATCCTCCTCGATATGGATACCAACATAACCAATAGAGATGCTATTTAATTCCAAAAGAAAATAATCATAGCCCTCTTTGGTAATCTGCTTTGTCAAAGCCTTCTCCGACTGAAAACGCTCCACCATATAATCCACCTGCTCCACAGTAATAATTCCCGGAAAAAACTCATGCCACACCTTATCTGCAAGACTGGCAAGAAGGCAAATCTGCTCCTTCGTCTCCACTGGTATAAATTGTAACTTCATTTTTGTACCTCGCTTTTTATTTCTTAGGTTTTTATAATCTCCATCATTCCAAAAACAATAAAATAAGACAACCTTCCTTTTTATCCCAGACAGCTTCTGCACCCTCAACCGAAGCAACAATTGTACGAATTTGTTGCATACGTTCCTCTACCATATCCCATTTTTTCTTATGAAAATAAAAATAGTACTGGGTCACATCTGTTGCGTATGCTACCCGGTCTGGCAATAGTCCGGTCTTCTCATATAAAAGCTGACAATAATCCCTGTTACTGTGCCAAAATCTTCTCGCCATGTTCCCTCATTCCTCTATAATGCTCCGGTTCATAATATAAAAGGTGAAGGTGCCCGTCTCCACAAGCTCTCCACGGTCATCCGTCAGGCAGACATCATATACGGATATCTGTTTCCCATCCCGCACAGCCCTTGCCTCACAATATATTTTCCCAGTGTTTATAGCAGGCTTTAAATAATTCATGCTACCTGTTACTGTCGTCGCATAGTTGCCACAGGAGCAGGCCGCACAGCCACTAATAACATCTGCCAGTGTATACAATGCCCCTCCATGCACAGAACGATAAGGATTCAAGTGTCTTTCATGAATCCTCATCTCTCCCTTGGCATATCCTTCTTCGTATTCTGTCAGCGAAATATCCATATCAAGAATATATGGATTCTGTTCTACAATATCATACATCGCCTGTTTTATTTTTGGATTCATCTTCTTCTCCCTGTACATGGATAATCTTTTTCGGACATTTGGAAACACAGGCACCACAATGGGTACATTTCTCCTGATTGATATGTGCCACATTATCGGTTACTGTAACAGCATCAAATTCACAGGCTTTTACACAAAGCCCACAGCCAATACATCCAACAGAGCATGCCTGCATTACATCCTTACCCTTATCCTTCGAACTGCAATCCACCACCTGTCCAGCAGTTTCCGGTATCAGTTCAATCAGATTTTTCGGGCAGGCATCAACACATTTTCCACACGCCTTACATGCTTCCTTATCCACCACTGCAATTCCATCTACCACATGAATCGCATCAAAAGGACATGCCTTTACACAATTTCCAAAACCAAGACACCCATAGGAGCATGCCTTCGGGCCACCTCCTGGCGCCATGGATGCCAGCAGACAATCCTTCGGTCCACTGTATTCATAGCCCTCCTTCGCCACATCACAAGTTCCTGCACAGTTAACATGGGCAATCATCCGCACCCCTGTTCCCGCTTCCACTCCCATAATAGCCGCAATTGCAGCAGTCACAGCATCTCCTCCTACCGGACATGCAGAAACCTCTGCTTCGCCCTTCGCAATCGCCGCAGCCAATCCATCGCAGCCGGCATAGCCACATCCACCGCAATTATTGCCCGGAAGCTCGGCACGAACCGCCTCTTCCCTCTCATCAACAGCTACTTTAAATTTCTCGGAAAAGAAACAAAGAAATAATCCAATCACCAGTCCTGCTACACCAACAATTGCTGTTGCAAGTATCACACTACTCATAGCTTTTCCTCCTTTAGATTAATCCGGCAAAGCCGTAGAAGGCAATCGCCATCAAGCCTGCTGTAACCAATACAATTGGCATACCCTGAAAGCTGGCAGGAATATCATTATATTCGATTTTCTCCCGGATACCTGCCAATATCACAATAGATATGGTAAAACCAACCGCCGTTGCAAAACCGCTTACTAAGGCTGTCACAAAGCCATACCCATCGGAAGCATTACTGATAGCCACACCAAGCACAGCACAGTTTGTCGTAATCAATGGCAGATATACACCCAATGCCTGATAAAGCCCTTGAGAATATTTCTTTAAAAACATTTCAACGAACTGTACCAACGCCGCAATCACAAGAATAAACACAATCGTCTGCATGTAGGTTACACTTAATGTTTCCAGAACAAAATGATTAATTAACCATGTCACCGCAGAAGAAACCGTAATAACAAAAATCACGGCACCACCCATTCCGGCTGCGGTCTTAACTTTTTTGGACACACCAAGGAACGGACACAGACCCAAGAATTGACTTAACACCACATTATTTACCAAAGCTGCACCAACAGCTACCAAAAATAATTCTTTCATCAGCTATCCTCCTATTCCTGCTTCTGCTCTTTTAAAACTGCTTCCCCATCTATCTGTTTCTCATGTCCACCACAGATTCCGGCACTGGCGCAGCCTGCACAGCCTGCGTCACAGGAAGTCACCAGCTTAACATTCACCGCCTTACGATTCCGTATCTTATTCTGGATGGCAACCAAAAAAGCAAGCACAAAAAATGCTCCCGGTGCCAATACAAAAATGGTGATTGGCTCATACACCTTTGGCATAACTGTTACATTAAATGCCGTGCCATTCCCCAATATCTCACGGAATAGTCCAATTAAAGTTAATGCAATCGTAAACCCTAATCCCATTCCCAAACCATCAAACATGGAAGGAATAACCTTATTTTTAGAAGCGTATGCCTCTGCACGGCCTAAAATAATACAGTTTACTACAATCAATGGAATATAGATTCCAAGAGACTTGTTAAGGCTTGGAATATACGCCTGCAAAAGCATCTGCACCAAGGTTACAAAGGTTGCTACGACAACGATAAATGCAGGAATACGGACACGGTTCGGAATCAATTTGCGAAGTGCCGCAATCATCATATTGGAGAGGGTAAGCACCACCGTGGTCGTCAGTCCCATCCCAGCACCATTGATAGCGGATGAGGTTACTGCAAGGGTCGGACACATACCGAGCATCATAACAAATACCGGATTCTCTTTGACAATACCGTTATATAATCGTTCCACTGGTTTATTCATCGCTGCCACCTCCCGTCACATACTGGTAAAATGCAATTCCGGCATTGACAGCATTCGTAACAGAATTCGTCGTAATCGTTGCACCACTCAATGCGTCAATCTCATTATCTGCACTCGCACCGGATTTCGTGTAGGCAAATGCTTCCACTTTTTTATCCTTAAATTGGTCTTTGAACACAGCCTCTGTTGCTTTCATACCAAGACCCGCTGTCTCACCAATATCTGTAAACTCAATTCCGGTTACTGTTCCATCGACGGTAATACCCATGGAAAGCGTAAGCGTTCCCTCATATGCCTCGGAATTCGTAATCGTCATGACATAACCGATAATCTCCGGATTGGCCGAACTGGTAGCATCCAAAGCATTGGCTGCCATAATTTCATTTATTACATTGTTCTCTGCGAGATCAGTCTCCTTCATTGCCTCCTTAACATGTCCGGCAATGGCATCAGCATCTTCCATTCCCTCTACCGCAACAAAACTTTTCGCCTCGGGAAATACGGTCTGATATGCCTCCTGTTTTACTTTCTCCTCCTGCTCGGCAATGGGTTTCTCTGTCACCTTATGCACAAAACCAAGCAGACAGCCTGCAACCAATGTAATCAGTGTCAAAGCAAGGGCATCTTTTATTAATGCTTTATTCATGCTGCTTCCCTCCCATCCCAAATGGTGTCGGCATTGTTATTTTTTCTATCAATGGCACCAATAAATTACAAATAATAATAGAGTAAGACACGCCTTCCGCAGTTCCACCAAACAAACGGAATATTGCAGTCAATACGCCTAGGCATACTGCATAAACATACTGCCCCTTTACTGTTATTGGAGAGCTGACATAATCCGTTGCCATAAAAAAGGCTCCAAGAATCAATCCCCCACCAAATACATGGGCGGCAATATATTTTATATCGAAGCCCTGTCCTCCAAACAAGGTTACCATGAGAACGACGGTTACTATGTAGGTTACCGGAATTCGCAGGGTAATCACCTTGCGAATTACCAGATATAAGGCCCCTACCAAAAGCCATAAAGCAGAGGTCTCTCCAATGGTTCCTGCAATTCCTCCAAAAAACATATCCTTAACACTTACTTCTGAGAGAGCCCCATTCTTTACAAAGGAAAGGGGAGTCGCTCCCGTCACTCCATCATAGGTAAAGCTTGTCATCTGTCCTGCAAAGGAAATCATAAGAAAACATCTTGCTCCCAAAGCCGGATTCATAAAATTCTGCCCAAGACCGCCGAACAACTGCTTTACAATAATAATAGCAAAGGCACTTCCAAGCACCGCCATCCACCAGGGAACCGTGTGGGATAAATTCATACCAAGCAACAGTCCTGTTACTGCTGCTGAACAATCTGTTACTGTCACCTTCTGCCCCATCAGCACCTGATAGAGCCACTCAAAAAGAATAGCTGAAAGAGTTGATACAATCAGAATGACAGCCGCTTTCGCTCCAAAATTATAGATTCCATAAATACTTGCCGGCAGCAATGCAAGAAACACATCTGCCATAATACTTGACGTTGTCCTTTTATCTCTCACATGGGGAGAATTGGATACATGTAGCAAATTACTCACGTCCGACACTCCTTTCTATTTCTTCCTTCTATCTGCTAACACCTGTTTTCGCATTGCTGCAATCGTATGAGTCAGATGCCTTTTGGCAGGACAGATATACGAACAACAGCCACACTCACAGCACTCCATGCCATGAAACCTTACAAAGGCCTCCTTATCATTATGTGCCGCTGCCACAGCCGCCTTCTGAGGAATA
The DNA here is from genome assembly GCA_017621205.1 of Lachnospira sp. Classification (GTDB taxonomy): domain Bacteria; phylum Bacillota; class Clostridia; order Lachnospirales; family Lachnospiraceae; genus NC2004. The sequence continues at coordinate 20,923 of JAGATQ010000016.1, forward strand.
ATCCGCCCCGGACAAACTGTCGCACAACGACCGCACCGAATACAATTACCCGGCTCATTTGCCGAAACCGCATCCTTCGTCAAGGCAAGAACAGAAGAAAAGGTCTTGTGAACCGGAATCTCTAATGTTGCTGTCGCACGCCCCATCATGGCACCACCGATAATAATTTTCTCCGGCTCTTCCTTAAAACCTCCAGCGGCTTCCACAAGCTCAGACGCCATCATTCCAAGATGTACCCGGAAATTAGCAGGACCTGCAACCGCATCTCCGGTAACGGTCACCATACCTTCCATTAACGGCTTCCCCTCATAAACCGCCCGCCAGATAGAAATCAAGGTATCTACATTGTGGACAATACAACCCACATCTGCCGGAAGCATGGAAGAATTAACCTGCCGCTTCGTCACTGCATAAATCAAGGTACGCTCTCCTCCTTGCGGATACTTGGTTTTTAAGGTTGCTACCTCCATACGTTCTTCCCCTTGAATACATTCCGAAAGCAATCTGATAGCCTCCGGTTTGTTATCCTCCACACCGAACACTCCTCTTGCCTTGGGAAACAACTGTAACACAATACGCATACCAGCCACTAGCTGCTCCGTCATCTCAAGCATTCTGCGGTAATCCGAGGTTAAGTATGGTTCACACTCCGAGCAATTGGCAATAATCGTATCAATACTATCCGGTTCTTTGGGCGAGAGCTTCACATGTGTCGGAAATCCTGCTCCACCCATACCGACAATGCCCGCTTCCTTTATCTTGTCAATAATCTCTTCCCTGCCCAAGGAAGAAAGCTCTCCATCAAAGGGATGGTATGCTATCTCCTCGTATTGCCCATCATTTTCAATGACAATACTATCGACTTTACTGCCACCCGCCATAAGGCGAGGCTCAATCATCTTAACGGTTCCAGATACAGAACTGTGAATATTAGCAGAAACAAAGCCTGACGCCTCTGCAAGCTTCTGTCCACGAAGTACCCTGTCCCCCTTCTTTACCACTGGTGTAGCTGGAGCACCGATATGCTGGCTCAACGGGAATACTAAAGTCTTTCCCGGCTGTAAATCCCTTGACAAAGCCGCCTCTGATAATTCCTTACCCTCATAAGGATGTACACCACCCTTAAACGTTAATTTTGCCATCCTACTACCTCTTTTCTACAATTATTTTATAACTTGCGTTGGTGCAATGTATCTATTCTCATGTAACTTTTATATACGCAACTTTCACACATAATGATATGATAATGAACAAATGATTGTGATATTCAACGAAACAACATCCTTTCTTATTTTAATACAAAAGACACCAAAATTCAACTCTTGAGCCCACTAAGTCTTTGATTCAAATGCCCAGCGAGTATACCAATCACTATACCGGAAACCACACCAGAAACCAGTAACACCGGCAAATAACTAACCAATGCTGCCTGCTCCATCACAATCATGGCAACAACAATCTGCCCCATATTGTGAAGCACCCCTCCTGCCACACTTACCCCTACAGGAGAAAATGACTTACTTTTCTTTAATAAAATCATTCCAACAAGACTGCATAACGCTCCAGCCAGACTGTAAAGCATGGTAAATAATCCGGAAAATAGCAACGCTGCCAAAACAACTCTGGTCACCGATAAAACAAATGCCTGCTTTGCTCCCATCTGGTATAGCACAAGCATAATAACTGCATTAGCAATTCCTAGCTTCACACCGGGTACCGCCACAAATAACGGAAGGAGGCTCTCTAAGTAAGAAACAACCAGTGCCACTGCCAGAAACATTCCATACAGGGCAACCCTTTTACTGCGTGTGTACATGAAACGTTTCTCCTTTCCAACAATACTGAATCAGGTAATTGCGAAACTCAAAGAATCCAGTAACCCCGTCAAGCTCCCCCTCCCTGGCTCCTTCAATGGAAATTACCAGCTTATGGGGAAGACACACAATTGTCTCCCCTTTTCTGGAAATTGCTTTTTGATAGACGCAAAGCTTATCCTTACAATCCGCCCCGGTAACAGAAGCCGTTCCTCCTTGAATATGCAAATGATTTTCTCCCCAGGTGGTCTTAATATCTGTAGATATCGTCTCATCTAAAGAATACGCTGCTATCTGCCTTCCATCTACCGTGACAATAACCCGTGCCCCTTTCTGTTGAAAAAGGATGAGGAGCATGAAAATCAACATTGCTGCTGCTAAAATAACAACAATCAGAACCAAATCCGTTTTATATAAAAATCTTTTTCTATTTTCCCTTTTATCTTTATTTAACGCAATCATGCTATCCCCATTCTTCCATAATCAAAATCGTTTAACCAAGATGCCAAAAAACTATCTCTATTCTACAAGCCGATAAGCATCATTGGTTATTTCAAAGCTTTCTTTCAAGCCCTCTGTTATCGTTACCTGCTTGTGCTCATCAATAAAGATTGCTTCTGCATGATACTTCTCTGCCAATGCCATCCCCTCCTCTAATCCAAGAACAAAACAGGCGGTAGACAATGCATCGCTATCTAAGCCGTATTCACTAATTATCGTAACAGAAATCAGACCACTTTGAGCCGGTCTCCCTGTCCTTGGGTCAAGAATATGATGATACCGTTTATTATCCTCCATAAAGTATTTTTCGTAATCACCAGAGGTAGACAAAAAACAATTGTCCTTTATGGACAGCACTCCCATGACCTCCCCTGTCTCTCCTCTTGGATTCTGAATGCCAAGCTTCCAAGGAGTTCCATCCGGCTTATGACCCACAACCGCAATACTTCCCCCAACCGAAATTGTACCGGAGCAAAAATCCGCATGCCGCAACGTATATGCCAGCTCTTCACAGGCAATCCCTTTGCCGACCGCCCCTAAATCAATCTGTGTCCCTTCAAGCAGCCGAAAGGATTGACCACCATCAAGCAGTATATTTTTATAATTCACCCTATTGAGGGCTTCCTTAAGCTCTGTCTCATCAGGCACCCTTGGATGCTCCGATTCAATATTCCAAAGCTTTGCAATAGGGGCAACTGTAATATCTAATGCTCCATTACTGTCCCGCTCAATTTCATATATACGGTCAAGCCAGCCCTTTAAACGGGCATTCACCTCAACTCCTCCACCTCCGGCACTTTGGTTCAGTCTGGCAACCTCCGAGCCTGAAATTCTCCACGACAAAAAATCATTTTCCAGAATATTGATATCCTGCATTAAGATGTTTGATTTCTCCTCCGCTTTTTTTCCATATAAATGAAATTGTACAACTGTGGACATGGCACTCCCCGTCATATCGTATGCTTCCTGTATCCTATTCTGAACCATCAGACAAAAGGAAACAAGAATTACCACAAGAAGCACTGCAAAAGCACTATATTTTTTTCTCTTTTCCAGTCTCATAACTGCCTGCCTCCATACTTCTCTGAATCTTATATGCTACGAATTATTATCAAAAAAGGGCATCTTATGCTTATCCATAAAACGCCCTTTTCTCCATACAATTATACTTATCAAAATAAGAAACAACCATTTCTTATTCTCTATCTGCCAAAAACAACATCACCATTATGACAATGCTACGCTTCCCTTAAGCTCTGATGCCTTGCCTGCATTGGAAACATAGTATGCAACATTATTCTTTGGCTGAACATATACATCCACATTCTTTAATCCGGCAGGCTTTGCCCCCTGCTCAGTCAATGCTGCTTTCACCTTATCCATGATATCTGCCTGACTAATATTAATCTCGTCATATTCAATAACAAATACATTCTCTTTTTCAACCTTAGCTGTTGTCTTTCTCGTTGTTGTCTTCTTTGCTGTTGCTTTGGCAGTTGTCTTCTTTGCCGCTGTCTTAGTAGCCGTCTTCTTCGCAACTGCTGTCTTCTTCGCAGCCGTCTCATTCTTAGCGTCAGTCTTCACCTCTGGCTTAGTGGTAGCTGCTTTTGCCTCAGCCTTTGCCGGTACTGCCTTTGCCTCTGTCTTCACTGGTGCTGTCTTGGCAGCCGATTTCACATCTGCTTTTGTTGTTGCTGTAGCCGTTGTAGTTACATCTTTCTTAGTAGCCATATATTTACACCTCTTTCTTTGAATTACTTGTATCATATACCTAAAATCACGCATTTGCAAGCTTTTAAACAATTTTCATAACATCAGACAACAAACGCAATTATTTTTGCATTTTTTTAAACAAAATGAACAACAACCAAAGAACATTAAAATATAAATCGTTTTTTCACATTAGACCATAATCTAATATCAAATTTCTCAATTATTTTAATATTAATTGTCTAAAGAAAAGAGTGAAAAATTTTTTAAACAAATTTTTTCCACTCTTTCCCTAGATAATTCATATTAGACTATTATCAAACAGCTGCTTTAACACTTCCATATTTAAAATTGTTTGCAGGAAACTATTCCTGAACAAAGCATTATTTGACTTTAATCTTTACCGTATACTTTGTCTTACCTATTTTGACCGTTACATTGGCACTTCCCTTCTTTCTGGCATTTACTACACCGGAGGAAGATACCTTAACACAACGCTTGTTACTGCTGGTAAACTTCATGCCCTTAGAGGACAGCATATTAGAAGGATTCACCAGATTTGCCTTCTTGTTCCGTTTCAAGGTCAGGGAAATTGTTTTCTTCGTCAATGAAACAACCTGATTCTTCTGTACCTTTACTTTTACTGTCTTCGTATAGGAAACATCATCATATTCATAAGTAACCTTCAGACTGGCAGTTCCTGTCTTTTTACCAGTTACTTTACCAGAAGAGGAAGCATTAACAAGCTTCTTACTCTTTTTGTTCGCATAGGCTACCTTTGTGATTTCTACATCGTCATCATTGGTCTGCAGACGAATACTCTTACCCTTTTGCAATAAAATATTGGAACAGAGAAGTGCAGGCTTTATGGTTTTATCATCCTCCTTATCCTGTGTGCTTTGTGTTGTATTAGTATCCTGTGTCTCGGATGAGGCAGGTTTCTCACTGGCAGTTGTATCATCCGGCTTCTGTGTTGTCTTATCCTCCTCTGAAGTATCCCCACCTCCTTCTTTATAATTGCTGCCATTGGTAGTCTTCACTGGTACATCAAACTTCGTTGTGTCTGCTTTTACCGCAGGCTTATCACCCTGTCCGGTTATGGCTACGGTTCCACCAGATACTGTTACCTTGTCTGCTACAATACCAGAAGCATCCTTACCACCTGTCACCGTTACTGTTCCACTCTTAATCGTAACCTCTGCTGCCTCAATTCCCGCAGCATTATCTCCACCTGTTGCCTGAACACTTCCGACTGCACCTTCTGTCTGGGAAATGGTTACTGAGCCCTCTGCCTTTATCGCAGGCTGCCCATCAACGGTAGAAGTAACACTTGATGTTCCCTTTAGTACAAGCTCTATATCCTTATCTGCTTCTACTGCTTGCACCTTAGCATTCTCCAAATCAAGCGTTGCAGCTTCCTTGACAATAATCTTAATATCCGGATTATTGCCTGTGATAGTATAGGTCTCCTCCTCTACTAAGGTTAATTCCTTCTTATCCGCATCATAGGTTATGCTTCCATCATGTGCCTCAACATACCCTTCCTCATCAAGCTTCGTAAGGTCAACCGTATATTTGCTATTGGCATCCATCAAGGTAGTAGCCGATACGCTATCACTTGCCTCACTGGCATTGGCATCGTCTGTTTCTGCATAGCGGATAGCAAAACTGTAAGTTGTATAACTCTTTAAATTGGTAAACTTATTTCCTGTCTGCCATTTATAAGAACCATTTGCCTGTTTAATACCATATTCCACCGTCTTATCATCTTGCAAAACAGGAACCAATGTTATACTGTTCGCTGTTACCTCTAAAATCTCCGGAGCAGTGTCCGGCTTCTCAGCGGCTGCCTTGCTTACCACACGGGTTATCGTCTTAGTAATTGCGTCACACTCTTCCTCTGCACAGGTAATTGCAAGGTCAGTAGAATATTCTCCAACTCCCATTCCATTTTTTAATGCCACTGTGATTACAGACGACTTTCCTGCTTCTAAGCCAATGATTTCATCCTCTGAAATTGTAAATTCCTTGTCATTGTCTAACTGAAGGAGAATTTCATCAATCGTAACCGATGTATTATTCTCTATCGTTACGGTAACTCCGGAATCCACCGTATAACCTGCAATTAAATCATTTCCCTTAGAGACACTAACATCTAAAGTTCCGGTTATCTCGGTGTAATCAGCAGTAAATGTAACATCCTCTGTCACTGTCTTTTTCTCTCCCGGAAGAGAAACAATATCTTCACCCGTAAGCTTCCAACCATTTGCCTTATAGCCCTTCTTAGCAGGAAGTGACAGCAATGTAATCTCACTGCCTTTCTTTACAGAAGTCTTTGTATTGTCTGTACCATTGACATAAGTAACATTACATAAAAGGACTGAATTACCCTCCAGATCCACAGGGTCAGGTGAAAAAACCGGATTGGAATCAGAACTTACCTGTCCACCATCTAATATAATCTTACCTGCAACAATTGGAATTTCACTTTCAGCATTGGCAATCACTGTACCACCAAGCAAAGATAATGTTCCCTCAACCTCAATTGCATTATGGTTTCCAGTACCAGTTGCCTCAACCTGTCCCCCTAATATATCTACCTCTGCCGCAGCAATCGCAGCATTCTTTTCTCCGGAAGTTACTGTAAGAGAACCAACACCAGTGGTACTACCATTATCAATCGTCAACTTTCCTTTTGCTGTAATGCCCTCAGCCACAAGGGAATGATTATCCAGATTAAGGTTTAAAACTCCCTCTCCTGCAAGAGATTTTAACTCCGTTCCTTTGAGCTTAACTGTCACACCGTCTGCACACTGTATTGTAACATCCTTATCATTTCCTATAATTGTATAAGTCTTACCACTTTCCTCAAGCGTTAAAACCTTAGTATCCTTGTCATAGGAAATCGTTCCGCCATGGGCATCTACATAATTCTCTTCCGCCAGCTTCGTTACATCAACAATGTATTTGTCTGTATCATTAAAGAAGGTCGTTACCTTCAATGTCTTACCAGCTCCACTCGCCTCATAGATATCTGTCTGTACATACCGCATCGCAAATTCATACGAAGTATATGCAGACAGTCCTGTAAATACATTGTCATCCTGCCACTTATAACTCGTACCCTGCTTTAGACCATACTGTACCGAAATTTCTCCTGTATCTTGCACAAGAGTCACCGTATTTGCTGTTGCACTGGAAAGCTTCGGAGCATCCGGTGCAGAATCATATTTCTTCTTTGTAACAAGAATCGTTATCTCTTTATCTATGCTATCATAAGCTGTAGCATCTGATGGGGTAAAGGTAACAACCACCTTTGTGTTATTGTCCTTTATTGTAACAGTCTTGTCTGTTGTCTTCCATGAAAAGATTCCAGCTACATCAGCTTTAAAGCTGGTTTCATCAAATGTAATACCAGAAAGCTTGCTTCCTGCTTCTACTGTTATGCTTGGGGGAACAGTTACCTTAGGTGTATTCTTAGTAACTGTTACACTACAGCTTGCTGTTACTGCATTGTCCCCGCTTCCAACTGTCGCTGTAATGGTTGCACTTCCAGAGCCTTTAGCAGTTACTTTACCTGTCTCATCTACTGTTGCTACTGCCTCCTTATCTGACGTCCATGTTACCGTCTTATCTGTCACTCCTGTTACAGTAGGTTGCAAGGTTGCTGTTTCTCCTGCTTTTAATGTAAGCGTCTTTTTATCAAGAGTAATTCCCGGTGCAGTTACCGTTACCTTACAGGTTGCAGTCTTACCACCGTCTGTCGTCGTAACCGTTATCGTTGCAGTTCCTGCTCCTACGGCAGTTACCTTGCCCGTCTTATCTACTGTTGCAACCGCCTCTTTATCTGACTTCCATGTTACTGTCTTATCTGTTGCTGTAGATGGGCTAACCGTTGCGGTTAGTGTGGCAGATTCCCCTTTAGCTAAGGATAATGTGGTTTTATCAAGGGTTACCTTAGAAACTGCATCCGGATTCTCCTTCTCTTTTTCTGCTTCTTCATGAGCACGGTAAGTATTCACAAGCCAAAGCCCGGTTGTACTCAAATCCTCTTCTAGCCATCCACCCTGTTGTTTTCTACAGGAGGACACAAAATAAGAGGCAGATTCCGCTTTATAACTTAAGCTCCAACATGCATAGCTGATATTATTCTCATCACAAAGCTTTATCCATGCATCCGCATTGGCTGTATCGTACCCACCATTACCACTAGCATCACAAACACCAAACTCTGTAACAAATATCGGAGTTCCGGCAGCAATTGCTGTTTTCACTTTATTCATCTTATCCGCATAATGAGAACCAGAATAAAAGTGGAAGGTATATAAAATGTCCTCAAAACCATCGTCCTTTAATGGCTTCTTCGCTACATCATCAACATCCTGTGACCATGTATTCGTTCCACAGATAATCAAAGATTTACTTCCACAATCCCGAATCACTGTAGCAACCTCTTTACAATAGCTGTATAAATCACCACCAGCACCATTCTTATACCATTCTACCCCTGTTGGCTCATTACAAATCTCAAAAATCACATTTTTATTGTCCTTATATTTTGTTGCATACTTTGTAAAGAATTCTAATGCCTGTGCTTTGGTCGGATATGGACTCTCCGCATGAATATGCCAATCCACAATTACATACATTCCTAAATCTGTAGCCGCCTGCACTCCCTTCTCAATCTTAGCATCCAGTGTTGCCTGCCCGCCACATGTATATCCATTATATTGCGTAACATAGCTTACTAAACGCACCATATTAACGCCCCACTCATCACGCAAGGATTGGAAGGCTTGCTTATTGACATAATCTCCGTTGTCCTCCACCCATTGCATACCGTGTGTACTGGCACCCCTAAGCTGAAATGGATTACCACTCTCATCTACAATCACCGGAGTACTATAGCCAGACACCTCCTGCAAATGAAGTGCTCCATGCTTGCCAACCGGAGTATCACTATATGCTACATCCTGTGTTGTTCCTGTTAATGGGTATTTTAACTGGCTTGCATTGTCCTCCTCTGTCAAGGCAGAAACAACTGGTGTTCCTAAAGAGGCACCACCTGCAAAACCAAATTTATCATCCGAAGTACAGGAAAAAGTAGAATTCGCAGCAATCTCTTTGGTGTGTTTTATTACAATGGTATTATCCACCTTAGACGCTGTACATCCCCCAAAGGACTGGAAATTATTTACTGTTCCGGAAAATGGAATTACCACTTTCAACCCCTTTACCGCAGTGCTATTGCCATTGGTAATGGAATAATTAAATTCTGCCCAGTCACTGTTACCACTTAATTTCGTTACCTTTGCTGATAAACCTTCTACTGGAACACTGGTATCACCACCACCAGAACTTCCAGAGGACTTAACTGCTGTAATCTTAGCAGAGGTAATCGTATAATTGATAGCTGTCCCAATATCGCACTGCGTAAATCGAACTCCCACCCTGCTCAAAGTACTATACGAAGTTAAATCTACAGCAACATTAACTTCTGAATCAAGTGCAGTTACCTCCGCACCATCATCCTTCCAATTACCATATTCTGCATCCATAGAATAAGCAACAACCGTTGGCATCTTACCAGATGTGCTGTTGACCTTTACAGATGCTTCAAATTTCAGACTACTATAGGTACCCAGATTACTAAGCATAGTTGCATCCAAATTATTAAACTGCTGCTCGCAAAAAATATCCGGTCCATACTCATCCTGGGCCACAGTTCCAGACTCTGTCAACGGTGTTCCATTTAACAGGTCGTATACAACTGTATTGTCTTCTGCCTCTACCTTCCAACTCGTTACATTCATTCCCGACATAATAAATGCAATTGCCAGCACGAATGCTACAATTCGTTTAAACGCCTGTCGGAAAAGCTTTTCCTTCTTCATACACATCCTCCTTCTCTTAAAAACACAACCGGTTTACTTAACCGTTACATTTACAATATATTTTGTCTTATTCATTGTTACTGTAATCTTTGCCTTGCCCTTTTTCTTTGCTGTAACCAATCCCTTTGAGGATACCGCTGCAATCTTCTTGTTGGAAGTTTTGAATTTCATTCCCTTTGAAGAAAGCATATTGGCAGGGTTCACAAGATTACATTTTGCTTTTCGCCTTATCTTAACAGAAATATTCTTTTTGTTTAAAGCATAAACTGCATTCTTCTGTACTTTAACCTTTACCGTCTTATTGTATGTTGCTCCATTATATTCATAAGTTACTTTTAGCTTTGCAGTACCTATCCTCTTTGCCTTTATCTTACCAGATGAGGATGCCTTAACCAGCTTCTTGCTCTTACTGTTTGAATAACTAACTCTGGTAATTTTAACGTCCTTGTGGTTTGTGGTAAGTGTATATGTCTTGCCCTTCTGCATCAGAATATTGGAGGTCTTTAATGCTGGAACAATGGTGTTGTTATTATTTTCATTACCATTATCTTTATTCCCGCTTCCACTACCTGAGCTTCCATTTCCGGTATTTCCACTTCCGCTGCCTGAATTTTCATTTCCGGTATTTCCGCTACCTGTGTTTGTGCTTCCACTGCCTGAGCTTCCATTTCCGCTGCTTATACCGTTTAATACAATCGCAGCTATCTCTTCCTCAGATAACAAATCCTTCTTTACATTGGCATTATTCTTATGTAGCAGATATAACCCGGCAGCCGCTCCTACGAAGCCTGCATTGTAATCCAACGCAACCTCATTACAGTTATAATCAGCCTGATTGTCTGCGTATGTATCATTGGCATCACTCGGACCACCTACCAATGCACCTAATAATGTATAATGATTATCAACTGTTGTGCCCGCATCATTGGAACGGGAAGCTGCCCTATGATGAGGGTACTTACTGGAATTCTCATTGTAACCAACTACAAAACAGCGTTTGTTATTATTGTTACCTAACAGATAATTCATCTGACCTGTCGCCCAACCGGCAAAGGAGCCTTTATCCGTTGAAAACTGTCCATTTCCCTGATCATATATCAAACCGAGGAATTGCAGGGTTGTGTTATATCTTGCAGAGCCCCATCCATCGACTAATTTGAATCCCTGTGCTGTATTGGTATTACCATAGCTTGCGAAGGCATTTACGGTAGACCAGTCCTTCAGCAGTACCGATGCCACAGCCCATGTGTTATCCCAGGTCAATACCCATCCGGTCTTGATATTGTTACTGGTGTAATAATTATCCAGCACTGATTTATAGCTGGCATCGCCCGTTGCAACATAAAGTGCCGCTGCTGCTGTACAATAATCATCTTTCCAATCAGAGGAATCATAAAAACCGCTTGCTCCATTGGTCGCACAGCTTCCTTTGTTTGTATCTGCAAATGCAAATAAATCCTTTGCCACCTTCAGATATTCAGCATTGCCAAAATTAATATAATGTAATGCCAATGCTGCAGCCGCTACACTAACCTCATCCGTTGCCGGGTTGGCCGAATCCGCGAAAAAGGCTCCTCCTCTGGTACTTTGTGGCTGTGATTCGGGTGGTCCCCAATAACTATGGTCGGGTCCGCCCTCACCCACTTGATAACAGAACGCCTCTACGCTGTCACCATTGTAAACTGTACATCTCTTAAAATAATCACAGAAATGATCCATAATGGTCTTATAATGCTCTGTCTGTCCAAGCTCATCATAAGCGGCTTTAAACTGATAATAGCTCAATGCCAATACTGTAGCAGAATACCCCTGGGGAAGACCAAACTTTACATGGTCACCCGCATCATGAAACCCACCTGATACATCAATCGTTTTACCATTGTAGGTTACATTCTTATCCTGCACATGGCAATTACTACGCCAGCCCAGTGCACATCTGCCTTCTATTTCGCCACACATGTTCGCATCATAAAAATACAGAGATTCCTGCAACAGCTTCGCATAATTATATTCTATAGCCAGATTTTTATCGGTTACTGTATCTTTAAGAGAACCACCGGAACCGCTACCACCTGTACCACCTGTTTCGTCATTAGTCTCACCAGAAGAATAATCATATCCGGAGGAGGTTCCTTTATTATAGTATACCGCTTCAACCGTAATGCTGGATGCATCCACGTATTTAGCTGCAAATCCGCCTCCCGGAATATCGTTCTGCATAACACCTGTTTGCAGCACTGCATTGGCTCCTGACTGCATCGGATACATATAAATGGTATCTCCATCAGCCACAAAAGTAGCATTCCAGCACTTAAAAGCACTTGCCGTTCCACTTGGAACCTTCAATTTAACAATCCAGTCACAAATAGCAGTCCCTGAATTATTCGTTATGGTCATATCAAAGCCTGACCAATCATTGGACGGAGCCTCCTGATTAGTAAGTGCAGCACTCACGTCAGTCGAGTAGTCTCTTGTTGTACCAAAATCAGCCGGGGGACTACCCTCTGCCTTCACATACCAGCCTGCCACATTCATGCCTGAAAACACAAATGCCACTGCCAGCAGCACCGCCAGCATACTTTTTCCAAAACGTTTTACCTGTTTCGGCATATAAAACCTCCTTTTCCATTTATCAAGATTATCTACGCACCTGCCACAGAACACAGTGGGGGGATACTGCATTCCATAGCCCTACTTAGGCAAATTATACCATAAAACGTTGGGAAAAGTAATGTTTTTCGGCGATTTTCACATTCGTCAAAACAACGAAATTTTATAGTGAAATTTCATTATTAAGAAGCTTTTAGGGACATTTTTCACAAGAGAAACAAAAATACCATTGCAAAAAAATAGGAGCTTTCGCTCCTATTCCTCTTTATACCTCTAACAAACCACGCATATATTTCAACGCATTTTTTTCCAGTCTTGACACCTGTGCTTGGGAAATTGCAATCTCATCTGCCACCTCGGTCTGTGTCTGTCCCTCGAAAAAGCGCCTTCGGATAATATCGTATTCCCTTGGCTTCAGCTTCTTCATTGCTTCTTTTAGAGAGATCTCCTCAACCCATGTCTCTTCTTTATTTTTCTTATCCCGCACCTGGTCCATTACATAGAGGGTATCTCCTCCTTCCTGAAACACCGGCTCATATAAGGAAACCGGAGTTACAATCGCATCCAGGGCAAAGAGAATCACTTCCTTTTCTATATCAAGCTCCTTGGCAATCTCCTCAATGGTAGGTTCCTTATTATATTGTTTAATATAATTTTCTTTAGTATATATTGCCTTATAGGCGATATCCCGCAAGGAGCGGGACACCCGGATGGAATTGTTGTCGCGAAGATAACGACGAACCTCACCTATTATCATTGGTACCGCATAAGTCGAGAATTTTACATCTAACGTAATATCAAAATTGTCAATTGCCTTCATCAGACCGACACAGCCTACCTGAAACAAATCATCTGCATTTTCATTGGCGTGATGAAAACGCTGGATTACACTTAACACCAGTCTCAAATTACCCTTGATATATTTCTCTCTCGCTTTTTTATCTCCTTGCTTTATCTGAATTAACAGCTCTTTCTTCTCCTTCTCTGAAAGTAACGGCAGCTTTGCAGTATTGACACCACATATTTCTACTTTATTAAGAGCCATCCCGCCTTTCCTCCGTATCTATATGATACTATTAAGGATGACCCAATTACCATTTTTTATACGCTCAATCGAAGCATTTCTTTCCGCAGCCGTTTCATTATTTTCTTTTCCAGACGGGAGATATAAGATTGGCTGATACCAAGGTAATCTGCTACCTCCTTCTGGGTTTTTTCCTGTTGGTCTCCGTTCAAGCCAAAGCGAAGCTCAATAATCATTTTCTCCCTCGGATTTAAAATAGTAATCGCCTTTTTAAGCAGACGCTTCTCTACCTCGTCTTCCAGATTTTTGCTTACCACATCCTCTTCCGTCCCCAAAATATCAGAAAGAAGAAGTTCATTTCCGTCCCAATCTACGTTTAATGGTTCATCAATGGAAACCTCACACTTCATCCTGCTGATTTTACGAAGATACATTAAAATCTCATTCTCAATGCAGCGGGAAGCATACGTTGCCAGCTTTATATTTTTGTCTGCCCGAAATGTATTGATCGCTTTGATTAGCCCGATGGTACCAATTGATATCAAATCCTCTGTCCCTACGCCGGTATTATCAAACTTCTTGGCAATATAAACTACCAAACGAAGATTGCGTTCAATTAACAGCTTTTTTATCTCCTTGTCTGAGTCTCCTCCAAGACGCTCTACTACGTTTCGTTCCTCCTCAGCAGATAAGGGTGCCGGAAGCACCTCGGTCCCGCCAATATAATGAACCTCCCTATGCTTTCGTAAAAATATTCCTTTAAAACTATGTACAAACCGAAATCCATTCGCCCCTGTTGTAATTACTTTTAACACCATGATTCCCTCCTAATTATGTTTACTTTACCTATCTTATAAATGACTATGCACTACGCATCTCCATATTGGCATGTAATATCACATCATATTCCTGTTTATGGGAAAATACCTGCTCATCCACTGCCAGCAAAACATTGTGATAACAGCTTTTTTCTTCCTTCCCCTTCCAAATTACCATCTCTCTACAGCGATATGCCTTAAGCATTCCATGCTCATTGCCCAAAGAATAATACGGTACAAGCACCTGTTTTCCCAATATGCCAGACAATCTCTGTCTTAAGGACTCCGATACAATCACCACCATAGAACCCATATAGGGGTCCATCAAATGATTGCCGGAATCATAAAAGCCCTTTACCGTAACTCGTTGCTTACCAGTAGAAAAGCTTACATCATATAGTGTTTTTTCTGCCTTTATCTCCAAAAGAACATTCTGTTGTAAAAATAAAAACATTCCATAGCCTGCACTCCCTCCTAAAAACAGATATAAGCTATTTTTTATTCCCAATGTTCCGGTTAGCCACATCACCAGACCACCCATACAAAGAGAAACAATAAATAATAGTAAAAGCTTCTGAAAAAGCCTTTTTACATGTACCGTACCAAATGCAATCATCAGGGCAGCACACAAGGTTGCCAGTGGGATTATCAGATTACTGAGCAGAACGTGCAGTGCCTTAAAGCCTAGCAAATGAAATTTTATGTAACAGTACATCCAAAGTACATTCATTCCTGCGGCAAATGAAGAAGACAACAATATTCTGCTAACCCGGACATCCCAATGGCACAGTCGGCTTGTAATATGAAATAAAAAAAAGTCAAAGCACCATACGAGCAAAAAAAGAATATCCGGATACCATATCATTTTTCATCCCTCCTGATTTAGAATAACAGATATGTCGTGCAAAGATTGTAGAAAAACGCCCTTACAACATAAAAAAACACAGTGTTATTGAAACACTGTGTCGATTTATTATAGTATTTTGTTATAACGCAATAATACAGCCTAAAAAACAATATAATGTATCTTATACCTACTTTCTGGTCAAAAGAAAATCTGGAATCTTGATACCACTATTCTTTGGCTCTGCCTGAGGAGTAACAAAAGTCTGCTGCTGTGTTGGCTTCATCTCTGGAAGAGGCTGTTGAACCGGCTGCTGCTGAACCGGCTGTGGTGCCGCTGCTGCAGGTGCCGCCATCTGTGCAGCCTGTACCTGCGCCTGAGCAGAATATGTATTCTTCACATAATCATCCAGCATACTGCTCTTTTTCTTGGGCTGCTGCGGCTCTTCTAATCCTGTCGCCACGATTGTTATGCTAAGCTCGTCATCCATCTCTTCGCCACTATCCACTGTACCAAAGATAATGTTCGTATCCGGTCCGGTTACATCTTTCAAACACTCGATTGCTTCACCAACCTCAATGATACCAACATCACCAGAGAAGTTCACCAGAACATCCGATGCTCCCGCAACGTTCGTCTCAAGCAACGGACTCTGCATCGCCATCTGCATCGCCTCCATCGCCTTCTCCTCACCACTGCTCTTACCAAGACCGATATGGGCAATGCCCTTGTCCTTCATAACCGTCTCAACATCGGCAAAGTCGGCATTAATCGTACCCGTACAGATAATCAAATCAGTAATGCCCTGCACACCCTGCTGTAATACACCATCCGCAGTCTTAAATGCTTCATCAAGTTTCGTCTTCTTAGAGCAGATAGAAAGTAACTTATCATTGGGAATCACAATTAATGTATCAACATGCTCTCTCATCTTGGCAAGTCCTGCAATCGCATTGTTCATCCTCGGCTTACCCTCAAAGGAGAAAGGTTTTGTTACCACACCTACTGTCAGAATACCCATATCCTTGGCAATCTGTGCAACGACTGGTGCTGCACCGGTTCCGGTACCACCACCCATACCACAGGTAACAAACACCATCTGGGCATCCTTGATGATATCAGCGATTTCTTCCTTATTCTCTTCAATGGCACTGGCACCAATCTCTGGCTTCGCTCCTGCACCAAGTCCCTTGGTGAGCTTCTCACCAATCTGAACCTTGGTCTCAGCCTTACAACCCTGTAATGCCTGCTTGTCCGTATTAATACCAACTAAGTGAACACCGTTAATCTGCTCATCTGCCATACGGTTAATGGCATTATTACCGGCACCACCCACACCAATTACATAAATCTTGGCAATCGGCTGGTTATCATCATTATACTTTATCTCAAACAAGGTTACTTCCTCCTTCTACACTCATACTATTATGATACACTCTTTACTATAATAGTATCTTTTGGAAAAATAATCAACCCTAATTGTCAAATTCTTTTACTCTCCCTTATTTTTTAGGAGTAAATGTGGCATTTCCCGAATTCACACTGAAATTTTCCATGTGCAATGTTCCCTTAAGTCCGCTAGCTTCCTTCAGCATATTGGGCAGCTCTGCCATCTTCTCATCGACCGTCGAGGGATTGCCCAGAGCAATCTCTATTTTCTTATGATATAAAAATACTTCTCCGTTGGCAAATTTTACCGATTTTATTACCAAATCGTACTTACGGATGAGCTGAGTAATATTCAATATCTGATTTACCGTTTTTTTGTCCTTAAACGGAAGCTTTTCGTTCACTACAACACTATCAAATTCCAAACCGTTAATGAGCGGAACATCATCAAAGCGTTTCGTGCTGCTCTCCAATACAATACCATCTTTATCGAAATACATGTACTCCTCCATATTCTCAATACAGCCAGCCATGGTCTTCTCGTAGATGGACACCGCAATGGCATGCCGGTCCACAAAATCCACGTCTAAGCTCTCCACGAAAGGAATGTCCTTAGGAGGACGCAGCTTGCATTTAAGCATATACAATATGCTGTTATCTATGTACCCCGCCTTTTTAAGCTCCAAAAGCATCTCTTCATCTGTGTAATGCTCATTGCCGGAAAATTCAATACGGTTAATCTTAAATTGTGTCAGAAGCACTCCCAGCAATATCGCAATCACCAGCATCACTACCGCAACAATATAACCAGTTTTTTTCTTCCTTTTGGACGATTCAATGACGACAAAATCATTTCGTTCCATTTTATTCCTCCCTTTGCATGGTTCGTGCAACCGACATGACCACGCCCATCTCACAAAGTAAAAATGCAATTGATGTTCCACCATAGGATATAAACGGCAACGGAACACCTGTATTCGGTATGGTATTGGTTACAACCGCAATATTAACAAATACCTGTATTCCAATATGTGCCATGGCCCCAATGACAATCAATGCTCCATATAAATCCTGTACTCTAAGTACTACCCGGTATAACCGAATCAGTAATAGAAGATATAGTACAATAACACCAATTGCTCCCACAAAACCCAGTTCCTCACATATAATAGAGAAAATCATATCATTGTGTGCCTCCGGCACAAACCCAAGCTTTTGCAAGCTCTGTCCCAAGCCCTTACCTAGTAATCCACCAGAGCCTATCGCATACAAGGATTGTACCGTCTGATATCCATCCTCATTGGCAAATGGGTCAAGCCAGATTTCAAAACGTCCTCCACGGTATTCCTTACCGCCCAGATTATAAAATACGAACAACATTCCTAATGCCGCCAACGCCAGTATAATCAGTGGTTTTTTCTTTGGTGCAGATACATATAACATAATGGCAGCAATCGCTACTAAAATAATCGCTGTACTTAAATTCTCTATACCAACCAGAATAATCGGTATTGCCATTAGAATAGAAGCAGTGATCATATATTTGAGCTTGGCAATCTTGTTAATATTCACTGTTAACAGCTTGGCATAAGATAATATTAGTGCAAGCTTGGCGACCTCCGATGGCTGAATACTGAAGGGACCAATATATAACCATCTCTTAGCACCATTTACAACCCTTCCGAATAACAACACATACGCCAGCATTAGATTCACAACAATAAATAAAAGCCAGCTATATTTCCACCAGACATGGTAATCCCTGCCTGACAGCCAAAGCATTGCAACAAATCCGACTGCAGCAAACATGCCCTGACGGATAACCCAATATGCCGGGTTATCATATTTGGTGCTTGCTGTATAGTAGCTGGTGCTATATATCATAACCAAACCAAAGACAATTAAAATCATAATGACAATTAGAAGGGTGTAATCGAATCTTCCCTTAGTCTTTTTACGTTTGCGGGAAGTTTTCTTCTGCTCGGTTTTTACCGCTTCTTCCATTCTTCAAACACTCCTTTAATTCTTTCTTAGCCATTCTATACTACCACTACAACGCCTTGACATATTCTTTAAATAGATTGCCCCTCTGTTCATAGCTGTCAAACATATCCCAGCTTGCACATGCCGGTGATAAAAGCACCGCATCTCCCGGCTCTGCCTTTACCGCACATATGTTTACTGCCTCCTGTAAATCTGACACCATTATAATATCAGAAAAGCCCTGTGCAACCGCTGCATTTCTAATCTTCTCGGCAGTTTCACCAAATAATACCAGATATTTTACCTTGCCATCAAAACAAGCAACCCAATCGTCGAAAGGTACTTTTTTATCATAGCCGCCACCAATCAGCAGTGTCGGCTTTACCATCGCCTGAATCCCCTTAATTGCAGCATCCGGATTCGTCCCTTTTGAATCGTTATAATAATCTACGCCATCCACGGTATCCACATATTCAATCCGGTGTTCTACACCCATAAACTGCGTTACTACATTATGTATCACCTCTGCCGGAACCCCCATAAAATAAGAAATTGCCGCTGCTGCCAGCACATTTTCCACATTATGTACCCCAAGAAGCTTAAGTTCTGACAGCTTACAAAAAGTCAGCTCTGTATTTCCCTTTTTTCTTAAAACCATAGCATCCTTTTCTACGCACACACCATCATCAAGCAGTTCACGCCGGCTAAAATAAACTACCCTTGCCCGCACATTATCTGCCATGGCTCTTGTAATATCGTCATCGTAATTAAGCACGATTACCTCATCTGCACTCTGGTTACTGGCAATCTCAAGCTTTGTCTGTGCATACATCTCCATCGTGTGGTGACGGTCCAGATGATCTGGTGTCACATTCAGCACTGCGCTAACTGTCGGTTCAAAATCAACAATGCTTTCCAACTGAAAGCTGCTAATCTCTGCAACGGTTACCGTATCGTCCGTCATCAGCTGAGAAGCTTTTGTATAGGGTGTCCCGATATTGCCAACCACAAATACACTGTCATAATATGCCTTCATAATCTCTCCGACCAAGGTCGTAGTTGTCGTCTTGCCATTCGTACCGGTAATCGCCGCCAGTCGCCCTTTACCAAATTGATAGGCAAGTTCCACCTCACTCCAGATTGGAATATTGTTGTTTCTAAAAAGTGCAGTAAAGGGAGCTTCAATAGAAATACCCGGACTCATCACCAGCAGTACCACTTGCTGAAGCTGCTCTTCCTTAGGCGTACCAATCATAATAGAGGCATTGTCAGAGGCTAACTCATCCATCACCCGTTGCTTATCACAGCTTTCATTCTGGTCAAATAGAATAACTTTAGCTCCTAATCCCAATAACAGCTTTGCCGCTGCAATCCCGCTTTTTCCGGCTCCGGCAACCATTACCTCTTTTCCTTTTACATTCATCTCACGTTCCTCCAACTCTATATTTTATAATATCGCTAATCTCCTAATTCCTACATAGCCAAAAGTCCAATCAGGCACAACACTGCCGTCACAATAGAAAAGATTGCCACCACCTTTGTCTCCGGCCATCCACTTAATTCAAAATGATGATGCATTGGTGCCATCTTAAACACCCGCTTTCCCGTCATTTTAAATACCATTACCTGAATCATCACGGACAGTACCTCAATTACATAAATAAATGCGACAATGGGAATGAATAGCGGAAGCTTTAGCATATATGCTGTTGCTGCCACAAAACCTCCCAATGCAAGAGAGCCTGTATCTCCCATAAACACTCTCGCCGGATAAACATTATAAACCAAAAAGCCCAGCAGTGCCCCTACAACTGCACAGGTCATCGGCTCCACACCAGATTGCAGTGCAATAGCAGCCACCGTAAAGTAAGTTGCAATCAGCATGGTAACGCTGGAGGCAAGACCATCCAGCCCATCCGTGAAATTCGCCCCGTTTACCGTACCTAGTACAATAAATAACAGTGCCGGAATATACCACGGCCCCAAATCCAGATAAAGTCCATCCGTAAAAGGAATCAACATCGTTAAATCATCTACATACCGGGTCATATAATAGGCAAATATTAATGTGACTATAACCTGAAACAGCATCTTCTGCCACGCTCTTAATCCCATAGAACGCTTCATGACAACCTTAATATAGTCATCCAGAAACCCAATCAGACCAAAACCCAGCGTAACAAACAAAATCGGAGCCAGTGCAGGATAATCCTTCATATAAAACACGGATACCAACACAATACTGGCAAGAATAATCAGTCCACCCATGGTTGGTGTTCCCGACTTTTTGAGATGAGATTCCGGCCCCTCCTCTCTGACAAACTGACCAAATTTCAATTTTTTTAAAAACGGAATGACAATGGGACACAGCAATACACTGACAAAGAATGCAATCACCACCGGCATCAATGTTTCATATTGAATATTCATATACTTCCCTCTATTTCGGAATAAGCAGGTAGTAATACCATTACTTGTTTCCATAAATTATTTTATACTCTCTCGTAGTATAATGCTTTTGCTTCTTTTTAGCAAGTATTGCATATTCATCTAATCCGTGATGATGATATTGGTTTCTTTTGTTTCCTCCTCTTCCGGCCTCGTTTTCTCTACATTCAGATAGGGCAGAATATTATGAAAAATATCTCCTACCACCGGAGCTGCAATGGTTCCCCCATAGTATATGCCCTCTGGCTCATTGATGAGCAGTAGTACCATTACGGACGGGTTATCTGTAGGAGCAAACCCAAGGAAAGAGGATATATATCTTGCATTTCCTCGCGGAAGCTTCTCACTGGTCGCTGTTTTTCCGCCTATGGCGTAACCAGAAAGCTTGGCATTTTTTCCTGAGCCTTCAGATACTACTGCCTCCAAAAGCTCCCGCATCGTCTGGGAAGTCTCTGCACTAACCGCACCAGACTTTGTCGGGTAGGTAAGCTTACGCACCTCCTTCGTTTCACTGTCCTCCACTGCCACCCCAAAATGTGGGGTAATTAATGTCCCGCCATTCACCACTGCCGATACGGCACGGATTAATTGAAAAGGCGTAATCTGAAAGGACTGCCCAAAGGACATTGTCGCAAGCTCGACCGCTTTTACATTTTCCAGCTTATGCATAATAGAGGATGCTTCGCCGGGAACATCAATCCCTGTTTTTTCAAACAAACCGAGCCTTTTATAATATTTGTACATATTTTTTGCTCCAACCCGCTCTCCTACTTCCATAAATACCGGGTTACACGAATTCATAACACCCTCCTTGAAGGTTTCTGCTCCATGGCCTCCCGCTTTATGACAGCGGATTCTTCTGTCCTCCACGATTTTATAACCTGGGCAGAAAAAACTATCGGTTACCTTTACCACATGCTCCTCTAACGCTGCTGTCGCAGTCACAACTTTAAAGGTAGAGCCCGGCTCATAGGTGTCATTTACCACCTCGTTACGCCACATCTGGTTGCACAAGTTCTGTTTTTCTTCTGCCGAAAGCCCCTCCGTCTTTACATCCTCCCCTAAGGTAAATGGCTCATTCAAGTTGTATTCCGGTACATTCACACAAGCATAGATTTCCCCATTTTGAGGATTACATACAATGACTGAAACAGATTTCGCATTTTTTTCCTTTTTTACCTTATAGGCAGCCTGTTCTGCATAGGTCTGAATATTGTAATCCAGCGAGGTAATGAGATTATCCCCTGCAATTGCCTCCTGCCTGCTCTCTGCACTGTGCTCTACTCTTTTTCCCCCGGCATCCGTTAGTGTCAGAATATAACCCGGAGTTCCCATCAGCACATCCTCATACTGTACCTCCAAGCCTACAATTCCCTGATTATCGCCTCCGGTAAAGCCAAGCACCTTTGACGCCAGTGAATCAAATGGATAAGTACGCTTATAATCCTCGTCAATCATAACACCTGCCAAATGATAGGCACGAATTTTCTCTGCCAGCTCCTTATCCACATTACTCTTTATCTTTTCCCTAGAGGAAACCTTCTCTACTTTTTTTCTCACTGCCTCTTTATCCATTTCAAGATAGGAGGATAGTACTTCAATTACCTTTGCTTCATCCTTTAGCTGACTGTGAATAACAGAGATTGTGCAGACGGAACGGTTATTGGCAAGCACCACACCGTTTCTGTCATAGATTAATCCGCGGGGAGCTTTAATCTCCCTCTGCCTCTCATGCAGCTCCTTTGCCATCCTCTCATATTCTGAGGATTGAAATACCATAATGTAAAACAATCTTCCAATCAGAAAACCTGCAACGAGTAGTAATATAATGATATAAAGCGTCGTATGCCTTCTCTGATATAAATAATAGCCATTCATAACCGAAACAACCAGTCTTTTTTAACATCATATTATGGAACTGGTTCAGTTATGTCTCTATTGTACTGGTACCTCTGTAGTCACCTGCTGCTGTGTCGTAGCAATATCCTGTGCCGTAGTACCGTTCTGCCCGCCAGAAGCATCCTCTGTTGTTGCCCCCTCTTGTGTCGTAGCACCTTCCTGTGTCGTAGAGATATCATCATTGTTCAGATATTTTTCAGCATTGGAATGTGCATTAATTCTCTTACCACTCTCATTGACGTTAATGGTATCCTTATTCTGCTCTTCCTTAGAAACCTCCTTCTGCTCAATACCAAGATAGGGAAGAAGCTGTTTCATAATATTTTGTACAATATGCACAGCATAGCTTGTCTGGTCCTGTGGCGTTAAATTAATTTCATCCACCGTGACATAGACAACTACCTGTGGAGTATCATATGGTGCAAATCCGATAAAGGATAACAGATACTTACCATTGTCTCGTGGAAGCTTCTCTGCTGTCCCCGTCTTACCTCCAATATCATACCCCGGAATCTGGCAGCCGGTTCCTGTACCTTCCTCTACTACGGTTTTTAAATATTTCTTAATTAACTTTGAAGTACTTTTGGATATGGTCTTTTTTACCAGTTTCTTGTCAATGGTTTGTACTGTTCCTCCCTGCTGGTTACGAATTTCTTTAACCACATGAGGCTCATAATAATTCCCCCCATTAATCAGAGAGCAGAATCCACTACAAAGCTGTATCATAGAACAGTTAAAGCCCTGTCCAAAGGAGTTGGTTGCAAGGTCCGTCGGTCCGATATTATCTGGAGAATAAATTAAGCTCTCTGCGGAAGCTTCTCCAGGCAAGTCTATATTAGTATATTGTCCAAACCCGAAGATGCTCTGATACTTGGTAAATAAATCCGCCCCCATCTTCGCATTGATATGCATCATCGTAACGTTACAGGATTTCGCAATGGCAGTTTCAATATCAATCTGTCCATCCGTATTATGACATTTAATATCATGATCCCCAACCTTCAAAATACCATTACAGTAAAAGGTGTCCCCATCCTTGACAATCCCTTCCTCCAATGCGGCACACATAGTAAAGGGTTTAAAGGTGGAACCCGGCTCATAGGTATCACTGATGGTATAATTACGCCATATCTCATTATATGCCTCTATCTCTTCTTTATCCGACATTTCATAAAGCTCCTGCTCAGAATAATAATTTAATAAATTCTGCTCATCCTGTGGCTGGTTCAAATCGTAGGTTTTGGAATTCGACATTGCCAAGACCTCACCATTGTTCGGATTCATCACCAGTGCCGAAACATTCTTAGCACCAACAGCACTCATAAAGGTAGCAATCTCCTTATCTACAATACTCTGGGCATTCAAATCAACGGTAGATACAACCGTATTGCCATCGGTAGCATTACGCACCTCGGTCTCTACTGCTCCATCACTGTTCATATAGCTGTATTTCCTACCCTCATTGCCATTCAGCACCTCGTTATACTGTTGTTCAATACCCCAGTTGCCCACATTGCCACTGCTGGTATATCCAATCAAATGACACGCCACCGTATGGTTCGGATAGGTTCTTGTATAGTTCTCTTCCAGATTAACACCAATCACACATTTACCCTCATCTGTCTTCACATAGTCCATGTAAGCAGATACCTTCTCATAGGATAAATCCTTGAACGCAACATAGTAATAGGAATCCGATTTCTCCTGCAAAATACGTTCAATTTCTCCCTTGGGAAAATCAAAATACTGGTACAGTGCATTGACTGTAATATCATGATAGGTAATTTCATCCTTTCTTCCAGCATTTCTCTTATATTTTTTACACTCCAGAATATTCTTCGGTTCCAGAATCAAATTATAAATCTTCGTGCTGGTTGCCAGATAGGAACCCTTGCAATCCAAGATATCTCCCCGACGGTAGTTCAACACAGTACTGTTATATTTTTGCTGCGACAAAACTTTTTTTTGGTATTTGTCTGTATCCTTTATCTGATAGCTGACAAGATTATATATGACAGCCCCAAAGCCTGCCATTATCACAACAACGACAAAAAACAGACGTGCAAACATCTGTTTTCTGACTCTTGGTAATGGTCTATTTATTTTAAAACTTATCCGGGATTTTCTCATACAAATCTCCTATTTATTCTCTGGAATATCCTGATACTGCCTAACATAATCCGGATCAGCACTTTCGTACAATACAATATGCTTAGAGTCAGCATATTTCATACCGAATTCCTTGGATGCTTTCGTATAAATCTCATTCAGATTCACAGAGCTGTTTAGCTGCTCCTCTTGAGCAACATTCTCGTTAGTAAGCTGTGCTAATTCCGTCTGCATTGCTGCAATAGATGTTCTCTGTGCCGATATCTTGGCCTGCATCTGTAAAAAGCCTGCACAGGAAAATAAAGATGTCAGACAGACACCTGCTACCAGCATTGCAAATTTAAAATCAATTACTGCATCCTTGGCTAACCGCTTTCTGCGTCTTTCCTCAACCTTCGGATTGACCTTTCGTTCCGGACGTTGAATCTCCGGCTCATACGCAGGCTGAAGCTTACGAACAGCATTCCCTTCTATATAATCATAATTGTAATCACGATGATTTCTTAACTGTGCCATAAAATCCCCCATTGATAGTCTGCTTCTTCGTCTCAAGCATGCTCAAACACTCTAAGCTTAGCACTCTTGGAACGGCTATTTTCTTCTAATTCTTTCCCGCTTGGTAAAATTGGCTTTCTCGTAATAACCCTGCCCTTTGACACTGCCCCACAGGTACACACTGGAAAACTCGGTGGACAGATGCATGGATTTTCAAATTTACGAAATGCATTTTTCACGATTCTATCCTCCAGAGAATGAAAGGTGATAATACATATCCTGCCCTCAGGATTTAAGCGGTCTATCATACCGGAAAGCAATGTCTCAAGCACCTCAAGCTCCCGATTCAACGCAATCCTTATCGCTTGAAATGTCTGCTTTGCCGGATGCCCCCCCTTGGAACGAACCTTGGCAGGAATTGCCTGCTTTATGATCTCTACCAGTTCGAAGGTCGTTTCAATCGGCTTGTCCTCCCGATTTCTAACAATATGCTTGGCAATATTCTTGGCAAACCGCTCCTCACCATAATCTCTTATGATATGATAAAGCTGCGATTCTGTATAACCATTAACAACATCCCTTGCCGTCATGGTCTGCCGTGTATCCATACGCATATCGAGCGGTGCATTCTCCCGATAGGAAAATCCCCGGTCAAAGGTATCTAACTGGTAGGAGGAAACTCCTAAATCCAGTAGAATGCCATCAACTTTGGCAATACCAAGCGTATCAAGCACCGCCGGCATTGCTTCGTAATTGTTTCTTACAATGGTCGTCAAGTCTTTAAAGGGAGTCAGGCGTTCACCCGCTGCCAAAATTGCTGCCTCATCCTGGTCGATACCAATAAGCCTTCCCTTAGAGGACAGCTTCTCACAGATGTGAAAAGCATGCCCTCCGCCTCCAAGAGTTCCATCCACATAAATCCCTGAAGGCTTGATGGAAAGATTATCGATTGTCTCAGAAAGCAGTACCGACTTGTGTGAAAAATCCATAACAGTTCTCCCTAAATTCCCAGATTCGCAAACATGGAAGGATCGTCTGTCACCATGTCTACATTAGCACCGTCAAACTCTTCCCATTTCTCTTTGTCCCAAATTTCAAAATAGTCAATGTTTCCGACGATGGCAACATCCTTTTGGATATTGGCGTATTCTTTCTGGTTAGACGCTAACGAAATTCTTCCCTGGCTGTCAATTTCACCGCCAGAAGCCCCCGCTATTAAGAATTTCATAAACTTTCTACCGTTTACATCTGTCATAGGAATGGTCTTTAATTTCTCGGTGACCTCCTCCCACGCTTTCATAGGATAGACATTCAAACACCCGTTCAACCCTCTGGTGACAACAAAGTCCTTCCCTAATTCAGCACGAAATTTGGCTGGCACAATTAGTCTGCCTTTAGAATCAATAGAATGAAAAAATGTCCCTAAAAATCCTAAAAACATACTTGCCTCACCGCCTTTCCTGTTATGAAAGTCCGCTCCATTTCACTCCACTTCGTCCCACTTTTCCGCCACTGTGTTTTCATTTTACTCCACAACGTCATTTTTGGCAAGCAATTTTTTTATTTTTTTCTTCCAAAAAGCCAGTAAATTCGGGGCTTGAGACAAGGTGGAGGGATTTCCCACCTCTTTTTCAACCATATGTGGAAAACTGATTTTCCAAGGCACAAGATATTGTGTTTTGATATTTTTTAAAAATTTTTTCAAAAAACGACAAAAAAAGATACCAATGAAACAATGTCTCATTGATATCTTTATAACAACACTAATCCTTCAAATAACCATAAGAACCAAACAAATATTGATTATATTCACAACACACATTTATTCAGATGGCTTATCTTTCTCCTCTGCTACCATATCATCAATAACTTCTCCACTTTCCTCCACCGATATCGTATCTGCTGCTTCGCCCTCTTCTTCCTCCTCAAAATAAAATGCCGCTGCTTTTTTATTGCGCCCTATTATAAATATAACGACACATGTGAGGATGACCAGCACCGCTACTACCTGTGAAACCGGAATTGGTGTTGTTCCAATCTTGCACAGAATCAATTGGTCTGTCCGAAGTCCTTCAATAAAGAACCGCCCCAAGGCATAGAGGACAGCATACAGTAAAAACACCTCTCCATCCACCTTTTTCTTTCTGCGGAGCAATAAAAGAATTCCAAAGATACAAAAACATAAAATACTTTCATATAAAAAGGTGGGCTGAACCTGAATATATTCTAAGCCAGTATCCGGAGTTATCGTTGTCACCTTATCGGAGTAACTGACATAAATTTTATCCACCGGAATCCGCATAGCAAACAATCCATCACAATTGCCTCCAAATGCTTCCCTGTTAAAAAAGTTGCCCCAGCGTCCCAGCGCCTGACCGAGCACCAATCCCGGTACTAATGTATCAATAATCAAGCCAAAGGATTGTTTTCTTACCCTGCTGAAGATATAAAGTACAAGAACCCCTGTCAGAATTCCTCCATAGATTGCCATGCCACCTTCCCAGATTGCAAATATGCTCTTCCAGTCATTCTTAAAACTATCCCATGAAAAAATTACATAATAAAGCCTGGCTCCTATTATTGTTGGAATTACCGTTACCAGAAACGCATCCAGATAGAGCTCCTGATTCTGCCCTGTCTTCCTTGCCTCCCGGTAAGAAAGAATTAAAGCTATCACAAATGCCATTGCAATAATGATAGCATAGAGCTTAATCTCCCTGCCAAACAACGTAAACCCAGTGGGAAGATTCGATAAATATAACCCCAGATTCGGAAAGGATATATCATTTATACTGTTCATAAGAACCTCCTTAAATTACACATTAAACTTAAAAAGTATCACATCTCCATCCTGTACTACATACTCTTTCCCCTCTGAGCGGACCAGACCATGCTCCTTTGCCGCAAGCATGCTGCCATGCTCCATTAAATCCTTATAATTTACTACCTCTGCACGGATAAATCCACGTTCGAAATCCGTATGGATTTTGCCCGCTGCCTGTGGTGCTTTCGTTCCTCTCGTTATGGTCCACGCTCTCGTCTCATCCTCACCAGAGGTTAGATAACTGATTAACCCAAGCAAAGAATAGCTTGCCTTAATCAATTTCTCCAAGCCGGACTCGCAAAGTCCCAGCTCCTCAAGGAATTCTCTCTTCTCCTCTTCCTCAAGCTCTGAAATCTCCTGTTCAATCTGTGCACAAACCACAAAAACCTCCGCATCCAATTCCTTGGCGTATTCCCGCACCTTATTGAAAAACAAATTATTGGTCTCTGCCTCAGCAAGACCATCCTCTTCTACATTCGCTGCAAAGATAACCGGCTTAGCGGTCAGCAAATTATAAGAAGCAAGCCACGCCAGCTCGTCCTCATCCTCTGTCTCAAAGGTTTTAGCAAGCTTGTCCTCCTCCAGATGTGCCTTGATGCGGTTCAAAAGCTCTAACTCCTTTGCCAGTTCCTTA
This sequence comes from Lachnospira sp., assembly GCA_017621205.1. Classification (GTDB taxonomy): domain Bacteria; phylum Bacillota; class Clostridia; order Lachnospirales; family Lachnospiraceae; genus NC2004. Next base: position 49,919 of record JAGATQ010000016.1, read on the forward strand.
TCATTCTTGGCTCCCCGGACTACCTTACTGATACGGCGCTCTAACACTTCCAAATCAGCAAAAACGAGCTCCAGATTAATGGTTTCAATATCACGGATAGGGTCAATGGTGCCATCCACATGAACAATATTGCTGTCCTCAAAGCAGCGTACGACATGGACAATGGCATCTACCTCCCGGATATTGGCGAGGAACTGATTGCCAAGCCCTTCTCCCTTGGAAGCCCCCTTTACCAAGCCTGCAATATCAACAAACTCAATAACAGCAGGAGTTGTCTTCTTAGAATGATACATCTCAGTCAGCTTATCAAGCCGCTCGTCCGGTACCGGCACGACCCCGACATTAGGGTCTATCGTACAAAACGGATAGTTGGCTGATTCTGCCCCTGCTTTGGTTAACGAATTAAATAATGTACTTTTTCCTACGTTCGGAAGTCCGACGATTCCTAGTTTCATAACTTTTCTTACCTGTTCAGAAAACCTTTATTTTCATGTTTTTCTGCCTTTCTATGTATTTTAATTAAGTAATTTTATTCATTTTTAACGTGTTCTCCATCCCTTCATACACAATAAGCGAACAGAAAAAAGAACCCTGACACCATGCTAAAGTGTATCATAAACGGGTTCAAAAGTAAACGATGAAATTAGCTATATAACAAACAGCGTATAGAGTTACAATTGCTGTGACACCTGCCACTATACAAAAACGGTTGAGTCCTATAGAATGTTAATCGCCAAACCAGCATTCCAGAAAAAGGAGCATCAACCGTCATGAATACTATAACACACTCACAACGATATTTGCCACATGAACTTAATACAAAATACTACGCAGCCAAACTTTACCGCACTGGTGCTGGCGTCGCCTTCGTCTGCAGACGCTATCATATCTCTAAATCTTCACTCATGTGTTGGAACAAAAAATTTGATGGCTCAAGGGAATCCCTGTTAAATAAATCCCACAGACCCCTTTCCCCTCATCCTAATGCCCATACACAAGAAGAACTGAAGTGGATTAAAGACTACCTCCGCCGCAATCCCAAAATCTCCGTCTGCGAACTTTATGGTAAACTCCGTACTGCCAAAGGCTACAAAAGACACCCCGGTTCCCTTTACCGGATTTATCGGCGTCTGGGTTATTCCAGTGCTGCTCCTTCCACCAAAACAATGTACAGACCAAAACCTTACGATACTCCAACCCAGCTGGGTATCAAATGGCAGATGGATGTTAAATATGTCCCAACCGCCTGTTATCATGGAGCTGTCCCACAAAAGTTTTATCAGTATACCATCATTGATGAGGCTTCCAGAGAACGCTTTCTTTATCCCTATATGGAGCAAAGCAGCTATTCTACCGCTGATTTCGTCAAAAAAGCCATTGCTTTCTTCGGCTATAAACCAGAAATCATCCAGACCGATAATGGGGCGGAATTTATACATATAAAATGAAACGTTACTTAAACCGTTCAAACAACATACCTATGCAGGTATTGGGATGGAAGTCTCCTTTGCAGAAGCGTCTTGAACTTGAAGCACAGTAACCTATTTGCCTGTTAACATTCATAATAGCATTTCAACTTTTTTGAAAAGTTGGTGTCACATCATTGACTAATATACAGGAATTAGATATATAAAAATCTAACAATTATCCCTTACAAAAGAATTGTCACAACAAAAGTTACGCTGTCTGGAATATTCAAGTATTTTTTACTATAACTATACTCCTGCATCTATTGTTAAATATATTCTTTATCAAATCAAAATAATAAAAAATTTTATTAACGTTAATATAACACATGCGAATAACAACTTGCAGTATTATAAACAATCTCTATTCAACTATCAAAAATAATATTATGTATAAACTTAATATATTATACGTGCAGCAACTTCATTAATTTAACAAAGTTCTATATAGCTTTTTTCAGATTTTACAGTATAATATTTAAAATAAATTATACTGGAGGAATTCATATGAAACATTTTAAAAGAGTTGCAACGATTATTTTTTGTGCAGTATTTTTATTCTCTTATACTGCACCATCTGCCCATTCAGGCAGAACAGATTCATCTGGCGGTCATCATGATTACAAAAACAGAAGTGGACTAGGAGACTATCATTATCATTGTGGAGGTCATCCCGCACACTTACATAAAAATGGTGTATGTCCTTACTCCTCTTCAAGTAGCTCATCTTCTAGCAGTGCTAACAAATCATCATCTAGTAACAGTAAAACTTCATCTTCTAGTACTGCTAAAAGTTCAAGTTCAAAAACTTCAAAGTATTATAAATCCTCTGTTGTGAAAAAGGTACAGAAAAAACTTAATAAGTTAGGATATGATTGTGGGAAAATAGATGGTAAATGCGGAAAAAAAACAAAAAAGGCAATCAAAAAATATCAATCAGATGAAGATATGAAGGTTGATGGAAAAATAACTAAAAAGTTGTTAAAGAAATTAAAAATCGAAATATAAATATGTTTTTATATTTAATCGAGTTGGATGGAAATTTAAATAAATTTTCCGACCTCTCACACCACCATGCGTACCGTTCGGTACACGGCGGTTCAATCAACTTAACAAGTAACACACCTTTCGGTGTAGTAATCTAACATTGAGACTAGTCCAAATGAGGTTAGTCTCTTTGTGCTTATAGCCTTTTGTACCCAACCGTTGTGAGCAAGCCGGGCATATCTGCCTCCATTGTAGGCTATTTTATATGCTGCCCATTGGGGTACATCCAGCTTCATTAAGTTCTTTGCCCTGTTCTGTCGCGTTTTCCAATGTTTCCAAATACACATGCGTAGTCTGTATCTTATGTTACCCTCAAGCTCTTTGCAGAGTGTTTTCATACTTCCAATCTTGAAGTAGTTAATCCACCTCTGATAAGCTGATTAAGTTTCACTATCTTGTAGCTATTGCTGACGCCCCAGCTTCGACGTGTGCGTTCTTTCATTCTCTTCTTGAACTTCGCAACAGATTTTGCATGTGTTTTTGCCTTGTATTGGTGTACCTGCCTGTCAAAGTAGAATCCAAACCCCAGATTTTTTAACCCTTGTGGTTTATCTACTTTGCTCTTGGTTATATTGACCTTGGCCCTAATTTCCCCTCAATGAATCGGGATATATTTCTCATTACCCGATTCGCAGACATTTTACTTCCCACCATGATAATACAGTCATCTGCATATCGTACAAAATTTAGCCCTCTCTTTTCCATTTCCTTATCAAGTTCATTCAGCATGATGTTTGCTAGCAATAGAGAGAGAGTACCACCTTGTGGTGTTCCCACAACAGAATCTTTGTACTCTTCATCTATCATAATTCCGCTAACTAAATACTTTCTTACAATAGAAATAACATCTCCGTCCTTAATCGTTCTTCCTATTAAAGTCATCAGTTTGTCATGGTTTACTGTGTCGAAGAACTTTTCCAAGTCAATGTCAACAATCCAATCATTACCATCATTCATTATATCTAGTGCTGTTAGGATTGCCTACTGTGCACATCTATTCGGTCTGAATCCATAGCTATGGTCATGGAACTGTTCCTCATAGATTGGTGTTAACACCTGTGCAATGGCTTGTTGTACAAATCTGTCTGTTACTGTTGGTACTCCCAGGTTTTTGACACCACCATGCGGCTTTGGTATCTCCACCCTTCGTACTGCTTGAGGTTTGTATTTTCTCTCCCTCAATTGTTCCTTAATGATTTCGCCGTTCTTTTTAAGATGTTCTTTAAGGTCTGTATACTTCATTCCATCCACCCCCTCCGCACCTTTGTTTCGTACAACTTGCAGATATGCTCTGTTGAGGTTTTCACCAGACAATATCTGCTCCATTAGACTACTTGTGTCCATGCGTTCTTTCCTTTCCGCCCCGCTTGATTTGACCACCTTTTACCCGATTGATTACGGCAGATGTTGTCATTTCTGCAATACGAGACATACTCGAACTGATTGATTGTTCGCCCCTTTGCTCCATCTCCATTACAGAGACTTCTTCGCTACTATGGGCTCGGCAACTTCTCACAGTTCGTTGTTACTAGGTTAATGGAACCTCTGTGAGACCTCCACGCTTAACGTGCACGCTCTTTCCCTCCATATATCCGCCGCATTTACTCTGCTACTACAAATGTGGTAGTTATTAGACTTTTTTGCTTTTAGCCAACTTATCTCTCGCAGCCTAGCCTTATATACGATTTCTGTCCGTCAGACCAGAGGTTTGCTTACAGTTTCCTTCAGATTCCACCTCACGATGGACACCCTTGCTGTTCGGCTATACATTTCCCACTACCTGGGCATGTTCGGGACTTGCACCCATTAGAGCGTGCCCATGGCGCGCGAACTAAACATAGGAGACAGGTTAATTTCCCGTCCCCTATTTTTTAACATTTTATATTTAAAAATTCAATTTATATCTACATTAAAACTACTGAATACATATTGAAAAATCATCATATATTCCGACTGGTACATCATCATCAAAATTATATTGTTCTACTGTATCTTTTTCAAACCCATAAACCATTATCATCTGTTTATCAGGATCAACAATCCAATACTCTCTAACACTTGCTGCACGATATTTAAATAATTTTGCCATATAGTCTCTTGACTTGCTGCTTGGAGAAACAATCTCAATCACCCAATCAGGCGCACCATGGCATCCTTTTTCATCTAATTTAGAAAGGTCACAGATAACAGATATATCTGGCTCAATATAGTTTATATCATCTTTATTCAAAAATACTGCAAACGGAGCGGTATATATCTCACATTTTCCATCTTTGCTGTCAATATAATTCGCTATTGTTTGATAAAGTCTCCCACTGATCCTTTGATGTGTTTTACTTGGCGGTGCCATATAGTAAATTTTGCCATCAATCAGTTCAGCTCTTTCTCCATCTGGCAATGCATAAATATCAGCTATCGTATATACATCCTCTTTTCTTAATGCATCCATAATTCTTACACCTCCACTCTTAATATCATTATATCCCGCAGTCTCTGAAATTACAATCAAATTATTGAATATCTAATTATTGATAATATGTCATGATGTTCTCAGTTTAGGAAAATATACTATCCTTTTCATTCCCTTGATATATCCAAGATTTAATGATATTTCTGTCCAGCCATTAAGATATTGAATAAGTATTTTTATTCATTCTGTTTCTGCTTTTGCTAATAATCCACGAAATTAATTTAAGATATTTTGTTTATAGTATATAATAGATAAAATCGTTGTCAATACTGATATAATTTTATAAATAATGCTCACATATTAATTTTGACAATAAAAATTCAAATTACCAAGGAGACAAATAAAACAATGACAAGAATATGCAAATTACTAAGCATTATACTAATACTCTGTTTCTGTGTAACTTTTATACCAGATCAAAAAGCCATGGCAGCTAACAACTTGATTCATAAATCAAAAGAAGAAAGGTCTTACAAAAACTATGATGTAACTGATGATAAAATCAAAGATACTGTAAAAGTAACAGTAACGGAAAATAGGAAACATGAAAGTGATCATAGTGAAACAATGCGTATACACATTAATAATTCTGTGCTTTTTGATATATCAAATTTAGTTGATAGTGATGATGTAGGATTACATGAATTATTTCAACTTAAAAATGGTAAATTAAAAAGTATTTATGACCTTCAAACAAATACCTCTATGGATTATGCCAGAAATCATAGTATAGATTAACAAAAGTATCAGATAACACTATTACTGGCACTGTCTTCACACAGTTTCTTACTACTGGTGGTTTTTTAACATTTGATCTTGATATCAATATAAAGATGGTAAATTTTCAATTCCACCAATCAATCATCCTATTAAATACGTGGAAAAAAGATATAACAAGTGGACTGTAAACAGAAAAAAATATATATAAGAAAGCTGGTTCAAATCAATTGGCATACACATTAAATATTCTTTTGTTTTCAGGAATAGGATATTCTGCTGGCATATCAGAAGCCAGTGCTTTCTGTCGTACTTCTAATGGTGTTTTGCAGTGATATCTGTCCTGTGGACGTTCCTCACTGTAAAAACGCAGGTAATCTTTGATTGCATCTCTTAATGAAGCCTCGTCAGTTATCTCGTACATCTGGTACATTTCCGCTTTTATAATTCCCCAAAATCCTTCTGTTGGTCCATTATCAATACAGTGTCCAACTCTGGACATAGACTGTTTCATTTCCTGTTTTTCAAGTTTCTTCTTGAATACTTTGTTTGTGTACTGGAATCCCCGGCCTGAATGAAAAACCGGCCTGGCATCAGGTGAAGCTGCTATTGCCTGGTCAAATGTTTTAAATACCAGTCTGTTATCGTTCCTTGAACTAATAACATAAGCTACAGGATACCTGTCATACAAATCCAAAATAGCACTTAAATACAGCTTCTTTTTTTCACCGGGTACCTTAAATTCGGTCACATCAGTAACCCATTTCTGATTAGGAGCAGATGCATAAAAGTCTCTTCGCAGTATATTTTCTGCTGTTTCATCAGGTTTTGAGTATGCATATTTTTTCTTCTTTTTACGGATAACTGAATGAATCCCCAGCTTCTTCATGATTCTATGAACCCTGTTTTTACTGTATGCAGTATGATTAAAATGATTAATCCAGGATGTCATTCGCCGGTATCCTAAGATATGGTTAAAACGTTCATCATATTCTTTAATTAGTTCTGCAAGTCTGATAGTTTCGTGTTCTGTATCAGGGATTTCCCTATGCAGCCATTTATAATAAGCAGCCCTTGATATTTCCAGTTGCCTGCACATCCACTCTATACTCCAGTTTTTCTCCGTATGATAATGTCTGACCGTCAAATATTCAGATTCATGGCGTACTTTGCCAAGCCTCACATCCCTTCGAATTCCTTCACTTTTTTTAACAGTTCCACTACCCTGTCCTTTTCTTCTAACTGACGCTTTAACCGTAGATTTTCCCGTCTTAAACGCTCCATTTCATCTACTTCGTCATCTGTTTTATGTCTTCCCCTTTTATCTGTTAAACCTGTTTCCCCATCAGTGTCATACTTCTTTACCCAGGAATAAACCTGGCTGTAGGAAACATCATACTTTGCTGCTGTGTTCTTATAATCACGGTTATGACTGATACAATAACCGACAATCTCTCTGCGTTCTTCAAAAGTTGTTTTTCTTCGTGCTTCTGCCATATAGACCTCCCGTTTCGGATTATAATCCTTAAGTTCTCTATTGGCATTATACTTCAAAACCCATCTTCTGAAAACCTCAGTTCCAGAGATACCATATTTGGCAGTAATGTCCATGATGGAACCTTTTCCGGTAAGGTATTCTTCAACAGCACGAATTTTTAATTCAGAGGAATAGCTTTTGTTATGCCGGGAATTGTTAAAAGCATCAGACCCCATTATCCTGTACTTGGCAACCCATTCATTTAGCGATGAGGAGGAATGTTTTTTGACATTGTATGTTATTCCATACTTTTCACAAACTTGAGCTGCTGAATATTTTCCGGACAGAAAATCTTCACATGCCCAGATTTTAAGTTCTATTGAAAACTTTGGTTTAGACATAAAAACACCTCTTAAATAGACTTTGTTTATTTGCCCTGTCTACTCAAGAGGTATCATATCAGGTAACAAAACTTGCGCACTTTATTTTTATGATAAGGTGCGATATACTCAAAGAAAGGATGAAAGGATTTATGAGTACAGAACTTATGGCACCTAGAAAAAACAAACGCAATAAAGCCGGTATGGCTATTGCACAGGCGATTATTGATGAATACCAGCCACAAACTGCTGAGGATATGCAGGCGGCTCTCAAAGATATCTTTGGACCAATGTTTGAATCCATGCTGCAAGGCGAAATGGATGCCCACCTTGGTTATGAATCCAATGATCATGGCTATAAAGCTACGAATAACCGTAGAAACGGATATAGCTATAAAACGGTTAAAACAACCTACGGGGATATTCCGGTAGATGTTCCAAGGGACAGGGATGCATCCTTTGAACCACAGGCAATACCAAAGCGTTCCAGGGATGTAAGCGGCATTGAGGATAAAGTATTATCCATGTATGCCAAAGGCATGAGCCAGCGGGATATCGCTGATACCATTGAAGATATCTATGGATTTGAAATTTCCCATGAAACCATTTCAAACATCACAGACCGTGTGATTGAAACAGCAGATGAATTGCAGAACCGTCCGCTTAAAAAGTTTTATACCTTTTTATTTGTGGACTGTCTTTATGTCTCTGTCCGTAAAGAGATGGAAACAAAAAACTGTGCCGTTTATGTGATTCTGGGATACGACGTAAATGGGATAAAGGATATTTTAGGGATATGGATTGGCGAAGCAGAAGGAAAACACTATTGGATGCAGATTTTTGATGAAATCAAAGCCCGTGGTGTAGAAGATGTATTGTTTATCAGCGTGGATGGTGTTTCCGGTCTGGAAGAAGGAGCAGGATCCATTTTCAAAGAAGCGGTGGTTCAACGCTGCATCGTGCATCTGATACGGAATTCCATCAAGTATATACCATCAAAGGATTACAAGGCATATACGGCACAATTAAAGAAGGTTTATGGAGCTTCCAGCCTGAAAGCTGCAACAGCGGAATTTGAACGGTTTAAACAGGCATGGAGCCAGTATCCGGGAGCCGTTGATGTCTGGGTTCGTAACTGGCAGCATGTCGAGCAGCTATTTAATTATGGCAGTGCAGTCCGTAAGGTTATGTACACTACAAATGCCATTGAATCTGTCAATTCCAGTTTTCGGAAAGTAACGAAGAAGGGGTCATTTCCAAGTGAAGATGCCGTCAGAAAGGCACTATATTTGCGGATTACAGAGTTGTATAAAAAATGGAACGGACGCCCGGTTCCAAACTGGGCTCTGGTCAGGAACCAGCTGGCCATGGATGATAAGATACAAGCTCGGATTCTCAAATATGAAAACTGTTAGAACAACTCTAAAACTGTTCCTGTAAAAAGGTGGTCGAATAACTCGACCACCAAAAAAATCAAAAAACTTACACACTTTACTTGACAAACCCGTGCATAGAAAAATGCCTGCACTTCAAATCGAAATGCAGGCATCATCTACACTAAATTTTAGATATTTCACCTGTCTACTTGACAAGGGGCATATCAAAATGTGCACCATATTTTCTTCATAAATATTCTCCTTGTATTTACCATCGGTCTTCCTCTTCGGTCTTATTCTCTATTTTCCTGTTGTTAAACTTCGTCATTTAAGATATTTTTATATATTTTTTCATATTTTTGGCATATTTTCGTATAATCAACATAATCTTTTGATAATAAAAAAATAACAAAGAAACAAATTAGCATAAATATCATAATAATTGTGTCAATATATGAGAAACATATTAAATAACCATTTATAATCATGCGATTGTTAATATATGAAACTAAAGATATGAAAGAAATAATTCCAGAACCAGCCCCAACAAAAAACGATGCCAGTCTATGCACTCTATTTTCTTTCGTATAAAGAACTTTAAATTTTGAATCAACATCGCCTACTATCGTTTCCCAGCGCAATTTTTCAAAACATGGTTCTAAAAATAGCCTTATATATATTGAACAGCGTGCCATATGATATCTTCTTACATTAAGTAACCCCTGCATCGGAATAATGAATATAACAGTTAATATAAAAAAAATTGCATTATTTAATTCATATCCTAATCCAATAAGTGAAACACTTACTGTAAATATAGCAACAATTAAATTATCACACCTTTGCATTAATGTAAAAATCTCTTGTTTTATATTATTATATTCTAATTGCAATATTTCTTGTTCCATAAGACATCTCCAATTCTACAAAATCAATTTTAAACCAAACATACTTTTTTGAATATACTCTTCATTCATCAAGCAACTCATCGCATAACTTTTTAAGTATAATTTTTCGCCTTTCACATCAAAAATTTTGCCTATAATCTCCAACATATAATTTCTTTATGATACTCCTCTTGAAAAATAATCTTTCATTCTCTAAAGTCATTCTAAATACCTTCTAATTACTGTATTAATAACTATTTACTTTGAATTAATATTTTTTGATTCCCACTAAAAAAATTTTCATCTTCTTTCACCTTTTTACATCCCAATACTTTTTCATTTTTCATATCCGCAATTTAGCATATTAAAACAGCTTCCCATGTGTTTATTGTCATATGACAATCTACTTTACTCATACTTGGGATAAATCCAACCTGTTTGCAGCATTCTGTAAATTCTTTTGATGTATTTGTCTATAATGCTAAAAATATAACTTTTTCATGCAGATTAATAACGAAAAATTGCAACACTTATTATCATCCGAATGAAAGAAATGTGTGAAATCAAGGCATCATATTTTATTGATTTCCTTTGCAGTAAATTTCCAATTCTGCTTGTTTTCAAGCACTTTGTAGGATGATGCACCTTTTTCATATTTAGTTTCTTTCCTAGGTATGCATAAATTGTCTGTAAGTATCGACTTACCATGTATATAATAGGTTATTGTTATCTCGTTTTAAACTTTTGCTTTTTATTATAATAATTAGATTTTCGTTATTTTGAGAAAATTATAATGCAAATTATGAAAATTCCACACTATTAAAACAACTAATGAATGGAATAAACGTTTCAGTATTGCTAGATAAATCAATAAGTCGCTACTTGGTTTTCTTCACAAAGAAAGCTACATTTTTTTTGAAATTAGTTCCTTTGTGGAGTTCTGCTATTTCTTTTCGCAACCACAGATTCTCTTTCATATATTTGTAAGCAAATTGGACTTCTTCATTTATCTGGCATTCTTCAAAAACTAACCAATCCAGTCTGATATGCTTGCTTTAAATACTTTGTATTCTTTAAGTAAGACCTTTTAATTTAGGGTCTTCTTCAAAACGCTGGCATACAATTATATTTTATATATGAATGATATCCTATATGTCTTTTTCCTTCTAAAATTATATCTTATTTAGACCAAGGTGTTACAACTATAATATATTACAAGAATTTACTTAAAATCTATAATTTTTCAAGCGACATATCAACTTTATCAATAGTATGTGTACCATAATTATACCTAAGATAAAACCCCTTATAAATTTCATCACAATAATGTCGTACCAATCCACATCCTGCACTATGTGTAGCATGAGAATAGTAAATTAAAAGAATACTTTCTCCAACAACACAACCAATACAATGCCATTTACGATTAGCAAGCCTTTCAGGTGAGTGCCTTTTAATACTACCAGATAATATATGTGAATACTCATTGTAATTTAATTGAATAATATCAATAAATCCTTGTTCTGTTATAGACTTCCATTCTCCCGAATAATAATCATTCTCAGAATTAATAATTTCCAACTTACTATTAAAATCAATTATATCTCCTACTCTTATCCATCCACCAGAAGGTGACTGTTCAATCAATGTGCGAATACTTGATAATACAGCAGATTTAAGGTTATCTTTATTAGTCCAAAACTTAACCGTTCGTCCATCTTCAACTTTATTTTGAAAATTTTTCAAGAGTTCTTTTCCTAACTCAGAAGATTCTGATTTTTTTTCTGGAATATTCTGAGTATCATTATTAATAAAAGCAATAATTGGCTTACCAGTAAGTAAAGCATAATCAAATTCCATTTCTATATATCCAAGTTTCCTACCTTCATCATTTATTCCCAGAGAACCATAACGTCCAGCTAAAATAAGCAAGTAATAATCACAATCATCTATTACATGTTTAATAATTTCCCATTGTGCCTTATTTGATGCTGTGAAAAGTTCCATACCAGTTGGAATACAATTAGATTCAAGCAGTGCTTGTATCACTTCTTTTCTTTCCTCTATTAAATCCTCATATGTTGAACTTACAAACACCTGATATTTCTTTTGCATTTCAGACACCCCCTCATTCGTTATTTCATTCGCCATATTTTAACTCATATCTGATATAATCATTAACAACATGCTTAAAATCATCTATAGTAAAATCATTGAATAGTTTGGGAGAAAAGAAAATTCTTGCCATCGCAATTTGTGGAAGCAGAAAACCACTTAAAACATTTGCATTACCTGTTCTAATTAAAATATCAACTGGATAAGGAATTTCTAAATAATTGACGAATGATTCACCTGTTTTGTTAGCCTTATCTACAGCTATTTCTATTTCATTAAAAGAACTATAATTAAAGCAAAAATAAACTGTTTTTTTACCATTTGCTGTCTTTGATTCTATTATTGTGATATATTTCAAAAATGGCTTTATATTAATATCATCTGCACTAACTATCTTAATTTTAATGTCATTTTCTATTGCATATGGTAAAAATATATTATTTAAAAACTCCCATTCGGCAGTACAGAAATCATTTACCTCCTTGTCACTGCGTTTAAAATTTAAGGTACTTGCTAAATACACACTAAAATATTTCGTCCCTTGAGCAAAACTATAATCTATCATTTTAACAATACTGCACATAGAAACATAATAAGCTTCCAAATTAGTTTTATTATTCTTTTTTGCCCATCTTCTACCACCATCTGGAATTAGCGCAATATGTTCAGGAAAGCTCTTTACATTAGGATGGAAATTATTATTATTGTACATAAATACTCCTTATCACTTTAACAATTTCAAAAATTAAAATATCTTAATTTAATGTCTTATAATTACATAAATAATAATTATTTACTTCATCTATAGAAGCTTGAAAAATATAGCTATTATATGCATTAATATAAAATGCATAAAAATGAATATCACTTAAGATAATATCTATATCTTGATTCGTAAGTATCTTTTCTAAAAGCGTATTAAGTTTTTCATGTAAATCGTTTAACTTAAAATAAATATTATTAAGTTCAATTGCCGATGTTAGTAATGCATTCACCTCATTTGTACGTGTGCCAAGAAAACTATTATAATAATAGATAGCATTAGTAGAAATATTAAAAATAGGAATATCCATCAGAATGGAATAATTAACTAATCGATATACAATAGAATATCCTTTCGACATCAATAGATAATCGATGAGATCTTTTGACACTTTAAATGCTTTATATCCACATGCAACATCTGGTAAAAACCGACTTGAAACTTGTTTATATACAGCAGAAGCGAACGCATTTGCTATTGTTTTGCATGTAGGAATTGATATTGTTGAATCAAAACGATTCCCAAATACAATATCATAATCTTTTAGTGCATTAAGAAATTTATCTATATCATCAGGATTATGCTGACCATCTGCATCCATTAATAATACATATTTATAATCATTTTCTAGAGCATATTTAAGTCCCTCAAGAATGGCTTGAGACACGCCACAATTATAGGGCATATTAATAACTCTAAAATTTTCTTGTTTAATTATTTCTAGTGTATTATCAGAACTACCATCATTTATCAACAAACAATTCCGTTTATATTTTTTCATCCGAAAAAGAACTGATTTAATCTGATTTGACACATTATATGCTGGAACAATAATTAAGGTCTCTTCCATATCGCTACCTTTCTAATATCTACTACCTACATCTTATAATAAACACTATAATAAATGAACTTCTCAAAATATTATTTTTATTTTCTGATTAATTGTATCACATTATAGAATATTTTGTCTACAAAATAATATTTTTAACTTATATTTAATAATAGATTATTCCTATTATTCTTTATATAAGTAATTCTCATTTTACCAATATTGTACAACAGATAATCAATTACTATCTGATTGATAGATTATTGTGCTCCCACTATATCAAATTTCTCATCCTCATTAGCTACTCTTAATAACTACTAACTGTGAAAGAAGGTAAGCACTTGGCTCAAAAAATCAACCTTACAAAAGATAAAACCTATTGTACAAGACTTTCGGGAACACTTTGACCTAATTTTGCTACAGGGGTATCAGCCTCCAAAGTGAGCTTCGAAAGACGTTTTATAATGATTATAAGAAGGCTGTCGTACATGATTATATTGTACATACGGAAATCCTTCAATGGATAAATACAAGCTCATCGTCATTATAATAATAATGCTAATAGATTAATTCATTCTTTGGTGTGTTAAAATATCCTTCCATAGGTGCTTTGTCATATGGACAGCTAGCTTTACTCATATTTTGGATCAATCCAACCTGTTTGCAGTATTCTGTGAATTCTTTTGATATGTACCGGCCTCCCCGATTACTGCAAAAGTATCAAGTGCTTTCTATCAATACCCAACTGGAAATCCAACGCTTTTTGCATGGTACGTCTTGCCAATTCACTGGTAATGTGTTTATCTGTAATATTGGCAATGAGACTTCTGTCATGCAGCTCGATAATGGAACAGTTATATCGCTTACTGCCGTCTGTAAGAAACAAACATGTGAAATCAGTACACCATATTTGATTGGTTTCTTTTGCAATATAATCTCGATTCAGTTTGTTTTAAAACACCTTGTGGGTTATACTTTTTTCGTATCCCAGATTCTTTTTTATCACAATAGAGAACAACTGTAATTCGGTATTCATATATTATGAGTTGTAAGCAGGCTGATGTGGATTCCTTTCCTGTCTAGACAGGCATGAATGATTCTGTAACCAGGCACTTCTCCATGCTCATGACAGAGATCTGTTATCTCGTTTTAAATTATTTCCTCATAATAATCAAATTTGCGGTTTTTGAGAAAATTATAATAAGCATTGGGAAAAATCCCAAATTGCTTGAGTAACCAACGGAAGCTATAAACGTCCCCATATTGATGGATAAACCGATAAGCCTCTAATTGATTTCCTGCACAAAGAATGCCGCTATTTTTTTAGAAGTTGTTTTCCTTTTGGAGTTCCGCAATTTCATTTCGTAGCCACAGATTCTCTTTCATATAAACATAATCAACTTGGGCTTCTTCATTTGTTTGACATTCTTCAAGAAACTGGCTAACCCAGTTTGAAATGCTTGCTTTAGATACCGATATTCTTCATCGACACCTTTTAGGGTACACCCTTCTTCAAGATAAAGGCAAACAATTTTCTTTTTGAATTTTGTTTCATAATGTGGATCTATTTGTTATATACCTCTTTTCCTTCTAAGATTATATCTTATTGGTTCAAAGTGTTACAACTACAATATATCACAACACTATAACATCTTAGTTATTTTTCTTCTTTAAAAATCTAAATCATTTATATTCTTCCAGACAATCTTATCCGAGCCAATCGTTAAAAACGGTCTTGTCAATTTTTCCCACTCACTTTTTGATAATTCTATATCCTCATCACCAGTATTAAATAAGTATTTTCCCCCATGGTGTCCTAATAGGTCTGCAAAACCAACATTAAGGACTTCCTGTCCTTTACTATCAAGAACTATATAAGAGTAAGTAATACCGGCCGATTCCACTTTCTGGAGTATAGCCCTATTATTTAACGGTCTGTTATATCGGTCCCCTGTATACCATGTAATCAGTTGATTGCTTTCAATTGTATGTATAGAATATGAAATGTCTGTTAATACATGTAATTCAGGCAGTTCATCACCTGTCATATCAAACAAAGCATAACGAATTCCATCTTCCGTTTCTTCCGGAACAACCAGATTACAAAAGTTTCTCAAATACCAAGCCCCCTCTGAGCCATTTTCTGAACTAATTTCATCCTTATAAGAAAGATTCGTATTGTTTTAATCGAACGCTTAATTCATCTGTTTTTCCGTCGACAGTATTTGCACTGTTTTGTGGACTATTTCCATTTGAGGATTGACTTCTTTTTAATGAACAAGCTGTCAGTGAAAGAACGACAGCAAATAATAAAACAGTGAGTACATATTTTTTCATACTATAAACCTCCGTTCTATGATATAGATGAATACCAATAAAAATTTCTTGCCCTGTGGGTGGTTAAGCATTGTCATGACGCAATTTTAATCATCCTTTACTCGTTTTCATTATACTAAAACCATGTCAAATTATCAATGTTTCTACACCAAGAAAATGCACACATGAAATATACAAATCCCCCTCTCCCTACACATATATCATTCGAAACAACAGCTATCCGCTTGATATCAATAAAACAAGCAGATATAATAAACTTGACATAACATGTCAGGATATTATTGTTATTCTATATTGCAGAGAGAAAACCAGCGATTTCTATTTTATATATAGCAAAGGGGGCATGGTCATGCAGGAAAGCAGATTATTTAAGATTGTGTACTATTTATTAGACAAGGGACAGGCTACTGCTCCGGAATTAGCCAAAAAGCTTGAGGTATCCGTTAGAACAATTTATAGAGATATTGATTCCTTAAGTGCAGCAGGTATTCCCATTTATACAGAAGCGGGCAGAACTGGTGGCATTCGTTTAATGAATGACTTTGTTTTGAACAAGGCAATATTATCAGAGAAGGAAAAACAGGAAATCCTCACTGCATTACAGAGCATTAATGCAACATTGAATACCAGTAACAGCCAGACGTTACAGAAGCTTTCCGCCCTTTTCCATCAGGATTCAGAGAATTGGCTTGAAGTAGATTTCTCCAGATGGGGAAATAAAGATTCTGACAATGATAAATTTGAATTACTAAAATCAGCAGTCGTTCATTGCAAGGCTGTTAAAATCCATTATGCCAATTCCTATGGAGCTATCAGCGAAAGAATCGTACATCCTCATCAGCTTTCCTACAAAGCAAAGGCATGGTATCTGAAAGCGTATTGTACAGAGAAACAGAATTTCAGAATATTCAAGTTAAATCGTATTTTACAGTTAGAAATGTTAAACGAACAATTTCAAAAACGAGATTTACCGAAGCTAATTGACGAATCCGACGATAAATACAACGAAATTACACTTCGCTTTCCAAAAGAAATGGCATACCGCATCTATGATGAATTTGATAAAACACAAGTACAGCGGCAGGCTGATGGTGATTTTATTGTTTCTGTTAAAATGCCAGAAGATGAGTGGCTCATCGGGTTTCTGCTGTCGTTCGGAACACAGATAGATATCTTATCCCCAACGCACCTCAAAAAAGTCATAGCAGAAGAAGCCAAATTAATATACGAAAAAAACAAACCCTGACACACGGTGTCAGCATTACTCTGGTAATATGCTAAACAGAAGCTTTAAACTATTAATTTATGACAATGGAATTGTCGCTAAATGGATTTTTTATTGTGTACAGAAAGGAATATGAATATGGGAAGACCAACAACAAAAACAGATTTATTAACCGCAGCAGAAGCAAACTACGAAAAGCTAAATGCACTGATTTCCGCATTGACAGAGCAGGAGCTGTCCACACCCTTTGATTTTTCCGATGATGTGAAAAAGAAGGAGGCACATTGGAAACGGGATAAAAATCTTCGTGATATTTTAATCCATCTCTATGAATGGCACCAGCTTTTGCTTAGCTGGGTAGAGTCCAATCAACACGGTGACAGCCAGCCTTTTATTCCACAGCCATATAACTGGAAGACTTACGCTGGATTGAATATGGAGTTTTGGAATAAGCATCAAAGCACCTCTTTAGAGGATGCAAAGACAATGCTTCGGCAATCTCATGCCGAAGTCTTAAGCTTAGCAGATACCTTTTCCAATGAGGAGCTGTTTTCTAAAGGTGTTTACAAATGGGTCGGCGGCAGCACGCTAGGCTCTTACTTTGTCAGCGTGACAGCCAGCCATTATGATTGGGCTATGAAGAAACTAAAGGCGCATAAAAAAATTGTACCGGTATGTAGCAAGAAATAACACACATATCACAGAAAGAAGGCTTATGGGAGTGTATAAGTTACCAGTAACTTACACACTCCCAATATAATTGTGGACTCTAAGGTATTTTGCCCCCAACTGATGCCACGGATTGCTTCGTTGTTTCATGAAATAACATCGCCTGCATCAACCCGGTAACCACTCAATTCTTTATTCATACCGGTGATATTCAGAAACGTTTCCTCTGTAGAATCCTCAATGTTCTTCATATCTGTATTCATAGATAACAGCATCTCTGATACATATGTGATTTCTTTGCTAGTTTCCTCGGATGACATACTGACAGACTGTATGACGTCATTGATACTCTTCAATGACTGTTCATACTGCTCAGTAATCTGCCGCAGTTGTTCCATGGATGCCCGGATATCATCTGATTGTCCCATAAAACTGTGGGAAGCATTGGTAAAGCTTTCATAATCCCTGGAAATCTCATCCTGCAAAAAGGAAAGCATCTGTTCTGCCAGTTTATTTAAGCCTTCCACCGCTTTCACTACATCATTACTCATGGTCTGAATCTCGTTTGCCGCATCGCTGGTATTACGAGCCAATACTTCAATTTCATGGGCTACAACCTCAAATCCCCGACCCGCTTCTCCTGCCCTCGCTGCCTCAATAGAAGCATTCAATGCCAATAGGTTTGTCTGGGCAGAAATACTTAAAATAGAATCGGAAAGCTCTTTTATCCTAAGAACAGCCTCCGCCCCTTCCTTCTCTCTTTGCATGCCCAAAGACATATTTTCCACATTTTCTCCTATCCTTTTCACCGAACTATTTGCCGTTTCATTTAGTTCTTTTGAAGAAACATAGATATCTTGCAGATTATTGGTATTGTGGGTAACAATATCCACAATGCTCTTTATATCCTTATATACAAAATCCACCTGCTCCCCGACTGTTCCGGCAGATGCGGCTATCTCCTCCGAAGATGCCACCATAGATTGTATTTTGTCATTTATATTAGCAATCTGGGAAACAGAACCGGATACATGTGTATTGATATTCTCCATTTTGTATTCAATATTGTCTGTACCGCTCTTTATCTGCCGGATTGTATTGGCAGTCTTTTGCAAAAGCTGGTTTAAACTGTTACCAATCAACTCCAATTCATCACCGGAGGTAATATCTAACACCTTTGTTAAATCTCCATCATCTGACGCAACCTCAAGTATTTTGTCATTTACTTTTGTAAAATTACGCTTCATTTTCAGCGATAGAATCGCTGCAGCAATAACCGCAAAGAGAATACCAATTACCACAGATAATAAAATATTGCGTATCAGAAGGTTCAAAGAGGTCTGTATCGACGAAGCCTCATAATCAATTGCCACAATACCAAGTGTGTTTCCACTATATATAATTGGTGCATAACCACTGTAAAATGTTCCCCACTCATCGGTAAATGGTTCCTTTGTCACACTTGCTTTTCCTTCCATCGCCTCAAACATAGCATCCTGTGCCTTATAATCTTCGGCATATTCTCCGGGATCATCCGGGTCCGTATCTACAACAAACTGAAAATTATCTTTATCTTTCGGCATGAGCGTATAGACATAGGTTACTGAGTCTCCTGACAGAAAAAAGCTGAGGGAATTCTTTACCACCAGCAGAGCATCTTCATCGCCCTCCATCGCCTTCATAAAGGTCTCCCCATCCACATTTTCAGAAGCAATCACCGCAATTTCCATCACATCCCCCATCGTCTTCTGTCTTAAAAAGCGTCCCATTGTAGAATAGGAGACACCTCCTACAATCAGTGCCACAACAAAGGAAGCCCCTAGAATAAAAAGAAACAGTTGTGTAGAAATACTAACCTTTCTTGTTTTCATACGTATATTACCCCTTTCCGCATATTAATTAAAATCTTCTCCTAAACGCCCTTTTTTCTTTCTTTTGTCCGCATACATCATCTTGTCTGCATTATCAATGAAATTCTCCTGACTCAATTCACAATATCCAATAGCATAACTGGTAGGAATATTGCGGGATTGATTGCGTACCCTGCACTCCTTCTCTAAATCATAAAGGAGCTTATGGACGTCTCCATAATAAAGAATTGCAAATTCATCCCCGCCCTGCCGATATACCTTGCCATTTTTTTGAACCACAGCAACCAAGAGGGCTGCAAAGCTCTGCAACAGCTCATCACCCGCAGAATGCCCAATCGTATCATTCACCAATTTTAAATCATTCAAATCGGCAATCAGATAATAGCCTTTATCATCTCTCAGATTCGCAATATCCCTCTCTAAAGCATTGCGGTTATAAATATGTGTCAGATAATCAATATATGCAAACCGCCGTCCAATCTCCGTGCAGAACGCAGTAATATTCTGCATACAGTCATGCTTGGAGCTACAATTCTTACCACAAAAAACCCTTGTCTCTATGCTGATGCCCTCATCCGCATACTTGCTTTCCATATTGTTCTTTACCTTATCCAGAACCATTCTTGCCCTATCATAGGAGCTCGCAATAAATACTGCACCATTTTCACATACTCTATAGCATTCCAGCCTTTGCAGCCTAAGCTCCTTATGAATATCCTTCAGAATGATAACATTCTGCTTCCAGTCATAACTGCTTTCAATCTTACTAAAGCATAGAATTCCTATTATCATCTGCTGTTTTTGAAAATCAAATTCATCAAGCACTGTCTCAAAAGAATACTGGTTGAACATTGCCGTCTTCTCATCCATATATTTTTCTATATTTTCATTACTCAAAATAAGCCCCATCATAATAAGCGTAACACAGACAACCACCACTAAAGATTCTGGCACAGCAAGCTGGATTGCTGCAGTAATAGCATACAGCGGAACCGCAAGAAGGATTGCCATCCTTTTTTCTGCCGCCAGTTCCTCCCAATAGCGAAGACAGTAATATAAAATTAAAAGCAGGTATATCACAACACTAACATATAGTGCATACGCCTTAGGTCCTAGAGAATAATCCGTTGTCCTGCCATGCACATAGGTAATTGGCAATATTAAAATCCCAACTGCAGACAGAATAAATGGCAGTGCCTGCATCACTCTTATCATTCTGCCAAATCTTTTTCCTGCCTCCAGATAGCTTCTCATATACAAAAACAAAAGATATATAAAACCTAATAAAGACATGAGATATATAATATGGACAATAAGATTCACATCAGCGGAAACGGTATCCCTATGATTAACCGTATATAATGTAATCAAATCAAATATTGTGACCAATAATGCCACCTGAGCAAGCCACTGAAATAATCTGGTAGATTTAATTGGAATATGGGGCTTGCAATAATAAAAGGCCATCATATATATAATTAACAACAAACATACGATTGACGTCTTTACCAACATTGAAACAAATCCTCCTGCCTTATAATGGCAATTCCTAACCGCCTATTTGTCAAACGATAGTTCCCTCATCATACTTTAAAAGAGGCAACCGTCTGATTTAACAATTCACTTAACCGGAACAGCTCTTCCATCTTTTGTAACACCAAACTGGAATTTTGATTGGAACTTTGTGCAGACTGCTTCATCCCCTGCATATATTCTGTAATTTCCCCAACCAAGGTGGTAATGGAATAGATTGCATCCTTAATCCCTTCCATGTTGTCACTCATCTGTTTGGATGCAGTTCCCAAATCATTGGAAATACTACTGTAAAACACGGCATCCTGCTTATACATTCCTGCAAGCTCTGTCATACTCTCATAATCCCTCATAACTTTACCATTCATAAACTCTAAAAGCTTTGTCGAGCTTTCCGAAAGAAGGGAAACATTTTTCACAACCCCTTCTGTCACCTGACGAATTTTGTCAACTGCCTCTTTAGAATTGTCTGCCAGCTCACGAATCTCATCTGCAACAACAGCAAAGCCTTTTCCTGCATCTCCAGCCCTTGCCGCCTCTATGGAAGCATTTAAAGCAAGAAGATTGGTCTGGGAACTGATAGAGAGAATCTCCTCCGTCAACGTGTCAATATCCTGCACTTTCCGGCTGTCCGCAATGGCTGTCTCCAACTCCTGCCTTGTCTCCTGATAGAGAGCCACCGCTTCCCGTTCCGATTTCTCGGAGTTCTCATGCTGTTTTCCGGCACGCCTCATAATATCGCTTGACTGTTCTTCTGCCTCCAATGCCTTCTTTGCTACATTCTCTACTGCAACCCCAAGCTCCTGGCCTGTACCCTTGATATTTTCCGCAAGCACCTTGGCTTCTGTTGTCTGCTCCATCACCTGTGTGACAGAGCTCAAAATATCAGCGATTCCCTGAGCCAGCACCTCCATCTCGGCAGAGGTTCCCTCCGCAATCGTTCCAATATTTTCCGCTTCCTCCTTGGTATTTAAGATAATGTTCCTTATCTGCTGCTTCACTTCTACCGTCGCTGTACGAATCTGCTCTGTTTCATTTTTGTATTCTTTCGGAATACTCTTCTCACTAACCGTATTTTCTGAAAAATCGCCGGATGCAAACTGCTTTAGCATCTGTACCGGGGCGAGCATTCTGCCAATCAGCCCTGTCATAAACACCGTTACAAGAACAATGATTACCAATGCAACCACCACAGCTACCACAATCATCATCCTAAGGGAACGAATTATGTTTGCCGTCGGTACGACAACCCCTAATCTCCAATCGCTGCCCGTGATAACGGAGGCTGCAAAATAACACTCACTGCCATCATAATCCTTTAATTTTATCACATCACTCTTGCTTTCATCCATCAAGCCTTTTAGCTGTGGCATAATATCTGTAACCGCAACAGCCTTATCCTCTGTTGGCTCATACTCTTTATTTTTATGAGCTACATACTGTCCACTGCTATCTACCAGAAATCCATATACTCCCGGTGCATAATTAATACTTCCTGTTAAATCCGTCACCGTACCGAGCGTCACATCCAGACCAATAACTGCAGTTAATTCTCCATCTATGTAAACAGGTGACGCAATCGTCGCACACATCTGGTTCGTCAATACATCCCAGTAAGGGTCTGTTACAATCGTCTCCTTCGCCTGTTCTGCCTGCTGATACCAACCACGCTGCACTGGATCATACCCCTCAGGTATTTCCGCCTCTCTGTTCGACTGGATAAACTTGCTGTCTTTGGTTCCGCAATATAGATTTAACAGCTCTTCCCTGTCCTTCGCATAGGTATCCATCACAGACTGGATAAATTGCTCCTCCGTATTAGCAGCAGCCTCAATACTGCTTGCCGCCCCTGCCGCCAACATCTTCTCCTTTTCAATCCATGTATTGATTTCCTCCGCATACCGGTCCGCATTCAACTGCAATGCCTCCGTCTGGTTCTGAATCAGCTGCCTGCCCGCAACGATAACAATTCCAATCGTTGTCAGTAAAATACTAGCTGCAACAATACAAATTACATTGATGGTTAACTTACCTTTAATTGTTCTTCTCATAGTCTAGCCTCTCTTTTCTGTTATTGTTTTTTCCAGGTTCAGCAGAATTCTAGCAATAAACATCCCCTTCTCCACTGCAAATTCCGTCTCTCCATTGTAATAGGATGCTACCTTTAACACACTCGAAATACCAATTCCTTCTCCCTTATGCGATTCTGGCACACCATTTTTCAACACCACATCTGTTGCACAAGTATTCCTGCACTGGACAACCATCTTATTGCCCTTCCGGGTAATTGATATATTTATCTGCCATTTGGGCTTCCCCGATGAAAGACACCCATGAATCGCATTTTCAAAAATATTTGCAAGAACAGCAACCAAATCTATATCCCGGATACTGATATCTCCGGGTACCTTCACATGCATTGTAACCTCAATACCCTGTTTTCTTGCCCGCCTTGCATACACTGATAATATGCTGTTAATCGCCTCATTACCACAAATACATTCTGTTTCTTTACTATCCATATCTTCCTTATACTGCTTCACATAAGCAAGCAGCTTATCCTGTTCCCCATTTCGGATATATTCCTCTATTAAAAGGCAGTGATGACGGGCATCATGGCGAATTCTTGCCAGCTCCTCCTTCGACTCCTGCATCAGTTCCAGTTGTCGTCGTATCAGACGTTCATTTGTTTCAAGCAATTCTTTTTCTATCTGATAACGCCGTTCCTTCCCCCTGTGTAAGTAAACCTGAAATACCATATATTGAATCAGCCCAGCCATAAATAAAAGAATTGCCGTCCTTACAATATGAAACATGGAAAATACATGGGTTCCCGGCCAGAAAGCAACGAGTGACGCAACTAGAATGGACATAAATACCGTAATTGCACTAAAAATATCCATCTCCTCCCGCAGGAAATCAACCCCTGCCAAAAATCCTTTCCTGACCTTTTTGGCAAACACCCAGAAAATGATTGTCATCAGCAAGAAACGAATAATAATGTCTGCCCACAGATTACCCGCAAAACATATCCGTGCTGCATCTATACCACAAAACACAATCACCGACAGAAGATAAAAGCCAAGTGCCAGCTTATATAATGACAAGTATAGTGTATCCCTGCTCATTGCTACACAAAAGCTACCAACCACCGGAATGGAAAGCATCCCTGCAAACCGGACAAAGCTACCACTATCTAACCAATACCAGAAGCTAAATACCAATACCACCAGCAGCCCAAATATTGCATAATACCAAATCGTTTTCTTCATGGATAACCGCGGATGGTCTAACAACAAAAAAACTGTCATCATCAGTCCTGCACCTATACTGTTACGCAAAACTGCAATCCAAAACGAACCTCCTAACATCCTCGTTTCACACCTCACTTCTTTGGAAAGGATATATAATAACTTATCATAACCTGACATTTTTTCAATACCAATGGAATGATTTGCACATTTTAGGGTACACATTGCAATGAATCACATAAAACAAAAGACAGATGAAACACGCCATCCGTCCTTATTACATTACTCTGTCCCAATCCATTACCAGCACTACTCCTCTTCACAGTAATAATTAAAATACTGCTCCCTAAGTGGCTGGTACGAGCCTCTTGGCAGATAAATCCTCTGTCCGTTATCCATATTCAGCTCCCGCGAATCCAGACTATCTACATGTCCAAGATTTATGATATAACCAATTCCCACCTTGGCAAACTCCGGATAAACGTACAGCATATCATATAGCTTTGCCATCGTCATCCGAAGCAGGTGCTGTGTCCCATCTGCCAGATAGATACACTGACATTTTTTCTGTGCCTCACAATATACAATATCATGTACACAAATCCTATGAATCTGGTTGTCAATCCGTAAAGGCAGATATTTTTTCTGTTCCTTATCAAGATTCCTTAAAAGCTTATCTAGAACAACATTAAACTCCTTTTCCAAAACCGGTTTAACCAGATATTGAGCCGCATCGACACGGAACGCCTCCAATGCATATTCCTTGGATGTTGTAAGAAAAACAATCAGGCATTGGCCGCCCATCCTGCGGAGCTCCTTTGCCGCTTCAATTCCAAGTTTTCCCGGCATATAGATATCCATAAATAATATATCCGGCATATATTCATTTTGCTGCATCAGACAAAGCAGTTTCTCTACGTCCATAAAGCGTTCTATCAAAAAATTATATTCGGTGTGCTGCTTCTGATAAGATGCTAACATATGTTCTGTCTTTTCTAGTTCTTCCCGTTCATCATCACAAAGTGCAATCCGATACATCAAACATATCTCCTATTTAGTATGTAAAACCAGTTAATTATTACTATTATAATGAAATCATCTGTCTTTGTCCATTGTAAAATAAATCTAAATGTGCAAAAACGGTATAGGTGAAAAACTATACCGCTCACTTGCTTATATTGATTGATTTTTATATTTACAACGCCTCAATATCTACCCCTTTTAAAAGCTTGTTTTTATGAATATTGGCATCCTCCTCATCAAGAATATACACCCGGTAAACCAATACACACATCTGCTCCCCTACAGATACCGGTCGCCGCTCCAAGGAACGGTTGGTCTTTAACAGAATTCCATTTACAGAAAGCGTCAGCTCCAGATAGCTTCCCCGAAAGGCAATCTTCGTTATCTCCCCTGTCTCTGCTGCCGGAATCAGGCTTTTAAATTTCTCATTGTCACTCTTAAATGCTTCCACAAATTCCGGACGGACAATGGCCTGATTATTCTTTGGTAAATCCTCAAAGCCCTTAAAGCCACTAAAATCATCTAATACTGCAGAGGTTCCAATAAATTGTGCGACAAAGGAGGTCTTCGGTTTTTTGTATATCTCCACCGGAGTACCCTTCTGCTCTAGCTTTCCCTCATTGATGATAATAATTTCATCTGCTACCTCTACAGCCTCCTCCTGGTCATGGGTAACAAAAATACTCGTAATTCCGACCTTCTTAATCATTTTCTTAAGCCACTCGCGAAGTTCCTTACGAACCTTCGCATCAATGGCAGCAAAGGGTTCATCGAGCAAAAGCAGCTGTGGTCTTGGTGCTAAGGCTCTGGCAAAGGCTACTCTCTGCCGCTGACCGCCGGAAAGCTGGTCCGGATACCGTTTCTCCATACCATTTAGCCCGACCAAATCAACTAATTCCATAACCCGGTCATGTATTTTCTTTTTATCCTGCTTTTGTACCCGTAGTCCAAAGGCAATATTTTCATAGACAGTCATGTAGCGGAACAAAGCATAATTCTGAAATACAAAGCCAATTCCCCGCTCTCCCGGCGGTATATCATTGACTACTTCCCCTTCTATTACCACATCACCGCTATCCTGCTGCTCAAGTCCTGCAAGCATCCTTAGTATAGTGGTCTTTCCGCTGCCACTCGGTCCTAAAAGAGCAATCATCTTTCCCTGCTCTACCCCAAAATTAATATCCTTAGCCGCTTCATAGTCCCCAAAATTTTTATTGATATGTTTCATTTCCACATACATATTTCCATACCTCCGTTATTGTTCCCTTTTACCACGATATTCCACGACCTGCTTTAAAACCAGTATGATAATTGCCAGAAGCACAAGCAAAGAGGATACTGCAAATGCCTGCGTAATAGAATCTGCACTTCCTGCCATATAAAGGGCATCAATCTCCAACGGAAGCGTAAAGGTCTTTCCTCTGGCTTTGGAAACAGCATAAACTGCACCAAACTCTCCAAAGGCTCTTGCACAGCACAAAATCATACCATAGAGCAATGCCCATCTGATATGAGGAAAGGTTACCCGTTTAAATATGGTAAGGCCCTTCGC
Organism: Lachnospira sp.; assembly: GCA_017621205.1. GTDB lineage: Bacteria > Bacillota > Clostridia > Lachnospirales > Lachnospiraceae > NC2004. The sequence continues at coordinate 76,907 of JAGATQ010000016.1, forward strand.
TCCCATCATGGCCGCTGCCTCTTCCTCTGCACTGCCCTGTGCCTGCATCACCGGAACTAACTCGCGGGAAACAAATGGAAACGTAACAAATATGGTCGCCAGGACCACTCCCGGAACCGAAAACACGAAGGATATATTGGTTCCAAATATATCATTGAGCCATTCCACAAGCGGAGTCGCCCATCCCATTCTGCCAAAGGTCATAATATAGGCAAGACCTGCAATCACCGGTGAAATGGAAAAGGGAATATCAATCAGTGTGGACAGCACCTGTTTCCCACGGAATTCAAATTTCGTAAGAAGCCATGCAGCACACAAACCAAATAATGTATTAACGGCTACTGCAATAAGCGTAGCTATCAATGTAACCTGCAAAGCCGATAAGGTATTGGATGCAGTGATGGCATTCTTATATGCCGCAAACCCATCCTTTAAGGAGCGGTAAATAACCTCAACAAGAGGGAAAACAAGCATAATCAGAAAAAAGATAACACTGATTCCAATCAACAGGCAGGGAACAAACCCTTTCTGCTTCTTCTCTTGATTCTTTTCTGCCTTTGGAGGTATCTCTTTAGCAACACGCTCCTGTGCCTTTATGTGATTCGTTTCTTTACTCATATAAGCTTCCCCCTTCCTACTGTTTTGTTCTACGGCCTGCCGTAATCTGTACAATATTGATAAAGAGCAGCAGTAAAAATGAAATCAGCAGCAGCACCAGTGCAATCGCTGCCGCCCCCTCATAATCCACGCTTCCGGAGTTCAGCTTCTGCATGATGATATAAGATACGACCTGTGTACCTTCCTTCTCACTGTTACCAGATATGTAAATGACGCTGCCGTACTCTCCGATTCCTCTTGCCAGGGCAAGACCAAAGCCCGTCAATAATGCCGGAGTTAATTCCGGCAGAATGACACGACGGAAGGTATAGCTGCGGCTCGCCCCAAGCATCTCACTGGCCTCCTCGTAAGTATGCGGAAGCTTTTCCAGCACAGGCTGTAATGCCCTTACCACAAAGGGAATTCCAATGAAAACCAACGCAATCGTAAGACCTACCTTGCTATAGGATGCCTGAATTCCCATATGGGAAAGCAGCCTTCCAAGAATCCCCTGGTCGGAATACATTCTGGAGAGAGTAATGCCTGCAACCGCCGTAGGCAGTGCAAATGGCAGCTCTATCATACCATCCATCAACCGTTTGCCGGGAAACTCATACCGAACCAACACCCATGCCAGAATCAATCCAAATACACAGTTAACGACAGCAGCTACAAATGCACAGCCAATACTTGTCATAAATGCCTGCACGACATTCGGCCGTGTAATCAGCTCCAGAAATTCTGTCCCCGACATCCGAAAGGAATAGGCTAGAACAGAAGCCAGAGGAATTAGAATCAGCAGGGACAACAGGGTTACAGTAATCCCCATCGTCAGTCCAAATCCCGGAATTACCCGCTTTCCCTTCTTCCTTTTTCGGCTCATATCGCATCCCTCCATCTAATTATTTACTATAAATCTCATCAAAAATTGCATCATCCGCAAAGAAATCCTTATATGCCTGGTCCCATCCGCCAAAATCGTCAATCGTACATAAGTCTACCGATAAATCAAAGGTATCGCTAAATGTTTTCAAAATCTCTTCATTGCTTGGACGGTAATAATTTTCTCCAATCAGCTTCTGTGCATCATCTGAATATAAATAGCTTAAATACTCCTTAGCTGCTTCCTGCGTACCGTTCTTATCTGCATTTTCATCCACAATTGCAACGGAGGGTTCTGCCTTGATACTAATACTTGGAGTAACCATCTCATAGTCATCAGGATATTCCTTCAAGGTCAAAAGTGCCTCATTCTCCCACGCAATCAATACATCTCCCTGACCATTCTCCACAAAGGTCGTTGTAGCACCTCTTGCACCGGAATCCATAACCAGTACATTTTTATAAAGATTCGCTACGAACTCCTTCATCTTCGTCTCATCGCCATTATACTGCTTATCTGCATAATACCATGCAGCAAGGAAATTCCAGCATGCTCCACCGGAAGACTTCGGGTCTGGTGTAATGACATTGACACCGGACTTTGTTAAATCATCCCAATCCTGAATTCCCTTCTCATTACCCTTGCGGACAAGAAAAACAATAGTAGAAGTATAAGGAGAGCTGTTACCCTCAAATTCCTTTATCCAATCCTTCTCAATCATTCCTGCTTCCTCAATCAATGTAATGTCGTGAGCCAATGCCAGTGTTACCACATCTGCATCATTACCCTCTAAAACGGAACGTGCCTGAGAACCAGAACCACCGTGGGACTGGGTTACCTCAATGGACTTTCCCGTCGTTTCTTTATAATGTTCCTTAAATATCTTATTATATGCCTCATAAAGCTCTCTTGTCGGGTCATAGGATACGTTGGTAAGGGTCACCGTATCACCGTCCTTCTTGCTCTCCTTATTGCCGCAGCCGCTTACTGACCCCAGCAATAACATCATAGACATTCCTAATACCAGACCTTTTTTCAATAAATTTCTCTTCTTCATGGATTAATCCCCTTTCTTTATTTAGGCAATTGCAAAACTTCTTTCTATAATCATCAGTCTATCATTAGTCGTAATACTATATAGATTTACGCCTTTGTACTTTGCGCAGCAAAGACAACGAAGTAAATTTATATAGTATTACGACGACAGCATTGATGTAACTTTGTTTCCCAATCACCCATAATAATGAGATTAATGCATCGCACTAATCAAACGTTTGCATTAATCTGTCATTATAGTTATCCAGTTGTTTTTCAGTTGCAGTATAAAAATAACTCATTTTCCCACAAATTGTCAACCTTTTATCGTGCAAACGTTTGCTTATTAGTTTCCTAACTGTAAACTTTTTCTCGCAAAATATCGTATTGCTCCATTGAGTCCAATCTGTTTTATGGATATACTATTCCATAGGAGGAATTATATTATGAAGGAATTAAGTTTTTCTGATAATCTTATACGGCTTCGTCAGGAACGAAAAATAACCCAGAAGCAGTTGGCTTCGTTTATCGGTGTGACCAAAGGCTCTGTATCCAAATGGGAAAACAGGCAGAGTATGCCAGACATTTTTATACTTCCCAGACTGGCGGCGTATTTTGATGTGTCTATCGACGAACTATTAGGCTATGAGCCACAGCTTAACAAGGAGCAAATCAAAAAAATCTATCTTGATTTAGTGGCGGAATTTGGCACACAGCCATTTGAAGAAACGATGCAAAAAAGCCAGGCACTGGTTAAAAAATATTATGCCTGCTATCCGTTTTTGTTTCAAATGTGCTGCCTTTGGCTGAACCATTTTATGCTTGCCAATAGTAAGAAGCGTCAGGAAGAGATTTTAAGTTCCATAACAGATTTATGCAATCACATTATATCCAATTGTGATGACATTAACATTTGCAATAATGCTACTATAATAAAGGCAATGTCCTGTTTACAGCTAAATCAGGCACAGGAGGTTATCGACACACTGAAGGAGCTTATGAATCCGCTTCATCTTTCCTCACAAAGTGACACGGTATTAATTCAAGCCTACCAGCTCACCGGACAGACAAACGAAGCAGACAGCTTTACACAAATCAGCATGTATTCCCATTTGCTTTCCCTGGTAAGAAGTGCAACACAATATCTAACGATTCACTGTGGCACACTCTCCCTTTGTGAGACAACGGTAAAACGTATTGACTGCATTGTTGATGCTTATCATTTAGATGCTCTTCATCCCAACATTGCGGCATTATTTTATTATCAGACTGCTCTTGTCTACTGCATGCATGATAAAAAAGAAGAAGCATTAGAACGGTTATTGCGTTACGTCGACTGTATTGAAGCTATTATGAAGGAACCCTTTTTACATGGAGACAGCTATTTTTATGCAATTGGGTCATGGTTTGAGCAATTGGATATTGGGGGCTCTGCCCCCAGGGATACACGTTTTATGATAGAAAATGCAATACAATCCCTTTCTCATCCTACCCTATCGCCAATAAAGGATACGGATACTTTCCAACATATTGAAAAATCATTGGAAGCCTGCCTGAACTATTTAAGGTAGCTTTGGAAATTAAATAATCCAGATGATTGCGAAACGATAGTCCACTCCTAAACTTGTACAAAATGTATAATCTAACGCAGGCACGCTCTCGCTACTTGTCGCTCGTAGCGGTACATAAGGTGCTTCAATACAGCACCTAAGTACCGACGGCTCCAAAGTACACTGCTTATAGATTATACATTTTGCACAACACCACAACAGATTGTTTAGCGTTTCACAATTATCTGAACAAAATAATCAGAAAAAAGGAGAATCACAATGAATAACAGTGCAAATATCAACGAAATGCTCCCATTTCTTATACCACTGGTGCTAATTGAACTGATATTGTTCATCATCACGCTGTGGCATATTTTTACACACAATTCCTATAAACATGGAAACCGAGCTATCTGGCTTATTGTTACCATTATCGGTATGAACTTCGTCGGACCGATGCTATATTTTCTATTCGGAAGGGAGGATACATGATGGATATGCTTACACTTTCCCATGTGTCAAAGGCTTTTGGAGAACATACAGTAATTGATGACCTTAGCTTTTCCGTTGCCGAACATAGCGTCTTTGGATTTATTGGCAGAAACGGTGCTGGCAAGACCACAACAATCAACATGATTCTCGGTCTTTTAAGGCAGGACGCTGGAGAAATATGGGTCAATCAGGAGCCTGTTCACTACGGTCAGACGACAACGAACCGATACGTTGGATATTTACCGGATGTGCCGGAATTTTATGACTTTATGACACCAAAAGAATATCTTTCGCTGTGTGGGGATATTACAGGAATGCAAAAGGCACAAAAAAACAACAGAATCACAGAACTACTTGAGCTTGTTGGACTGGATGGCATAAACAAGCATATCCATGGATTTTCCCGCGGAATGAAACAACGCCTTGGCATTGCACAGGCATTACTAAATCAGCCTTTGTTGTTAATTTGTGATGAACCCACCTCTGCACTTGACCCTTTGGGCAGAAAAGAATTTCTAGACATCCTGTCAGACGCACGCCAGTATACGACCATTATTTTTTCCACTCATATCCTATCCGACGTGGAACGTATCTGCGACGAAATCGCTCTCCTAAACAACGGAAAAATTGCACTATGCGGGACACTCGATGAAATCAAGGGACTGCATCAGGGAAGCTGTCTGGAAATTGTTTTTGACTCTGACAGGGATGCTGCTGCCTTTCAAGGCATCTTTCCTGCAACAAAGCAATTAAGCGATGTAAGGCTAAGCTTTGACAAAACAACAAAAACGGATATGCTTCACATGATGCAGTATCTGGCAGAACATCATATACAAATACAGCGGATGGAGCTGCTTGAAGCAACACTGGAAGAGCTATTTATGGAGGTAATTAGTGAATGAAACAACTAACAACATTTTTAAGAAAAGAACTGCTTTACACCATCCGCACAGGAAGGCTATTGATTCTAACCATATTATTTATCCTTTTTGGTGTTATGAGTCCGGCAATTGCCAAGCTGACCCCCTGGCTTATGGAAATGATGAGTGATAGTCTTGCTGAAACAGGCATTATGATAACAGAGATGGAAGTCAATGCCCTAACCTCATGGACACAATTCTATAAAAATATCCCGATTGCCCTGATTGTTTTCATTTTAATGTTTAGCAATATCATGACACAGGAATACCAGAGAGGAACTCTCATTCTCATTGTAACTAAGGGAATGAAACACTCGGCAATCGTTATCGCTAAAGGGATTGTGCTATGTTTCCTCTGGACAGCAGGCTACTGGCTTGCCTTTGCAATTACCTACTGGTATAATGCATACTTCTGGAATAACAGCATTGCATCCAATATAGGCTTCTCTGCTGCCAGCTTTTATTTGCTTGGTCTATGGCTTCTCTCGCTGATTCTATTATTTTCAGTGGTATTTACCTCATACTCCAACGTACTTCTGGCATCCGGCGGATGCTTTCTAACCGTTTACCTCTTAGGATTATTTCCCAAGCTTGAGAATTATCTGCCTGTCAAACTACTACAATGCACTAATTTGTTATTTGAGGGAAGCAGCCGCCCCGACTATTATTATGCAGTGGGAATTACCTTAGTTTTATGTGTAGTAAATATAACTGCTTCCATCCTTGCTTTTAACAGGAGGACGCGGTTGAAAGCAGCCAGTCAATAACATTCATGGATTTGATTCCATCATACGAGGAATCAAATCCAGTCTCAAGAGAAAGTACTATTTTTTCATAATTATCCCTGATTTTATAAAGAGGCTTAAGTTCTCTTTCTCTTACAGTTTCACTAGTCATTGACTCTGTGACCTGTATATATTTTTTATCATTTACAGAGGTCGCAATAAAGTCAACCTCCATATTATCAATTTTTCCTATTGCCACATCATATCCTCTGCGTAAAAGTTCAAAATAAACTATGTTCTCTAAGCTGTGTCCGCTGTCACGGTTTCTAAAACCAAGTAAATAATTACGCAGCCCCATATCTACAATATAATATTTGCCCAGTGTCCGCAGATACTCCTTACCCTTTATATCAAATCTTTTTATCTCATAAAAGAAATAACTCTCAACAAGTGCATTTACATACGTCTGAACCGTATGGGCACTCAATGTTCTTTTCTGCTTTTCGTTATCAAGCAAGCCCTCATTTTTAAGAGTATTTCCAATAGAAGCAATAGAAATATTACTGCCAATATTATCCGCAAGGAAAAGGACTATCTTACGAAGCAGCCATGAATCAGTAATACGTTTCTGCCCTCTTCTTCTTTCCCGCTCCAAAATATCTCTTACAATAACCGTAGAATATATTCCATCAAGAAGCGTTAATGCCCTCTCCTGATTCAGCCCGATATCTGCTATACCAGGCATACCTCCAAAACGCATATATGCAGCAAACATTTCCCGGAGTTCATACCTTTCACCAGCCTTATCATATACTGCTTTACGACTCCCACCAATGGTACTTGAAATATCACGCACCTTAAATCCATGAAAATATAAAAACTCACCAAATGATAAGGGCAGCATCTTTATCTCAACACATCTACCAGAAAGATAAGTGGAATACTCTGATGATAACAGATATGCATTAGAAGCCGTTATATAAATATCACAGTCAAAATCTACTCTAAAAGAATTAATAGCATCTTCCCATGCATCAATTCTTTGAAGCTCATCAAAAAAAAGATACATTCTTTTTCCTTGGACAACTCTTTCCTTTATATATCCATAGACCTCATCAGAGGTCATCCCCTTATAATCATGAGATTCAAAATTCATCTCTATAATCTGGTTATCCTTTTTACCAGACTTTTTCAAATGTTGCACCATAAGCTTTAACAGGCTTGACTTACCACAACGTCTTATACCTGTTATTACTTTAACAGGCTCGGTATCCTGAAATCCTATTAACTTATCAAGGTACTGATTCCGCTCTTTTAATTCATAATCTTCCATCATAAAACATTCCTCCTCGCCATATATTAGTATAACACAAACTTCCAAAAAAACAAAGTTTATGCACTAAAATGCAAAAACTTTGTTTTTTTGACAAAAAATGCAATGCATTTACCTCCCTGCATAGCAGAAGATTGTCCAGATTATTTTATAAAACCGCTCCTCAACTTCTATAAATAGTGTATAATGTAACTAACAAAAATCACACTAAAAAGGAGTATCCCAATGTCACTAAAACAAATCGCTTCCATGTGCCAAACATCCGTTTCCACTGTTTCGCGCGTATTAAATAACACCTCCTCTACCTGTGCCTCTAAGGAGCTACAGGATAAAATCTGGGCAGCAGCAAGGGAAATCGGCTACCAGCCCAACGAGGCAGCAAGACGTTTACAACAGTCCAAAAAGGCTACCCAAAAGCTCCCCCATATTTCGATTGTGCTGGCACGCATCACCTCATTAGATAAGGACCCTTTCTTTTCAGAATTGTTCCGAAGCCTGGAGGTGGAGTTGCTGAAACAGAAGGCTGTTATCGACCACGTTATCTATGCAGAAGAGTCGTTTTCCCAAGACCTTTCCCATTCTGACGGCGTCATTATACTTGGCCGTTGTTCCCATAAGCTGTTAGACTATATTACCTCTCAGAACCGCAGTGTCGTTGGCATCTGGCGAAATCCCATGAACTTCAATGTGGATGAGGTAATATGCGACGGTAAAAAGGCGGCAGAGCTGGCAATGAAGCACCTATTTTCCCTTGGACATGAACGGATTGCATATATTGGCGACTGCTCCTTTGAAAGCCGCTATGTCGGCTATTGTGATATGCTGATTCGCAACAATATTCCCATGGATTACGAACTCATAAAACAAACAAACCAAACTACTAAGGAGGCGGAAATTGCATTTACACAGCTGCTTGAAGAGAAATTAGCCGGAAAATCAGACTTCACTGCCGTGTTCTGTGCCAATGATAACACTGCCATCCCCGTTTTAAGGCTTCTTCAGACAAAAAAAAGGCAGCTCAAGCTGCCCATATCTGTTATCTCTATTGACAATATTGAAGAATCCCAGAACACAAAACCTTATCTTACTACCATCCATATTCCCCGCGCAGAGATGGCACACATGGCTGTCAGTCTGTTACTGGACCGTATACAGGGAGAACATGAGGAAATTGTCCGTATTGAGTTCCCCTGCCGTGTAATCAACCGTGATAGCTGCTACTCTGTATAGTATTGTTAAAGAGACTTATCACTATCACCGAATATAGTATGAAATGCCTTGATGTTATCCACAGGATTCCCTTGATATACTGCGGAGCCTGCTACAATGATATTCGCCCCGGCTGCCAGCACCTCATTCGCATTGGAAAGCTTAATACCACCATCTACCTCGATATCTACTTTATCCAGTAAATCTCGCTGGCAAAGAAGCTCCCGAAGTGCTGTTATCTTGGGCAGAACCGCAGGAATAAGGCTTTGCCCGCCAAAGCCCGGATTCACGCTCATTAACACAATCATATCTAGCTTATCAAGCACCCAGATAATCTCCTCCAAGGGTGTTGCAGGATTCAATGCTACTGCCGCCTTCTTCCCAAGGTCTTTGATACTGACAAGGGTACGGTCCAAATGCTTACATGCTTCTGCATGCACACATAGTATATCGGCTCCCGCCTTGGCAAAATCCTCTATATAACGTATCGGCTCCTCTACCATCAGATGTACATCAAATACCTGTGTACTTCTTTCACGGATACTCTGAATCACACCTGCACCAAAGGAAATATTCGGAACAAAAGCTCCATCCATTACATCAATATGAACATATTTCGCATCCCTGATAACATCTATCTCTTCTCCCAATCTGGAAAAATCCGCAGATAATATCGAGGGGGCAAGAATATAACCGCTCCTTCCCCTATTATACTCTCCCCTTGGCTGCTCTACCATTTCTTTTGTCCCTCCACTTCTGTTACCATCTGAATATAATTGTCGTACCGGATTCGGCTGATTTTACCCTCCGCTAATGCTTTTTTTACCGCACAATCCGGTTCATGGATATGCATGCATCCCAAGAAGCGACATTGCTCCTGATATTCCAGAAACTCATCAAAATAATCCTTAATCTGTTCTTTGTTAAGATTCATTACATATAGGGAACTAAAGCCCGGTGTATCAAACAAATAGGTATTGTCCCCAACGTAAAATATCTCCGAATGCCTTGTTGTATGACGCCCACGCTTGATTTTCTCGCTAACCGAGCCTGTCTCCATTGAGGCATCTGGCACGAAATAATTAAGCAGGGAAGATTTGCCAACACCGGAGGGACCTGCCAGAACCGTTGTCTTTCCAACCAGAAGCTTTTTGACCTCATCAAGCCCCTTTTCCTCCCTGACACTAATAAAGCAAACCTTGTAACCACTTCTTTCATAGGTTTGCTCTAATTGCTTTACTTCACTCTCATTTACGATATCGGTCTTATTAAAGCAGATAATCGTCGGTACCTCCTGCTGCTGCATACTAAGCAAAAAACGGTCTAATAAGTTATAATTGGGATTCGGCTCTGCCGCTGCAAAAATAACAAGTGACTGGTCAACATTCGCTACCGCAGGCCGGGAAAGCTCCTTTGTTCTGGGCAATATCGAAACAATATTGCCCAATTTTTCTTCACTATTAAGAATTGCAATCTCTACATTATCTCCTACCAATGGCTTGATGCCCTGCTTACGAAAATTCCCCTTTGCCTTGCATTCATAAAGACCCTGTCCGGGAATATGGACATAATAGAAACCACCGATTCCCTTCATAATTTTACCTAAGTTGCTACTCATACAAATGAAACTCCCATTCTATTTCGATGCCTTTAAGCCAAAGCTGTAGGTTCCTTTTTGAACACCATCTATATATACTGTTATTGTTGCTGTACTGGATTTACTATTCTCCACATTCACCGTAAACGGAAAATCATCATGGGTAACGCTTACATCATATATCGGAGAAGAACCTCCATTCAGGTATATCTTCATATTAGCGCTGTCTACACCCTCACCTAACAAATCAGGCACTGTACCAGATCCACTATAGGTTGTATTCTTAACCGCTGGTCCAGAACTGATTGTCAAATCAATGACATCTCCGCTCTTTACCTTAGTTCCAGCCTCCGGTGACTGGTGAATAATTTCACCTTTATCATAGGTATCACTATTTGCCTTCGTCAATGAATACTTCAAATCATACTTTTCCAGCTCTTTTGCCGCCTGCTTTTCTGTCATACCAACAACATTCGGCACAGGCACCTCGGAAACTTCCTTACCCTGACTTACAGTAATCGTAACAGTAGCCCCCTCGGAAGCCTCTGCACCAGCTCCCGGATCCTGTCTGATAACCTTACCTTCATCTACAGTATCGCTATAATCATAAGCATATTTTACAACAAATCCATCCTGCTGTAATAATTTCTCCGCCGCATCACTCTTATAATTCACAACGTTAGGCACTTTGACAGAGGATTTGCCAGAGCTTACTAACAGTTTAATCTCCTCCTCTGTATTAACCGTCTCCCCCGCATTCGGCGTCATGGAAATAACCTTATTTTCTTCAACCGTTTCACTCGTCTCATATTCTACTTTTACATTCGTAAATCCGGCATTTCTCAATGTTTCTCTTGCTAAATCAATATCATCATTTAGTACGCTTGGAAGTTCTACCTCTTCTCCCTTCTCTCCCTCTGTGGTAGCATCTGAAGAAGCAACCGGCGTCTTCTCTGTGGTATCCGGTTTCTTTTTCTTTCCACCAAAGCCTCCAGCTGCCAGTGCAATTAGGAAAATTATCAGCAATACCACCACAACAGCAGCTACTACACCAAGAATCTTGGCAAGCTTTTCAAGCTTCGGGTCCATATCCTCCTCTTCTTCTCCCTCATCTGCCACATCCGGTTCATAATCCTCCTCATAGGAAGTCTGCTGATAATCGGCTGCTGCAGGTGCATTGTTCATTCCTGCCTTAATTGCCCCAAGCTCCTCATCATCCATCATACGGGTAGGAGAACCATCAATCAGGGTAACCTCCTTGACAAAATTGCCCATCGGGTCAGATTCTACCCTCCGCAAGTCTGCAATCAGAGCATTCGCCGTCAGATATCTGCGTTCCGGCTTTTTCTGGGTACATTTCGCAATCACCTTCTCAAAGCTCGGAAGAATATCCGGATAATACTCTCTCGGGGAAATCATCTCATTCTGTATGTGCATCAAAGCAACTGCAACATTATTGTCTCCCTCAAAAGGCACCCTTCCCGTCACCATCTCGTACATCGTAATGCCAAGGGAATAAATATCACTTCGCTCATCACTAAAGCCCCCTCTTGCCTGCTCCGGTGAAATATAATGTACGGAACCAATAGCATTGGACGAAACTGTAGCACTCGTTGCCGCCTTAGCAATTCCAAAATCTGTCACCTTTAATATACCTGAAGAATTAACGATAATATTCTGTGGTTTAATATCCCTGTGAATAATATGATTATCGTGGGCAACTTCAATACCAGAAGCAATCTGCAATGAGAAATTCACCGCCTCCGAAACAGATAGATGCCCCTTCTTCTCAATATATTCCTTCAGGGTAATCCCCTCTACCATCTCCATTACAATAAAATGTATTCCCTCATCGTCTCCAACATCATATACATTGACAATATTCGGATGGGATAGCCCTGCCGCTGATTGTGCCTCCACACGGAACTTATTTACAAAGGTCTTATCATCACTATATTCTTCCTTTAATACCTTAACCGCAACATAGCGGTTCAGTCGATGGTCCATTGCTTTATATACCACACTCATTCCACCTGCACCGACGGTATCCACTATTTCATATCGTTCTGCAATCATCATTCCCGACTGTAACATTCTCTCCATCTCCTTACTCATTCATAATCACAACAGCGGCAATATTATCATAGCCCCCATAATAATTCGCCTTGTCAATCAGATACCGTACCATCTCATCAATATCCCTATCGGATGATATAATATCCTTTAGTTCCTCATCCTCTATCATATTGGATAAACCATCCGAACAAAGTAAAATGCGGTCACCGGCTTCTACCTCAATCTCAAAGAAATCTGGTAGAATGTCCTCCTCTACACCAACTGCTCTTGTAATAATATTTTTTCTCGGATGGCGTCTGGCCTCACTCGGGGATAATTCCCCGCTTCTCACCAGCTCTTCCACCAAGGAATGGTCAAATGTCACCTGCCTGATACTGTCTTTATGTATATGGTAGAGACGGCTGTCACCTACATTCACCACATACCCCTTGCCATTCACAATTGTAATTGCAACAAAGGTCGTCCCCATTCCATAATAGGACTCCTCTGATTTTGCCTCCTGATATACCTCTTCATTTACCCAATTCAGCAATGTCCGCATCATAGTGACCGGATTCGTAAGCTTCGTCTGGTCAGCCAACTGTACAAACCGTTCCACTGCCATGTGAGAAGCATGGTCTCCGGCCTTATGACCGCCCATACCATCCGCCACCACATATAAATTTGGAAATGCCCCAACAGGTTCATCAGAACAGAACAGGTAATCCTGATTGGTATTACGCTTCCGCCCTACATCTGTATTACCACACGATTTCATTGGGTTCCTCCTTGCTTAAAATCTCTGCGGAGCTGTCCGCAGGCAGCCGCAATGTCGCGACCCATTTCCCTTCTAATAGTAACATTAATCTGATATTTTTCAAGCATATTTTTAAATTTTTCAATACTCTCCCTCTCTGATTGCACATAATCCCGCTCAGAAATAGGATTTACCGGAATTAAATTTACATGGCAGAGCAACCCTTTTAACAGCCCTGCAAGCAGCCTTGCATGTTCCTCACTATCATTTTCCCCTTTTACCAGACTGTACTCAAAGGTAACTCTTCGTCCTGTCTCCTCCACAAAATAATGACAAGCCTTTAATATCTCTTCTATACTATATTGATAGGCAATTGGCATCAGCCGCTTTCTCATCTCATCCGTCGGTGCGTGAAGAGACACTGCCAAAGTGACGGAAAGTCCCTCCTTGGCAAAGTCATATATCCGGGGAACAATTCCACAGGTAGATACCGTTATATTACGCTGACTGATATGAAGTCCCTGCTCCGATGTAATAATGTGAAGGAACGCCATCAGGCTTTCATAATTGTCAAACGGTTCCCCCGTCCCCATTACCACCACATTGGATACCCGCTCCCCGCTTAAATGCTGAATCAGATATACCTGCATCAGCATCTCAGATGCAGAAAGATTTCGTAACAGTCCATCTAAGGTAGAAGCACAAAAGGCACATCCCATACGACAACCAACCTGGGAAGAAATACAAACAGAGTTACCATGCTTATATTTCATCAGGACACTTTCTATTATATTCCCATCAAAAAGCTCAAACAGATATTTCGTCGTCCCATCAAGCTTAGATACATACCTCTTTACCTCTTTTATCACCGGAAGAGGATACTGCTCAGAAAGCTGTTGGCGAAATGCCGCCGAAAGGTTGGACATCTCATGATAATCAAATATTAATTTTTCATGTAACCAGCTATAAAGCTGTTTTGCACGAAACTTCTTTTCTCCCATCTCCTCCACTGCTTCCATTAGCTTGTGAAGAGGCATGGACATCAAATCCGACATAGTTAACTCCTTTTTAAAAGAACCGCTACATAAAACCCATCTAACGGCATGACACCGGGCAAAAGCTGATATTGCTTTACAAGCTCATATTCCTTATGCTCCTCTAAAAACCAGGAAACATTGCTGGAATTCTCCCTCTGATTGACCGTACAGGTGCTATATAGTAAGATGCCATCCTTTTTAAGATAACGGCAGGCTACATTAAGCATATCCCTCTGAAGCATTATCAAATCTTCTATTCCCTGTGGTGTCATATTGTAGGCAATTTCCTTCTTTCGTCCAAGCACCCCAAATCCAGAGCAGGGAGCATCTAAAAGCACTGCATCCATGGCATGGGCAAGCTCCTTCGTAAACACACAGGCATCCTGTTCTTCGACTATCACATTGGACAGCTTAAGACGTGACACATTTTCCCGAATTCGTTCTGTCTTGGAAAGAGAAACATCACGGGAGCATACCCTGTAATCAGAAGAAAGGTCTGCAATGTGACAGCTCTTTCCTCCGGGGGCAGCACACATATCAAGCACCTGAAAGACGCCCTCTTTCTTCTGGCTGGTTCTCATCTGTTCAAGCAAAAGCCCCGGCAGCATGGAACTCACATCCTGCATTGTAAAATAGCCATTCTGAAAGCTTTCATAACGGGACAAATAGTCCACCTGCTCCATATAAACAGCGCTATGTCTAAGTTCCTTTATCAATTTCTCTCCCAAAAGCTGTTCCATAGCAGAATTGGTTTCGATTGGAGAAAGGAGTAATCCCTCCTCCTTCATACATTGCCCTGCCTGCTCCACAGACAATACACTCTGCTGAAAACGCACTGTAAGGGGAACGGACGCAACAGATGCCTTCGCCATACACTTGGCTGTCTCATAACCATACTGTTCCATAAAAAGCTTAACAAGCCATTCCGGAAGGGAATACATGACAGACAGGTAAGACACCGGATTCTCCTGCTCGTCTGGATAAACAATCGAATCCTGCTCTCTTGCCAGCGTTCTAAGAACACCGTTCACAAAACCAGACAACCGCAAAAAGCCATGCTTCTTAACAAGCTTTACCGCTTCATTACAGGCAGCAGACACCGGAACGCCAGAGAGAAATACTATCTGATAGGCGGAAAGCCGCAGTACGCAGCGAATATATGGTTTGCATTTATTCATCGGTGTATTGGAAAACTGGTTCAAAATATAGTCCAAACGTAGCTGGTATTCTATTACCCCACCAACTAAGCGGCTTAGAAAGGCTCTCTCCTGCTTCGGCAAATACTGGTATTTTAACAGCATCTCCTGCAGTGCTTCCTTACCCTTTTGTTCTCCCCGTTCAGCCAGAAGCAGCACTTGTGCCGCCAGCTCACGGATATTGATTGTTTCTGTCATCAGTTATCGCTCCCTGCTTAACACGCAACCTGCCTGCAATGCATAGCCTCGCAAAAAGGCATCCGTCTCCATACGTTTCTTCCCCTCCAGCTGAAGCTCAAGCACATTGATATAGTCCTCGCCTGCCCTTACAATAAAAGAATTTTTATCCACATAGACAATTTCTCCTGCATGCTCTCCTATCA
Organism: Lachnospira sp.; assembly: GCA_017621205.1. Classification (GTDB taxonomy): domain Bacteria; phylum Bacillota; class Clostridia; order Lachnospirales; family Lachnospiraceae; genus NC2004. The sequence continues at coordinate 92,676 of JAGATQ010000016.1, forward strand.
AGCTGCCCTGTGGAAGCTCTGCCTCCTTAAGAACCTTGGTACTCCAAAGCTTTAAAGTCTTTCCATTCAGATAGGTAAATGCACTTGGCCATGGAGAAAGCCCTCGAATCAAGCGTTCAATCTCCACTGCCGGCTTTGTCCAATCAATATTGCCAAGCGCCTTCGACAGCATAGAGGCATAACTGCTCTTACTATCATCCTGCGGCGTTCTCGTAGCCGTACCTGCCTCAAGCTTAGCAAGGGTTTCCACCAAAAGTCCCGCTCCTGCCTCAGCAAGTTTATCATGAAGGCTGCCACCTGTTTCCTCTGGTAAAAGCGGCACCACTACCTTGTCAATCATATCTCCGGTATCCAAGCCCTTTGCCATATACATCGTGGTAACACCACTTTCCGATTCCCCATTGATAACAGCCCACTGAATCGGGGCAGCACCACGGTACTTGGGAAGTAAGGAAGCATGAACATTAATACAGCCATATTCCGGCAGCTTTAAAATATCCTCTGGAAGAATCTGTCCGTATGCAACAACTACAATGACATCCGGTGCTGCCTCCTTAAGCTGCTCCAAAACAGCATCCTCACGAACCTTAACCGGTTGTAGTACAGGAATATTCTCCCGCACTGCCACTTCCTTTACCGGAGTAAACTGCATGGTCTTTCCCCTGCCTTTTTTCTTGTCCGGCTGGGTTACCACCATCACAACCTCATGTCCTGCCTTAATAACTGCCTCCAAGGTATTCACTGCAAAATCCGGTGTGCCCATAAATACTACCCGCATTCTTTCCATACTCCTTTCATGGTTCTATATTTTAATCCTCGTAATCGTCCACATTCATCACGGGACCCTCCGCTATATCCTTATATAAAATACCATCCAGATGGTCGTACTCGTGGCAGATTGCCCTTGCTAACAGCTCTTCCCCCTCAATTGTAAATTTCTCCATCTTACGGTTATACGCCTCACAGATTACATGGTTGGGGCGTTTTACCTTAGCAATCTTATTAGGCAGGCTTAGACAGCCCTCCCCGCCAATCTGCTCTCCAGACTTCTCTATAATCACTGGATTAATGAATTCTATTGGTCCATCACCAACATCCACAACAAAAATACGCTTTAACACACCAACCTGCGGCCCTGCCAGCCCCACACCATTTTCCATGTGCATCGTTTCCACCATATCATCTATCAGTTCCTCAATTCTTGGTGTAATCTCCTTTACTTCCTTACTAACCTTTCTTAAAATCGGATCACCATCATAGCGCAAATTACGAATTGCCATTACTCATACCTCCTAATACATTGTCATAGGGTCAAAATCAAAATATACCCTTGTATCTTTTACAATCTCCTGTTCCATACAATATTGCTCCACCCGGTTTTTTACCTTAACTAAATCCTCATAATACACACCCTTAACATAAAGCAGCTTACGGTAAATATCCTGTACCTTATATACTGCCGCCTCGCTCGGTCCGATAAGCTTAAGGCAGTGTTCCTTATCTTTGGGCGTACAAAACGGTCTGATAAAGGCAGCAAGCAGTCTGGCGTGTGTTTCCACCTTATCCTGCTTTTCTGATGCCATAAAAATCGCCAGCATATGCGATTTCGGAGGATAGGACAACAGACTGCGGTATGCCATCTCCTCTTTATAAAACGCCTCATAATCCTGTGCTGCCGCTGTCACAATACTATACTGCTCCGGCTGATAGGTCTGTATCACCATTTGTCCAGCCTTTTCTCCTCTTCCTGCCCTTCCTGCTGCCTGTGTCAGTAAATCGAAGGTCCGCTCCGAGGAACGAAAATCCTGCTCAAACAGCGACATATCCGCTGCCAATGCTCCAACAAGTGTCACATTGGGAAAATCATGCCCCTTTACAATCATCTGTGTCCCAATCAGAATATCTGCCTCCTGGTTGGCAAAGGCGGTAAGCAGCTTTTCGTGCCCTTCCTTTCCCTTGGTCGTATCCGCATCCATTCGCAGGATACGTGCCGCAGGAAACTCCTTCTTAAGCTGTTCCTCTACCTTCTGTGTTCCTGTTCCAAAGGAACGGATATAAGAAGAGCCGCACTCTGGGCAGGTAACAGGCATCACCTGTTCATAACCACAATAATGACATACGAGACGACTTTTACCATGTAGCTTTAACGAAACATCACAGTGAGAACATTTTACTACATATCCGCACTTTCTACAAGAAACAAAGCTTGCATAGCCTCTACGGTTAATAAACAAAATACTTTGTTCCCCCTTGGCAAGCCTGTCATGAAGCAGGGAATGCAGCTTGCGGCTAAACATGCTAAAGTTCTTTGCCTCAAGCTCTTTGCGCATATCTATAATACTGACCTCCGGCAATATTGCTCCAGCCGCCCTATTTTTCATTGTCAAAAGCTGATACTGTCCCTTCCCGGCTCTGTAAAAGCTCTCTACAGAAGGAGTGGCCGAACCAAGCACAACACTGGCACCCGCAAGCCTCGCCCGCTCTATCGCGGTCTCTCTGGCATGGTACTTAGGCGGTGATTCGCTCTTATAGCTTGTTTCATGCTCCTCATCTATAATAATCAACCCCAGATGGGCAAAGGGTACAAATAGAGCAGAGCGGGGACCAATTACCACTTTCACCTCGCCCTTCCTCGCACGCTCAAACTGGTCATAGCGTTCCCCTTTAGAAAGCCTTGAGTGAATCACGGTTACCTGTTCACCGAACCGGCTGGAAAATCGCTGCACAGTCTGATAGGTCAAGGCTATTTCGGGAATCAGCACGATAGCTTCCCTGCCTGATAAAAGCACCTGCTCTATCATCTGCAGATAAACCTCTGTTTTCCCACTACCCGTTACACCATAAAGCAGGTAGGTATTTCTTATTCCTGCATCATAATCCTTCCAAAATGACTGACATACCGCTTGCTGTTCCTCGTTGAGTCTGTGCGCAGGCAATGCTGCTGCCTCACCAGTCGGCGGATTGCGGTATGTACGTACAGCACGCTCCGTTATAATTCCATCCCGAAGCATCGCCTTAATGGTAGAATCCGCAATGTGCAGTGAATGCTTTACCAACGCTTTGGAAATCACCTTATCCTTCCGCATTGCTTCTAACAGACGCAGCTTACCTACATAATGCTTCTTCTCATATTCTAAACAAAGCGCCTGCCCCTTTCTATCATCTATCTCTAAGTGAAGATACCGAACTTCCTTACCACTGCTTTTCGCCTTTACCGGAAGTACCGTCATCAATGCCTGTATCAGTGTAGAACCATACTGTTCCTTCATCCAGTATGCCAGCTTAATAAGCTGCTCCTCCACTAAATCTGCCTCCATCAAAACTCTTAGAATCGGTTTTATCTTATCCTCATGATACTGTGCCTGATTTTTTATCCGCATCACATAGCCATGATGCTCCTTGTTTCCCCTGCCAAAGGGAATCACCACACGGCAGCCCACATGTACCTCAGAAAGAAGCTCCTTTGGTATAGCATAAGTAAATATATGATCTAATGCCTGCGTAGATATATCTACAATAATCTCTGCATACTTCATGCCACTCCTCCTCTTATGTCAGGCAATCACGAAGAAAGGCTTTTGTAATAAAGCATTACAAAAGCCTGTCCACTGCAAAGAATATAGATTATTCGTCCTCATCCCCCACAATTTTAACCTTACCATGATACAATTCATCAATCGCAGAAGAAAGCGGTTTCTTTCCCTCCTCTTCCTCGACTAACACATCCTCGCCATCAATAATCTGCCTTGCTCTTTTTGAGGTTGCGATAACAATCGAATAGCGGCTCTGTACCACCGGCTGCTCTCCCGGCTCCACATCATGGTTTACCACGTTCATTAAATCAGTATAAGATGGGTGTATCATTGTTCTACTCCTTTCCAATCTCCTTAAGTTCTTGTTTTATCTGTTCAATAAAGTCAACTTTATGACAGGATTTACTCGTCTCTGCATCAATAATATCGTGAATATGCTTTACACATGTCTCTAAATCATCATTGACAACAATATAATCATAAGTACTCATACTATTGCTTTCCACAATCGCCTGCTTCATGCGTTTCTCAACCGCTTTGGTATCCTCACTGCCCCTTCCCTCTAAACGAGCCTTCAGTTCTCCTGCACTCGGTGCAGTAATAAACAATAGCACTGCCTCAGGATACTGCCGCTTGATATTCATAGCACCCTGTACCTCAATCTCTAAGATGACATGGTTGCCCTTTGCCATCTCCTCCTCGACAAATGCCCTCGGTGTCCCGTAATAATTCTCCACATATTGTGCATACTCGATAAAGCCATTGTAATCAATTAACCGCTTAAATTCTTCCCGTGTCTTGAAATGATAATCCTTTCCGTCAACCTCGCCCTCTCTTGGACTTCTGGTAGTACAGGAAATAGAAAGACTATATCCATACTGGGAAACAAGCTGCTTAACAATCGTTCCTTTACCAGCACCGGAAAAGCCTGAAATTACAATTAATAATCCTTGTTTTGCCATCCTCATCATCCTTTGGTCGTCTATTCGATATTCTGAATCTGCTCTCTCACCCGTTCAATCTCGGTCTTTAAATCAATTCCATAATTGGAAATAGTAATATCATTCGCCTTACTCAATATCGTATTGGCTTCCCGATTCATCTCCTGTGCAAGAAAATCAAGCTTGCGTCCGATACTGTCCGTATTCTTCTCACTATCAAAGCCCTGCTTTAATATATCTCTCGCACCGCTAATATGGCTCTTTAACCGAACCGTCTCCTCATCCACACATATTTTATCCGCAAATATTGTAACCTCTGCTGCTATACGGTTCTCATCAATAACAGAATTCTCTAAAAGCTCCCGTACCTTATCCGTAAGCTTCTCACGGTAACTGGCAATAATATCAGGGAAGTACTCCTCGATTGCCTCCACAATACGAAGCATACTGTCAAGCTTCCCCATCAAATCCTCATAGAGACGTCTGCCTTCCTCATGCCTTGCATGTAAAAAATCTTCACAGGCACCACGCAAAGCAGGCTCAACAAACTGCCATAAATCCTCTTCATCCGTTTGTTGTTCCTCAATTGTAAATACTTCAGGAAATCTTGCAAGCTGTCCGGTACGAACATCAAACGGAAGATTAAGTTCCTCACTCATCTGCTTCATATATTCCACATATTCACTGGCAATCCTGGAATGGTAGCAGACCGATACATTACCCTCGGAAGAATCCTCATAGGTAAAGAACACATCCACCTTGCCCCTCTGTATATATTCCTTTAAAATATTACGCATCTTAATCTCAAAGGGCGCCAGCTTCTTTGGCATCTTAAAATTAATATCACTATAACGGTGATTCACCGCCTTCATCTCGACAATCACCTTGCGTGTCTCTTCTGACAACTCACACCTGCCAAAACCAGTCATGCTCTTAATCATAACTACTGACCTGCCTTCTTCTCATTCTGTATTACTGTCATATCTTTAAAAAGCATAAAAATACTCATATATTATACGCTATAATCCACTAAGCGTCAAGCGGGGAATTCATATAGAATCCCCATTAAACTTGCTTAGTTATTGTTTTACTCCATTTACCATAGACTTTTTTACCATTCACAATTTGAAAGGCCCTCACTTTTACTTTTATACCTAGAGAAACAACAAAATCATAGTCAAAGCATGTTCCTCTAGTATAGGTAATACGTTTATCTCCCCATGACCCGTCTGCATTTTTATCCTTTATAGAAAGTTGATAGGCAGATGCTCCTGCAACATCATTCCAGCGTAATCTATAAATTTCATTACCCGGCATGTTGGGTTTAGGCGCAATATGTTTAAATTTTTTAATAACCGGGGCCTTTAGTTTTGTTGTTTTCTTTTTTACGTCACAATCTTTTCGACTCCCAGCCTCCTGTTTTGCCAAAACGACATGTCTGGGAGTCGCTGACATCTCCCCTATGAAAACAACTAATAACATCAAAAGTAGTAACATTTTTATTTTTCTCATAGGATTCAAACCTCCTTTAAAATCTTATTTAATATTGTTACATCAAGGAAGAATTGATACTTGTTCGACTTTATTATTTTTAACAACGAAACAAAGTCTCGGACAACTCGCTGCTTTATTCAGCCAATTGCACAAATATACAAACTCTTTTCTTGATACTTCTCTTGTTTTGTCCATTCCGTCTGGCGTATAAAATTTAACCTTTTTCGACAACGCAAAATTTCTACTCTTCTTTTTACAATATTGATAATTGCCATCAAAAATAGCCTTTTTCGACTTCCCCTTCAATAGCGACCCCTGTATTGTCATAGAGGTTTCATCAATAGTTACCTTTGAAAGAATTGCACTTGGTTTTTCCCTCCTTTCCTTAAGCCAACTGGAAACGTATACTGTTTTTCTGGTTACCTCTTTCGTTTTTTTGCTTTTTCCAAATACTGTAATTTGTAATGTTGATATTATAATGACAAAAACTAACACTGCCACCAGAATCTTTTTAATATTCTTTGTTATTTGATTGCTCATAATGCTTCCTCCCTTCATTCAAATCCCCGAATCCGCTCTACCAATGTCTCCTTCCTTCCAAGTCTCCAGTAAGCAATAAGCGGTACTGCAATACACATCAGCATGACCGTAGCCCCCGCAAGCAATACCGGAAGCACAGGCACCTCAAAAGGTATTTGCCTGTAATTCATCGACTGATACAGACAATAGGTAATGAAAAGCCCGATAGTAGCTGCAAAAAGCAATGCACTTACTGCATATAAAACCCCTTCACGAACCAGTAGTTTTTGTAGCTGTTTCTGTGTCATACCAATGCTTTCCATGACAGAAAGCTCCATCTGACTTGTTTGCAGATTGCTAACAGAGGTATTCACATAATTCATAATGCCAATAAAGGCAAGGAGCAATGCAAGCCCCATCCCTATCCGCATCATATTTCCCTGTGCCTTCTCAACCGTTTTTACTTCCTCTATTTTAGAACTATAGGAAAAATCTTTTTTGTAGCTGCTGTCATCCATTAAGTCCTTTATCCTGTCCTCTGCCTCCTCATCATACTCCCGTTCATACTCTATACCGAGCTTGGAAATATAAGGGTTCTTTGTTATTTTCTTTAAAAAGGTACTACTTACAATTAAAGTAGGAGGTGTTCCTAACAGATTCGCATAATGGGTATCATTCGTGATTCCCTGCATTGTCATCTGATAGCGCTGTTTCGGATTATCCTTAAGATAATAAGATATCTTCTGCCCATTCACCTTTTCAAAATCCAAGCCTAACATATTATCATATAATATACATGCTTTCCCTTCTAAAAAATCCTTCTCCGCTACCGTATTTTCCATGGTAAGATTCAAATACCGAAATGCGTCCTTGTCAATTCCAACCAAAAACGAGTAATACTTCTCTGGATGCTTCTGATAGTCCTCCTTAACATCGTCATAGGCTTCCTGCATCCACATATCATAAAAATTTGTCATCCAGTAATCTATAAATTCTGCCTGCCAAGGAATTACAATCTCCTCGTTATAAACCGGATATACCTTTTTAATTGCCTCATCTTCTTTTATGTTCTCTAAAAAAGATATATCTATCAGAGGTTTCCACTCATTCTTTTCACGCATCTGCATCGTATCATTATTAATAATCATATCGGATTCCATATAGTTGGACACAATCGTTCTTGGTCCCTGGCTTTCTATCAATGTCACCATGCATAAAAACACCGATAAGGAAATACCAAGAGAAGCAACAACCATAGCTGTTTTTTTCTTATCCCTGCCGATTCGCTCCTTTGCCATTCTCCACAAAATACCTCCCTTTGCCGGCTTACGGGTTTGCTTTTTAAGAGATACCTTCCGGTATCCCAATGCCTCTATCGGAGAGGATAGTGTCGCCAGCCTGGCTGGCTTTCTACTTCCTATTTTCACAGTAGCCACAGTAAATAATATACTCAGTCCAAAAATAAACGGATGAAATACAATTTCAATATGCTTCTCATGAATTCCCAACCCTTTTACAATTGCAGGAATCAACCCAAAAGATGTAACAATTCCAAGAACCAGACCCATGCCAATGCCCATTGCCCCAATGAGCCACACTTGTTTTTTTACGAGTTGATAAATCTGCTTCGGTGTCATTCCTATCGTCTGCAGAAGACCATAATACCGGATATTACCGGAAACAGAAAGATACAGAATATTATAGATTAACAAGTAAGCACTTAGGCAGATAACAGCAATCAGACCAAGCACCCCAAGCAATACATATACCATGCCTGTCTGTGCGGTGGAAGAAGGGATTAACCGCTGTTTTTTATCCACCTTTAAATCCTTCTCCAAACGTTCGAAAAGCTTATTGGTTATAATGCCTGACTTTAATTGCAGATGCAAAAGACCTGTAGCATTATCCTGTAACATAAAGCCGGACTGTTCAAAAAATTCCTTTGACACATAAAATGTTTTTTTATCTCCATATCCTCCCCACATGCCGGATATCACCAATTCCCTCGTATGCTCTCCGAGATTATCTCCATATGTAATCGTAAAAGAATCGCCGACATTAAGCTGCTCCATTCCGCAATCCTTCAGCACTTCCCTTGTTACCATAACCTCATTGGCTTTTTGAGGATAGCTTCCCTTTACCCATTTCCTCGCAGGCTTCAATATGGTCTCCCATTGTGTTTTATCTGCCCAGACAAATATCGAATGCAGCGTATCGTCCTGCTCTGTTTTAATCCCCCATCCTGAATAGGCACCTATCCCAACAGCCTTTATTTCAGGGTGGCCTTGACAAATCTCCTCCTGCTCCTTGGTAAATCCATAAAGAACCGCCTCAAATTCTCCGCCCTGCGTACGCAGCATCTCAAGCTTCAGCATGCGAATCCATGTCCCGCCTACAGTCAAAACCGTAAACAGCATAAATGCAGATAGCATCACAGCAAGAATCAGAACTATATTTTTTCCCTTGTTCCGAACAAGCGAGTGCGTTGCCATTCTTGTAATTACCGCACCATTATTATTTCTAAGCAATGCGACCACCGCCCTTCACAAGCCTGCCATCCTCAATACGCACAATGCGGTCTGCCAACTGGGCAATATCGTGGTCATGGGTAATTAAAACAATGGTCTGCTGATATTGTTTTGCAGCCATTTTTAACAAGCCCATTACATCATGACTGCTCTGTGTATCGAGGTTTCCCGTCGGCTCGTCTGCCAGAATAATAGCTGGTTTAGAGGCAATGGCTCTCGCTATCGCAACCCTTTGCTGCTGCCCGCCAGACAATGTGCCAGGAAGCATCTGTCTCTTCTCAGTAAGCTTTAACACATCCAATAACTCTGCCACAAACCCATCATCAACATGCATCCCATCCAGTTCAATCGGTAACACAATATTTTCGTAAACATTCATATCCTGCACTAGATTATAATTTTGAAAAATAAAACCGACTTTCCTGCGCCGGAAAATAGCAAGCTGTTCACGGTTCATCCCGCCAAGTCTCCTACCGTCTACTATCACCTCTCCTTCGGTAGGAGTATCCAACCCTCCAAGCATATGCAAAAGTGTACTCTTTCCACTGCCAGACTTACCGATAATAGCCACAAATTCCTGCTCCGAAACCGTAAAATCCACGCCATCCAGTGCCTTTACCGTATTCTCGCCCAGCGTATAGTACTTTTTCAGATTTTTAGTTTCTACGATATTCATTTCTTACCTCCTTTTATTTTATTAAGACTAGGCAATTGCGAAACTTGTAGCTGTTAGGCAGATAGACATCAGTAGCTTATTGTTTCGTAATTGACTATCTATACTCAAACTTCGCACATAGAAAAGTGCCGTTAGAGTAAGTAATTATTATGTTCAAAAGAAAAACTATCTGAACACGCCGGCACTTGATTTTGCATAGCAAAATCTTAGTACCGCTGCGTGTGAGGCTAAGCGAGAGCGGGTTTTTCGTTGAATGTAATAATTACTTACTCAGATATAAACTTTAAGTGCGAAGTTTGAGTATCTATAAAAAGAAGTATAAACTAAAAAAATCACAAACCATTCTCAATATTACATTATCACATTATTGTGATGATTCATTTTATGATTGTTTTAACGATTGATATAACGATTAATTCATCAGATAGATTTGAAACTCAGAACCTTGATTCACCCGGGAACGCACTTCAATATATCCGTTTTGCAGTTCAATAATCCTTCTTGCAAGATACAGTCCAATTCCGATTCCCTCCTGTTCGTGTACCTCCGGTTCACGGTAAAACCGATTAAAAATCTCTGCCTGCCGCTCCAATGCGATACCTTTACCAGTGTCCTTAATATTGATTCTCGTATAAATCTCCAGAACGGATACCTCTATCTCTATTTTTCCACCAGCATCTGTATACTTCACCGCATTATCAAGAATATTAAAAATGGCCTCCTCCGTCCATTTACTATCATGACTTATCCGAATTTTTTCACTACATGCAACAAACAATTGTATCTGTTTTTGCTCCGCCTTGGGAACAATCGCTTCCACTGCCTTGCCAATAGTGGTAAGCAAGGGAGCCTCATCCCTCTGTATTTTAATAATTCCTGCCTCCATCCGGGACATCTTAACAAGACTCTGAAAAAGGAAATTTAATTTATCGGTTTGACCTTCCAAGCTCTTAACAAACTCCTTGCCCTTATCTGACATTGGTTCTTCCTTTAACATATCAAGATAAATCTTCATATTGGCAATCGGCGTCCTGGTCTGATGGGAAATATCGGAAATCATCTCTTTCATTACGTTCTTCTCTCTTACACTCTCCTCCTTTTTTCTTCTGAATATATAAGAAATACGACGCAATTTTTCATGGATTTTGCTCTGTAATGTTTCCTCCGCTTCCTCTATCTCTTCTATTTCTTTTTCCGAAATAATAACGTCAAGCCATTGCTCCAGCTGCTCTGTAAACCGCTCTACCTCTTTTTTGTAATGCCATAGCCGGTACAGCAAAATGAACACTGCTACACTGGCCAAAACCGCCCATATCACTAACTCAACCATTGATATCCCATCCCATAAACATTTGAAATATATCTGTGCTTTTCATTCTCTATCTTGCTCCGCAAGCGGTTCACATTGACCGCAAGTGTATGCTTGTCTACAAATTGTCCATTGCTATCCCACAACCGTTCCAGCAATACCGAATACGTCAACAGCTTCCCTCTGTGTTCTATCAGCAGACGAAGAAGGCGAAATTCTGTAGGAGTGAGCAGACACTCTTCTCCCGAAACCTCTACCTTAGCCTTATCAAAATCCACCATTAAATATCCGTCCTGAAAAATTTGGGGCCTGTCGCCCAGCCCTCTTTTAAACATCACATCCATTTTCTTTAGCAGGACCTTTATCGAAAACGGCTTTGTTATATAATCATCTGCCCCTGCATCATATCCTTCTAATGCATCCTCCTCCAAATCTCTTGCCGTAAGAAATAAAACGGGAATCCCTTGTTGCTCCTTTACCTGCCTGCAAAAGGCAAAGCCCTCCCCATCCGGTAAATTGACATCCAGCAATATCATATCTGCTCCATTTTGCGAATAAAGTGTATTCGCTTCCTTTAAAGAATGGGCAGGAACCACTTCGTATCCTTCCTTGGATAATGCATGGCAGATTCCCTCATTCAGACTCCAATCATCCTCCACAATTAATATTTTTTTCATAGGCATCCTCCGCGTATTTCCCAACATTATTTTTGTTGTCTGGTTTCATTTTAACATTAGTATAACATACCCCTTTTCTATTTTCTTCCCCTCCTATAACTATCACAAAATTGTGATAATATCCGGTCTTTCTTTCTAAAAAACAAGGATAAATTGATACTGACCGTAACGATTTATCCTTGTGATATAAATTTTATGATATGATGCCAGGGTCAAAAGGTCAATATGCCGTTCACGCTTGCATGATAAGGCATTTGAACTTGGGACCCGCCAAACATGAGAAAGGAGCAATTTACGCAGTAAATTAGCGGATTTCGAATGTTTGCAGGATTGCTCCGTTGTTTCACAACTCCACCAAACTATCCCCCTTCTCCATTGCAAGCTCATATCCTATCTGGTGTATCTTATCTGCAAGACGTTCCCTGTGTTCTGCCGCCTCCGTCCCGGTACATAGTTTATTATCATATAATGTATACTGCTTTCTGACATCCTTAGGAGAGAGGTTCGGCATCAATACATTCGCACCAGCAAGCAACCCCAATTCCCTTCCATTTGATGAAATCGTTCCTAACGCTGTCGTCGCGGGAAGCAGCACCTTAGGATGCATTAACCGTATGATTGCAAGAAGCTTTACAGTCATTATAAGGCTTCCCGGTTTTTCTTTCCCAAAGGGGGTATCCTTCTGTGGAAGAAAGGGACCAATCCCGACCATATGGGGCTTTAGCTCCTTTAAATAATAAATATCCTCTATAATATCCTCCACTGTCTGAAAGGGAGAGCCCACCATAAATCCTGCTCCTACCTGATAGCCAATCTCTTTTAAATCTTCAAGACATCTCCTACGGTTAGCAAAGGACATCGACTTTGGATGCAATTTTTCATAATGAGCCTGACTGGCAGTTTCATGCCGGAGCAGATATCTGCTTGCTCCTGCCTCATACCAGCATTCATACGCCTCCCTCTCCCATTCTCCGAAAGAGAGGGTAATGGCACAATCCGAAAATAAGCGATGAATCTCTGCTACAAGCTCTGCCAAATCCTCCTTCGTATAATGTCCATCCTCGCCTCCCTGAAGTACAAAGGTACGGTAACCAAGCATATAACCTGCCCTACAGCAATCGACAATCTCCTTATGTGTCAGACGATACCGTTCCACTCTGCTATTGCTTCTGCGAATTCCACAATAATAGCAGTCATTTCTGCAATAATTGGTAAATTCAATCAAGCCCCGGACATATACCTTTTTTCCATACCACTGCTCCCGAACCCTCCTTGCACTGGCATAAAGATATTCAAGTGCCTCTGGCGATTCCATGAGCAGAAGCTGACGAAGCTGTTCCCTCTCTAAACATGTAGTTGTACATAATTCATCAACGATTTCTCTTAAACCACTTATTTCTAAGTTCAATTGATTCTCCTTTATACCTATCAGATAATTATGAAACTCATTTCCATCAAGCAGTAAGACATTTTCGCAAATACCTATATTCCAAAATAAGAAAAATGCATATAATCTTTGCGGTCGCCCCAGATACCTCTTGGGAACCCATATTCGGCAAAAGCATTTTCGATATCACCATTTCGTTTTATGGAATATGCGTATTTTTTCGGATTCCAATATTTCCCTACCTTAGGTTTTCCATTGTCAAACATGGCATTATAATTCGCATTGATATCAACTGCCAGCCCCTGTCCATGCTGCCCACTCCGCCAGCTATAACAGCCAACCTCGTAAATCGGTGCCTTCTCCTTGCCATGATAAATTTTATTAAAAATTTTCTTCAACGTTGGGGCAATTGCCTTATTACAGGTAATGTATTTTGTCCTCGTAATCTTGGCACCCGACATTCCACGCTTAAAATCCCACACCTTCACTTTGATGGTTGTCATGTGCTTTCGTGCTTCCTTGTCCGACTTGTATTCAGAACCCTTTTTGTAGATTCTCTTATATTTGCTGTCGTAGCTTTCTGCTTCATATCCATAATAATCACCATAGGCGGTGAACTTTGCTTCCTTTCCCATCGTCTTTGCACCATTTACTACCCGGTAAGCAACAATTTTAAACTGGTAAGCAACCCCATTGCGAACCTTAAGCTTCGCTGTCCGGCTGGATGCGGAGGTTACCTTCAACTGCTTATAATCATTTTTTGTGCTCTTTAGATACACAATATACCCCTGTGCCCCAGTTACTGCCTTCCAGCTGATTGTCATCCGGGTCGGTGTTTTGGTCTTTGCAGTCATGCTCTTTACCTTATCAAGCTGTGGAACAGCAAAAACAGTAGCCCCAGCCTGTCCCTCTACCCTGGTACCATTCACCAACGTATAACCGTATATCTGATAGTAATAGGTAACGCCACAGGTTAGGTTCTTATCTGTATATTTTACAATACTATTCTGATTAATATCTGCAATCTCCTCATATACTCCCCCTTCTGCCAACGAACGCTTTATAATGTATCCCTGTGCATCGCCTAGCTTTTCCCATGTGAGCTTTAGGGATGTATAGGAAGCAGATACTACTTTAAGTTTTTCCACCGCCTTAAGTAGCACCTGTGCATTTACTACATTGGAAAAAGCACCATAAATTGTTTGTCCCTCCCGGACATCATACGCACGAATCTGATAGTAATAGGTGCCACCAATCTGTACATTATAATCCCCAAAAAGGACACAACCATTTGGAAAGGATTTTACGATATCATATTCATCCAGCTCCCAGTCAAAATCATACTCATCGGTAATACTCTTCAGAAGGGTATAACTCCCCTCTGCCCCTGTCTCACTACGGTAAATCTCATAACCGTCATGTTGACCTGTTCCCGCCTGAAAGCCCAGAATAATGCGATTGTTCTGCGTTGCTGCCGCCTTAATTGCTGTCACAGCAGCAATCGGCTGGTCATAGCGAACCACATTGGATGCAATACGTTGTCCATCTAAATATGTTACTACCTGATAGTAGTAATAATCGGAAATAATGCGGGTATCCCTATAGGTGGTAACACCTTTGTCAACAGTAGCGTATGCGTAGCTGTCCCCCACTGAAAAGTCATTGGTAAGCTTTCGATAAATAAAATATTGTTCTGCACCCTCTACTGCACTCCAACCAAGCACAGCACATCCATTCTCATCATGGGCAGTCAGAACCGGAGCTGTTATTTCATTTTCCTCTGCCTGACTGGAAATAGGCTGAAGCAAAAGCCCCATACATAATACAATAGAAAATAATACGGATAAGTAGATATTGCGTTTCTTCATAAGTTCATCCTCCTTATGCCTATTATACCATACAATTTCTTTCATTGACTATCAAAAGTTCTACACAGATATGGCAGTAGTATTTACTTTTTTAAAATCCATTGAAAAGCTCTTGATTTTTACCGTGAAATCCACTATGCTAGACAAGAAAAGAACGGAAACGCTTTTTCCAATAATCATGCAGCAACCTATATAAGCGTCTGCAAAACAAGAAGTGACACAATTATCCAGTATACCTCTAGTACAGTAATTTGTAATTAACCGGACTAGTTAAAATTAAGTTCTGGATAATTATGTTAAAGAATATTTAGATTGTGAGGTACAAATATGAGCGAAATGAAACCGATAAAAGAAGGTAAAGTAAGAGAGATTTATGATAACGGAGATAATCTGATTATGGTGGCAACCGACCGTATCAGCTGCTTTGATGTTATTTTAAAAAACAAGATTGATAAGAAGGGAACTGTTTTAACCCAGATGTCTAAATTCTGGTTTGATATGACCACAGATATCCTTCCAAATCACATGCTTTCCGCAGATGTGAAGGATATGCCGGAATTTTTCCAGCAGGAGAAATTCGACGGTAATTCCATGATGTGTAAAAAGCTTACCATGCTTCCTGTGGAGTGTATTGTCCGTGGTTATATTACCGGAAGCGGCTGGGCAAGCTATCAGAAAAATGGAACCGTTTGTGGTATAACACTCCCGGAAGGATTACAGGAATCCGATATGCTTCCAGAACCTATTTATACCCCCTCCACAAAGGCAGAGATTGGTGACCATGATGAGAATATTTCTTTTGAGCAGAGTATCGATGTACTGGAGAAGGATTTTCCGGGCAAGGGAAAGGAATATGCCGAAAAGCTTCGTGACTACACGATTGCATTATATAAAAAATGTGCAGATTATGCATTAGAAAAAGGAATTATTATTGCGGATACCAAGTTTGAGTTTGGCTTAGATGAGAACGGCAATATCGTTCTCGGTGATGAAATGCTAACACCGGACAGCTCCCGCTTCTGGCCTGCAAAAGGCTATGAGCCAGGACACGGACAGCCATCCTTTGACAAGCAGTTTGCAAGAGACTGGTTAAAGGATAATGAAGAGAAACATGACTGGGAACTTCCACAAGACATTGCCCAGAAAACGATTGATAAATATTTAGAAGCATACGAGCTGCTGACAGGTAAGGCATTATAAATTACTTGTATGCATAATGAAAGGACTGCTTAGAAGTTTCATTTTTTCATTAAATTCGGTTTTTCCATAATGATTATTTGAAAGGACGAACAACCATGCTGGTTATTCGTCCTTTTTTACATTAATGTTAACTGCTTTTCATTCACATGAGCATAATGGATTACCTTGGGATGATAACTCATAATAAGTTCCCAATCCTTCTGCAAACCCTTATTATCCTCATAAGCGGCAAGATATTCCATCGGCTCTAAATCCCCTACCATGCAATCCCCATTATCCAAAACAATAGATACACTATCCTTGCTATGGCTTGCCGTTGCAATAATCTCTCCTTCAATTCCCATGTTATGAAGAATAGCTCTGCTTTCTTTGCAAGTAATGACAGTAGCAAGCGTTTCATCAATTGGCTCATATAACATATAACTATCCCGCTTGAATATATCATCAGAAAAATGAACATATTCACGTTGAATATCCATACACAACAAGCTTATGCCTAATTTCACCAATTCACTGATTAGTCCCATATGGTCAGGATGATAATGTGTCGCTAAAACATAGGTAATATCAGATGTCGATAGATGATTCCCTTTAAGTGCCTTATAAAAAAGTGGCAATGTTCCAGCATAATCTGTATCAATCAATAAGCCACCTTGGTTTCCACGAACAAAATACATATTGGTATTTCCATATCTTAGTTTGGTTATCATACTAGCTGTAAGCCTTTCTTTAATTCCAGCACCTGTTCCAGTGTAAGTCCGGAATACATTGCAACCTTTTCCAGTGGCAAATCTCCTCCTTCTAACATCCTTATTGCCACATCCATTTTTTCCTGTTCTATTCCCTGTTCTATTCCCTGTTCTATTCCCTGTTCATATTTTTCCTGATAATTCATCTGCAACGTCATATAATCCAACCTCCATTTCTCATTCTTCCGAACAGACTGTACCGCCTCATCTAATTCTCTGGTAAAATCATCTTCTGGCTCCTTACCATCAATAAAATCAAGTAATCGTTCCATTTCTGGGGTAACGTCATCCATGGTCCCCTTCGTATTTAAAATTATTTTTGTTGTATCATCACCTAACCCCAGCTCTGTATTCTGGATACAGCGATTTTCAAAGGTATATATGTGACGTCCCTCACCAAATAAATCAAAGGTGCATACAAAGATAACAAAGCTACGCTTTAAATTCTTATAATTATCTCCCTTCTCCAAGATATTCAAATCTATCATACCTTGATAATATCTTGTTCTTTTAGGGAGATTTCTATTCTCCGTAGTCTGCATCTCTATATTATATACTGTTTCACTTCCATCCTCCACATAAATATCTAAACGCACACTTTTTGCATCTGCTAATATATCTATTGTCTCCTGCGACTTTGGATATTCAATATGTGCTATTTTTATGTCAAGCACCCTCTCTAAAAAAGGTTTGCAAAACTTTGGATTTCTCATGATAACACTGAACATAAAATCATCCTTTATCTGCAATTCTTCAAAGACCTTCTCCATAATAATACTCTCCTCCACTTTTACCTTTATTATAATATGTGCTTGTACTGTTTACAAGCACCGATTTTATCAATACATCAATCATAACAAAAAATGCTACACCCCACATAATCATTAGGATGCAGCATCGCTCTCGTCTAATCCAATCTCTACTGATACTTTTCCATAACCTCCGCATTGGCTTTCATAGCCGCCACTTCCATGTCTTTACGATCCTTTAACATGCGTTTCTTAATCTCAGGATGCTGGTTTGCCATAATCTGTAATGCAAGATAAGCCGCATTCTTACTTCCGTTAATCGCAACAGTAGCAACCGGAATTCCGGATGGCATCTGCACAATGGACATCAGGGCATCCATACCATCTAATACCGCCCCGGAAAGCGGTACACCAATCACTGGAAGCACCGTCTGGGAAGCCACTACTCCCGGCAATGCGGCTGCCATTCCCGCTGCGGTAATAATTGCTTCCGTTCCATTATTATTACATTCCTCAATAAATGAGGATAACCCTTCATGTGCACGATGGGCAGATAAACATCTAACATTGACCTCCACCCCATAATCCTTCAATATCCCAACTGCTGGCTCTACCTTAGAAAGGTCACTGGTTGACCCCATAATAATTGCTACCTTCATGTATTTCCCTCTTTTCTTTTTATTGTAGTATTGAATATATGGCACAATATGTTAACCTTTTTTATTATACTTTAGATGGGGAGGAAAGGCAATAAATTGGTGGTAATTTTATTAGTTGCTAAATGGCAATTTATTAAATGAGTATTTGCTAGATGAGTATTCGCTAAATAGCATGGGAGGGGGACGCACTATAGCATTTGTTCCGTTGTGCGGGAATAAGTATTTCTAAGATATTCCCATGGATGTATTATGTGCTGACGCAACCGACGCCAACTCGCCATCCAGGCTCGGTGGCGTCTTTTCGGGACATCCTTGTCCCGAAATTGCTGGTTACCAGAAGGGAATATCAAGAAATACTAATCCCCTACCAAAGTCACAAATGCTATAGTACGTCCCCCTTCCATGCCCCTTCACATTACAGATAAACCACATTTCTTAGAAAAAAGTTTAGGCAATTGACTTGTTTCTTGTTATTAGAAAACATTATTATAACCAGCTCAAACTGAATCAGCCGCTAGAACCGCTTCAACTGCTTCGGTTGTGAAAGAAAACTTATTCGTAATTTCAAGGCGGGCATAAAACAGGAAGGTACTATGGATTTGTGACTTTGGAAGGGAATTTGTATTTCTTGATATTCCCATTAATCTACAGCAATTTCGGGACTGGATGTCCCGAAAAGACACCACTGAGCCTGGATGGCGAATCGGCGTCGCTTGCGTCACACATTAATTCCAATATGGGAATATCCTAGAAATACTTATTCCCGTACAACGGAACAAATCCATAGTACCTTCCTGTTTTATGCCATTTTAACCTACAAATATTTTCCTTTCATAACAAGCTATCCTATTCACCCTGCCCCTTAATAATCGGTGAAATCCGCTTGTATATCAACATTGTAAGAACAACATCAATCATTCCCTTTATAAATGTAAATGGCATATTAAAGATAATCAGACACTTTAACAATGTATCCGCACCGGAATAAATTGCCTTGTACGCTTCAATAATGGATTCCATTGGCATCAGCAGGGAATAAAAGGGATATACAATAAAATAATTGGAAGCCACACTAACCACTGCCATTACTGCCGCCCCGATAAGGGAGCCAAGCAATGCACTTTTTTTACTTTTATTGCGGCGATATATCAAACCAGCAGGTATCACAAAGCACGCTCCTAAAATAAAGTTTGACAGCTCCCCAACGCCGCCACTCTGGGATACCAGCAAATGTAATACATTTTTCACAGCACAGATGACTACACCAGATAGCGGCCCCATAGAAAACGCACCAATCAATTCCGGCAAATCCGAAAAATCCAGCTTTACAAAACCGGGAATCAGCATCGGGACAGGGAACTCCAGATATTGCAACACCAAGGCAACTGCTGATAACATAGCTGTCATTGCCATAAAGCGGGGATTCATGCGTTTTACTCTTGTTTTATTCACTGGGTTCTTCTCCATCGTTTCTGCTCCTATTGTTATGTATAATCAATAACTGCCTTTATTTCAGATATTCCATCCCATCCTCTAAAGAAAAAAAGCATTCACTGGGCTCTCCTTCTAAAATGGTAAACACCTTATCCATTCCATGTGCCAATTTCTGTTTTAGAAACTCCTTCTTATCAATCCAGAACACAGCTCCCTCCTCCGAGGAGCAAAGCTCTCCATAAAAATATTCCGCCTTATATAACAATACTACATACCGTATGCCATCCTCGCGCACCCAGTTATATATACCGCAGAGCTCCGGTGCTTTAATACAAAGTCCTGTTTCCTCCTCCACTTCCCGAATAACCGCATCAGCAAAGGGCTCCCCCTTTCTGACATGACCACCGGGAAAGGTTATTCCGGTATAGCTGTCATTAACCTTATCCAGAACAACAATCCGGTCATCATCATAAATCATACACATATTTGTCCATATCGTTGGTTCCTGCTGTTCCATGACTACTCCTTAGCTATCCAATATAAAAGCATTCGATGGCTTCCTGCAACTTATCGCCCAATTCTTCATCTGTTATTTTATTCAGGCTCTTAAAATGAAAATTATACCCATCTGGTGAAATAATGGACTGAACATACAGCTTCATTGGCTTTAAATCCTTATAAAATGTCTTCTCTATATCTAAATATTCCTGCTTAGTTATCTTCTCATTTTTTCCATTATAATAGCTTGTGGATATAACCTCAGTATCATAATCCTCTGTCTCATCAGCCAGAGAAACCAGCTCCGTCTTTACTTCTCCCTCTAATAAAACGGTATCTGTCAATCTTGTCTTATATATATCGTTACCCTCATAATCTTCAATAAAATACACAAAATGAATCTTATCATCCCTGGTAGAATGGTATGCCTGTGCCAAAGAAAAATTTGTTTTTTCACCTGTGCAGTTCCACTCTGTCATTCCATCCGCATCCTCATTTACCTCAAACACCAGCAGTTTATCTCGATAGCTTATACCCAATTCCATACACCCATTCTGATCCAAATCCATAGCCATAAGCTCGTAGCTGGTTTCTATTGTTTCACCATCCATATGTATTGTTTTCGGAAGCTTCTTCATCCACTCTTTTTTCTGCGAAACAAGATATTGTATTTGTTTATTATAATTCGATTCATCTGCATCTTTATACCGGATAAGAAAACCCTGATAACATCCGCTCAATTTCTCCCTCAGCTTCTCCTCTGACACATTCTGAAGCTTTTTAAAGCTCTCGCTCTCCCAACGAAAATAAGCATATCCCCGCTTCCCCTGTGGAGTTGCTTTGTCAACCATCTCTTGATATTGCTCCCGTGTAATTTTTTTTGCCTTTCCATCATAATCATCATAGTACTCTATCTCACCAGAAGCAAACTGACTACATCCAAAGGTTTCCTCACTGACTGCTGTATCCTTGATTTTTATTGCCCCAGGAGTATATAGAAGCCCTCCAATACCTCCCATGCTATTACCACACAGATAAGCATAGGTCTTTTTCTCCTTATCATAGTATAACTTCATCATGTCGCTTCCAATGTCCAGACGCCCTCCCGGCTCGCCATCATCATGATTGTTGTTAAATTGCCATTCCACCATCGTTCCTTCCGGCGTCACCTCATTCACATAATAGTGTGTAAATATTCCAGAACCCTCACAAATATAGGACACCAGCTCCAATTGCCCATTTTGATTTAAGTCCGCTACGGTGTAACCGATATCTTCATAACCATCACTATCTTCAAATTTATAATGCTTCAGCCACTGGCTTCGTTCCTTTTCCAAAATCGTAAGCTGTCTCTCAATTTCGGATGTTTTCAGCTTCACCTGCCCAACTTCCCCATCAAAAATCTGCGTTCCCTCTTCCACTACATTTCCTTCATCTGCACTTACCGCATCCGCACTCGCTGGCACCAGTTCTGTAGTAAGTTCTTTCGTTTCCTCCGTCCCTGCTGTTATTTCCCGTGACAATTCCTTCGGTCCACATCCCATCAAACCACATAGCAGCGACAATAATAATAACATTGTAAGCCTTTTCATTTCATATCCCCTCGCTCTTTTGCACTAAAACATAATATAAACTAACCAAGTGTACTGATTTTTTAATAGCCGGACTAGAAAGCCGGATACTTTTATCTATTGCCTTGTTCTCCTTTGCAGTTCCTTTATCGCCGCATCATATAGCTTCTTCCTCCTCCAGTAATTCCATAACGCTCCAAACTTATTATAAAAATAAAATCCCATCACAAGATAAATATTAAAAAAGCCTATCCTGTCCTTGGTGGTATGTCCATATCTTCTGCCCCATACCTTAGGGCAATTCCCCTCCTTATAATAGGCAATGAAGTCCTCCTCCGTCCGAATCCACTCTGGCAGATAGGTGCAGGCTTTGCCAAGATAGTCCTCCGCATGAGCATCCGTTCCCGCTATCAATGGCAGCTTAAAATAATGTGCAAGCTGTCTCGCACGAAGATTATCTTCCTCAGACTCACAGGCATTATACCCCTCTAGGAAATCAAACTGCTCCATAAATCGTTTCTTTTCCCGTTTTTTCCATGGCTTTGTCTGTGCAAAGCTTAAAAACACTTCCCCAAAGGGATGTGCAGGTCCCAAAATACCACCAAAACCATGTACCAGCTTAATCAGTCTTGACAGAGGTAATCCTCTATGTTCCAGTAAATCATAAAGCTCCTGTGGAACTGTATTCGGCAGCACAACAATAAAATGCCCATATTCCAGCGTATCATATTCAATTCCCCGAAGCACAACAAAATCGTCATCCTTAGCTCCTGCAAGGCGATATGCCTCGTACCCCTGATAAGAATCGTGGTCCGTAATCAGCAGCCCTCCAAAACCATGCTCCTTTAATACCCGGCAATGGTCCAAAATTGAAAATCTGGCATCCGTAGAGCCCTCACTGCTATGACAATGCAAGTCAAATTTCACCAAACACATTATATCCTCCATTCCCTTTCTTACTTTCAGTTTTCCGTAGTTTCGCGAAAGTATACTATCCTATCTGTTTCTCAAATATTATTTACTTATTCAGAATTCTACAGCTTGATATATGTGACGTCCAAATTACTCACATAACTATTTGTTCCACATAAACTATAAAAAAACAGAATAGAGCTTATTATGAAAATCTATCCCACAAACTCTCTACAGGCAGAATTTTTAAAGCTTCTAACGGATGCTTGTCCCTCTGCCTATGCTGTAATACAAGGTGATGCAAAAGCTCCAAACCTGGAAGGAATGGCATATTTTTATCAGATACCACAAGGCGGGGTTCTTGTAGAAATAGAAACATCCGGGCTGCCACAAAAAGAAAATGAAACCAGCAGCTTCTTTGGTATGCACATACATGAAAACGGGGACTGCACTCCTCCCTTTGACAAGGTCGGCAACCATTATAACCCCGCCAATACCGCTCACCCGCAGCATGCCGGTGATTTACCTCCCTTGTTAAGCAATTCTGGCTATAGTTATCTTGTATTTTATACTGACCGTATTCAAATAGAAGAAATCATTGGAAGAGCACTCATTATCCATTCCGCCCCCGATGACTTTACAACACAGCCCTCCGGTAATTCCCACGAAAAGATTGGATGCGGTGTAATATTAGAAATGTAAGGGGGCATAAGCCCCCTTTATTTTCATCATTAATCCCGCCCTTGTGGCAACGGCTTAATAATCGTTTTATAAATATGAACAAGACATATCGTTGATACGGTAAAGGACATTAACTCTGCAATAGGAAATGCCCACCATACCGCATGTAAACCACCAAGCTTAGACAAAAGGAATGCAACTGGAATAAGAACAACAAGCTGCCTCATAACGGATACAATCAGACTGAACACTGCCTTGCCGAGTGCCTGAAATACGGTACCAGCAATAATACAAAACCACGCTATCAAAAAGTGTACACCAATAATCCGCAGGGCAGGAATTCCAATTTCTAACATCTCCGTTGAGGCATGAAACATTCCAAGCAACAGCCCCGGAAACAGTTCAAAGGCACCAAAGCCAAACAGCAGCAAACCAAAGGAAACTACCAGACTTAGCTTAATTGTCTTTACCATACGCTTTCTTTGCTGTGCCCCATAGCAATAAGCGATAATCGGAGTAATACCGTTATTCATACCAAACAGCGGCATAAAGAAAAAGCTTTGCAGCTTGAAGTATACGCCGAACACTGCCGTTGCTGTAGTAGAAAAATCAATTAGTATCTTATTCATGCTATATGTCATCACAGAACCGATAGACTGCATAATAATAGAGGGGATACCAACCTTATAAATTGTACCAATAATTTTCCCATTGGGACGGAATCCCTTAAAGGAAAGAGTGATTTCTGTATTAAACTTAATATTACAAAGACAGGCAACCACACCAGCCACACACTGTCCGATTACGGTTGCAATCGCTGCCCCTGCCACTCCCATTTTCGGCAAGCCACACAATCCAAAAATCAAAATCGGGTCCAGAATAATATTGGTAACCGCACCACTTAACTGGGAAACCATGCTGAAAATCGTTTTTCCTGTAGAAGTCAAAAGCCGCTCAAAATAAAACTGCGCAAAAATACCAAAGGAGCATATCATAACAATACTTAGATATTGGACACCCATATCTATAATTTCCTGCGATGCATCCTTAACCTGTCCTGCATAAAATGGTTTTACTATCAAAAAACCTAATACCAAAAATAAAAGATAACTTAAAGCATAGATAAATGCACCATTGCTCGCCGTATCATTTACACGCTTAAAATTCTTCTCTCCTAAGGATTTCGATAACAATGCATTAATACCGACACCGGTACCGGCACCAACAGCAATGGTTAATGTCTGCAAAGGGAAAGCAAGGGAAACCGCAGTCAACGCATTTTCCGATATCATACCGACAAAAATACTATCTACAATATTATACAATGCCTGCACCAGCATAGAAATCATCATTGGTAAAGACATATTAAATACCAGTTTACCAACTGGCATGACACCCATTTTATTCTCCGTCACAGGAGCCTTCGTCTTTTCTGTATTCATATTTCCTCCTTATGAGGGAAATTATCCCTGATATATCATGTTTTGTGATAACTGGACTATATTCGAAGAATGAATAAAGTCCGGTTAATTATAAATCGCTGTACTAGCCCCTCTTAGGTCTATAACACAATTTGTTAGTATATCATAATTAGAAGAAATTGTCAAAAATCCGATTTCACTCCTGTTTCATATTTATATTTTACTCAAACTTCAAGTGCAAAGTTTGAGTTATTTACCCCTTTTATGTTCCTCAATAATAAACTCAATAAATTCCTGTTTCGGTATCGGTTTAGAATAATAATAACCTTGAATATATTCACATTCCAAAGCAGAAAATTGTTTCATGGATTCCTTGGTCTCAATCCCTTCTACAACAATCTTCATATCCATATCCTTAATCATACGAATTGTGTTTTCTAACACAATCATCATCTTAGTATCATTATAGGTATTGGTAAAGCTTTTATCCAATTTCACAATATGAAAAGGCATAGAAGCAATACGCTGCATATTAGAATAGCCTGTTCCATAATCATCTAAAGAAAAGGAAACACCTGCCTGCACCAGTTTTTCAATATTTTCCATCATTGTATTTTGGGAATAGGATGCCGCAGTTTCCGTAATCTCCAGATTAATCTGATTGACAGAGACATGATATTTGTTTAATATCTGAATCACATCATCGGCAAGCTGTGGCTTCATACATTGTGCCACAGACAAATTAATTTCAATGTAATCAAGCCCCAGCTGTTTATACTGCTCACTCGCAATAAACTGGCATACCTCCTCCAATACATAGTTACCAATCTTATGAATAGCGCCACTTTTTTCTGCCGCAGGTATAAAAATCTCTGGAGAAACAAAGCCATACGTTTCATCCTTTAACCGTAATAATGCCTCCGCAGAATTAAACCTATGCTCTTCTACGGAATAAATCGGCTGGTAATACACTTCAAATTTATGATTGCTCAACGCATTCTCTATAATCTTATCAATATCATGCATCAAATCATAGTGATCCTTCTTATAAATATCAGAAGCAAACAGCACTCCTTCACTATGCTTTAGCTTAGACAAATCGTTACCAAATACCATTATTGATTCAATATCATCAATATCTCTCGGACAGTCCATAATACATACGCAGGCATTTACATTAACCGACAGCTCATTTACAAGGATATCGTCCTTAAAATGCCGGTTGATTTTCTGTGCTGCCTCCATACACTGCGCACTAAACCGCTGTTCTGCCACACATCTAAGCTTCCCATCACCAAGATAATAATATTCTGCCTTAATCCCCTCATTTTCACATATCGCCATCATCTCATTGGCAAGCACGGCTACTAAATCCTGCACTCCACTGTATCCAAGCATGTCACGAAGCCCAAAATAATTGGAAACATTGGTTAAAATAACCCGGACGATTTTCCCATTTTTTATCCCCCGGCGAACATATTTCATATAGGATTTCATATTACCAATTCCTGTTGCCGGGTCAATTAACTGCTCTGAACCTTGAAGCATAAGAGAAAGAATCAACAAGCCTATACTCATGGCAAACAGTTCCACAGGATACTGTGGTGCGATAAACTGCACAAACAACGCAATAACCTGCAATGGGATAACGGCGGCTAAAAATACAAATTCCCTCTTACTGAACAAAACATGGTAACGCAATAAATGTTCAATAATCATTATCGTATAAATACCGGTGCACAGATACAGTAACAGAAACCATTCTCCCCGAATATACCCGCCCTGTGCATCGATGTAAAAAAGCTTCTTAATCCATCCGTTCATACATAATACCAAAAAGCAAAGACCAATCGGCAGAAACAGCAGTACCCTTATAAGCTTATTCTGATACCTATGCCATGTATCCGACAGAGCAACCAGATACATCATATATAATGCTGGTGTAAGGGCATGGGTAAATAAATAAATGCTGTGCCAGATATATTGCTGCAGTATGTGCCCCCCTGCCATATTATCCAGAGAAATTGCAATAACATCTGCTATACAAGCCACAAAATGATTCACTAATATGTAACCAAAGCAACGATTTACCTGTCCTTTGGTCATCCGGCGCAAATAGGTCGTAGTAAGCAGTATAATCATAATAATTAGTGCACAATAATCAAAATATATGATTTTTTCCATGAGGTAAATTCCCTTTCCTATGTAACAGAGCCTAACACATTCCTATTAACCTGTTTGAACAATAAACCGTACAAACATAACTAATGTGATTATAACTCCAATACCACCTACTATGCAATAACTATAAATGTTAAAATATATGTTGAAATTGCAAAATTCACCTTCATAAACAAACAATTAGATACTATGATTTTCGTTTTAACTCCAGCATTGCCGCATAATGCTTAATAGAAAACTCCTCTGGTGCAATGTCTCTCAATAATGCCTGATGTTCACACTCCCACTTTTCAATCTCTTCCTGTGACAAGGAAGCACCAACACCCCGGCATGCCTTCATCCTTCCGTGCCATGTCTCTCTCGTAAACGGTACATGAATAAGATATTCTTCGTGATATGCCGTTTCAAAATATTCATATACACAATCCGGTACACCGATTGGATGCATCGTCTCTCCTGCCCCTGTCCATCGGGGATTGTATTCTAATACCAGCTTCTCGCTCGCACCAGCAATTTCATCTTCATAAGGCAGCCATGCCATATATAACAATAATAAGCTTCCATCTGATTTTAATATGCGGGATAATACTGGCATGACTTTCTCATGGTCAAAATACCAAAAGCACTGGCAGGCAGTTATTACATCAAAGGTACTATCCGGAAAATCGACCTCCTCCGTTGCCACTGCCTCATAATGAATCTCCATATTCATTTTATCAGAAAGCTTCCTTGCCTGCTCAATCTGATTAGCAGAAATATCCGTTCCATACCACGTTGCACCATAATGATACATATTTCTTGGAATCACACCTGTGCCGGTACCCAAATCTAAAACCTTCTGTCCTTTAATACAGAGATTGCGTTCTGCAATTTTCTCATAAAATACTGCGGGATAAATATCCCGGTACTTCGCATATTCAGCAGAGGTTCTCCCCCAATCAAATGCCTTTCCGTTGTCTATTTCTTTATTTATGATATCACCCATAATGCCTAAATCCTCCTTGCCATAACCAATCATTAGATAATAGTGAAATAACTATTCACTTCTACTATCGTCATAATAAATGTGTGTTTCGCAACTATCTAAAAGTATAGCATAACGAGTGTCTCTAAGCAAATAACAATAACATTACAACGCTATCTGCCTCCCTATAATCCGAGAAAATTTATCATACAAACCTATTCTTTACTCCTTCTCAGCAATGTCACTTACCGGCTTTTCCAGACCTTCAATTACAACATTATTCTTTTGGGCATAATCCCAAAGTGCCGCATGAATTGCTTCTTCCGCCAAAAGAGAGCAATGTACCTTAAGCGGCGGCAATCCGTCCAGTGCCTCCATAACCGCCTTATTCGTTACCAGTAATGCCTCCTGAACCGTTCGTCCTTTTACGAGTTCTGTCGCCATACTGCTAGTAGCTACAGCAGCACCACAGCCAAAGGTTTTAAACTTCACATCCTGTATTCTTCCATCATCATCGATATCCAGATACATTCGCATAATATCCCCACACTTTGCATTTCCCACGGTGCCTACTCCACTCGGATGTTCTATCTCTCCAACATTTCTTGGATGATTAAAATGCTCCATTACCTTTTCACTATACATAACTCCATCTCCTTTATTGATTCTGATGCAGAAAGTCCTCATATAATGGGGACATACTACGCAATCTTTCAATTATTTTCTTCAGCTCATTTACCACAAAATTAATCTCCTCAAACGAATTATCTTCTGATACCGTCAAACGAAGGGAACCATGTGCAAGCTCATGAGGAAGTCCGATTGCCAGCAATACATGCGAAGGGTCCAGAGCACCCGATGCACAGGCAGAACCACTGGAAGCACACACACCAAGCTGGTCCAATAAAATAAGCATAGATTCTCCCTCAATAAAACGAAAACAAAAATGAGCATTACCCGGAAGTCTGTCTGTCCTATGTCCATTTAGTCGGGCATAGGGAATTTCATCAATCACTCTTTTTATCAGATAGTCCCGAAGCTCTGTCTCCTTTGTCATCCGCTTCTTTATTCTCTGTCCGGCAAGCTCTGCCGCCCTTCCAAAACCTACGATTCCCGGAACATTATAGGTTCCCGCCCGCCTGTTTTTCTCCTGGGCACCACCATGAATAACGGGCAAAAGCTTTACGCTCTTTCTTACATACAGAATGCCAACTCCCTTAGGTCCATGAAACTTATGCCCACTGGCACTCAGCAAATCTATATTCATCGCTTCCACATCCATTGGAATATGCCCATAAGCCTGAACCGCATCCGTATGGAATAATACTCCCTTTTCATGTGCCAGCTTTCCTATCCGTGCTATCGGTTCAATTGTCCCGATTTCATTATTTGCTGCCATGACAGATATTAATATCGTATCAGGACGAATTGCCTTCTCAAGCTCCTCCATACGAATCATTCCGTATTCATCCACGTCCAGATAAGTAACCTCATATCCATTTTCTTCAAGATAATGACATGTATGCAAAATGGCATGATGCTCTATCTTGCTGGTAATAACATGATGTCCTTTTTTCTCATAAGCTTTCGCTACCGCCTTCAATGCCCAGTTATCCGATTCCGTTCCCCCGGAGGTAAAATAAATCTCATCGCTACCCGCACCAATCAAAGCTGCTGCCTGTTCTCTCGCCTTATCTATTGCCTTTTTCCCCTCTGAGGCAAAATGATAGAAGGCGGATGGGTTACAATAATATTCCTGAAAAAATGGAAACATTTCCTCCAGCACCTCATTGGAAACCTTTGTTGTAGCTGCATTATCCATATAAATAATCTTATCCATAACAAACCTCTTTTCCTAAATTACCTACAATACTGCGTAATCCAAAAACAATAAACGCATCTTTTCTTCACTATCAAAAAATTCACATCCATGATTTGTACCAGTGTAGCACAGCTGTCCCTTCTGATATGCCAGCAGCCTGTTCATTGGCACATTCTCCCAACACTCCCTACCCAATGGTTTTGTTGAAAACATTGTTATTCCCTCCTTATGGCATTGGAATAAACTATCCTTATAATTTGTATGGACATAATAAAGCTCACCATCATCTAATATAAGATTTATTTTATTCTCCGAAGAGATTTCACAGAGAATCTCATCAACCAATTGAAACCGTTCCTCTTTTAACAGTGGAGCATTCTTCTTCTCCTGTGCTTTATTAATTTTACTAATTATATAACAAAGGATTCGCTCACTATCTGTCCTTCCATGCTGCACATGAATAAAGGAATCCAGTTTTTCACACTCAAAAATCGTCCCATTATGTGCTAACGTCCATACACGATTATAGTTATCCCGCTTGACAAAAGGATGAGTATCCTCATATTCCATACCCCCTCTTGTTGCAAGACGGATATGTGCAATCATTCTATCCGTCTCGATTGGAGTACGAAGACGCTGCTTTAAATAACTACTTTTACAGGAATTTTCCGGCTGTTTTTCCAATGACACCGCATTTCCATAAAAAAATGCCATACCCCATCCATGCGGATGTTCTATCCCATGAGAAAAAAACTCTCCAAGTAACACATTTAACATTTGCTTTTTTGATGCACTTATTCCAAATAATTCACACATTATCCTTCCTGCCTTTCCCTTGCAAGCTCTAATACTTTTTTCACATATCCCGTCTGAAACCTTTGCCGAATCTGCCATGCGTAACGATTCTCTCTTTCAATAAATTTGTTATATTCAAATTCCAGAATGTCCTGCACTGGCAGCCCTATTGTTTGATAAAAATGTTTCATCTCATCAATTATCTTGATTGCCGCTCTGGCAACAGAACAATTCTCACCATCGACAGTAGTAATTCTAACCGTTTTCAAATCATAATGTGCCGCTTTCTTAAAATTCTGTACTGCCTGTATCTGGTCTTTCTGCATAAACGGACGCTCTTTTATACCCAGCAGCCAGATCATCAAAAGCTGGGCAAATACAATATCCTTCTCCTCCACCCCAGCCTGCGTTAAAGGATTTAAGTCAAACATACGAAGCTCAATATGGTTTACACCATATTGGCACAAGGTTTCAAGACGATTCTCTCCCTTGGGCTTTAAACGAATAGGGTAGTATAGCTCGGAAGGTTCCTTGAGGAGCCCATTATCCACATATTTTTGTATACTTTTCACATATTCGGTTATATTGTCATAATTAAAAATAGGAGCAAACTCATTCCAATATCCCATTTCGCTACATCTTACAGATGCCATACCGGTAAAAATATCTTTTCCATAAACACCCTTTTCCACAAAAGAGCTGTCTATAATCGGACTGGCAGCAGTAACCGCAACTAATATCCAGCCATACGCCGCTAGCCGTTTCGCCAATGTAAGATACACCTTATTTTTATATTCCTGATAATCCCCCGGCTCCTGCTGTGATACAAAAGCATTGGAATGCCCTTGCCGTTTTCTCTCTTCTTTATATCCCGCTTTAATAAGCTCATCCGAAAAAGAGAAATTAACATGGATTCCGGAAAACGTCATCTTATACCTTCCATATTTTTCGGAAAGATAATCTCTATAAGCAGTTTTGGACGCAGAATTTCCTTCAAAAACTGCAACTGGGATATCCTGTTCCTTTATAATG
Organism: Lachnospira sp.; assembly: GCA_017621205.1. Lineage (GTDB taxonomy): Bacteria > Bacillota > Clostridia > Lachnospirales > Lachnospiraceae > NC2004. Next base: position 124,276 of record JAGATQ010000016.1, read on the forward strand.
AACGGTGGATTGGAAAAGGGCCACAGATATTCCTTTTGTGGAAGTGCCTGTAATTTCGTGTAAATACGCTGGTTATGATATTTAAGTTCTTCTACTGCTGCCTTTGCGCTGCTATGTACGGATGTATTGATTTCTGTTTGATTTTCACAAAAATCCTTAACGATATTTTCATCCTCCGGAAAGGGGTGAAGTGTATGGGAAAACATTCCATTTTCAAGAACACGCAAGCCTTCCTTTTCCAGTCCAAAATATCCATCTAATATATGTTCTTTTATATAGTCATTTTCGATATCTAAAATCATAGCCTTCCATACTCCTTAATGTAATCATCCACACTTCTGCCCTGTTCTAACCCATTTAGCATCTGTCTTGCCGGACTAAGAAGCTGCTCTGCTCTCATATAAAGCGGCTCTAAGAAAGCTTCCTCACCAAGTCCCCGCCTTTTCAATCCATTTTTCGCAACATCCAAAACACTTATAATAAACGAAGAAACCGCTCCCCAATCAAATATATCCGGAAGCTCCTTTTTAACAAACATTCTGCGAAGCTCAGAGGCATTATAACCCTTATGATAAATCACATGGTCCTCGTCGAGCAAAATCGTTAAGGAAGATAAATTCTCCATTAAGCCGGCATGAAAGGCCCCTGTTGCCATTATTTCTCCAACCGGCTGCTCACAAACACTGCGAAACTCTACAGTCCCCCGAAAGGTCAAATCCTCAAACTTGAAGGAACGAAGATATTGCAAATCTTTAATTTCAGGATGTATCTTTATGTGCTGATATCGTTCTCCATCAAAATATTCCCCCATTATCTCCTTAGATTTAAAATATTGTTTTAACGGCACCGGAGCAAAATTAACATATTTTCCATTCCGCTCCACACAATAAAGGCTCATGCTCTGGATATACAAAAGAATTTCATCAATAGAATCAAATTCAAGCCCATACATATCTACATTGTGCCGGTTTAACCCATGAAGACTATTTCTCCAAAAAACATCCCTGCTACATAGAATATCCTGTTTCTCTCCCCATATTGAATTAGAAAAAATCAATGCCTTTAATGGCTCCAGCTTGGTAAACGTATTTAGGGTTTCCACCAGCTTTTCTTCCTCTACATCCATCTGTATCTGACTTGCACAGGAAAATAAGCCAAAATTCGGATGATGGTGAAACCTCATCTGTCTATCATAGTTCGGATAAGAGCAAAGATGATGCAACAGCATACGATACCGTTCACTCACCACAGGAACATTTCTATTGATAGCATGATGTGGATTGATTCCCATTCCCGTCAATACATGATTGTGCTGTGCAAACAGCCTCTGTACAAAAGAATAATATGTCACAAAACGTCCATACAGTACATTCATATCTTCTTCCGTTCCAAAGGAAAACTCCAGCGTATTATAGCTACAGTCAAAGGATATACTGTCTCCTGTTTTGCTGTCCACAGCCGTATAGATATCGCCATTATCATCTCTATATATTTCATCAAATAAAAATTCATGAACAAATGCGTCTGTCACCTTATGTACTATTTTAAAATCAACTGGCATTTTCTCCTTATTCACAATAGGCAGTTCCAATTCCAACCCCAGCAGTTTTGTACTCTTACGTTTTGTGGGTATAATATAGCGTTTGTAAACCGCCTCTTCAATTACTTCATCTTTCATTGCCGTACCTCTCCACCTGTTTTAAACATATATTTCATCACACAATCTAATCATCCCTATAGGAATAGTAGGAATAATTGGATTATAGAACTTGAAGAAATTTTTGTCAATAGGCAAATAGTAACTGTTTCAATTTATACAGAAACTGAAACAGTTACACCCGACTCTTCCTGATTCACTACTCCTGTTTTGGAATATATAACAGGTTCTGCAGCCTCTGCCTTGCTTTCAGAAGAGCTGGTACTATCAAGCTCTGTATCAGCCTTCAACAGTGCCATCCCTTCCTCACTCACCTCGACAGTATCTGCGTCTTTTCTTTCTATTTTCTCTTCCTCCAATAATTCCCGTTCTTCTCTTCGCTTTTCTATACGCTTTTCAAGCTCCAGCTTCTCCTTCTCTCTTGCTTCCCTTGCATCCTCCTCTAATCCCTTATCCGCCTCTGCACTATATTCCTCTGCCCTTGCCGTACAGTCATTAACGTATCCCATCGCCCGCTCCATTGTCGCTGTATCGCCCTTGTGCCTTGCCTCCTTAAAAACCTTAAATGGGGTATCTATCTGATTCACATTCATCTTTGCCCCTATAAGACCTTCCATTAATTTCGTATTCATAATAAAACCTCCTCGTTAATAATTGTATATAATAGGTTTCGTCAGAAGAATTTCCAGACATAAGCATCCTGTTTCAAATAGCCTGTCTGCTGTCATGTACGGCGTCTGCCAGCGGTATCAGTATGGAAATGCTAAATATATTCTTTTCCACTTCCATATTTATTGCTCCATTATATTTTTGTACCACATCATTTACATTCAACAGTCCGGTACCCCAGTGTTGTATCTTCTGATAAGCAGTCCCAGCTTGATTTTTATCCTTGATATGTATACTATTCTTTACCTCCAGCAGAAAACATTTTTTAACTGTCTTCCCCTGAATATCAATAAACCGCTGTAAACCTTGGTTAGCCATACTACCCTCCATGGCTTCACAAGCATTCACCGCATTATCCAATATGTTACCAAATAAAACACATAAATCAAATTCCTCCATACCACACAGCTTCGGAATTTGCACGTCACATTGCCATAAAATTCCTTGTTTCTCTGCCTTTTCCCTCTTTTGATACAAAAGTGCATCGACTACCCTGCTGCCGGTAAGCTCCTCCCCTGTTCCAAGATTGGCACTATCCCTCATCTTATTAAGATAGTCATTCATTTTTTCCCATTCTTTATCTTCCAGCAAACCCGATAAAGCAATAATGTGGTTTTTCATATCATGCCGTAACCGCTCTGAGCGGCTATACTGCTGCTCCAGCATTTTGTAAGTCAAAACCTGTGAATGATACTGTGCAGCCTTTTTCTGTTCCAAATCAATCCTATTCATTCCAAATACATAAAATCCTGCCGCAAACATAGATAAGGCTGTTAATGCAATTATTTCCGCATGGCTGAAAAGCTGGTCATAAAACAGTCCCATATTACCGCCGCTTCTAACCATAATCCCATTACTTGAACCCCAGTTCGCCACATCAATCATGGCAGTAAATGCAAATAACAAAACCACTAATGTAACATACCATCTTCTTGTTTTGTCATAAAACACAGAGCATAATGCCTTTGTCAGCCAGCATATTATAGTAATCTCTATTATCAATACAATATTATTAATCACACTGTATTCCCATCCAGCAATAATGGGTTCTAACATACGGTTTACCGTATGTTGCCAGATCAAAGCTACGCATGAGAAGAATGATGTAAAAAAATTTCCTGCTAGCGTTGTTACCGTAAGCAAAATAGCAGCAACACTTATTTTTTTCCCTACATCCCCATGAAACAGTAATACTACCAATCCAACAAAAAATATATGATGCAGCATAGCAAGCACCATATATGAAACAGTATACTGTTCATTCATAGTACCTAGCACCCAGCCGCTAAAAAACAAGGCAGTAAAAATCAGTTCTCTTCCCTTTGAAATCTTCAGATATCTTTTACAAAATCTCATATTTGCCCATATATACCCACAAAAACATAGTACCGATACCAGTATATAAATGAAATCTGTAAGCTGCATCATACAATTCCCCCATTTTTTCTCATATACTCTAGTATCTCCCTGCAAAATTCTTCATATCTTCTTTTGGCAATGGGAAGCTTCTGCCCATTATCCAGCGTAAGTTCCTGCCTGTTATATACCGTAACATATTTCATATTTATAAGGTAGCCTTTGTGGCATCGGAAAAAGCCCTTGTTCCTTAATGTATCTTCTAAATGACTAATCCGCTCATAAAAGGTAAACACATCCTTTGTCCCATAAACTTCCATCATCCGCCCCTTGATTTCAAAATAATAAACGTCATCTAAGAACAGTTTTCTTTTCTGACGTTCCTTACTGACAATCATATATTCCTGTGAGTGATATTCTATCTTGGGAATAGCCCTCTGTAATACTTTCTTTAGCTTATTCTCATCAACAGGCTTTAATAAATAGGAAAACGCCTCTACATCGTAAGCGTCTAGTATATATTCCCTGCTGGAAGATATAAAAACAAGCAGCTTGTCAAATGCCTTTTCACGAAGAAGCTGTGCTGTCCTCATCCCATCAATCCTACACATAATAATATCGAGGAATATAATATCAAATTGCTCTGCCGCATTAAGCAATTCCTGTCCACTGCTAAACTGCCGTACCGTGCAGGCAACATTCAGCTCTTCTAATATTTTATTTATCTGCCTTGCTATGTTACAGCACTCTATCAGCTCATCATCACATACTGCGATTGACAACATAATAACCACCTGCCTTTGATGTTCCTCCTAGCGTTTGGAGGTTCGTGCATTCGCACGGTTATCTGATATATCGGCAAATTATAGGATTCTTACCTATTTCATGCTATAAACGGCTTGTTTCATGTCATAACTGCATTTTATCTCATTAATTCTATAGACATTTTTCATTGACAATAAGAAAATAACAGCTAATTCTATAAAGCAAGTTCCATATCCTCCTCTTAATACTTCATAAGCATTGTAAGAAATGATATCTGCTTATTTTTTAATGTTCTTCCAGCCAGCGGACTGCACAGTGTGCCAAACAGGCAGAACCAATTGGACAGACATCCTCGTTGAACCGCACCTTCGGATTGTGGGCAGGGACATCCCCTCGTTCATCCATATACCCCGCTGAAAGATACATGAATACGCTAGGTACCTTCTCTGCAATAGTTGCAAAATCCTCAGAAGCACTGGCTGTCGTATCAGGAACCGGAGTCAGTCCGGGAATTGCTAGTTCTTCCATATACCCCACTATCTCATCAGTCATGGCAGAATCACAGATTAGCGGCGGCACCTCAGAAACCATCTCAATTACCGCTGTTCCACCATATACCTGTGCAGTCTTTTGGGCAATCTCCTTCAGCCGACGCACCAGTTTCTCACGACTGGCACTGTCATTGGTACGCAAAGTCCCCTGAAGGACAGCGGTATCAGGAATTATATTAGGTGCCGAGCCAGCAGAAAAATTACCGATGGTCAACACACAGGCTTTACTGGGATCTGCCTCCCGGGCAATCAGTGCCTCCATGGCAAGGTAAATATGGACACCAATATTAATTGGATCAACGGAATCGTGCGGATATGCACCATGGGCACCCCGACCATGAATCGTAATCCGAAAACCATCTACAGAGTACATCATGGTTCCGCCACTGTTATACATGAACAAGCCCACTGGCATTCTGCCGGGACCGACATGATAAGCCAGCGCCGCATCCACACCCTCTAACACTCCATTTGTCATCATATCCTTTGCACCCTCAAAGGTTTCTTCCGCAGGCTGGAACATAAAGCGAACCCTGCCAGACAGCTTATCTTCATTTTCTTTTAGTATCTTTGCTGCTGTCAGTAGCATGGCCGCATGGAAATCATGTCCGCAAGTATGAGCCTCCGTGCCGGTTGGACAGGAAAAACTTTCACCACTTTCCTCCGGCATAGGAAGTGCATCCATATCCGCCCGAATCAGGATGGTCCTGCCTCCTTCCCGGCCTAACTCCGCAGTTACCCCATGCCCGCAGGGATGCGGTTCCAAACCAGAGTCTTTCAACTGCTCCATAACATAGGCTTGTCCCTTAGGCATCTTCAGCCCCACCTCCGCATTGGTGTGCAGCCAGCGACGGTGTGTGACTGTCTCCTCACTCAATTCCAATGCTCTTTTATAAAAATCCATAATCATACCTCCATCGTTCGTTAAAAAAGATTAAGAAACATCCTAATTTCTTATTGTTCTACAATCTCCTATTATTCTATATCACACAATCAAAAATATTCAAATTCAAAGGATGCCCTATCTGTTTCAAAAGCAAACAGAGTACAGCCCTCTTTGCAAAATCGATAGAACGCCCGACAGGATGCACTTTCGTGAATTGTCCTTACCATGTCTCCTTTCTCTGGAGCCTTAAGAGGTTGTTTGGATGCTTCCAGCAACCGGACATCCAATTCCAGATTGCCTTGTATAACCCGGACCATTTTGTTTTGAATTCTAACAACTCTGGCTCCCAGATAAGTAGCTATTCTGTATTCTTTTCCCCGCCATAATATTGCACCTATAATGCCAGTAAAATGAAATCCTGCCATGGGAATATCCGCCACGGACAGCATTAACGACCCACCCGAAAAACAACACTGCGTCCATATATACTCTTTAGGAAATGACCGGCCTCTGTCCCCTTCCCAATATCCCCATGCATCCTGAAAAGAATATTTTTGTCCATTGATACACACATTTCCCCTAACCGAATGACGCATACTCCACACGCTATGACGGCATTCCATAAATGGCACTAAGGCAAACGGTCCCATAATATCATATTTTAATGGGAAAAGCGGTCCAAAATCCAGTTTTCCCTTAATGGTTAGCTGTGGGGTGCGTATTGCCAGATGAATACCTTTTTCACCAAATCGGTTTTCTCCAATAAAAATATCCCTTCTTGTTCGTCGAAATGAATCTGCAGTGAACGTAACTGTCCATGCATCATTATCCGTAATAACCTGAATAGAACAGGTACGTTTGTTCCTTGTGTTGTGAACGGCAGGTATTACTGCTAAAGTCTGTATATCAGATTGACATTTCAGATACCAGCCATAAAAAGAATGATACATACGCTTATCTCCATGAAAAAATAATATTTATTTTTTCACAGATAGGTCTGATTTATACACTATTGTCACTCCCTTTCCCATTATATTCAGAAAGGAAAAGCCCCACAACTGCCAGAATTGTCCCCATAACGGAAACACTCATTACCGTCTCCTTCAGTATTAACACGGAAGTCACCACTGTTATGACGGGAACCATGTAAATATAAATGCTAGTCTTAACCGCCCCAAGTACCTTTACTGCAAGATTCCATGTAACGAAACAGAGTGCAGATGCCCCCAGACCAAGATACAGGATATTGAGCAGATGCACCATATCACCAAACCGTTCCAAATCGATTTCAAAGTCAAAAAGAAACAATGCAGGAATCATAAAGAGGATGCCGTAAAAAAATGTCCTCCGTGTGGTAAGGATGACCGGATAGCCAAAGCTACTGATTTTCCTCGTCAGTATGGAATAGCACGCCCATACAAAAGCCGCAAGGACTGCCAGTATGTCACCTACAGGGTTCATTTCCATTCTGGAACCGTTAAAGCTGATCAGTGCAACACCAATCATTGCCACTACAAAACCGATGAAGAAATTTGCCCGCAGCTTCCCTTCCGACTTTAGGAATAAGCGTGACAGTATCGCCGTAAAAAATGGTGCAACCGATATGATAACCCCCACATTGGAAGCCATTGTATATGTAAGGGCGACATTCTCTAGCAGGTAGTACAAACATATCCCACACAGCCCCGCCAGCACAAAAGTCATTTCCTGTTTACGACCCACTCTTTTTATACGGTGTGGGCAGACTAAAAGCAATGCTATAAAGCCCATGACAAAACGGAAGTACAATATCTCCACCGGCTTAAAATCCGTAAGAAGGACTTTGGTAGATATGAATGTTGTCCCCCATATGATAATCGTAAACAACGCTGCCATATGACCTGCTGATTTGCTATTCTCCATGTTATTCACCATCCCTGTCTTTATCCGAAAATATTTCACGGTAAGTCCCCGGTGTAAGCCCCATAAACTGATTGAAATAATTTGTAAAATGGCTCTGGTCTGAAAACCCTGTCCTAATTGTCGCCTCCACAGGCGGTATTCCTTCCAATAACAGCTTTTTTGCTTCATTGATACGGATTGTCTCAAGGTATCGGTATGGCGTGACTCCCCTTTCTTTTGTGAAGGCCCGCAGCAATGTTGACTTACTAAGCCCTGCATGACAGCAGATCTGCTCTAAATAGATGCGTTCCATGAAATGCTCCCCCATATATTCATAGGCTCTTTCAATCTCCTGCCTGCACTCCGGAATACAGCTTTCAAAAGGTTGCCCATAATTCTGGATAAGGTACGAAAGCAGGAACATCAGTGTTTCCTCCTTCTTAAACTCCCCTGTCCCTTTCATGACCATCTCGTGCAGTGAGCGCAGATGGCAAGCTGCCTCCTTGTCATAGATAACATTTTTTGAAAATCCCGGAAGCTCCCGTTTCCCTGTGACTTCCTCCGCCAGATCGAGCATGATTTCCTTTGAGATGTTGAAACCCCGGTAGTCAAATGTCCCCTCATCACTCTGTACGCAGGCATGGCTGTCTCCCGGATTAAAAAGTACGATACTGCCTTCCTCTATGGCATATTCCCTGTCCCTACAGGAAAGCACTCTCTCCCCATCCTCCACAAATCCAATAACATAATGCTCATGGAAATGGCTTGGAAAGGGCTGCACGATTCCCTGAAAACGGTATGCTTCCATCCTTAATTCATCATCATATACCACTGTCCTTGTTTCTTTCTTCATGCAGACAACCTCCTTGTCAAGAGACATTTTATCCCTTATTTTTTCCTGCGTCTTGTAAAATATCTTCATTTTTCAGATTTATCGGTTTTATTTCTCTTTGGCATTATCTGATAAAAAGAAACGATTTTATGTGCATGGGGGTGTGTTACAAGAATATTACTTTTTTAATAATATATTCTGCCTGCAAAAATGGCAGACTGCCACATATGGTGGCGATGATCCTTTCTCATGTTTAGCTAATCTGTCGGAATAGACTTTGCTGAAATACTGATTTTTCTGCAAATTTCTAAACATTCTACAAAAATAAAATATTCAAAGTTAAGAAAGAACCATAATGAGTGGCTATGGCGGCTGTCTTTTATACAATATTCTTTTTATCCTGTCCTCATCTGTTGATCGGTTTCGTGTTATGAAATTAGCAATCTATGCATAATGATACCTGTCCTTGTTACGATAAAGAAAAATCAGTGCCACCACCATTGTAATCAGTTCTGATAAAGCTGCTATTTCATTTGGAGCATTATATACCACTTTGAAATCTGAGGAAAACTTTTTCAAGTCAGTATAGTTTACATACTCGAAAGAATTACACAGCATGTGGATAACACATCTCTGGATCTCTGCTGCCTGGATAGCTTCTTTAAGTCCCGAAAGCCCATCTACAAAGAAGAAAAGGACATCCTTTACTCCACGATTCTTCAGATCGTTGAGCATTCCAAGCCAGAACTTGCTGGTTTCATTGGCTCCTACTGTAATGCTGAGGATATCTTTGAAGCTGTCATTCAGAAGCATGTATACACCTGCAACGCTACTAATATTGTTTTCCGAGATAATCTGTCAAATTTGTTTCTTTGCAACTGCCACAAAATACTCCTTTTCGATAAGAATTATCATATCTGAATTCTTACCAAAAAGGAGCCACTTTTTACCATAAAAACAAACTATTTTACACTACCCCTCGATTCTTTTTCTTAACCATTAATTATTCCATGTATTTTTTTCATCTTCAAAATTCTCTTCACGAACCATAAAATAATAATGAAAGAAACAGAAAACAAGACAACAAACTTTTAAGTTATATATTCGTTGCTTTTATTCCTCCGTTTATATTTGATTTTCATTATTCGCAAAACCAAAGTCTTCAAGCTGATATCCTAATTCATCATATTCTTCTAAAAAATGTTGAAATTCGGAAATGCACTTTTCTACACCCTCGTCTGTTATCTGCTGAAACTCATCAGTCACCCCTATTTCAGCGCCACTACTTGAACTTATTGTCGAATCGATATCGTCAATGGATATTTTATCTCCCGACTTATATTCTCGCATTTTCAACGTTCCAGTTGCTTTAGTAGTAAACGAAAAAAGTGTACTTTTATTTTTCTGTATTACTTCTGCTCGGTTATAATCAGACTCATCAAACATTACAAAAGTACTTTTATTCATTGCACCATCTTTAAATTCATAAAATAAGCTGAGTTTATTATTAGTTTTCCCGATATAAAAGGCCGCCTTGCTAGAAACATCTCTTACCTTTACCAAAGCCGTACCATTATCAGACAAATCATGATTATCATCTACATATTGTATTAACGTTGAAACCGCATTTGAATACAGTTCCTCTTCACTCATAACATGAATCTTACACTTTGTTTTCTTTCCATTTATTGATTTAACGGTGACAACACAATTACCTTGTTTTTTTGCTGTAATATGACCATTTTTACAAGTAGCAACTTCCTCATTTGAACTCTTCCAAAAGACTTTCTTTATTGGAATTCTACTAGGATACACCTCAGCCTTTAACACTACTGTATCCCCCGTTTTAATATCAATTTCTTTTTGAGAGACATTAACTTTATTTACTGAAAACAAAGCAAAATATATTATTATAAGTGCAAAAACAATAATTGCAGCACCCAGGCATTTTCCCCTAGAAAAACTTTTAATGCTAAATTGATTCATATGTTTTTCTGCTCGTTGCGATATCTTTTTTGCTTTGTTTATTACATATCCACATTCTGGACAACTTGCTACAGTATCCTCAAATTCATGGTTACATTCTGGGCAACTAATAATTTTTATCCAGTGATTTTTATACCCACAATGTGGACAAATCTTAATCGTGTCAGATATTTCTTTTCCACATTCTTGACATTTTGCTAGTGCCATTACATCACTCCCATATTATTGAATATATTTCATATAATTACCACTAACTGTTTGTGTAGTTCCATCTTCATATTCAATTTCAACACTGTCTATCTTAAAAGAATTCGTTGTTGTATTATACCAAGCAGCCGACCAATATTTTCCACTTCCAAAACTTGCCCCCGGTGCAATCGGACCAGTATATTGTAAGCACTTTGTTCTATCATGACTTATACTATCACTCAAAGAATCTCCAACCGCATTATAGTAAGAAACGGTAAATGAAATATAATCAATAGATTTCCCTGATGTATTTGTTCCATAAATATAAACATCACAACCGCCAACAGAATTCATATCAAAATACTTTTTTGTTATTTTAATTGAATTCTTAGCTTTTTTAACATTGTTTTTTTCAGTTTGTTCTTTATCAAGTTTATTATATTTTTCAGAAGCCTTTCGCAAATCATCAGCATTTGTAACTTTAGTTTTAGCATCCGAAGACAAATTATTGTACGCACTAGATGCTGCCCTAATCTTTTTGTCTCCCTCTTTTAACGAAACTTTTCCAATTTCGCTTATTAATTGAATCGTATTCTCAACCATTGTTTCATCACATTTAATTCTCGCACTTTGTAAATCAGAATAGTTTTCAACCTTTGATTTCAACTCATCATCTAACTTTTCATATGCTTCTTCTGCTTTTTTTATCGCCGCATTACTGTCTACAGTAACTTCTCCAATATCACCAATTAAATCTGAAACAACTTTTATTTCATCATTTTCTTTTTCAGTAATAAGTTTTTTTACAAGTTCTGCTTTTTCTTTTGCACCATTTTTTTCTTTCAAATGATTTTTAGTCTTAAAATCAAGAGACTCTACTTCTTCTTGCAACTTTTGAATATCCTCTAAATTACTCTGCAAATTCTTTTTATCCATATTATCATATGTAACATCCATTATCTGTTGGATTTTCTGATCATATTCAGCAACTCGGTTTTTTTGATCATCATTCAAATAGAAAATCCCAAAATATCCGCCAACAGCTATCACAATCAATACAATTACAACAATTATTGGGATAATTATTTTATTACCTTTCTTTTTCTTAAATTTATATCCACATTTCGGACATTTTTTAACTGTATCACTTATTTCCTTCTGACACTCCGGACAATTAATTAACGCCATCTTTTTTCCTCCCTTTAATCAATTGGACAATCTATTTTTAGCAATTCATCAGTATATGTTGTAACTATCATTGCATATCCATTTTGAACCAATCCGTGATCGACATTTGTTTCTGCTGAATATACATATTGATCGTATAGTAAATCAAACATTAAATTACTTCTAATATTTAAAGCATAATTACTCAACTTAGAATATGGATTTGTTTCCAAATTTTTAATTGTTTTCATAGGTTTTTTCAATTTATCTAGTTCTTCCCTTATAGATAAATAGCTGCCAGATTCAAGATTTGAATCCACCTTTTTCAGCGTACTATGAAATTCTGCAATATCTTTTGCAACAGTTTTGTCGTACTCTAAAGTATCTCTTTTACTTCCAAGTTCATAACCTAATTTTTCCAATTCATCATAGATATTGGAGACTTGATCAAAGTTTTGATCCTTATATAATTCCTCCACCTTTTTTAATAATTCATCAATTTTTGCTTTCTTTTCTTCTTCTGCTTCTTTTGCTTTTTCAGCGGCAATTTTTTCCTGTTCCTTAGTATATTGCTGGTACTTTACATACCCTAATGAACCACCGCCAACAAGCAAAACAAGTACCGCTAAAACAATAATTATTTTCTTCCTATATTTTTTCTTAAAGGAATATCCGCAGTTACTACATGTTTTTCCTTCTACCTCTGCACCACATTCCGGGCATTTTTTTATTTCCATACTTTTCCTCCTTAATCATTTTTTAATAAATAAAGTATAGCACAAATTATTACATTTTTCTACAATTGTAGTCTATCTTTACCTTACTCCAGAATTATTTTTCAAAACTCTACTCAGATAAGCCAATGCAGGATTTACTTCTGGATAAAGAGGATTTACTCTTGCATATCTAACAATAATGAATGTATAGTTTCTACAGGTTGTGTGGATATGGTAATGGCAAACAGGAGGTACATACTATGTCACCAGAAACGTTATTATAAAGAAGCAGAAAATATAAGGCAAAACATTGTATCCTGTAGAAGGTATATACATTCCCACCCAGGGACAGAATTTGATATCGGGGATACCATATCTTTTATAAAAAAAGAACTGATAAAATAGGATATGAGCTGGAAGAGTGCATGCCTACGGACATGACATGCACACAGCCATGTTACTTGAAACCGCCCAGACATTCCGTGCGCAGGCAGAAGTGACATTTAAAAGTAGCTGTCCCACTCTTGTTAATGACAAAGAACTATCTGTCAGCGTACTTAAATATGTCAGAGAATTGCTTGGCTCCAAAAAAGCATTTTGTGTTGAGGACTTTAAAGCCATGAATGAAGGTCAAAAATCTGCGGGTTTTGAGGATTTTGCATATATCAGCCAGAAGATTTCTCCCATTATGCTGGCTATGGCGGCTGGGCAGCCGGAAAATGAGGATATCTATCCTCATCAACCCTATGGTGAAACAAACGGCAGTGCTGTATATGCGTATACAACACTGCGATAGTTGGAGGATAATGAGTAATTTCTCAAATCAGATACAGAATGCAGCATAGAGAGGGACTGTCTTTTTTCCGTCCTCATAGCCAAAGTTTTTTGCAGAGAGCTTAATCGCATAAGCAGGCTTGTAGGTTTCCATATAGACCTTCAAGCTCTTGGCTCTGGTGTTATCAGCAGACTTAACCTCGATGGGGATGAGCTGACCATCACGCTGAATGACAAAATCAATCTCCGCACCTCTCTCAGACTCCCAATAATAGGTGCGATATCCATTAATGGTAAGCTGTACATTGACATAATTTTCTACCATACCACCTTTAAAGTCATTGATTTCTTCGACCATATAGAGAATATCATTTGCTGCTAAATCCTTTTTCGCACACAATAGCCCTAAATCAGATACATAGATTTTAAACGCATCAATATTACGATAATTTTCAAGAGGCTTTTTGACTTGCTCAATTTTATGAACCTGTGATACGATACCGGAAAGACAGAGCCACTCAATAGCATTTTCAAATTCAGAAGCCCGCCCCCCCTTTTTTATTAACTTATATTGGAAGCGTGTATTTTTCTTTGAAAGCTGAACAGTAATATTGTCGTAAGCGAGTCTTGTTTTCTTGATTTCATTCAAGTTATTGTACTTGCTCATATCATTTAAATAACTTGTAAGAATCGTATCCTGTGTATGACGAACAAGAATATAATCCCCTGTCTGAACAAACTGCATAACGCACTCTGGCATACCACCCACAACAAGATATTGTCGATAAATACGCATTGCAGCATCATGCATACCCGATGGCAGCGGTGTGTCATTATCAAAACTTTTTTTTATTTGCTCTATCAAAGAATTCTCACCCATCGCAAGCATGAATTCTTCCATATCCATTGGATATAATGTTTTCATATCTACCTTACCAACAGGGAAAGAAAATTTCGTCCTGTTTACCGCAACGCCGAGCAGACTGCCTGCCACAATGATATGATAATCTGGTGCATCCTCGCAAAAATATTTCAGCGAAGTCAATGCTCTTTCACAAAGCTGCACCTCATCAAATACAATTAAAGTCTTTTCTGTGACAATCGTCTGTCCGGCAATATGAGATAAAATTGGTATCAGATAATCAGGGCTGATGCTTTCTTCAAAAGTTTTATTCAGCTTAGGATGGGTTTCAAAATTGAAGTATGCCACATTCTCGTACTGGTTACGTCCAAACTCTAAAATAGAATAGGTTTTACCAACCTGTCTTGCACCCTGCAAAATAAGCGGTTTACGGTGTTTACTATTCTTCCATTCTTCTAAAAAGTTCATAATCTTTCTATACATGGGTTCAGCCTCCTTATAGATGTAATCCTAGTATTACATATATTCGTGTATAAATCAACGTATTTTGTTATATTTTTTACATTAAACCACACGAGTATATTTGATTTATAGCAAAATATGACACGAAACTGCATTAAAATAAGCGCATCACTATTTCTAATGATACGCTTATTACAGTTCATCTCTTTAAAATCAAAAGAATAAATATTCCTACTTACTAGCAATCGCTGCCTGTGCTGCTGTTAGATTTTGATGACTTTTACCCCACCCCGATTTGCGGTTCGACAAATCGAAAAATTGCACTTTTATCGCTAAAGTCCCTTAATTTTGCGCAGAATCCGGTTTAAAAATGATTTCAGTGGAACATTCCGCCCAATTGACAACTCCGTATAAATCTGCTAAGATATATTTACATAAAGGTACTGCCGATAGACGGCTAGTCCGAATTCAAGTCAACAAAAATAGTCGCCTTAGTTTTGCGGACATGGGGCGGCTATTTTTGTGGTTTATTATTATCCTTGCTTCCGATGGCGTATCCGAGACCGAAGCAGGTCAGGCATAAGCCAAGCACTGAAATCAATCCTTCAATCGTCAACATCCACTCAGCCCTCCTTTCCCAGATTCCTGCAAACAGGTTTCTATGTAATCGGAGGGTCACAGTCCCTCCGTAGAAGAACTAGCCGCCTACCGTTATGGCAGCACCCTTATAAATATTTTATCAGAAAATGTCGGACGCTACAAGCGGTTTCCGGCTTTTTTATTTTCCACTAGATAAAAAACGCACCAAAAAGGAATACTAGGATAACACGGACAGAATAGAAGTCGGAGGATTTTTCAGCACGAAAAAACGTTGCAATGGAGCATTACATCATTATAGATGATGTTACCTAAATCTATTGGAATATTTTAGATATGATGTTGTCTTATGAAACCCCAAAATAAATTGTTTAATGAACAGACACTATTTAATAGTTCAAAATATGATATTGCTGCACTATTATCTTAAATATCTTTAATACAGATAAAATATTGTTGTCGTCTGATTCTTCAGTTAAACTATATTTCACCTCTTTCTTCTTTCTCATTATTAATAACTACACCTATCATCGAAAGTATTTCTTTTGCCTCCGCAACAGAACGTTTTCCTCTCAATGTAAATAAATCGATTAGACGATTCTGATCCATAAATTCGGCTAATAACACATCCTTTTTTGCATATTTTTGAGCTAAACGAATTTGTTTTTTACATTTTGACATTTTATTAATTACCGAAAGATGCGCTGCATAATTCCGATAAATATCTGGATTTGTATAATCTTCTCTTATTGCATACTCAAACATCTTACAAGCTTTTTTTGCATACTTTTCTTTCTCACTTATATCAATATCACTTAGGACAAAATTAGCATAGATACATGCTAAAGTAAAATATGAATCTGCCCGTAAGTACCTTCTTCCACGATAATAATGTTTTCCTTCCTGCAGTTCCTTAATAAACCCTTCAAACTGTTTTTCTACGTCTGCTAATTTATCCATTTTATCTGATAAGATGTCTGCATACATGGAAATCAATGCAAATTCAGCTACTAGAGCCGAAAATGTTCCTCTTCCATGTTTTATCGCTAACTCATAACTTTCCCTAGCATAATGCGGGCGGTTCCATGATGTATAAAATCGTCCTTCTTGTAAAAAACGATTTGCAGAAAGCTCACGCTGGTTTTTCAGCACATGCTTTGCCTTTTTTGTTGTTTCCGACATCTCTCTTGATTGATTTACATTAATCAATGATAAAAAACCACCAAACAACGCAAAAAGTCCAATCCCAATTGCAATAATCTCCATTGAAGCAGAAGTTATTGAAAGAATTTCTTCTTGTTCAAAATTACCTACTTCCCGATTCGTATTGTTTATATGTGAAATTTTATTTTGTAAAAATTTTATTTCTTTCTCCATAAATATCATTCTGATAAACAAAAAAAATACCAATCCCAAAATTACAATCTGAATTATTGGTAAAAAAGATTTTAGTATTCTTTTTATTACTTGCATAAACAACATCCTTTCTCATTCTAGGATTAATTTTTCCATCATTTCTGCTGTGATAGAAACAGGTAAATCTAATCCATCAAGCACTTCTGAATATAGAGATAACTTTCTCTGTTGTAATTTCTGTATTTTTTCCTCTATAGTATTTGCTGTAACCAAACGATATATCATAACATTTTTTTTTTGACCCATTCGATATATTCTATCCTCTGCTTGTTTCTCAACAGCAGGATTCCACCATGGATCATATATTATTGCAGTGTCTGCTGATACAAGATTTATCCCTGTTCCTCCTGCCTTAAGACTTACTAAAAATACACTTTTATCACATTCCTCAAATTCATCTACTAATTGCATCCTATTATGAGTTTTGCCATCTAAATAAAAATATTTTATATGCATTGCTGCAACTCTTTTTTTAATTAAATTTAACATTTTTGTAAATCGACTAAATATCACCACTTTATGACCCGATTCATATAGGCTGCCAACTAAATCAATTAACAATTCTAGTTTGGCAGATTTTGAACACCCTTGTATATTTAAATCTTTATTCAACAGTTTTGGATGGCAACATATTTGTTGTAAATATAACAATCCATTGAGCATCGTACTATTGTTCTTTATTTCATATCTATCATTTTTTCTTAGTAATTCGTATTGTACACTTTCTAACATTTCCTTGTATAGATTACGCTGTTCGTCCTCCATTTCACAATATAATACCTGCTCCTGTTTCTCTGGAAGCTCCTTTAAAACTTCATTTTTTATTCTCCTCAAAACAAATGGTGCTGTTATTAACTTAATTCTTTCCGTTAAAGTTTCCATTTCAACCTTCTTACTAATATCAGCAAAAGAAACCATGATATCAGGATTAATAAATCTCATAAGTCCCCAATATTCTTGTATATTATTTTCTATGGGAGTTCCCGTTAGAATATATCTGTTATTCGCTTTTAATTTGTATAAAGCTCTATAAGCCTTACTTTTGGAATTCTTAATATATTGAGCTTCATCAACAATCAAATTATCAAAAGAATATTCCACCAATATTTCATAATCATTCAATACCGTTCCATATGTTGAAAGTATTACATCATACTTTTCTAAGCCAATAGAATTTCTAGTTGGCCCATGGTAAATATAATATGATGTAAGCGGAGAAAATTTATCCAACTCTCTCTTCCAATTTAACAATAATGTTTTGGGAACAACAATCAAACTACAGCCTTGATTCAATTGTTTATCAGACAAAAAAGCAATAATCTGTAAAGTTTTTCCTAGCCCCATATCATCAGCTAAGCATCCACCCACCTTGTTATACTTAAGTGAAAGAAGCCACTTAACCCCTACCAATTGGTATGACCTTAAATTCTGAATAATATTATCATCAATATTTATATTAATATTTTCATATCCAAGATAATCATCTAATTTTTCTATAGATTTTCGGTTTAAGCTATTCGAAAATAGTAACGCATCAATAATTTTCTTCTTTTCGATTTTTACTATCCCCGTCTCTTTGTCCATTTTGACAGACTTCATTTTAAATACATCTGGAAGAATAATTATTGTACCATTATACTCTATCCAATTTTCGCTCCTCTTTTTTAAATCAATTAATTGAGAAATATTAATACTCTCCTCATCAAATTTAACATCACCATTAATCTCAAACCAATCAATGTTATATGAAACTTGAATTTTCGAAAAATCTCCAACAGCTATTTTTTTTTTCAGCATTAGTATATATATTAATACCATATTTGCTCATGTTTTCAACATCCTGCCAAAGATTTTCTCCTTTATACCGAAATCCTTCCTCTTTATTATACTTCCAATTACACGCCTCAATGTTTCCTCTTGTCCTCTGCTCAAATCCAAAATCTCTATATCTATTGCTTACAGAAATAAATCTATCTTCGCTCAAATAATCCACTATATAATTATCATAGTCAAATGCTAAGTCTAATGGGAAACTTTTATCTGATAAATTTATGTATACTTTTGCATTAATTTGATTTGAAATATCCTTTTGGGATATATTATTAATGTCGAAAAATATTTTTGATTTTTCACCCCCAAACTTCACACCATCGATTTTACTATATTCAGAGGACAGCGATAGTGAATTATAACAAATTTCATCAACTTGATACATTGGACTTTTTTTTTCTGCTTTGTAAAATAAACAAGCAAAAATAACTAATGATTCTAACCCTGCAAGTCTATTATTAGAAATCAAATACTGATACTTATTAATCTGTGTATTAGATACATTATTCAAAAAATCTAATATTTGTTGAAATTCTACATCGGTTACATTATCAACTTTATTTAAACAGTTTATATTTACATTTCGCAGTTGACCAGAAAATTGTTTACTCTTCAACTTAGGAATAGTTCCCTCATATGTCTCAATGACAATCCTATTTTTTTTTCGGCTTTCGTCAAAATTAATATTTAGAATTAGATCAGCCATTGCACATTCTCCCTTACTCCTCAAAAAAATATTCATTACTTAAAATCATTTTCTCATATATCTGTTCCTTACCCATGCAATGATAAAACCATTCTCCATTATGTTCATCAGCATTAAATATTCCTTCATATTCCATACGACAGCCGCCCCCACATACATATCTTACATCACATGTTTTACAACCTAAGGTATTATCTACAGATGTAAACTCTTTGATATAACAAGACGCATTCATTATATTTTTAAAATTATCACTCAACACATTCATATTAGATTTTAATTCGTGTATTCTATTACACCAAAACACGTCTCCATTGGGAGCAATACTTATTTCCCCAAATCCGCAATTATTTCTAATTGCCTTATTAGGGAAATTAAGAACAAAATTCTCAATATAATAATTAGGATATATCTTCTCCACTAATTTCCTTATTTTTTCTTTATATTCTCTATTTTCCTTCTTAGAAATACTTATTTCACGTCCCTGAAGTAATTCCAAATTCAATTTTATAAAAACATTAGGATATTGCACCATGAATTGTTTCGCAAACACTTCAAAATTTTTAACAAACTCATCAATACCTTCATATAATGGAGTCACAGCCAAAGATACTCGTACTCCATGATTATAAAAAAACTTTATTGTATTAATAGCCTTATCAAAACCATCATATTGTCTTACAGAGTAATATGATACACTGTCATAACCATCCATACTAATTTGTATTTCATCTATATATTCTGATAATTTTATAATCGCCTCTTCTGTCCACATTATTCCATTACTTAAAACTGTGACATATAATCCCAGATTATGTGCATGCATAATAACATTTTCAAACCCCTCATATATTGTTACTTCTCCTCCAGTAAAAGTTACTCCATGCCCTCCTGCCTCTTTAAAATCCGACAACACTCGTACCCATTCTTGCCACTTCAATTCATCATAATCTATTTCACCCGCATACATATAACAATGTTTACAGCGTTGATTGCAATTATTGGTCAAATAAATATAAATGTTATTTTCTTGTAATACACTAGATTTAACTGGATATTCAAACCTTTTTGCCTCTATTTGCATAATTACCCGCAAAACAGTATCTTCATTATATTTTTTCATTACGTCCTCAATAGATGATTCTGCCTGCAATTCTTTAAACACCCTCAACTCTTCCTTGTTCTGCAAAACTAGCCACATAATCCCTTGAGTATATATTACTAAATATGTATCATTATATTTTACTATAACAAGTTCCTTAGGAAATTTATACTTTTTACTTACATCTATCTCAACTTCAATTGTTTTATTGCTATCTTGTTCATTAACTGCATTATCCATTTTTACTTATTCTCCTCAAAACAATGATGAGAATAAGTATGAACCTTTTTCCATACCCATTCTCATCATAGTCAAACTAATTTCTGTTACAGACTAATTTTGATTCCTTTCACAACTCTTAAAACAATACATTGCATTAATTCTTGCAGAATCCTTTACCCTTTTAACAGTCCATAAAACTTTGACTTTTTTCATCATGAGCACCTCCAAATAAAATTATACTATCTGTAATAATATCATACAACATACTGTGTGTCAACATCTAACACATTCAAACAATTATTAAAATTATCTACACAATTTAAAGATTCATCAATAGAAACTCCATAAGTTTTTGTGTGTTTTCCAAATCTGATTTATTTACGACAGAATTTGCAGAATGAATACCTCTACATGGAATTGAAATCCCCAATTCATATCCTCCATTATCCAACTCATTACTAATAATTAATTCACTTGTCCCACAATCACTCACTTCCAACTGATATTGAATGCTATTGTCCATAGCAATATGTTGTGCCCATTCAATACATTTAGGGTGTGAAATACTCATACTATCAGAAATTTTAAGACCGGCCCCTAACGACATTTTGATACTATTCATCTCTCCTACTGCCGATACATCAATAGTAATAGATAAATCTGGTTGAATATTAGATTTTATTACTCTACTACCTCGCATCCCTATTTCCTCTTGAACGGTAAAGCAATAATAAATATCAGATTTTGTTGGTATGTCCAATTTAATCAATTGATATAAACAAAAGCATGAAATCCTATTATCAAGAGCTTTTCCTACATAATAATTTTCACTCTCATAAAAACTTTTTTTAAAAGAAAAAACCTCTCCAATCTTAATGTTATCCTCTCCGTTTAATACTTCAAGGTATAAATTATTATAATTATAAGCTTTTAATTTTTCTTCTTCATATGCCCGAATGACGCCATATGATTTCAATGATTCAACTCTCTGTTGATAAGCATTCCATGTTTTAATATTGCCGAGGCTTTTTATTAAATATTTCTCTTTTTCTAACCTTTTTATTACTTGAAATCCCACTTCATCGACATGGGCAACTATAACAACTTTTTTCCTGTTTTCCTTACCCCTTTTCAGACATATTAGATTTCCAACGCTATCAATAGATAATTCGTCAACCCTTTCTTGTTCCAGCTTTTTATAAAGATACTGATTTACTTCTGACTCATATCCTGATACCCCAATTAAATTACATAATTTGTCAAGCATATTATGTCCTCTTTCCCTCTACTTCAACTCTTCCTTCGTTCAAATTGTTTCTCAGCTTGCATATTTATTATACTACAAAAAATTCTTATTCTACTTCAAATCAACATTTAAAACCATTCTTTTACACGAAATAAGTTAACATAATTCTATCAAAATAAAATTCCCTCCACCACTACCCTTAGTAATGATAGAGGGAATCAAAAATAAACCTCTAAATAAAACAGCTACCTTTTTCGCAATCTCCTACTTACTAGCAATCGCTGCCTGTGCTGCTGCAAGTCTTGCAATCGGCACACGGAATGGAGAACAAGAAACGTAATCCAGACCAATCTTGTGGCAGAACTCTACGGAAGATGGATCTCCACCGTGCTCACCACAGATACCTACATGAAGCTTGTTATTAACAGGCTTACCTAACTTGATTGCGGTCTCCATCAGCTTACCAACACCAGTCTGGTCAAGCTTAGCAAATGGATCGTTCTCGAAAATCTTAGCATCATAGTAAGCATCTAAGAACTTACCAGCATCATCACGGGAGAAGCCGTAGCACATCTGTGTTAAATCGTTCGTACCGAAGCAGAAGAAGTCAGCGTTTGCTGCAATCTCATCCGCAGTCAATGCAGCTCTAGGAATCTCAATCATCGTACCTACTTCGTACTCTAAATCAACACCAGCAGCAGCAATCTCTGCGTCAGCAGTCTCAACTACAACCTTCTTAACATACTTTAATTCTTTTACATCACAGATTAATGGAATCATAATCTCTGGCTTAACTGCCCAATCAGAATGTGCCTTCTTAACCTCGATTGCTGCACGGATAACAGCCTTTGTCTGCATCTTAGCAATCTCAGGATAAGTAACAGCAAGACGGCATCCACGATGACCCATCATCGGGTTGAACTCGTGTAAGGAAGCAATGATAGCCTTAATCTCATCAACACTCTTGCCCTGTGCATCTGCAAGCTTCTTGATATCATCCTCTTCAGTTGGAACAAACTCATGCAGAGGTGGATCTAAGAAACGAATCGTAACCGGGTTACCCTCAAGAGCCTCATAAAGAGCCTTGAAATCACCCTGCTGATAAGGAAGAATCTTATCTAATGCAGCTTCTCTCTCCTCTACAGTATCAGAACAAATCATCTCACGGAATGCAGCAATTCTGTCCTCCTCGAAGAACATATGCTCAGTACGGCAAAGACCGATACCTTCTGCACCAAGCTCACGAGCCTTCTTAGCATCAGCCGGGGTATCTGCATTGGTACGTACCTTTAAGGTTCTGTACTTATCAGCCCATCCCATAATACGACCAAATGTACCAGCAATTGTTGCATCAACAGTAGGAATAACACCATCATAAATATTACCGGTAGAACCATCGATAGAGATATAATCTCCCTCATGATATTCTTTACCAGCTAAGGTAAACTTCTTGTTATCCTCATCCATAACAATGTCGCCACAACCAGATACACAACAGGTTCCCATACCACGGGCAACTACGGCTGCATGGGAAGTCATACCACCACGAACGGTTAAAATACCCTGTGAAGCCTTCATACCAGTGATATCCTCTGGTGAAGTCTCAAGACGAACTAATACAACCTTCTCACCATTGGCATTCCAATCAACTGCATCGTCAGCAGTAAATACTACCTTACCACAAGCAGCACCAGGAGAAGCACCAAGACCCTTACCAACCGGAGTAGCAGCCTTTAATGCAGCAGCATCAAACTGTGGGTGTAATAAGGTATCTAAGTTACGAGGATCAATCATGGCTACTGCCTCTTCCTCTGTTCTCATACCTTCATCTACTAAATCACAGGCAATCTGCAAAGCAGCCTGAGCTGTTCTCTTACCATTACGGGTCTGTAACATATAAAGCTTCTTATTCTCAACAGTAAACTCCATATCCTGCATATCTCTGTAGTGGTTCTCTAATGTCTGGCAAACCTCTTTAAACTGGGCAAATGCCTCTGGGAACTCCTGTTCCATCTGAGCGATTGGCATCGGTGTACGAACACCAGCAACCACGTCCTCACCCTGGGCATTCTTTAAGAACTCACCCATAAGCTTCTTCTCACCAGTAGCTGGGTCACGGGTAAATGCAACACCAGTACCACAATCATCACCCATGTTACCAAATGCCATAGACTGAACATTAACAGCAGTACCCCATGAATATGGAATATCGTTATCACGACGGTATACATTGGCACGAGGGTTGTCCCATGAACGGAATACTGCCTTAACAGCACCCATCAACTGCTCCTTCGGATCAGTAGGGAAGTCCTGTCCAATCTTTTCCTTGTACTCAGCCTTAAACTGGTTTGCTAACTCCTTCAAGTCCTCAGCAGTTAAATCAACGTCCTGTGAAACGCCTCTGTCAGCCTTCATCTTGTCGATAAGCTCCTCAAAATACTTCTTACCAACTTCCATTACTACATCAGAATACATCTGGATAAATCTTCTGTAGCAATCCCAAGCCCACCTTGGGTTACCTGACTTATTGGCAATTGTCTCAACTACTGTCTCATTCAAACCTAAGTTAAGAATTGTATCCATCATACCCGGCATAGATGCACGAGCACCAGAACGAACAGAAACTAATAATGGATTCTCCTTATCACCGAACTTCTTGCCGGTAATCTCTTCCATCTTAACGATATATTCGTTAATCTCTGCCATAATACCTTCGTTAATCTCGCGACCATCCTCGTAATACTGTGTACAAGCCTCAGTTGTAATCGTGAAACCCTGTGGAACAGGAAGACCAATGTTCGTCATCTCTGCAAGGTTCGCACCCTTACCACCAAGAAGCTCTCTCATGTCAGCATTTCCCTCTGAGAAAAGGTAACAATACTTCTTTGCCATTGTAAAAATACCTCCTAAAATAATATTATTTTATAGCCTGTCCATCCTTTTATTGCACCAAATATGGCTAAATGGCATAATTTACCAAGGACAGCAAACCGCTACCGACATTATAACATATTTTGGTAGCAATAAAAGTCTTTTTTCTCAATTTTTTGTGAAAATGGAAGGCAAATTCTGCCAGCAGCCACGTTTCGACAAAATATTACCGTATATGTGCCACATTTTCCTACCATTCGAACTTTTTGTCAAAATATGCCTTAAGCTCGGTAATCTTTACCCGCTCCTGCTCCATTGTATCACGGTCACGAACAGTAACAGCAGCATCCTCCTCAGAATCAAAGTCATAGGTTACACAGAACGGAGTACCAATCTCATCCTGTCTGCGGTAACGCTTTCCAATATTCCCTCTATCATCAAACTCACAGTTATAATATTTCGAAAGCTCGGCAAATACCTTCTCAGCGCCCTCATTCAGCTTCTTGGAAAGCGGAAGCACACCAATCTTGACCGGAGCCAATGCCGGATGGAAATGAAGCACCGTACGCATATCCGGCTTCTCTTCAGTTCCAATATTCTCCTCATCATAAGCCGCACATAAAAATGCCAGAACAACACGGTCAGCACCTAGGGATGGCTCAATGACATAAGGGATATATTTCTTATCCTGCTCGTTATCAAAATATTCCATGGACTCTCCAGAGGTATTCTGATGCTGAGTCAAATCATAATCGGTACGGTCAGCAATACCCCAAAGCTCTCCCCAGCCAAACGGGAACTTAAACTCAAGGTCGGTTGTACCCTTAGAATAAAAGCACAGCTCCTCCGGACTATGGTCACGGGCACGCATCTCCTCATCCTTAATACCAAGCTTCTTTAGCCAGTCTATACAAAATTGTCTCCAATAGTTAAACCATTCGAGGTCTGTTCCCGGCTCACAGAAAAATTCCAGCTCCATCTGTTCAAACTCACGGGTACGGAACGTAAAATTACCCGGTGTAATCTCATTACGGAAGGATTTACCAATCTGTCCAATACCAAACGGTATCTTCTTTCTGGAGGTACGCTGTACATTCTTAAAGTTAACGAAAATACCCTGTGCCGTCTCCGGACGCAGATACACCGTATTCTTCGCATCCTCCGTTACACCCTGAAAGGTCTTAAACATCAGGTTAAATTGACGAATATCCGTAAAATTATGCTTCCCGCAGGAAGGACAACAAATATTGTTATCTTCAATATAATTCTGCATCTGCTCGTTAGTCCATGCATCCACACTTTCCTCAATGGTAATGCCATTCTCCATCATATAGTCCTCTATCAGCTTATCCGCACGATGCCGTTCTTTACACTCCTTACAGTCCATCAACGGGTCCGAAAAGCCACCAAGATGGCCCGAAGCCACCCATGTCTGTGGATTCATAAGAATCGCACAATCCACACCAACATTATAGGGATTCTCCTGAATAAACTTCTGCCACCACGCTTTTTTCACGTTGTTCTTAAGCTCCACGCCAAGATTACCATAATCCCATGTATTCGCCAATCCTCCATATATCTCTGAGCCAGGATAAATAAATCCTCTTGATTTGCTGAGAGCCACAATCTTGTCTAATGTCTTTTCCATAATTCGTACCTCTTTCCTTGATTTCATAATATGATGTTGGGGTCAAAAGGTATTTTGCCCTCAACTGATGCCACGGATTGCTCCGTTGTTTCACAACTCCTGCAATCCTGCAAACATTCGAAATCCGCTAATTTACTGCGTAAATTGCTCCTTTCTCATGTTTGGCGGGTCCCAAGTTCAAATGCCTTATCATGCAAGCATGAACGGCATATTGACCTTTTGACCCTGGCATCAT
>JAGATQ010000001.1 GCA_017621205.1 Lachnospira sp.
CACGAGGGTTCGATTCCCTTCACCCGCTTTCATTTATGCTAAAAAGCATGATAGGTTTCGGTAGCTCAGTTGGATAGAGCAACGGCCTTCTAAGCCGTGGGTCGGGGGTTCGAATCCCTTCCGGAACATTATGGTGGGTATAGCACAGTTGGTCAGCGCGCCAGATTGTGGCTCTGGAGGTCATGGGTTCGAATCCCATTATCCACCTTTACCCAGATAATGGGTCATCGCCAAGCGGTAAGGCACAGGACTTTGACTCCTGCATTCGCTGGTTCGAATCCAGCTGGCCCAGGTCTCAAAGGATGGTTTACCGTTCTTTGTATATATGGGGTATTAGCTCAGTCGGTAGAGCACTTGACTTTTAATCAAGTTGTCCGGGGTTCGAATCCCCGATGCCTCAAGATGAGAGTAGGAACACTGTGTTGCAGTGTTCTTTTTTTGCCTGAATTCACATCCACATATAGTAGAAAAGTTTTGTAAAATACTATAATTTGTGTTAGAATGAATTTTAACAGTATGAGGGAAGATTAGGAGGTGTTTATGCAGAAAAAGGTACGTATAATTTTACTGGCTGTAATGCTGTTTATTATGATTTTGGCCATAGGATTGGCAATCGGTTTGCAGTTTTTACATGTAAAGAAAGAGATGGTTGCTGGTGTTCGATATAGTCTGATTTTTTTGGCATTAGCGTTGGCTGTTGTGTTTGTTGTGATTGATTGGTTGTTAAAGAAGCGGGTGCTGAATGGGCTGCATCAACTGATACGCGATATGGAAAATATTGCCAAAGGTAATCTGGATGTATTTTCATGCGTGAGAGGGAATACTGAATTTGAACAATTGAGTCGTGGAATTAATTCTATGGTAAAGAGTATCACACGCACTAGTGGGATGCTCTCCCGTGTTTTTGAAATGATGGATGCGCAATTTGCGGTTTTTGAATACAATGATGATTCTAAGCGGGTAACAACAACAGACCGGTTAGGCATGATGCTTGGAATTTCGTCTTCGGAGCTTGGCCCGATGATTCAGGATAAGGCACTATTTCAGACAAGGCTTGCATGGATTATTAAAAATCCGATTCCGGGTGAAGAGGATGTCTATCAGATTGATACAAAGGGACATGTGCGGTATATCCGTATTAACATTGCAACAGAGGATGGTTCTACTTTTGGTATGGTGGCAGATGTAACGGAGGATATGAAACAGAAACAGGCAATTATCCGTGAGAGGGATTATGATGCTTTAACCCAGATCCGTAACCGGCGTTCCTTTGAGCGGGATGTGAAGAAGCTTTTGTCCGGCAGGAATCTGGCAGAGTGTGCGATGATTATGATTGACCTTGATAAATTCAAGGGAATTAATGATACATATGGGCATGCTTTTGGTGATGAATATTTGCAGCGTGCAGCAGCCTTTATTGAACGTTTCTGTGAACGTAATTGTATTGTAGCAAGGCGGTCCGGAGACGAGTTTTATCTTCTTGTTTATGGCTGCAAAAGCAAAGATGAGATACGTCAGATGGCAGGGGCATATTATGACATGCTTGCAAAAGAACCAATTGATTTTCCAGATGGTTCTAAGAAATCAATTGGTATGTCGATGGGAATTGCATGGTATGTGCCGGGATTAAAAGATTTTGATGCATTTCTTGCCTGTGCGGACGATGCGTTATATGAAGCTAAGGAAGGTGGAAGAAACACTTTTGGAGAGAAGGAATTTCAATTTGCTACATAGGTGTAATAATGTTTGAAAGGATGAAGAGAATGAAGTTAAAAAAGTCTGCATTACTATTGGTGATGCTATTGGTGTTATGTACAGTGTCTGTTGGTTGTGGAGAGAAGGAGGGTCCGTCTGGAACGTATACGGTAGGAGATAAGCTTACCTATATGGAATTTGTAGATGACCGTGTGACCTTACAGATGGGGCAGGCGTCGGCAGTGGGGAGCTGGAAGCTTAAAGGGGACAAGCTTACATTAATCTATGACAACAATGCAGGAGAAAAGGAATATACCTACGATGCCGAGAAGGATGAGATTGTGGCTCCTAGTGGGGAAGTTTTGACAAGAATCGCTAATTAAAGATTTCTGATAGAGATGATTTTTTATTCTATAATACAATAGCACAAAAGCAGAACCACTCATGTTCTGCTTCGTACCTTCTGATGCGGATAACAGGACTTGAACCTGCACGGTCTCCCACCAGAACCTAAATCTGGCGCGTCTGCCAATTCCGCCATATCCGCTTATAAGTAATAAATAATTGTTTCAATACCTTGCTTATATTACACTACTCCTGCTTGTCTTGTCAAGAAAACTGGCTATATTTATGCAAAAAATTTGTATGTTTTGTAGGTTTGTAATTGAAAATTGAGGAGATGTCTGTTATAATTATGATGTATAGTTTTCCTTTGTATTTAATGAAGTTGATGGGGGATTCATAGGATGAGAAACAAGGCAAGGAGTGTGTGAAGATGGGTGATTTTGTTACAGAATTAGAGATTGTTCAGGGCGAGAACTTTGCACTGAAGGCTCCAAAAGGATTTAAGATTGAATCATGGAATAGTAGAAGTGGAAGACCTGGAGAGGTTTTATATAGCAAGTTTTCACCGGATTATATGTCCAGCGATTGTTATATTACAGTTTCAACTGTTGCCAGAGATCCGATTGTTTCTGAGATTCGTAAGCGTATTGAAAGACATATTGGGGAAGATGGATTTAATTTTGAGTTTAAGACAGTTGGAGACCGTCATGTCGTGTTGTATTTTCACGAGGCAGAGGCGGATTATAAGTCCTATCATGCATTTATTTTGCTGAATGAGAAAAAAGCAGTTATGATGGATGTTGTGTTCAATGTTGCTTTTGATAATAGTAAGGATATCGCATTTGCTGTGGTTGAGTCAATTCGTACCAACTTTAATGAGGAGGCATCTGATGAGGAATTGGCGGCAGATGCTGCAAGACTGGATGCAGAGGATAAGGCAGATGCTGCTAAGGAAGCAGCGAGAAAGGCACAGCTTGAGGCCGCCAGCGGTAAAGCGAAGGAGGAGCCGGAGGTTGAGGTTGCGGAGATGGTTAAAATGGTGGAAGAAGAATCCATTACACAGCCTGCAGCACCACCAGAAGAGGCTGCGATAACACCATCAATGACAGCAGAGCCGAAACCAGCTCTCGATGCTGCTACTCTGGTAGAAGTAGCAGAGCCTGTGTTTGGTGATTCAGAGGAAGAACAGCAGAAGAAGGTTATTTATGAGGAGATGAAGAATCATAACCGTATGACCTTGAGTGAGCTGCAGACAGTGCCAGAGCTGGTTGATTTGGGAAGAATGGGGATAACGAAGTTAATGAATACAATGATTCGCGATCAGCTTCTTGTCCGGATTGAGGAGACAGATAATATCTACTTTGCACTTCCGGGTAAAGGGCAGGCTGAAGCACCTGAGGTTGTTGCTAGTGTAGAGACGGAGGAGAGTTCCTCTGATTTAGACCCGATGGAACAGTATAAGATTGATATGGAGAAATATAAGGCGGCTATGAAGGAATGGAAGAATTCGAAAGATTTCTTTGGTCGTACCGATATGCCAAAGCCAGTAGAACCGGTAAAGCCGAAAAAGAAGAAATAGATATTACAATAGACGATAGATAGAAAGAGAAAGCATCTCACTTATGTGGGATGCTTGTTTTCAACCATTAGAAGGGAGTGCGTAGGATGAATATTTGTATTTTTGGTTCTGCAAGTAAGCATTTGGATAAGGTTTATCTGGATGTCTGTGAGAAATTAGGAGAAGAGATTGGGCGACGTGGTCATGGTTTGGTTTTTGGTGGGAGCAGCAGAGGACTGATGGGAGCGACCGCTAAGGGGGTTGAGAATCAGGGTGGAGAGATTTTAGGAATCGCACCACGATTTTATGATGAGGAAGGCGAATTTTACAAAGGCTGTACAGACTTTATTTTTACAGAGACTATGGCTGAGCGAAAGGATTTGTTCCGCATCAACGCAGATGCTTTTGTAATTCTTCCGGGAGGTATCGGAACCTTTGATGAATTTTTTGAGACAATTGTATATAAGAGCTTGGGACAGCAGAATCAGCCGGTGGTGCTATTTAATTTTAATGGTTATTATGATAAGTTAGAGGAGTTTATCAAAATTGCAATGGAGAAGGATTTCGTTCGGGTGCATGAAAGCCAGCTTTATGATACTGCAACTGATGTAGGCGAGGTATTAGATTGTATTGAGCAATACATATAGAGTTTTATTCAGAAGGTCTGATTTGGATGTTTTTACCAATTTTTTTTATAATTTTGGTAATTTTCTATTGAAGTTCACAAGGATTCATATTAAAATTAATAATAGCAGGTACAATGGACAGGGTAGATGTGTACATTGTGAACCGGTACGATATAATATCATGGAGGTGCAGTATGCAAAAGGAAGAAATTAAGAGCAAGCTGATAGAAGTAATTGATGAGAATCTGCCAAATATTGATACGCAGACGGTGGATGTTTCAGCGGATTTTGTGGATGAGTATGATGTAAACTCTATTCAGCTCATTCAATTGATTGTGGCAGCAGAAGAGAAGTTTGAGGTAGATTTCGACGATAAGGAATTGGCGTTATCTAAGTACAACAGCTTCGAGGATGTCATTAACACAATTGATGGTAAAGTGAATAAATAATAGGAGGTTACATATTATGGCAGACAAGAAAGTATTACCAGTTGAGTATCCGAAGATTACTTCATGGCAGTGGCATGCAACGCTGTTCTCTATCCTAGGGGATGATGAGAATTTTAAGAAGTGGGTATATAGCAATTATATCCAGCTGCGTTGTTATCATATTACTGAAATTTTTACCGGTGATGATATGCTGTTTGCAGATATTATGCCGGGAAGCTCTTCCTTAAAAGAATGCCCGTACATCATTACTTCATTGATGACAAAGAACCAGATTGACAGCTATTGTAATGGTGATGTGCTGGACTTCATTATCAAAACCATTGATATGGGTGGTTATGTATATGGTGTGTTTGATGAGGCGAAGATTCTTTGTGATGTGGAGCTCGATTATAAGTTCCCGCATGAGCTGTTTATTTATGGATATGATAAGGAGAAGAAGATTTTTAATGTAGGTGACTTTACCTTTAATGAGAAGTATGCACACACTACGGTTACCTTTGAGGAGGTAGAGCGTGGATACAATGTGATTGCTCCTAAGGATGACCACATGTTTAAGGATGATTATAAGGGGGTTCGTGGTCTTTATGTAATCTGGAAGAACAAT
Organism: Lachnospira sp.; assembly: GCA_017621205.1. Lineage (GTDB taxonomy): Bacteria > Bacillota > Clostridia > Lachnospirales > Lachnospiraceae > NC2004. Next base: position 5,278 of record JAGATQ010000001.1, read on the forward strand.
GAGACTCCTTATTATGAGCTTGATAAGAAGCTGGTTATCCGCACATTGCACGAGTATCTGGAGTGTCAGGATACCAAGGATCATTTCCGTATGATGCGTAACCGCTTTGATGATACTGTTTTTGGCATTGATGTCTATGACAGCGTGTTGGAACAGGTGGAGAAGCAAGTGGAGTCGGGTGATTTTGATATCCGTGCAACACATATTATGTATGACCATAAGGTATTGATGTATGACCGTATTAAGTACCTGATGGAGAAGGGGCTTTTGAAACAGAATCAAGAGCTTTTGGATAAGTATGCACAGGTTGTGGACAATGTGCTGGCGTCCCGTAATTTGGTTATCCGTATTTCTATTACCGGAGACACTTCTGTAAAGAATCGTTTTAAGGGGTATTTTGATGAGGCGAAGACAAAAGAGATTGAGGTATTGAACACGGTATTGGCAGAGTTAGAGGGATGATAGTTGGTTACACTTTCTGTATATGATATAAGCAATTGGATATCGGATATGACAATACTCCAGCGGCAACATATGTTGTCGCTGGTTTGCGTTGAGCGGCAAAAAAAAATTGCCCAAATTAAGATACCAGAGCGAAAGGATTATGTTTTAGTGGCTGGATATCTCTTGGAGCAGCAATTAAGGGAATATATCATGGAGCAATATGCGGAGGATGTATGGGAACTACACTTCTCTTATGGAAAGCAGGGCAAGCCTTATTTGGCGGAGTATCCTGAAGTATATTTTAATATGTCCCACTCTGGTTCTTATGTTGCAATCGCTATAGGTACAGTATGCCTTGGGGTGGATGTAGAGGTCAATAGCAGGAATGCATTGGCTGTCGCGAAGCGGTGTTTTCATGAGAGGGAATATCAAGAACTTCTGTGTTATAAAGAGGAACCTAAGCTGCTGGAGCGGCATTTCAAGCAGTACTGGTCAATGAAGGAGGCATATATAAAGTATAAAGGTGAGGGCTTGCAAATTCCTCTTTCCTCCTTTTTGGTGCTTCCGGAAGAGAAGAGGATAGCCGGGCAGGACAAGCTTGCCTTTTATTGTGACAAACTGAATGATGGCTGTGTTTCCCTTTGTTATGAAGTGGAGGGAGATCCTAAAGTGCATTACAATATACAGGTATGTGCGAAATTGCTGTGAGTTAATTTTTTTCTATGTATTCCTGAATGGCAAGGTTGTCTTCCGGAAGGCGGCAGCCTAAAATATATCCGTTACTGCTTTCCTTGCAACGCATAATACAGGCGTTGATTGTCCGTGCTTCGGGAATGGGGAGCTCCGGGATGGTAACAGTAACGATTTTCTTTTCTGCAGTTTTAAATACCGGATCTGTAGAAGTAAATGCCATTCCGTTGGCACTGACATCGAGCATCTGTCCAGTGTATGTTTTGGAGCTGCCATCTATTGTAATCTCGCACGGGCAGGTGATGTCTAATCTTGGGGTTTTCTTACGATTCATTACCTTAGGAGTGGAGCTTGTAACTACTTTATAATAGGTAACTCCGTTTTCTGTTAATTCAGATACGGTGACTTCGTTCCAGTTGTAAAGCACGTTGCCTGTAGTCATCTGCAAATGGCAGTCAATAGATTTGTTTGGAGGGATTGCAATGGAATTAGGACGTAAATCTACAACGATTTCTTTGTTCTGCTGGCGGATAACCTGTCCATAGTAATCCTTGTTTGCATGGCCGTTTTGGTCTAAGGTAATTATAGATACTTTGCTCCCCGCTTTAGCATCTTGGATTCCCATAAATCCACCTTCGCCCAGTTGTACAATTAGATTGCCGACGGATGCTTCAATCTTTCCGACATTTGTGGTGGTTTGCTCGTACTTTTGCAACATGCTGTTTGTATTATCTGCGGCATTATAGACACATTGCCCCATAACCTCCATAGCTTCTGAAATCTCCTGCATATTATCGACCATGCTGTGATTGGATTGTTCTACTTCCTTGATAGCGCTGTCGATTAAAGAAATGTTGCTGTTTAATTCTTCGGAATCGTTGGATATACTGATAACACTGGTATTGACAGCGGTAATCTTGTCTATTGTCTGTTCGATTAAAGAAATCATTTGTGTGATGGATTGTGTCATTTTTTCAGAGGTATGCTCCAGATGTGTTAATGCGTCCATGATGCGGGTGGATGAATTCTGGGTTGCATCACTTAATTTGCGGATTTCATCTGCAACTACAGCAAATCCTTTTCCAACCTCTCCTGCCCTTGCTGCTTCAATAGAGGCATTGAGCGAGAGCAGGGATGTCTGGGAAGTGATATCTTCAATTGTGCCAGTTTCTGTTTTTACTCTATCAAATTCATCGGAAAATTCTTTTACAATCTGGCTTACTTCTTTGGAAAGGTCCGTCATCGTATTTGTGGTATCTACCACGCTGGACAGTTCATCAGAGCTTGTTTTGGCATGTGAACTTGATTTATTTACTAAGTCTACCATCTGTGTCGTCATGGCAGAAACGTTTTTAACCTGAGTTTGAATATCATTGGTCATATTTATGGAGGAATCGGTCTTTTCTGTAAGGATGGCATTTTTCTCTGATAATTCTTCCATGTTATTTACGACCGTACGCGCACTATGTTTATTCTCATCTGCAAGGTCACGCACAATAGTTACACCATTAACAATTTCGGTGCTGGCTGTTTTTAACTGTTCTACAGTTGATAAAATAACATCTAGATTGTTATGATTGGTCGAATTAGCGTGCTTTGTTATATCTGATTTATTAGAATGACGCTGTGAAAAAGTGAATATATTTTTCATTGGCTGCCCCCTTGATTCAAATGATGTATATAAACATATATCTACAAAATATAATATATCATATCTATCATAAATTTACCATTAAAATAGGATAATACAAAGAAAAAGTCTGTAAGCACAATGCTTACAGACTTTTAAATAGCTGGGCTACCAGGGCTCGAACCTGGAAATGCTGGAGTCAGAGTCCAGTGCCTTACCATTTGGCGATAGCCCAATAGTGAAAAGTATTGCCCGAATACTCAACAACAATGACGATTATACACGATTCAAAAAGAAAATGCAACCATTTTTTAAAAAAATATAAATTTTATCTGCTATGCTTTTATAAAAAATTATGCTATACTGATTCCATATAGGTTGTATAAGGATAATGAAATTTTTCAGAGTGTTCTGGAAGGTGGGACAGGAGCAGGAATGATAGAGATAGGAAAAAAACAAAAGTTAATTGTTGTGAAGTTAGTGGATTTTGGTGTGTATCTGAATGAGACACCAGATGCCAGGGAAGGGAATGTATTACTGCCACGCAAACAGGTACCTAAAGGGACGGGCCGTGGTGATGAGATAGAGGTTTTTATTTACCGGGATTCCAGCGACCGGTTGATTGCGACCGTCAATGAGCCGATGCTTACCCTAGGTGAGTTTGCAATGCTCAAGGTAAAGCAGATTACAAAGATTGGTGCATTTCTGGATTGGGGACTGGAGAAGGATTTATTGCTTCCCTATAAGGAACAGACAGGCAAACTAAGAGAGGGTAACTCCTATCTGGTTTGTCTTTATGAGGATAAGTCCCATCGGTTATGTGCTACTATGAAGCTTTATCACCGGCTTTCTCTGTCATCGCCTTATCAGGAGGGGGACCATGTAGAGGGAATTGTCTATGAAAATAGTGATAGTTACGGAACCTATGTAGCAGTGGATGGCAGATATTCTGCCCGAATAGCCAAAAAGGAGATTCATCGTCCAATCCGGATTGGAGAGACGGTGAAGGCAAGGGTAGTGAAGGTGCTGGAGGATGGCAAGCTGGAGCTTAGTCTTTTTGAGAAAGCGTATGTGCAGATGGATGTGGATGCTGCTATGATTATGGATGTGATTGAAAGCTATGATGGAGAGCTTCCTTTTAACGATAAGGCGGCACCGGAGGTGATAGAGGAAGAACTTCATATTTCAAAAGCAGCGTTTAAACGGGCGGTTGGAAGATTGCTGAAACAAAGGAGAATTGAGATTACGGCAGATGGGATAAAGAAAGTATAACGGACTGGCTCCAATAGTAATATGTTTTTTAAGATAACACAAGGATGGCGAAACTCATATCTACTATGTTATTAGTCATAATACTATATAAATTTACGCCTTTGTACTTTGCGTAACAAAGACAACGAAGTAAATTTATATAGTATTATGACGATAGTATTGGTGTATTTGGGTTTCGCAATTACCTAATTATAATGAAATAAAAAGGAGAGTAGAACAATGAACAAAACAATTATTGCAACAGACAAGGCACCACAGGCAATTGGACCCTATTCACAGGCAGTCGAGGCGAATGGGTTTGTTTTTACATCAGGTGTTATTCCGATTGACCCTGCAACGAATACCTTAATGGAAGGAGATATAACGGTGCAGGCGAAACAAGCAATTGGCAATCTTGCGGTACTGCTTAAAGAGTGTGGCAGTGATGTGGAGCATGTAGTAAAGACGGTTGTATTTATTAAGGATATGAATGATTTTGCGAAAGTCAATGAAGTGTATGCAAGCTATTTCAAGGAGGATTGTCCTGCCCGTTCCTGTGTAGAGGTGGCAAGGCTTCCGAAAGATGTATTGATAGAAATTGAAGCGATTGCGATTAAGAAGTAAACAAAAGAGTAGGAGGGATTATTCTTTGGACTCGGTGGATTATTATAATAAATATGCCAATGTTTATTTTGACAACACAGTAAAGCTTGATATGGGAGAAACCTTGGAGCGGTTCTTATCATATTGTAAACCGGGAGATAATGTGTTGGATTTAGGATGTGGTTCTGGAAGAGATTCTAAAGTAATGATAGAGCGAGGCCTTGAGGTTACACTGTTGGATGCATCCAATGAGCTATGTACGCTTGCTGATATTTACACGGGAATGGAACCGCTTTGTATGGACTATAGAGAGATAGACTTTGATGAGGTGTTTCATGGAATCTGGGCGTGTGCTTCGCTATTACATATTCCCAAGGAAGAGCTTCCCGATGTATTACAACGTATTTGTAAAGCACTAAAGCCGCAAGGAGTGTGCTATTTTTCCGTGAAAAAGGGGAGCTTTGAAGGCTTTCGGCACGAACGGTTTTTTGCTGATTATGAAAAAGAAGAGCTGATGGAGCTTTGTGATGGAGTTGCGGGTTTTACATTGCTTGATTGTTGGGAGACGACAGATATTAGAATAAATCGTGAGGAAGAGTCCTGGATGAATATTTTGCTGCAAAAGAACACAGATTAGACACGATTGCTAGTTATACTTAAGAAAGCTGATTCGGCAAACGGACAGTACAGATAGGTAAAGACTATGGGATGAGGACGTTGCTGATTCCATATAGTACTCATTTTAGGAGGAATAGAGGAATGGATGACGAGAGATATTGGGAAGAGGTTCAAGAAAAGCAACAGATACAAGGGGGAGAATCCGGACAGCATGTTGTGCAGGAGGTTGATGGGCAGCCAGAGCCATTATATGGTGAAGGGCAAAACGCATATCCCAACGATGGGTATCGAATGGGGGCGGAATTAACGGTGGAAGAGCATGCACCGTGGTGGCGTCGTGGACTTTTGAGCCGGGAACATGGAGCGAGTATCCTGCTGTTAACCATTATTATTATTTTTATTGCACAGGGTACGCTGTTAAGAATTAACAACGATATGGTTAGTATTATTGTGACGCAGTTTTTAATTGTAGCTCCGGCATTTGTTTATATGGCGATTTTAAAACAAAATCCATTCAAATTTATTCGTTTTCGCAAATTTCATATCGGTTCTGCATTTTTGATTCCTTTACTGGTAGTTTGCCTTGTTCCGGTAATAGGAGTGTTGAATGCATTAACGATGTTGTTTACGACTCCAACGATTGGGACGACGGTGAATGATATTATGGGAGGGAATCTGCTAATCGGTTTACTTTTGGTAGCAGTTTTACCGGGCTTTGTGGAGGAAACAACGTTTAGAGGAGCATTGTATCATTCTATCCGTGGGGCAAGACCGGTGCGGGCTATCTTTTTATCTGCCCTGATGTTTGGTGCAATGCATATGAATTTTAACCAGTTCGTATATGCTACGGCACTCGGAATTATTATGGGCTTTTTATTGGAGGCAACGGGTTCCATTGTAGCAACGATGCTGCTGCACTTTTGTTTTAATGGTAATTCTGTTATATTGCTGTGGCTGATGACGAAGCTGACGGATATGATTAAAGATATGGATGTGGATATGTCTGTCTATGAACAGGCATTGGAGCAGAGTAGCAATGCTTCTCTTTCTACACCGGAGATAATGATGGCACTTTGCATATTGATTCCGATGGCAGTCATTGGTGGAGCATTGGCATTTTTATTATATTATGCAATTGCTAAGCTTAATAAACGCTGGTATTATATCTGCTTTTTATTCTCGAAGAGTACGAAGGAGCAGAGGGATTCCTATCCGAAACCAAGGATTCTTTATATTACTACCATCATCTGTTTTATCATTTGCCTTGGTATGTGTATTTTGGCAGAGCTGCAGGCAAGGGGATTGATTTTGCAGTAGATGTGGTTGCAAAATACCTTTTGCTCCAACTGATGCCACGGATTGCTCCGTTGTTTCACAACTTCTATAATCCTGCAAACATTCGAAATTCGCTAATATACTGCGTAAATTGTTCCTTTCTCATGTTTGGCGGGTCAAAAGTTCAAATGCCTTATCATGCAAGCATGATAAGGCATTTTGACCTTTTGACCTTTTGACCCTGACATCATCATATTGTCATTTATCGTTTTGTTTGATGCTCTAAGGAAGCCTCAATAAATCCCTTAAATAATGGATGCGGACGGTTTGGGCGGCTCTTGAATTCCGGGTGTGCCTGTGTTGCGATAAACCAAGGATGGGATGGGATTTCAATCATCTCCACAATACGACCATCCGGAGAATAGCCGGAGAGAAGCATGCCATTTTCATTTAACACATCACGGTATTCGTTGTTAACTTCATAACGGTGACGGTGACGTTCCGTAATATTTTTAGAGCCATAAAGCTTATATGCCTTGGATTTTTCATCTAATACGCAGGGGTAAGAACCGAGGCGAAGCGTTCCCCCTAAATCGGTAACTCCATCCTGATCCGGCATAATATGAATCACCTGATGACTTGATTTCTCGTTCAGCTCCTGGCTATGGGCATCGCTGTAACCGATAACATTGCGTGCAAATTCTACGATAGATAGCTGCATGCCAAGGCAGAGACCGAGGTATGGAATGTTATGCTCCCGTGCATATTTGATGGAGCAAATCATGCCTTCGATGCCACGGTCGCCGAAGCCGCCGGGTACAATGATTCCATCTGCGTCAGCGAGTACTTCTGCTACATTGTAGGAGCTGACCAGCTCGGAATCTACCCACTTAATATCTACATCGGCACGGTTGGCAACACCACCATGCTTTAATGCTTCCACGACACTGATATAGGCATCGTGAAGTGCTACATATTTGCCGACAAGTGCAATCTTTACTTTCTTGGTAGGATTTTTCCATGCGTCAATCATGGCTTCCCAATCCTTTAAATCTGGTTCCGGACACTCAAGCTGTAAGCATTTGCATGCCACCTTGGCAAGCTTTTCCTTCTCCATTGCCAGAGGAACTTCGTATAAGATATCTACATCCATGTTCTGAATGACATTGTGGTGGTTTACATTGCAAAACAGGGCAATCTTGTCTCTCGTTGATTTGTCAAGTGGATAATCCGTGCGGCAGACTAAGATGTCTGGCTGGATTCCCATTCCCTGTAATTCCTTTACACTGGCCTGCGTTGGCTTTGTTTTCATCTCGCCGGATGCCTTGAGATAAGGAATGAGTGTGACATGAATCAGAATACAGTTCTCCCGTCCTACCTCATGCTGGAATTGACGGATTGCTTCTAAAAATGGCTGACTCTCAATATCACCAACTGTACCGCCAATTTCGATAATGGCAATCTCTGTATCCGTTGCATCATCATTATGGTAAAAGCGGCTCTTGATTTCATTCGTAATATGCGGAATGACCTGAACAGTGCTTCCTGCAAATTCCCCGCTCCGCTCTTTATTCAGAATGCTCCAATATACTTTGCCTGTAGTAACGTTAGAGCGGATATCAAGATTTTCATCAATAAACCGCTCATAGTGACCAAGATCAAGGTCTGTTTCTACTCCATCCTCCGTTACAAATACTTCTCCATGCTGTATCGGGTTCATTGTACCCGGATCCATATTGATATATGGGTCAAATTTCTGGCTTGTTACATGATAGCCTCTTGCCTTTAGCAGTCTTCCGAGTGAAGCTGCGGTTATTCCTTTGCCAAGACCGGATACAACGCCTCCGGTTACAAAAATATACTTTACTGGCATAATCAGTTCCTCCCAAGTGTTTTACAACAATATATAAACGTAATCTGTTATATTATACAATAGGTGATGAAAATTATCTACTATTTCTTTTTGTGAAAAAGGAAAGATTACACTAAATTTTCAAGATTTGTCAGTTGATTTTGTATATTATAATAAAGTATAATCGTAGAGTAAAGATAGAAGGATGAGCTTATTTTCTGTATGGAAGGATAATAGCTTAATCTTGATTCTAATTGTGGACTATGACTGTAGTGACAGTGAATGGCAGTTTTTTAATTGCCTAAATTTAATATGCAGTATAAAGGAGAAGCTATGATTTATAGTAACAGTAGAGAAAAGAGAATGAAGGTGGCCATGATGGAAGCCGGTTCCGATAAGGATGATTCTAAGAAGGACAAAACACAACAATACAATCCGGAACAGAATAATGGTGGATATTCTGGAGGGGGTAATGGCAACCATGATTCCGGTGGTAATAATAACAAGGGGGATAAAAAGGGTGGATGGCGTCCCATGCTGTTTACATTGGCAGTAGCACTTTTGTTAACTAGCATGGTTGGTGCGGTGGCAAACCGTTATCGTACCGGAGAGCTGAAAGAGATTAAGTATTCTGAATTTCTTGCTATGTTGGAAAAAGGTGAGATTGAGAGTGTCAAGCTATCTTCAAGCAAAGTAACGATTACACCGAAGGAGAATGCTTCTGTTTCTAAGACAGATAATGCTGGTGCTACTGTGCAGGATAATAAAGCGGATGGTAAGGCGGCTTCTGATCAGAAAGCTGACAGTCAGAAGGTGACCTACTATGCATTGTTAGCCCCTGATTACGATATTGTGGAGCGGCTTGATAAGGCGGGGATAGAATTTGAAGAGGTGGCAGAGAGCAACTGGACAGAGATTTTGTGGTATATTATTCCATTTGTCCTCTTCTGGGGATTTTTAATCTTTATGATGCGGAGCATGAGCAAGGGCGGCGGATTAATGGGTGTCGGCAAGAGTAATGCGAAGCTTTATGTAGAAAAGGAAACGGGAGTGACCTTCCAGGATGTAGCAGGACAGGATGAGGCGAAGGAATCGCTAACGGAGATGGTTGACTTTTTGCATAATCCAGATAAATATACAAAGATTGGTGCAAAGCTTCCGAAGGGTGCCTTGCTTGTGGGACCTCCGGGCACAGGTAAAACCCTGCTTGCCAAAGCGGTTGCAGGAGAGGCGGGTGTTCCATTTTTCAGTTTGTCTGGTTCTTCCTTTGTAGAGATGTATGTCGGTGTAGGAGCGTCGCGTGTGCGGGATTTATTCAAGCAGGCACAGCAGATGGCACCATGTATTATCTTTATTGATGAGATTGATGCGATTGGCAAGAGCCGTGCCAATGACCGTAATGGCGGTGGCAATGATGAGAGGGAACAGACGTTGAACCAGCTCTTAGCAGAGATGGATGGATTTGACAGCTCGGTTGGACTGGTTATTTTGGCGGCGACGAACCGTCCGGAGGTGCTTGACAAGGCTTTGCTGCGTCCGGGACGTTTTGACCGGCGGGTGATTGTTGAAAAGCCGGATATGAGGGGGCGTATTGATACGCTTAAGGTTCATTCCAAGGATGTCAATATGGACGAGACGGTGGACTTTAACGAGATAGCTCTTGCAACCTCTGGGGCAGTAGGCTCTGATCTTGCGAATATGGTAAATGAGGCGGCACTTAATGCGGTAAAGAATGGCCGCGGTGCAGTGAGCCAGAAGGATTTATTAGAGGCGGTCGAGCTTGTAATCGCAGGAAAGGAAAAGAAGGATAGGATTCTTGGCGAGAAGGAGAAGGCGATTGTTGCGAACCATGAGGTGGGACATGCATTGATTATGGCATTGCAGAAGGATTCGGAACCAGTACAGAAGATTACGATTGTTCCAAGGACGATGGGTTCTTTAGGATATGTTATGCAGTTTCCGGAGGAGGAGAAATATCTGGAGACGAAAGCAGAGATGGAGGCAGAGCTTGTGTCCCTGCTTGGCGGACGTGCAGCAGAGGAGATTAAGTTCGATACGGTGACAACTGGAGCGTCCAATGATATCGAGAAAGCAACGAAGCTTGCCCGTGCTATGATTACCCAGTACGGTATGTCAGAGGAATTTGGACTTGTGAATCTGGAATCGGTAGAGAGCCGTTATCTGGATGGCAGGCCCGTGTTAAATTGTTCCGATAAGACAGCTGCTAAGATTGATAAAGAGGTACAACGGGTATTGGAAAAATCCTACAAGAAAGCGTTAAAGCTGCTCAAGGAGAACCGGGAGACGCTAGATGCTATTGCCCGATATCTGATTGAAGAGGAAACGATTACTGGAAAACAATTTATGAAAATTTTCCATGAGGTGAGAGGGGAAAAACAGGTGAAGGCGTAAGGAATAGATTTAGGAGAGCGTTGCATGTTTGATATTGAAGAAGAATTAAAAAAACTCCCGGATAAGCCGGGAGTTTATCTTATGCATAATGATAAGGATGAGATTATTTATGTTGGGAAAGCGGTAGTGCTGAAAAACCGGGTGCGGCAGTATTTTCAGAGCAGTAGGAACCAGACGGCAAAAATACGGCGGATGGTTTCCCAGATTGCTTATTTTGAATATATTATTACCGATTCGGAACGGGAAGCACTGGTTTTGGAGTGTAATCTGATTAAGGAACACCGCCCGAAATATAACACCATGCTGAAGGATGATAAGAGTTATCCGTACATAAAAGTAACGGTTCAGGAAGATTATCCGAGGGTACTGCTTGCAAGACAGCATAAAAGGGATAAGGCGAGGTACTTTGGACCTTATACCAGTGCCACTGCGGTGAAGGATGTGATAGAGCTTATCCATAAGATTTTTCTTGTCCGTAATTGTAACAAAAATATGGATAAAGTAAAGGAAAGTGACAGGACATGTCTTTACTATCATATCGGGCAATGCAGCGGCCCTTGTAAGAGTAGGATTAGTAAGGAGGAATACCAGAACTCTATAAAGCAGGTGCTTACCTTTTTAAGCGGGGATTATAAAATGGTGACAGCAGTTTTAGAAGAGAAAATGAAAGATGCCGCCCTTGCATTAGAGTTTGAAGAAGCGGCAAAATACAGGGATTTGTTAAATAGTGTGAAACAGTTGGAGCAGAAGCAGAAGGTAAATGTAAGTGATGGGGATGACAGGGATGTCGTTGCGCTTTGTTGTCAGAATGGGGAAACGTTTGCAGCTATCTTTTTTGTGCGGGAGGGAAAGGTAGTCGGAAGAGAGCATTTTCACCTGAAAAATACAGAAGGGGAAAGCCATGAGCAGATTATGACTGCCTTTGTGAAGCAGTTTTATGCGGGAACCCCATATATTCCTAAGGAAATACTGGTGGAATACGCAGTGGAGGAACAAGAGGTATTGGAGGGCTGGCTTGGTGAAAAACGGGGAAGGAAAGTACATTTTTATGTCCCTAAGAAGGGGGAGAAGCATAAGCTTATCGAGCTTGCCAGACGTAATGCACAGGTGGTGATGCTTTCGGACATGGACGAGCTGAAACGTGAAGAGGCAAGAACGGTTGGTGCAGTGAAAGAAATTGCAGAGCTTCTGGGGCTTAAAGAGCTACACCGGCTGGAGGCATTTGATATTTCCCATATCAGCGGCGTTCAGACGGTTGCATCCATGGTAGTCACGGAGGATGGAAGAGCGAAACGTAGTGATTACCGTCGTTTTCGTCTCAGAACCATTCAGGGACCGGATGATTACAAAAGTATGGAGGAGGTGCTGACAAGGAGATTTCTCCATGGGATGGAGGAGCGGGATGTACTCAAGGAGGAGCAGATGGAGCAGAAGTATGGAAGCTTTTCTAAATTCCCAGATTTGCTTTTGATGGACGGGGGAAGGGGTCAGGTCAATATTGCCTTAAAGGTTCTTGAAAAATTACATCTTTCTATACCGGTATGTGGTATGGTAAAGGATGATCATCATCGCACGCGAGGATTGTATTTTGAGAATGTAGAGGTTGATTTATCGAGGCAATCGGAGGCATTTCATTTAATCACACGCATGCAGGATGAGGCACATCGGTTTGCTATCGAGTATCACCGCTCTTTAAGAAGTAAGGAGCAAATCCATTCGGTGCTTGATGATATTAAGGGAATCGGTCCAGCCAGAAAAAAAGCATTGCTACTGCATTTTAAGGAATTGGAACGAATTAAGGAGGCATCACTAAAGGAGCTTATGGAGGTAGAAGGAATTACTGAGCAGATTGCACAGGAAATTTTTACTTATTTTCACTAAAATTCTTTGGATTAGCATAGAATTTTAGATATATATATGCTAAACTAATATAGCGCCTTTACGATAAGGCGTTTTGCTAAAACTAAGACTATGGATGAAGGAGGGTATTATGAATCAGGAGCTTACATTAACCCGGTTAATTGAGCATTTAGACTTAGAGAACCATACGCCAGAAATCAATACGGATGAGATAATCATTACAAAAGCGGATATTAATCGTACAGCATTGCAGCTCACGGGGTTTTTTGAATATTTTGAAGCGGAGCGTGTCCAGATTATTGGATATGTGGAATATACTTATTTGGAACGGCAGCGGGATGAAAAGAAGATGCAGGAAATCATCGATAAATTGATGAGCTACAAGATGCCCTGCCTGATTTTCTGCCGGGATTTAAAACCCTTGGATGAATTTTATGAGGCGGCGGAAAAATATGGAGTTCCCCTGCTTACAACGAAGCGGGCAACTTCGGATTTCACGGCGGAGATTGTAAGATGGTTGAATGTAGAACTGGCACCGAGCATATCTATTCATGGTGTTTTGGTGGATGTATATGGTGAGGGTGTTTTGATTATGGGCGAGAGCGGCATCGGAAAAAGCGAGGCGGCTTTAGAGCTTTTAAAGCGAGGCCACCGTTTGGTTTCCGATGATGTAGTGGAGATTAAACGGGTGAGTGATGTGACACTGGTTGGTTCGTCACCGGATATTACAAGACATTTTATAGAGCTTCGTGGTATCGGTATTATTGATGTGCGGATGCTGTTCGGTGTGGAGCATGTGAAGGAGACGCAGTCTATTGATTTAGTCATTAAGCTTGAAGACTGGGATAAGGATGCAGAGTATGACCGTCTGGGGCTTGAGGAGCAGTTTACAGAGATACTCGGTAACCGGATAGTTTGTCACAATATTCCGATACGGCCGGGACGAAATCTTGCTATCATTGTAGAGTCTGCAGCAGTGAACCACAGGCAGAAGAAGATGGGCTATAATGCGGCACAGGAGTTATACAACCGCGTGACTGGTAACATTCGCAAGAAAGAGGAAGAATTTAAGAAAGAGAATGAAAAAAGCGAGTAAGCAAGGAGGAACAATAATGGCAGCACAGTATGTTTTTGGTGTGGATTTGGGTGGTACAACCGTGAAGATGGGGTTGTTTAATGTATCTGGGGAGGTGCTTGACAAGTGGGAGATTACAACCCGTAAAGAAAATAATGGAGAATTAATTCTTTCGGATATTGCAGCTTCCATTAAGGAGAAGATTGCGCAAAAGGAGATTGCTTTAGAGGATATCATTGGTGTTGGAATGGGTGTGCCAGGACCTGTTAAGGACGATGGCACGGTTATTAAGTGTGCAAATCTTGGCTGGGGCATATTTAATGTGGCGGAGGAGTTAGGTGCATTGGTAGGACTCCCAGTAAAGGTTGGTAATGACGCCAATGTGGCAGCATTAGGCGAGATGTGGCAGGGCGGTGCCAAAGGACATGACGATGTAGTTATGGTTACCTTGGGAACTGGTGTTGGTGGTGGTATTATTGTCAACGGAAAGATGATTGCCGGTAACCATGGAGCCGGTGGAGAGATTGGACACATGAAAGTGGATGATGAGGAGACAGATGTTTGTGGCTGTGGTAAGACCGGATGCTTAGAGCAGTATTCTTCTGCTACGGGGATTGTCCGGATTGCCAAGAAAGTATTGGCGGCATCTGATACCGCATCCAAGCTTCGTGATAAGGAAGAGATTACGGCAAAGGATATCTTTGATTCTGCCAAGGAAGGTGATGCAGTTGCTTTAACGTGTGTAGATACGCTTGGTTCCTACCTTGGCAATGCACTTGCCAACGTGGCTTGTGTGGCTGACCCGGAGGTGTTTGTAGTTGGCGGTGGAGTGAGCCGTGCAGGAGACATTTTGCTTGATACTATTCGGAAGCACTATGTAGAGAATGCATTTCATGCCTGTAAGGGTGCCGAATTTGTGGTTGCAACACTTGGCAATGATGCAGGAATATATGGAAGTGCCAAATTGATTTTGGGATAGATTCCATTCTCAATGTGCTTTAAAATATGTGCAAAAAGTCCAATCCCAATTAGGGATTGGATTTTTTTTGTACGATTTGAATATTGAAACGCCAAACTACATATTGTATGATAGAAGGCAGAGTGTCATAATCTATCCTAATGGGAATTATGGCAGGAGGGAAAAGGAGATACTTTATGAAGGATTTTGCTGCTGCGCTTTTGAAGCGGCTGCCTCAGGCAGATATCAGACAATCAGAGGATATGAAAAAACATACGACCTTTCGTGTTGGCGGAGCGGCAGATTATTATATTAATGTCCATTCAACAGAGGATTTAAAAGAGGGGATTGCCTGTTGCAGGCAGTATCAGATGCCTGTCTATGTATTGGGTAATGGCAGTAATGTGTTGGTATCAGATGAAGGGCTTCGTGGAGTGGTATTTCAACTGGATCATGATTTTTCAGAGGTGGATCTGAAGCAGGAAAAGGATGGGACAATCTATGTGACTGCACAGGCAGGTGCCTTGCTTTCTAAGCTTGGCAATCTGATGCTGGAAAAGGAGCTTACTGGTTTTGAGTGGGCAGCAGGTATACCCGGAACGATAGGCGGAGCAGTATATATGAATGCCGGAGCATACGGCGGGGAGATGAAGGATATTGTTCGCAGTGTAACCGTTTTGACTAAGGATTTAGAGATAGAAACAAGAGAATTATCACAGTTGTTCCTAGGGTATCGTCATAGTGCCTTAATGGATGAGGATGCATATATATTGTCAGTTACCTTTGCCATGCAAAGAGGCGGCCGGGAGGTAATTGCTGCTAAGATGGAGGAGCTTGCTAACAGACGTAAGGAAAAGCAGCCTTTGGAATACCCGAGTGCTGGTTCTACCTTCAAGCGGCCAGAGGGATATTTTGCAGGCAAATTGATTGAAGATGCCGGACTTAGAGGATACCGGGTTGGCGGTGCACAGGTATCGGAAAAACATTGTGGCTTTGTAATTAACCGGGATAACGCAACCGCACAGGATATTTATCAATTGACAGAGGATGTAAAACGGATTATTAAAGAGAAGTTTGGTGTTGATATGGAGCGGGAGGTTGCACTCCTTGGTAAGTTTTAAAGAATATAGATTATAGATGAAAGTAGATAATAGGGACGGATTCTTTTTGGTAATGTTTTAGCAGAGGCAATAGGAGGTGTGAGCATGCGTTTTGTTATTGTATCTGGTATGTCTGGTGCAGGAAAGAGTACTACTTTAAAGATGTTAGAGGATGCAGGGTACTTTTGTGTGGACAACCTTCCAATTCAGTTTATTACTACCTTTGCAAGGACTGCCCATGAAGAGGGGTCAGAGCTTAAACGGATTGCAGTGGGAGTAGATATTAGAAGTGGTAAGGATTTGGAGTATCTGGAGGATAACCTGGTGCAGATGCGGCGGGAGCAACTGGATTATGAGCTTCTTTATCTGGATGCAAGTGATGAGGTATTGGTTCGCCGCTATAAGGAGACAAGACGTCGCCATCCTCTTGCCATGGATTCCCGGATTGAAAATGGAATTCTTTTAGAGAGAGAGAAAACAGCATTTCTAAAGCGGGCGGCAACTTATATTTTAGATACCAGCACAATGCTGACCAGAGAGCTTAAGGTGGAGCTTGACAAGATATTTGTAGAGGAACAGCAGTATCGTAATATCTATATTACTGTGTTGTCCTTTGGCTTTAAATATGGTATACCGACTGACAGCGATTTGGTATTTGATGTCCGTTTTTTGCCGAACCCATATTATATAGCAGAGTTGAAGTATCTGACAGGAAATGATGAGCCGATTCGGGAGTTTGTTATGAAGTATGAGGAGGCGAATCATTTTCTTACTAAATTAGTAGAATTAATGGATTTTCTAATTCCTAATTATCAGAAGGAAGGAAAATACCAGTTGGTAGTCAGTATTGGCTGTACCGGAGGAAAGCATCGCTCGGTTACCCTTGCCAATGCACTTTACAATGCTTTAAGGGAGCGGGGGTATAGTGTTAAGATCGAACATCGGGATATTGAAAAGGATGCGAGGATAAAGGGAGAGCCGATAAAGTGAGGTGGTTAGATGTCATTTTCCCGCGAGGTAAAGGAAGAGCTGTCGAGAACACTTCCAAGTGCCAGACATTGCCAGCTTGCAGAGCTTAGTGCCATTTTAAGCATGTGTGGGATTATCCATATCTCTTCAGATAAACAGGTGGAGATTGAAGTCCGCACTGAGAATTCTGCGGTGGCAAGAAAGTTTTATGCATTGATAGTGAAGTGTTTTCGGATTAGTCCACAGGTGCTTATCCGTAGCAGCAAGGGAAACCGAAAGGCTCATATTTATATACAGACAATTAGTGTAGATGAAGAGGCACAACGTATTTTAAAGGCAACAAAGCTTATGCGGCATGACGGTGAGATAGAAGAGCATTTAATGCTGCTGGACCAGTTATTGATTCAGCGTTCCTGCTGTAAGCGGGCATTTATCCGTGGCTGTTTTCTGGCAACAGGTTCTATAACAGAGCCAGAAAAATCGTATCATTTTGAGATTGTCTGCAACAATCAGGACAAGGCAAAACAGCTTAAGGAACTCATGAATGGCTTTGAACTGGACGCTAAGATAGTAGAGAGAAAACGTTACTATGTTGTGTATATCAAGGAGGGTGCGAAAATTGTGGATGCCCTCAATGTAATGGAAGCACATTTATCTCTGATGAATCTGGAAAATGTAAGGATTTTAAAGGATATGCGAAACTCGGTGAATCGCCGTGTGAACTGCGAAACCGCTAATATCAACAAAACGGTATCAGCTGCGGTGAAACAGGTAGAGGATATTACCTATATCAGAAAGATGATGGGATTTGGTGATTTATCAGAGGGACTTCGTCAGATGGCAGAGCTTAGGCTTAGAGAACCGGATATGCCATTGAAGGAATTGGGACAAATGCTTAATCCGCCGGTCGGGAAATCCGGCGTTAATCATAGATTAAGAAAACTTAGTAATATTGCAGATGAGTTACGAAGCCGTAACTCTCAGAAGGAGGAAACATGATTACAAGAAAAATGGCAGTTCAGCTACCAACAGGATTAGAAGCACGCCCTTTAGCAATGCTGGTACAGGTGGCAAGTCAGTATGAAAGCAAGATTTTTATCGAGGCAGAGGATAAAAAGATTAATGCCAAAAGTATTATGGGAATTATGGGCTTAGGTCTGGCGACCGGAGAAGAGGTTGTCATTAGTGCGGATGGAGCAGACGAGGAAGTGGCACTGGATAATATTGAGAATTATTTAAGTAATAGATAGAAAGATTTTTTAATCCATAGAACATTCCTGTCACAGGTATGATTGTAATTTGGGTAGTAAATGGTTATAATGGAACCAGAAGCGGAGATGAAGGTTATGGATGCATTAAGAAAAGAAGATAACTATACAGTTGATGACATTTATTCGTTGCCGGAGGGGGAGCGGGCAGAGCTGATTGATGGAAGAATATTCTTTTGAAGAGGAGATACCGGTTGCCATTTATGAAGACTGTTCCATAAAGCTTCAAGACAGAGGGATATTATAGGGGAATATGTCGGGCAGCGTAAGGGTATTAGTTATCGTTAATGTTAAGACAGTCTTTAAAAAAGTCTTGACATTACTTCTACTTTGTATTATTGTAGTCTCATGCTTGTAAAAATTAATTTGTTTTTCTACAATTTTTGTCAAGCTTGATTGGCAAAATATTGATATCATTGAGAACAAAACTTTATAAGCGTTTTGCTTCGATAGCTCAGTTGGTAGAGCACTTCACTCGTAATGAAGGGGTCGAGGGTTCAAGTCCCTTTCGAAGCTGATGGGTAAAACCCCGAAAGTCTGGTGATGATAGGGCTTTCGGGGGTTTTTTGAGTTGGTTTTTTATTTTAAAAGTTACACCAATAATATCATTTTTACACATGTATTTTCGTTAAATTTTTGTTTTACACCATTGCAATTGATAGAATAAAATAATATACTTAACAAGACAGTTGAGCGATAGTTCCTACCTATCCGCTCTGAATAATTTAGAGTAAATAGTTACACTGTAATTACCTGATAAAAAATCAACGGATAAAGGAGTGAAAGACAAATGAGTGAAGTAAGTGAAGATTGGCGTGCCGTCATGGCAGAGGAGTTAAAGAAACCATACTATAAGGAATTGTCTCATTTTGTATTACAGGAATACCGCAAGGGAACGGTTTACCCACCAAAGGATGATATTTATAATGCTTTTCAGGAGACACCGTTATCTAAGGTAAAGGTACTGCTTTTGGGACAGGACCCCTATCACAATGTCAATCAGGCACATGGCATGAGTTTTTCTGTCCTGCCAAGCCAGCCCGATATTCCGCCGTCCCTGCAAAACATTTATCAGGAGCTGCATGAGGATTTGGGCTGTTATATTCCCAATAATGGCTATCTTTTAAAATGGGCAAAGCAGGGAGTGTTATTGCTAAATACGGTTCTGACGGTTCGTGCACATGCTGCTAATTCCCATCGGGGACATGGCTGGGAGCAATTTACTGACCGTGTCATTCAGGTGTTAAATGAGCAGGACAGACCCATTGTTTATTTCCTTTGGGGGAAACCGGCACAGAGTAAGATGGGGATGCTTAATAATCCCAAGCATTTAATCTTAACTGCTCCGCATCCAAGCCCATTATCGGCTTATCGGGGATTTTTTGGCTGTAAGCATTTTAGTAAGGCCAATGAGTTTTTAGAAGCAAATGGAGAGACTCCGATTGATTGGCAGATTGAGAATATATAAGCTACCGGGGCTTCGCACATGAAGCTTACATTACTAGCTTCATTACAAATTTCTATATGCGAAGTCTGAGTAAACTATTTATATAAAACCGATATATGAAGTAAATATCAGGGAGGTGGATTGCATGAAACGAAAGCTGACATTAATAATTAATGGAATGTTTTATGGGGATGGTTATACGAAACGGATGCTGTGGAGTGCATTTCTCCTTGGTGTATTTTCTGTTGGCAGCCTGCTTGCCGGATTGGCACTTGGATTCTGGCCATGTTATATTGCTGCCTTAGTGATGGCGTCGGGAGATACTTTTTTGATGCATTCTATTCATCTGGATGTTGATACAATAGGTGGAGAAGAGGAGGAACAGGAGGAGGAACTGCTGCAAGAAGAAAAGGCGGAAAAAGAGGAACAAAAGCAGGAGCGTCCCAAGAAAGAAACTGCTTTAAAAGAAGCAAATCCGAAACAAAGTAACAATAATGTTACCAAAGCAAAGGAAACGGTGCAGGAGAAAGCTGGCAAAAAAAAGACCAAGCCAGATACGGATAAAACAGAGGATTATTCTGAAAAAGAAATTAAAAAGTTATTTTATACCTATAAAGTGAAGAAGAATCACAGACCCGTTTTAATTGATTCCAGTAAAAAGTATCATATTAAGGAATGTCCTGCCTATATCTGGACACATCAAGGCCAGTTACATATTCTTTTGCTGGAGAAGGAGGCAAGAAAGCTTTCTCTGCCTCTTTCTGAGGCGCAAAAGATGTACTATGAGAAATCTGTGCCCGCGAATCAGAAAAAAGAGTATGATTGTCTTATTGAGGGACCGGGTATTATGTCTATGGTGTTTTCGGAGTATCGTCCGGTATATCAGAGCATCATAAAAGATAAACGGCAGGTGGAGGTGAAAAACCTGTACCGCATTGGGACAGACATAAGATTTACTGCACCTTCAGCAAGGGAGTTGTTGGTGTTGTTACAACCGGAGTTTGTAGTTGATGATGAGGTCATGCGTTCGGATGATTACAATCAGTATTTTAAGCAGATTTATAAGCAGAAAATTCTTTTAAATGACGGTGCTCTGAATATGAATCAATATCAGTCCAAAGTAAAATCCATTCTGCAAAAGATGGCAGAAGCACCGATTACGCCGGCTGCCTTTCGAATGACTCTTTCTGACATGGCGGGCAGAGGGTTGATATCGAATGAATATGTAAGCTATTATACCCAGTATAATCGTCAGTTTAGGGAACGAAACCGCAAGTAACCTGAGGTATTGTATTAATTTTTATTTTACAAAGATTGTATGTGAGAAGTGTAAACAATCATTATAATAAACCACCATCCAGAGTAATTATCTGTCCGGTAAGATAGGGGGAGGTAGTAGTAAGGGCATATGCTAAATCTGCTACCTCCTCTGTTGTTCCAAAACGTCCTGCAGGAATTTCTTCTTCCAGAGCAGTACGCTCCTCAGGAGAAAGAAATTGATTCATTTGTGTATCAATCACACCACAGCTTATGGCATTAACACTGATGTTGCTTGGTGCAAGCTCCTTGGCTAATGCCCTTGTGAAGGAATTGACACCTCCTTTTGTAGCAGAATAAGCAACCTCGCAGGATGCACCCACATTTCCCCAGATAGAAGAAATGTTAATAATTTGTCCGCTTTTTTGCTGTACCATTCTTGGGATTACCTCGTGGCAGGTGTTATAAAGGGCAGTAAGATTTGTGGAAAGAAGCTGTTCCCATTGTTCCGGTGACATATCTGTCAGTAATCCAACATAAGAAATACCTGCATTATTAATGAGTAAATCAATTGTTGAAAAGTAGGTACATGTTTGCTGTATGGTTTCTTTAATAAAGGAAAAATCTCCGACATCTCCTTGAAAGCAGAGACAATCCTGTCCTGCTTTGATACAGGTTTCTTTGACTTTTTGCAGTTCCTCAGGATGTTTTTGACAGATTAAGCTTAATTGATAGCCTTCACCTGCTAATTTCAGTGCCAGAGCCTTGCCAATGCCACGACTGGCTCCGGTAATCAGTGCTGTTTTTCTATTCATATTTTTGTTCCTCGAATGATGCTATAGTTTGCTGCGACGTTTGATAACTTTTTCCCCTAATTGTATGTTTAGTATAGCAGATAATGGGAAACATTGAAAATAGTTGAAATCTTTTTTGTATTTTGCTATACTTATAATAAGTATGTGTATCTATCGTATAGGGATACATAAAAGCATTGCATTTATTTAGCGGGAATTATTCAGGAGGGATGAATCATGCGTGATAAGATTATAAAAATACTTCTGTTAGCTGTGCTGTTGGCAGCGACAGGGTTTGCATCCTACAAGGGCGTGATAGCTATTTGGGGTGAGCAGGAGATTGCATCTGTATCAGAGGGAAAGCAAGGGACCGGCTCTACTGAAAAGCAGGCGGAACCGGTGAAGGACATGCTTGTAACAGCGTATTATTATGATAACTATACCAAGGGAGTAATTGAATATTGTGCAGTAAGATTTTTTAATGTCAATACCAAAGAATGTAATTATATCTTTTTTCCGGGGGATGCTAAGGTAACACTTTCGGATGAGACATTTCAGACGCTTCATAATGCCTCTTCCCATATTAAACAGGAGGTATTGTTAAGGGATATTGCGACCTGGCTTGCTCAGGATTCAGACCGGTACCAGTATACAACAATGGCAATTCAGGATGCGATTGGTTATCAGATAGATTATTATGAGGCGATTACGTCAGATAACGTAATACGGATTGTGAATCTGATTGATCCGGTGAACTTTGATGTACCGAAGAAGATGAGCTTTAAGGATGACAGCAACATTAATATTGTATTGAAAAAGGGAGCGCAGACGCTATTAGGTGATCAGGTAAAAGGCATGCTGACGAAGCCGGAGCTTTATAAATCAGAGATGGAGCGGCTTCAATGTTCCATGGATTATATTAAGGCATATATGTCAGTTGTAACTTCCTTTACTGACCGGGATACAATGGGGACATATTATCAGGATTATTATTCGTTGTTGGAGACGAATGCTAGTTTTATGGAGATGCGGCCATATATGGATTACCTGTATCAGGTTAAGCCGGATAATATTATAACACATACGGCACAGGGCAAATCAAAGAGTGGGGAATATGTTATTGATAAGGATGCACTTCAGGAAACGGTGAAGACCTTCCTTGTCAATACAACACCAGCAGAGACAACAGATGCTGAGGCTACTACAGAGATGGCATCAACAGAGGAGGCAGCCACATCGGAGGAGACTACAACAGAGGAAGCAGCCACAACAGAGGAAGTGACTACAGAGGAGCCGGAAGAAGCAACGACCGAAGAGGAAGAACCAGATAAGAAAGATAGTAAGGATTTAAAGATAGAGATTTATAATAGTACCACTATTAATGGTCTGGCTGCAAAGTGGCAGAAGAAGCTGGAGGATGATGGCTATAAGATTAGTAAAGTAGAAACAGAGAGAGGCTATCATTTGAAGGAATGTGTGATTTATGTCAAAGAAGAAGGACAGGGCGAGGATTTATTGAAGTACTTCCCGAAGGCAGAAATTAAGGTTGGTGTCTTAAAGAGTGCAGATATCCGTATTGTGCTTGGAACCAATAATAAGAATGTAAAATAAAAAAGGTCAGGTGGGTATAGATGAAAAAAACGAAATTAATTATTTGCATGCTGCTAGTGCTGTGTTTTATATTTGGAGCAGGGTATGCTGTAGGTGCAGCAACAGCAGAGCCTGGTTCTAATGGTGATCCACTGGTTTCCAAAAGTTATTTGGAGAATCGTATTTCTGCTGTAGAGAAGCAGTCCGGACTTCAATCTGTAACTATTTCTAAGGGGAAACAGCTTGTGTGTTCTAAGGGAACACAGCTTGTCGTGGTCTCAGGCTCTGTCAAAGCAACTGGTGCATTGTCTGACATTACAGATGGTAAGAGAATTGCCAAAAACAAGGTGGTCTCCAATGACCACAGTGTAATTGTTGTGAAGGATAAAACCGGGGTTAAGGCAACGAAAAGTGCTGTTGTATTTGTGGCAGGAAGTTACACCATCAAATAGCAAATGCATGATGAAATAAAATGTATAGTTTTTTTAGAAAGCACCACCCTAATAAAAAGGGGTGGTGTTTTTGAATTATTTATATACAATTGCTGGTGCTTTTTTAATGGCACTTTCGATTCAGCAGGTGTTAGAGCCGATGGAGCTGGTTACTGGGGGGGTATCCGGTATCGCAATTATGGTAAAAAGTGTTACGGGAGCGTGGTTTGGTGATTCCGTCGGTTCCTCCTTTTCCTATTTTCAAGGTGGAATTCCTCTGTGGATTACTACTGTTGTTATTAATGTCCCACTATTTTGGGTAGCATATAAAAAACTTGATAGAGGAGTGTGGTTTCGAAATCTGTTTGGAAGCCTGTGTCTTATTTTCTTTTTAGCCGTTCTACCTAAAGGGGATTTATTATCAAATGATTATATGTTAAATGCGGTATTTGGAGGATTGATGGAGGGGACAGGCTTGGGACTTGTGCTGCTTTCTAAAGCTTCTACCGGCGGGGTGGATTTACTTGCCACACTGTTGCTTAGGATATTTCCCCAATATAGTATTCCTAAAATTATGATGGTGCTGGATGGAATCATAATTGGTGTGGGAATATTACTTTTTGGTATAGAGAGAGGGCTGTATGCCCTGATTGTCATATTTTGTGTGTCACGAATTTCTGATGTGATTATTGGTGGTTTTGCTAAAAGTTTGGTCGCATATATTATTTCGGATCAATCCGATGGCATTGCGAATGAAATTATGGAAGAACTGGAACGTGGTATTACGGGTATATCCGTTACAGGCCTTTACCATAATAAAAATCGTACGATGCTGATGTGTGCAACGGGGAAAAAACAGTTGGTTTATGTCAAGGAAATTGTCGCAAAATATGATAGCAATGCATTTGTGATTATTGTAGATGCAAGAGAGACTCTGGGAGAAGGTTTTCAAGGCTTGGGTAATTATATACGATAAAACAGATATAAAGCTGGCATTTTTTAGATGATGTTAAACGCCATATACAATTTTAACAAAACTTTAAAAAATTATTTGTTGAATAGTAATATGGTTTTTCAAAGTCAAATAGGGTACAATGTTCACAGTTGAAAAACAGCATGAGAATATATCCTAAGGAGGAAAAAAGAATGGCTAGTTTAACTTTAAAAAATATTTACAAGATTTACCCAAACGGTTTCAACGCTGTAAAGGATTTTAATCTTGACATCGAGGATAAGGAGTTCATCATCTTTGTTGGACCATCCGGATGTGGTAAGTCAACTACGCTTCGTATGATTGCTGGTTTGGAAGATATCAGTCAAGGTGAGTTATGGATTGGTGACAAGCTGGTGAACGATGTGGAGCCAAAAGACAGGGATATCGCAATGGTATTCCAGAGTTACGCTTTGTATCCGCACATGACTGTATATGATAATATGGCATTTGGATTAAAGCTTCGTAAGACACCGAAGGAGAAGATTGACAAGTTAGTGCATGAGGCTGCTAAGATTCTTGACATTGAGCATTTATTAGACCGTAAGCCGAAGGCTTTATCCGGTGGTCAGAGACAGCGTGTGGCAATGGGACGTGCAATTGTGCGTGAGCCGAAAGTATTCTTAATGGATGAGCCGCTTTCTAACTTGGATGCTAAGCTCCGTGTGCAGATGCGTATTGAGATTTCTAAGTTACATCAGAGATTACAGACAACAATTATCTATGTAACACATGATCAGACAGAGGCTATGACACTTGGTACCAGAATCGTTGTTATGAAGGATGGTATTATTCAGCAGTGTGATACTCCACAGAACTTATACGACAAGCCACAGAACTTATTCGTAGCTGGTTTCATGGGATCCCCTGCTATGAACTTTATTGAGTGCCGTGTTGTTAAGAGTGGTGCAGATGTATTGTTAATGTTTGGTTCTCACTCTATCAAGGTTCCAGAGCAGAAAGCCCAGAAGTTACTGGATGGTAACTATCTTGAGAGAGAGGTTATTCTTGGTATTCGTCCAGAGGATATTCATGATGAGCAGTTATTTATCGAGTCCTCACCAGAATCTGTAATTGATGCAGATATCAAGATTTACGAGATGTTAGGTGCTGAGGTTTACTTATACTTTGCGATTGACCAGTATGATATTACTGCAAGAGTTAATTCTCGTACAACCGCAAGACCGGGTGACATTGTACAGTTAGCATTTGACTTGAGTAAGATTCACATTTTCGATAAAGAGACAGAGAAGGTTATTACGAACTAATTGTAATAATTTGTGAATTAAATATGAAATTTGGAGGAAATACAAATATTTTTGTATTTCCTCTTTTTTTTTTGTGCGTTTTGCTATAAAATATAAGAGTAGCACTATTTTTATATGCAGATTGATTATGATTGCCTTTGGAAATAGTCAACGGATTGTGAATTCGTGATAGGGTGTAAAGATACCTACAAATATAAAAAAGGAGTGAGAGTATGATTTCAAATCAGATTCTTCAAGAAACGATTGAAGGAATCAAGTCGATTACCAGAATTGACTTATGTGTGATGGACACAGAGGGTAAGTCACTTGCCAGTACATTTACAGTGGCAGATGAATATGAAGAAGAGGTTTTGGCATTTGTCAATTCGCCTGCAGAGAGCCAGGTTTTGCAGGGGTATCAGTACTTTAAGGTATCCGATGACAATCAGGTGGAATATATTATTCTTGCCAAGGGTGAGACGGATGATGTATATATGATTGGCAAAATTGCTGCATTTCAGGTGCAGAATCTTTTAGTTGCTTATAAAGAGCGGTTTGATAAGGATAATTTTATTAAGAATCTTTTGTTAGACAATTTATTATTGGTAGATATATACAACCGTGCCAAAAAGCTACATATTGACACGGATGTACGACGTGTGGTATTTATAATTGAAACGAAGAATGAAAAAGATAACAATGCACTTGAGACGGTGCGTAGTATTTTTTCTACAAAGACCAAGGATTTTATTACTGCCGTAGATGAGAAGAATATTATTCTCGTGAAGGAAGTAAAGCCGAATGAGACCTATGAGGATATGGCTAAAACCGCCAGTGTCATTGTAGATATGCTGAACACGGAGGTTATGACACAGGTTCATGTGGCATACGGAACCGTTGTGAATGAGATTAAGGAGGTTTCCCGTTCTTACAAGGAAGCGAAGATGGCATTGGATGTCGGTAAGATTTTCTATGAGAGCCGCAACATCATTGCTTACAGTAATCTGGGTATTGGACGTCTGATTTATCAGCTCCCGATTCCGCTTTGTAAGATGTTTATCAAGGAGATTTTTGATGGGCGTTCTCCGGATGAGTTTGATGATGAGACATTGACTACGATTAATAAGTTCTTTGAAAATAGTCTGAATGTGTCTGAGACTTCAAGACAGCTCTATATTCACCGTAATACACTGGTGTATCGTCTGGACAAGCTTCAGAAGTCTACCGGGCTTGACTTGCGTGTGTTTGAGGATGCCATTACCTTTAAGATTGCATTGATGGTTGTAAAATATATGAAGTATATGGAGACTCTGGAATATTAGTATTTAGTAAGGGAGCATATCGTGATAAAGCAGCATATCGTAATGTGTAGGATAAGAGGGGGTCTTTTCTTATGCATTACGATATATCTAAGTAAAGGAGTTTTTTATGATTAAGCTTGACCGTGTGTCTATGGTATATCCGGGTGGAAACCGGGCGTTGGATGATATAGATTTTCATATTAAAAAGGGTGAATTTGTATTTATCGTTGGCAGTAGTGGTTCTGGCAAGACGACACTAATGAAGCTGCTTTTGAAGGAATTGAATCCGACGAGTGGACGGGTTGTGGTGATGAACAATGATTTATCTACAGTTACTCATAAGGGCATTCCTTTTATCCGGCGGCAGATAGGGACGGTGTTTCAGGATTTCCGTCTGTTAAAGGACCGCACGGTTTATGATAATATTGCGTTTGCTATGCGGGTAGTAGAAGCCTCTGCGAAGGATATTAAGGTTCGCGTGCCGGAGCTGCTTTCCATGGTGGGACTTGCCAATAAGGGGAACTGTCACCCCAATGAGCTGTCTGGTGGAGAACAGCAGAGGGTAGCATTGGCCAGGGCATTGGCAAACCGCCCGGCTATGATACTGGCGGACGAGCCTACCGGTAATCTGGACCCCAATAATTCCAATGAGATTATGAGGCTTTTGGAACAGATTAATGGGCGGGGGACGACAGTATTGGTAGTTACCCATAACCGGGAGATTGTGAATCAGATGCATCGGCGTGTTATTACCCTTAATCGGGGAATTATGATGAGCGATGAGATGGAAGGTGGTTATCGAGATGAGTTTTAAAGCATTTTCCTATAGTGTCAATCAGGGACTGCTTAGTATTCGGAGAAACCGGATGTTTTCTTTAGCTTCCCTTGGAACCATGGTTGCTTGTCTGTTCATGCTGGGTGTTTTTTTGATGATTTTAATTAATTTTAATCACATTGTAAGCAGTGCGGAATCTACAGTTACCATTTCTGTTTATTTTAATTCGGATGTGAGTGCAGAACAGATTGCGGAGATTGGTAAAAATATCAATGCAAGGGAAGAGGTGGAGAGTGCCAAGTATAAAACAGCGGATGAAGCATGGGCAGATTTTTCTAAAGATTACTACGAAGATAATGGGGATTTGCTTGCCAGCTTTGGAGAGGATAACCCACTCGGACAGTCGGATTCTTATATTGTGACATTGAAGGATGTTAAGGATCAGAAGGAGATTACGAAGTATCTTCAGAATATAACAGGTGTCCGTTATGTGAATAGTCCACAGTCTACGATGGATGCATTGAACAGATTAAACCGTATTATCAGTATTTCTTCCCTTACTCTGATTCTGATTTTATTTCTGGTTGCAGTATTTTTGATAAGCAATACTGTGGTAGTTGGTATTTCTGTCCGGAGGGAAGAGATTGCGATTATGCGTTTGATAGGTGCTACAGACCATTTTATTAGAGGTCCCTTTATTGTAGAAGGGATGGTGCTTGGCTTGATTGGTGCAGTGCTGCCGCTTCTGTTATTATTTGGATTGTATGAGCTATTGCTGCATATGGCGGTGAATGAGCTGGCTACCATGGCAAGCTGGCTGGAATTGATGAGTGCGGGAGAGATATTTGCATGGCTGGTTCCAATCTGTCTGTTGCTTGGGATTGGGATTGGATTGCTTGGAAGTGTGTTTACTGTTCGGAAGCATTTGCAGGTATGATAATAATTGCGAGACTAACAAAAACTAACATGATAGTCATAATATTATATAAATTTACTTCGTTGTCTTTGCTTCGCAAAGTACAAAGGCGTAAATTTATATGATATTATGACTATCTAAGCAGTAGTTATGAGTTTCGCAATTATTTAAGCAAAATGCAATTGGAGAAATATACATGAGGTTGTCATAAGCATGAAGAAAGAATGGGGTGTGTTTGGTATGAGAAGAAAACAACATAAGGTATGGGCGGGGGTTGCATTGACTTTCGTGTTGTTTTGTCTGGTTGGTATTTATGTCGTCTCTGAATGGGAAACGACTGCAAGGCAGGTGTTAGCAGCAGAGGAGGATTCCTCTGAGACTACGACAGAATCGGTTTCCGATATGAAGGAGGGTCTTGAGAGTATCCGGAAAAACCATGAGAGTGCCCAGCAGCTATTGACCGATTTACAGGTGTTAAAGAATGATGTTGTAGAGTATCTGGATGAGCTTGATAAGAAAGTAGCTGATTTAGAGGATGATCTGGTTAATATGGCACAGCTTCAGGATGGAATCGAGGATAATCTTTTCCGGGTACGCAAGGAGCTTGCGGTAGACAAACAGACAGAAGAGAATCAGTATGCAGCGATGAAGCTTAGAATCCGCTACCTCTATGAGCATGGTAACTATTCCATTATGGATGCGTTGGCGGGCTCTGCTTCCTTTGGGGATATGTTGAACCGTTCTACGCTTGCCAGTATGATTCAGAAGTATGACAATGATTTGCTGGAGCAATATCGTAATTCTTTGACTGCGATTGCAGAAAAGGAGGAATATATTTCGGGGCGGCAGGAAGAGCTTGCCAGAGTAACTGCAGCATTGGAGGAGGAACGTGGTATTGCGAATCAGTTAATTGAGGATAAATCAGAGGAGCTTAAACTCTATAATAATAATATTGCTTCCGCAGGGAATCTGATAAAATTTTATGAGGAAGAGGAGAAAAAGCAGGAGGAGGAGATTGCTGCGGCGGAGAGTGCTTATGCGGATGATGAAATGTATGCCAGCCTGCCATCTGATTATACTGGTGGTAAATTTCTTTGGCCGACACCGGGGCATTATCAGATTACTTCCAAGTTTGGTTATCGGGTACATCCGTTGACAGGAACAAGGCGTCTGCATGCCGGAATTGATATTGCCGTGCCGACAGGTTGCGGTATTTATGCGGGAGCGGATGGTGTGGTTGCTGTTGCGACGTATAGCAGCAGTGCGGGGAATTATGTTTTGATTAATCATGGTGGTGGATTTAGTACTGTGTATATGCATAATTCCAAGCTTTTGGTTTCTGTGGGCCAGCAGGTCAAGCGTGGACAGAAGATTGCATTGAGCGGTTCTACCGGATGGTCAACCGGTCCTCATTGCCATTTTGGTGTCCGCAAAAGCGGTAAATATGTCAATCCGATTCCGTATCTTAAGAGTACCAGCAGCAGTGACGAATCCGATTATTCGGAATCTGATATTCCGGACACCGATTCAGATGCTATTTCAGATACCAGTTCTAAGGATTCCGAGGATGCACCAATTAAGAGGGAGGATTCCGATGACCCTGCCTATACAACAGAGGCGGATGATGTTGGTGATAATAAGGATAAGAGCAGCGATTTGAAGGATGATAGTGATCCGGACAGTGAATAATGTGATGTAATTTTGTCTGGGCAGTGCATGAAAAAAAGAACAATAACATACAGTAATAATAAGGAAAGCGGGTATAAGGAACAATGAAATTGATGACAAAAAATGGAAAGAAGCTTCTTGGGCTCTTCTGTGTGCTTGCAGTAGTGCTATCCTTTAGTGCTGGCTGTTCATTAGGTAAAAAGAGCCAGTGGGAAAAAATTCAGAATAAGGCAGAAAAAATTCAGGATATCATTGATGTTTATTTTTTAAATGATGTGGATGAGGGTAATATTGAGGAAAATGTTTATAAGGGATTGTTGAATGGTCTGGATGATCCTTATTCCGTTTATTATACGGAGGAGGAATATACAAAGCTGCAGGAGGAAACAGCAGGTACTTATGTGGGAATTGGAGTTTCTGTAAGGTTAGATCCGGATACCGGTTATGTAAAAGTGGTGAAGTCTTTTGAGGGAGGTCCGGCAGCAGATGCAGGAGTAAAGCCCAATGATTACATTACAAAGGTGAATGGTGAGGATATTAAGGACCAGGATTTGGATACGGTTGTTTCCAAGATTCGGGGCAAAGAGGGGACAACAGTAGATGTGACATTTTTAAGACCTTCTGATGGCAAGAACTATACCTATACCGTGGAGCGCAGAAGCGTGGATGTTCCGACGATTAACTATGAGATGCTGAAGGATGATATTGGTTATATCCAGATTACAGAGTTTGATGTGATAACAGTGGAGCAGTACCAGAAAGCATTGGCAGATTTGGAAGGCCAGGGAATGAAGGGACTGATTGTGGATGTGAGGGATAATCCGGGTGGTGTGCTTGGTTCGGTGGTAGAGATGTTACAGAATATGCTTCCTAAGGGAACCATATGTTATACGGAGGATAAGAATGGAAAGGGTGATACTTTTACCAGCGATGGAACCAAGGAATTTAAAAAGCCGCTTGTAGTATTAGTTAATGGCAATAGTGCCAGTGCAGCAGAGATTTTTACTGGAGCGATTAAGGATTATGGAATTGGTACGGTTGTCGGAACGACGACCTTTGGGAAGGGAATTGTGCAGAAGGTATTTTCGTTAAATGATGGCTCTGCGGTTAAGCTGACGATTTCACGTTATTTTACACCAAATGGAACCTGCATTCATAAGACAGGGATTAAGCCGGATGTGGAGTTGGAATATGATGCGGAGGCACAGACCGGGGAAGAGTATAATAAGGAACAGGATAATCAGCTCAATAAGGCGATTGAGGTGATAAAGGAGAAGATGGAGTAGGTAGCAAAAAATAATTTAATCCAGATGGATTGTTGTGTAATCCTTCTCCTCTGGGACACCATTGACTTTGTACCCTTCGTCCTTCGTATTGCTTTTTGGAGCCTGAGTGGTGGCAGGGCGTTTGGTGACAGGGGGATTGGAGGCAGCAGTAGTGGCAGGAGCCTGTGTAACAGGCTCTTTTCCTTTGCTGATTGTTAGTACAATCTGAGTAATCTGGCCTCGTGTAAATTGTGTCTGTTTTGCGATGCTTTGGGCAATCACAATTCCTTTTTTATGGGTATTGTCATATTCTTTTTGTGTTTTTACAGTTATGGAGGAATCCAGTTCTTTCAGTGCAGTTTTTGCATTTTTCAGTGGACTATTTACCATATTAATCATAGTTAGTATTTCGTCACCAGAGGTACTGGTTCTGGCAGCTTCGCTGGTCGTATCCGCAAAGGTATCTGTTGTGATATGGCTAGAGCGGGCATCAGACTCCTGACTGTGAAGAGAGTCTGTTGGAAGCTTAACCAAGGTATAGATGAATAAAATTATAGCAACGGCTGTTAAAAAAATGGGGAGTTTTTTTATTTTTTTCCCTGCAGAGGGGGTGTCTATTGTTACGGTTGTTGCTTCCTTCAGAGAAGGAGGAAGGGTCAGTGCATCATAGAGTTTTTCTACACTGCGAAACCGTTGGGAAATTTCTAGAGCAAGTCCCTTCATCAAAGCGTTTGATTGCCATTGACGAATAGCCGCCTTAGGATAGGGAGGTTCCAGGGTATCCTTTTGAATGCGGCGGATTGCTTCCTGAGGTGCAGCTCCAGTAAGTGCCATGTATATAGTGGCACAAATACCATACACATCTGTCCAGGCACCAATCTTTCCATCGGAAAGATATTGTTCCGGAGGTGCATAGCCGGCCTTTAGTATCACCGTCATCGTTTTCGTTTCGTTAGGGTTCTCAAGGCTGAAGGCACCAAAGTCTATTAGGTGAAGCTGGTTATCATCAGAAAGCATTAGATTATCCGGACTGATGTCCCGATGGATAATTCCTTTTTTATGAATCTTATCCAGAGCTTCCAATATTGGGACCATTAGTGGAAACAATTCATCAAAGGAAAGTGGGCCATTTTGCTCAATAAAATGCTTCAGTGTGATTCCCTCAATATATTCCATGACAAAGTAGGCTGTACCATTTTCCTCGAATACAGCCTCTATGGAAATGAGATTGGATAGATTATGAAAGGTTTTCAGTGCAGCAGCTTCGTTTTGGAAGCGTTTCAGTCCCTTTTTGAAGGAGATTTCCAGTTGCCCCTGAAAATGGGAAACAAACGGAATCCCATTCTGGTATTCACGGGTGGCAAGACCTGCGGGAAAATATTCTTTAATGGCAACCTTATCGCCGCATTCCGTATCATAAGCGGCATAGGTAATGCCGAAGCCCCCTTCTCCCAACACAGAGGATATGCAGTATTTCTGATTTAGTATTGTACCAGAGGGCAATGTATGGGAAGGATATGGCTGGTTTTTGAATGCTTTTGGTTTCATAAAGTCCTCCGATTATTGGTAATTGTTCCAGTTAAAGGTTTCATCGCATAGTGGTACAAAAAGCAACATACAGCTTCCCAATTGTATCTGGTCTTTGGCAGATAGTGGGGAGGGCTGTTCCAGAGGGATGCTGTTTAAGAATAAGGCAGCAGGATAACTGGGGGCAGCAAGAATAAAATTTTCATCTTTAGGAGAAAAGGTAATGATAGCATGATTCTCCCGGGATACAGAAGCTTCTTTAAATAACACAATGTCCATATTGGAGCTGCGGCCAATGTGGTTTTCCCCTTCCCGGATGGGAAAGCTTTCGCCATGCATTGTTCCTTTAAGGCAGACCAGCCAGCCCACTGTATTATGATGAAGGGAGGGGTAGCTTACTTCCTCGGATGGCAGAGGTGCCTTGGTAGGAACCTTCCTTTGGTTTAATCCCAAAACACTGGAAAAGTGGGGAGCAGATTTCTGGTTGATGCAGTGGGGACAACTGGTAAATTTGGTTCCATCATAGTAATGATTATTCTTGCATTTAGTCAGGTTCATTGTCATTCTCCTTTGTGTATCCGTTACCCTAATTGATAGATTAACTGTTTGTCACCAAAGTATAATTTGGTTCCGGATTTTAGCAGATAGGGCTCTCCTTTTGCCAGACGGTTGCCGCTGTCCGTAAAGGTGCCATTAGCAGAGTAGTCTGTAAGCTGGTATTCCTGTTCTTCTGAATGATAGGTGAGTTCGCAGTGGATTCTGCTGATTTGAGGGAAATTAAGTACGAAATCCGCACGTTCCCCATCTCTGCCAATTAAAATAGAGCGGTCGGGATAAATGTGGGTAACTGCTCCTTTAAATACGCCTTCGATACAAATTAAGGCACCGATAGAGGAATTCTTCGTTAAGGAGGGTGACCATTCTTCTAAAGCCTGTTGTACTTGTTTTTTATATGTACGTCCTATCGAAAGGGTATGATTATTACAGTAAAGCGTTGAGGCAGTATAGTGGCTAATACTGGAAAGTGATACTAAAAAGCTTTTATGACAGCGGATAAAGCCATACTGGTGCAGTCTCTTCTCTAATTCCTGCAAGCTGTTGTAATGTTTATAAGCCTGCTGTGGGGTATGAATAATAACCTGATGCTTGTGACCCTCAATATAAAGGATGGAATGCAAAGGAATATTATATTTCTTTGTACCAATGGTTATATTCAGGCAATGGCTGGTAACCGGGCGTTGAGACAGGTATTGTGACAGAATGTTTCCTACCCGTTCCTGTTCCAGAGACCTTGATATCCATGCGTATGTATTTGGCGGAAAGAAGTCGAAGTCAAGCTCAGTTGAGGAAGCGATGAAGATAACATCAATTTCAGGACAGAACTGACTAATATATTGTGTAATACTGATATCGTTTTCCCCTTTTAAAGAAATGTCAACATATAATAGATTACATTCGAAAACACCGCCTTCCCAAGCATTAATAAGTTCGGCGACACTGTAAAAGGGACTGAAATTCCAATCTGTATGACAGTATTTCAGATAGTTCTGCAAAAGGGTATGCAGTTGCTGTATAAAATCATTGTCACTAGCACAGATACCAATATTGAGCATATCTATCGTTCCCTCCTTGTTTTTATTTTGCATTGTTAATCAGCTTGACGTAGTGAGATACCTTACTGATGGGTACTTCAATATTTACAGATTTCGGAACCAGATAAAAGGTTTCTTTTCCAATCGATTTTATCTTTTTACCTTGAAAGCGGATTTTCTTTAGCTTTTTATCCTTATATAATACCTGTTTCCCCAGAGTTTTGACATTTTTTCCAAAGGTTATTTGTTGGAGCTGGCTGCATTGGGCAAAAGCAGAGTTCCCAATTGTTGTTATATTATTGCCAAGAGTCACACGTTTTAATTTTGTGCACTTAAGGCAAGCTTTGGCAGTTACCTTAGTGACTTTATATTTTTTCCCAGATACTTTGATGGATGCCGGAATGGTAAGGCTTGTTATTTTTTTATTGGTTGGTTCGGTAAAGGAAGCAGTTGATGTTCCGGTGATTTTGTATACTGCATTCTTTTGAGTTACCAATGTGCCGACAGGGGATGTATTGGTATTCTGAGGCGGAACAGTGGGTTCAGATAAAAGTGCAGGGTGTTCTTCGGTGGAAGGCATAGGTGGTGTTTCGAGAGGAGCAAATTCTGTTGTCTGTGCTGAAGAATCCGTATTCATGGTTTTTAATCCAAGATTTTTTAAGGTAGTGTAAGCCGGACTATTATAAGATACATGAAATGTTACTTCCGTCAGTGATTCCAGATGAAATGCTTCAATGTTGGTAAGTGTATCGGGAATAGTAATAGTCAGTGTTGTTGAATTGGGAAATGCCCCTATGCCAAGCGATGTCAGGGTGTCGGGGAAAGTAACAGAGGTCAGGTTGGTAGAGGCAAAGGCATAATCGCCAATCGTATAGCATAAAGAATCCGAATAAGCTTCAGATTCGAGAAAGATACTAACATCATCGAGGATATCATCATTATGGAAACAAGCATTGTCAAAAGCATGTTCGCCAATGGTGTGGGCAAAAGTGTGTATTTCACAGCCGAACATGGTAAACGAAAAGGCATATTCTCTTATTATGGCATTATTACCCAGTTGGAGGGAGTGGGGATCTGAAGTCATGATGGCACCTTCAAAAGCATGGGCACCAATGTCAATATCACCACAAAGAGAGAGAGAGGCAAAGGAAGTGTCTTGGAATACTCCATCTGCTATGGAAGCAACGTAATCGTCGGGCTGTGCTGCTGCGAATTCGGGAGATACTTTATTAATGTCCTTTTTAACCAGTTTTAGATGAGTTCCTTTGGAATTGGAGATATTCTTATCATAAGCAATGACATCATAATAGCCGTCTGTACGCTGGCGGTAAGTAATGCCACCTTTGTGGATAATTTGTCCTGTGGATTCCTCGTCCTGTGCATTGCCGGACACTGTACTGTCCGAAATGGATTTTGTATGAATCGGAGTAAAATAACATAAGGACAGGCATAGACTGAACAATGTAGAAAATAATAAGGTGTTCAATATGTGCTTGTTATATTTCATGGTAGTTCTCCTCCTCGAAATATCTTGAATGCTCGTAGTTATCATTGATTCCATATAATTTATGATATTTTAAAAATTGTGGAAAGTCAATAGTTGATGTCGGAAAAGCGAGAATTTTGATAAATGGGAATTGGGGGTGTCGATGGGGACGGAATTTTGGTTGTTGGGGGTGGGTGGGGTGGCGGTGGATGTTAATAAGTGATATAAAGAAATATGTCACTAATCTAAGGTGGTGGAATGGAGGATTATTATGAAAAAAGAAAATATTTATGATGTAATACAAAATGATATTATGAATGCTGACATTAACGAAGCTGATAAGAACAAGATGTTAAAGAATATAATGAGGCTTAAGGAACAAAAGATAAATATCATGATTACAGGAGCAACTGGTTGCGGTAAAAGCTCTACAATTAATGCGATGTTTGATACAGAGGTGGCTAAAGTTGGAGTTGGTGTTGACCCGGAAACAATGGAAATTGAAAAATATGAACTTGATAATTTGGTACTGTGGGATTCACCGGGACTTGGTGATGGTAAGGATGCGGATAACAAACATACCAAAAATATTATTAATAAACTATCAGAAATTGATGATGATGGCAATGCTCTTATTGATTTGGTTTTAGTTATTATTGATGGTGGCACCAAAGATTTGGGTACTTCGTATGAATTGATTAACAGTGTTATTATTCCCAACATGGGTGAGGGTAAAGAGAATAGAATATTGGTAGCAATAAATCAGGCAGATATGGCGATGAAAGGAAGAAATTGGGATTATGATAAGAATGAACCAAATCAGCAATTGGTAGATTTTTTAGAGAATAAGGTCCGTTCAGTCAGGGAGAGGGTGCAAGAGGCAACAGGTGTAAAGATTGAGCCTATATATTATAGTGCGGGATATAAAGAAGAAGGCGGGGAACAGGGAAGACCATACAATTTATCTAAACTTTTATATTATATTGTAAAAGCTACACCTTCTAAAAAGAGAGTGGTATATGCAAATAATATTAACAAGGACGTAGAGATGTGGAGAGATGACGACGAATTACTTAATTATTCCGAAGAAACCCAAAAGAATATTTTGGATTCCGTAATAGAAGGTGCTTCTAAGGGAGCAGATATTGGTGGTGAAATTGGCAGTATTTTTGGTTCTGCTGGAGAGAAAGTCGGTCGTGTTGTAGGAGGTGTAATAGGTGGAGTAAGTGGTTTTATTGGTGGTTTGTTTGGATAGGAGGTGCTTGTGAATAAATTATATAGAATAGATGATATAGATAGAAATTTGAAGAGTGCAGGATTTAGACCGTTAGATATTTTGGTTGTAGGTGGTACGGGGGCAGGGAAGTCCTCAACTATCAATGCACTGTTTGAAAAGGATGTTGTTGAGGTAGGACGTGGTTATGAACCGAAAACAATAAATATAGATTCTATGGAACTGAATGAGTTTATACGTTTTTGGGATAGCCCTGGTTTGGGGGATGATGTAACAAAGGATAAGCACTATTCCTCAGATTTGATTGATTCATTATATATGGATTACTTTAAGGGTGACGGCAGATACGGACTGATTGACATGGTATTGGTAATACTTGATGGCTCTGGAAAGGATATGGGTACAACATATCGTTTGCTTAATGAAGTAGTTGTACCAAATTTCCAAAAGGATAGAATTTTAGTGGCTGTTAATCAGGCAGATGTTGCAATGAAAGGAAGGCATTGGAATGAAAGGAAAAATTGTCCGGATAGTGTGCTGTTAGAATTTTTGGAGGAAAAAGCCGCTTCTGTTCGTAACAGACTTGAGGAAGCTACGGATGTTAGGGTTCCGATACCTGTATTTTATTCTGCCGAACGAGGATATAATGTAGAAAAACTATTAGATATGATTATTGATAATATGCCAAGCGAGAGGAGAAAACTGATGATATAGACTGTGATTTGATGTTTTGATTGTGAATTTCCAGGAGGTGTAGCTATGACGTTGGTACCTATGTACAAAACTTGTTCCAGATGTAAAAGAAAATATTCATGGAATCCTGATGTCGGTCAAATATCAGGGTGTCCATATTGTAGATGGAATAAGTTCAAAAAGATTTTTAGTGGAAAGAAGAAATAAATGTCTGTCAAACGAGGAGGTGTTGTGGTGAATATAAACGTAAAATAAGATAGAAAAAAATTGTAGAAGCAGATGAGGTGATGTGAATTCAAGATGTATTTATAAAAATTATAATTTAGAATTATAAAAAGGGAAGATAACATGGAAAGGAATTGATTTATATGAAGATTTTAAAGAAAGTAGTATGTTACTTATTAGTTTTAACAATGATATTTACAGGGTTTTTCATTGAACCAACAGCTGCTAAAACTACTTACACTAAAGCAAAATTAACTAAGATGATTAAAACTAATAAAAAGAAATTGGCTTCGGCACAGAAGAAGCTAAAAGCGGAAAAGAAAAAATATAAAAAGCAAGTTAAAGGTACTAAAGTAATCTACTTTGGTAATGTGTTGAGTAGAGACCCATATATTATAAAAGATGGAATTACAGGGTCGTATTATTGGATTACAAACTCTAAAAGCATGAGTACTCTCCTCACCTTGGGGATGGGATTTATAAAAACAACAGGCAAGTATAAAAAATATAATGGATTTACTTGTGCTGTGGCTAAAGCTGTAAAAGTAACTGCAAATCCTACTAAATACGAGGAAAAAGTTAAAGCAATAAAAGCTAAGATTAATACATACCAATTGGCGAAAAAGGCTCATGCAGTTTTTGCTGAAAATTCCAAAATTACAGTAGGAGATACGTATACGGTTGCTTGGTATTGGAATGATTATACTACTGACAATTCAGGAGTAGGTAAATTCAATAAGATGAAATTTGTATCAAGTAATCCAGAGGTGTTAGAAATAGTAGATAGTAAAAAATGTGTGGTTAAAGCATTAAAAGAGGGTACATCAACGATAATTGCAACAGCATCCTGCAGTGGAAAAAAGTCCCAATATACTGTGGTAGTACAGGCAAAAGAAGAGCCATATACACATATAACCAATATGTCTTTTAGTAAAAGCTCGGGTGGTTCGGGACTGCTTTTAAATATTGATTGTGCTGATGATTCAAGTATAAAACCTTTAAAAGAGGGAGAACCCAAGGTGTATATTGAAGACGAGAGTATTTTTAGTATTGAAAGCTTCAGCTTATATGGAAATAGCCCATTTGGACAAAAACATAGATTTTATAACTTTACATTAGAACTAAAACAAGAAGGAACTACGGTCATTCATGCAGAATCACAAGAGGGAGTTTCTGCTTCGGCTACTATACATGTATATAAAGAGGAAGGAACCGAATACTGGAGATTTGATATTAATTAAAAAATATGATGCTAGGGTCAAAAGGTCAAAATGCCGTTCATGCTTGCATGATAAGGCATTTGAACTTGGTACCCGCCAAACATGAGAAAGGGTGTAGGTTCCAAGGTGAAGTTTAAGCGTTAAAAACAGATACCTTCTCTGCGTGCGGCAGGGCTATGTGAAGAAGCACGCAAAAAGTCTGTGGATTTTCTATGTATTGTCGATGGCGAAAAAGCGAACAAATATTCGAAATTTGTTGCAATATTGCAGTTGTATATGTTATAATTGAGAAGCAGGTAGATAGCCTGCTTCTTATATTTTATATAAATTTGGAAAAAGTAATAGAGGTGAAAGGTTCGATATGGAATATTTTGAAAGGTTGATGAAAAATGAATTGGCTACACATGTGTAGCCAAATTCAGCGGAGGAGATATGAAAGAAAAAGATGAAGCAATAAAACAGGAGAGAGTTGAATTAACAGTGCCTACAGAACAGGAGTTTTATGAGGATGTACGTCTTATATTGAAACAGGCTAGAGAGCAGGCTTATAATAGTGTTAATGGAATTATGACACATGCATATTGGAATGTGGGGCGACGAATCGTTGAGCAGGAACAATTTGGTGAAAGAAAAGCGCAGTATGGTTCCTATTTGATAAAAAATTTATCAAAGCAATTATCAGATGAATTTGGAACTGGATTTTCAGTGGCAAATTTAAAAAATTTCAGACGAAGAAGAAAGAAACTTTTATATAAATGAGGTTATGAATGAGAATTGGTCTGTGCGAGTTTTAGAACGGAATATCAAAAGTGGTTACTATAAAAGAATGCTTTCTACACAGTTGTCAGATAAAGAAAATAAAGCATTAGAATTTGTGAAAGATCCATTTGTGTTAGAATTTATGGGGGTTGCCCAAAATGAAAAACAATTGGAAAGTGATTTAGAAACAAAAATTATAAATAATCTTCAGAAATTCTTATTGGAAATGGGGAAAGGATTTTCTTTTGTAGGGAGACAGGTGAGGATATGTACAGAAACAACAGATTTCTATATTGACTTAGTTTTTTTAATTATATCTTAAAATGTTTTGTAATCATTGATTTAAAAACAAAAAAATTGACACATCAGGATATAGGACAAATGGATATGTATGTCAGAATGTTTGATGACCTAAAAAGAGGAGAAGATGATAATCCGACAATAGGTATTATTTTTTGTACAGATAAAGATGAAACAATTGTAAAGTATTCTGTGCTTCATGAAAGTCAACAGATATTTGCTTCGAAATATATGACAGTCTTGCCAACAGTAGAAGAATTACAAAGAGAATTGGAGAGAAACCAGTTAATTTATGATTATGATAAATAAGAGGTATTGTATATGGATCATTTTGAATTAGTTTCCGCTTACAAGCCCACGGGCGACCAGCCTCAGGCGATTGAGAAGCTGGTGGAGGGATTTAAACGTGGCAATCAGTTTGAAACGCTTCTAGGTGTTACCGGTTCCGGTAAGACCTTTACGATGGCGAATGTGATTGCTGCCTTGAATAAACCGACGATTATTCTGGCACATAATAAGACTCTGGCTGCACAGTTATATGGGGAGTTTAAGGAGTTTTTCCCGAATAATGCAGTGGAGTATTTTGTCTCCTACTATGATTATTATCAGCCGGAGGCTTATGTACCGTCGACGGATACTTATATTGAGAAGGATTCTTCTATCAATGATGAGATTGATAAGCTTAGGCATAGTGCGACGGCAGCGTTGACGGAGCGCAGGGATGTCATTATTATATCCAGTGTGTCCTGTATTTATGGTATTGGTAACCCGGAGGATTACCGGCATATGATGATTTCTTTAAGACCGGGGATGGATAAAGATCGGGATGAGGTTATCAGACAGTTGATTGATATCCAGTATGAGCGTAACGATATGGATTTCAAGCGGGGAACCTTCCGGGTTAGGGGGGATGTTCTGGAGATTGTTCCGGTTTCTACCTTTGAGAATGGTATCCGCGTAGAATTTTTCGGGGATGAGATTGACCGTATTACGGAATTTGATGTGCTGACGGGGGAAATCAAGCGCTCCATGAATTTTGTCGCGATATTTCCGGCATCCCATTATGTCGTTGCTCCAGAACGGATGGAGACGGCATTGAAGGAAATTGAGGGAGAGATGAAGGAGCGGGTAACCTATTTTAAGGCACACGATAAGCTGTTAGAAGCACAGCGGATTGCAGAAAGAACGAATTTTGATATAGAGATGCTGAGGGAGACTGGTTTTTGTTCGGGAATTGAGAATTACAGCCGGATATTTGCGGGACATGCACCGGGGGCGACGCCCAATACACTGCTGGATTTTTTTGACGATTACTTGATGATTATTGATGAGTCCCACATTACTGTGCCACAGGTGAGGGGGATGTATGCCGGAGACCAGGCGAGAAAGACTTCTCTGGTGGATTTCGGTTTTCGTCTGCCCTCGGCAAAGGACAACCGCCCACTGAATTTTGAGGAATTTGAGGAAAAAATTGACCAGATGCTCTTTGTATCGGCGACACCGAATGTTTACGAGGCAGAGCATGAGATGCTTCGGGCAGAGCAGATAATAAGACCGACAGGGCTTCTTGACCCAAATGTGGAGGTAAGACCGGTGGAAGGGCAGATTGATGATTTGCTTACAGAGATTAACCGGGAGACGAAAAAAGGCAACAAGGTGCTGGTAACGACGCTGACCAAACGGATGGCAGAGGATTTGACAGATTACCTGCGGGAGATGGATGTAAAGGTTAAATATCTTCATTCAGATATTGATACGTTGGAGCGTGTGGAGATTGTAAGAGACCTGCGTATGGGAGTGTTTGATGTACTGGTAGGGATTAATCTGCTCCGGGAGGGCTTAGATATTCCGGAGATTACCTTGGTTGCGATATTGGATGCGGATAAGGAGGGCTTTCTTCGTTCGGAGACTTCATTGGTTCAGACCATTGGGCGTGCTGCGAGAAACAGTGAGGGGCATGTAATTATGTATGCGGATGAGATTACCGAATCTATGAATGCTGCTATCACAGAGACCAACCGCCGCCGGGAGATACAGGAGGCATATAATGAGGAGCATGGAATTACTCCGACTACCATAAAAAAAGAGGTTCGTGATTTAATTACGACCACGCTGGAGGAGAATAAGGTACAGCATCTGGATAAGGAGAAGGAGCTGGAATCCATGTCTGAAAAGGAATTGACAGCACTTGCTAAGAAGCTGACCAAGAGGATGAATCAGGCAGCGATTGAATTGAACTTTGAGCTGGCGGCGGAGCTTCGGGATGAATTAAAGCGGGTGAAGGAAGAATTAAGGGATTTGAAGTGATAAATGGATAGTTGTTCTTTATGTAGAACATAGAGAAATCGATGTGAAGATATAGCGTTTTGTTTATATTGGGAATAGCTGGATGATAATAGAAATAGGAGAAAAGAAATGAGTAAGGCACAGGAAACAGCAATTAAAAATATGGTGCAGGCAAAGAACTGTATTCGTATTCGCGGAGCAAGGGAGCATAACCTAAAAGGGATTGACATTGATATCCCGAGAGACCAATTTGTGGTTTTGACCGGATTATCGGGTTCCGGTAAATCTTCTCTTGCATTTGATACGATTTATGCCGAAGGGCAGAGGCGTTATATGGAGTCATTATCCTCCTATGCGAGGCAGTTTTTAGGGCAGATGGAGAAACCTGATGTAGAGAAGATAGAGGGGTTGAGTCCTGCTATTTCCATAGATCAGAAGTCCACCAACCGCAATCCCCGCTCTACTGTAGGGACAGTGACAGAGATTTATGATTATTTTCGTCTGCTGTATGCCCGGATTGGAATACCGCATTGTCCGAAATGCGGAAAGGTGATTGAGCGGCAGACGGTGGATCAGATGGTGGATGCCATTATGGAGCTTCCTGCGGATACCCGATTTCAATTGCTTGCCCCTGTGGTGCGGGGAAGAAAAGGACGGCATGAGAAGGTGTTTTCCCAAGCGAAGAAGAGTGGTTTTGTTCGGGTGAATGTGGATGGACAGCTCTACGATTTGTCTGAGGAGATTGCATTAGATAAAAATAAAAAACATAATATTGAGATTGTGGTAGACCGTTTGAAGGTGAAGGAGGGAATCGAGAAGCGTCTGGCAGATTCGATTGAAACAGTTCTTCGTCTGGCGGATGGGCTGGTACTGGTGGATGTCATTGGTGGAGAGCCTTTTCAGATGAGTGACAGCTTTTCCTGCCCGGATTGTGGAGTCAGTGTGGATGAGATTGAGCCGAGAAGCTTTTCTTTTAATAATCCTTTTGGAGCCTGTCCGGCATGTACTGGTCTGGGCTATTGTATGGAGTTTGATGTGGAACTGATGATACCCGATGAATCCTTGAGCATAGATGAGGGAGCGATTGTGGTGACAGGCTGGCAGTCCTGTACGAATCCGAAGAGCTTTTCCCGTGCGATACTAGATGCACTTTCTGACTTTTATGGTTTTACTCTTGACACACCATTTCAGGATTACCCCGAAAAGATTCGGAACATCCTGTTATATGGAACGAATGGACAGGAGGTCAAGGTGCGTTATAAGGGACAGCGGGGGGAAGGTGTTTACGATGTTGCCTTTGAGGGGCTGATTCGGAATGTCCAGAGGAGATACCGTGAGGTATCTTCAGAGACGATGAAGGCAGAGTATGAGTCTTTTATGACGATTACACCTTGCGATGTGTGCCATGGTAAGAGATTAAAGCCGGAGTCGCTGGCAGTTACGGTAGGTGAGAAAAATATTTCTGATATTACGGAATTTTCTGTCGATGAACTTTACGATTTTATGGAACAGCTTGATTTGAGTGAGCGGCAACGCATGATTGGTGCACAGGTGCTAAAGGAGATTCATGCCCGATTAGGATTTCTAAAGGAGGTAGGGTTAAATTATTTGACCCTTGCCAGAAATACAGGAAGCTTATCCGGTGGAGAGGCACAGCGTATCCGTCTGGCAACCCAGATTGGCTCTGGTCTGGTTGGGGTAGCATATATATTAGATGAGCCGAGTATCGGATTACACCAGAGAGATAACGATAAGCTGATTCATGCCTTGAAAAATCTTCGTGACCTTGGCAATACGTTGATTGTTGTGGAGCATGATGAGGATACGATGTATGCCGCGGATTATATTGTGGATGTTGGACCGGGGGCAGGAGAGCATGGTGGAGAGGTAATTGCTTGTGGAACGGCTGAAGATATTATGAAAAACAAGGCTTCCATTACGGGTGATTACCTGAGTGGCAGAAAATATATACCAATTCCTG
This sequence comes from Lachnospira sp., assembly GCA_017621205.1. GTDB lineage: Bacteria > Bacillota > Clostridia > Lachnospirales > Lachnospiraceae > NC2004. The sequence continues at coordinate 50,268 of JAGATQ010000001.1, forward strand.
CTAAGAGGAAGAAGCCAACTGGCTGGCTTACGGTAAAGGGGGCACAACAGAATAATCTAAGAAATATTGATGTAAAGTTTCCTGTTGGGGTAATGACCTGTGTAACGGGAGTGTCGGGTTCCGGTAAGAGTTCTCTTGTGAATGAGATTCTTTATAAGAGCCTTGCCAAGAAGCTGAACCGTGCCCATACGAAGGCTGGCAAACATAAGAAAATTCTTGGCGTGGAGCAGCTTGACAAGATTATTGCGATTGACCAGTCACCGATTGGAAGGACACCTAGGTCAAATCCGGCTACCTATACCGGTGTTTTCGACCAGATTCGTGATTTGTTTGCAGCGACGAAGGATGCCAAGGCGATGGGCTACAAAAAGGGCCGCTTCAGCTTTAATGTCAGTGGTGGGCGTTGTGAAGCGTGTAGAGGAGATGGTATCTTAAAGATTGAGATGCATTTCCTTCCCGATATCTATGTTCCTTGTGAGGTATGTGAAGGAAAGCGCTACAACAGAGAAACATTGGAGGTAAAGTACAAAGGCAAATCCATTTATGATGTTCTTGATATGACGGTGGAGGAAGCATGTGAATTTTTTGCTCCGGTACCATCCATTTCCCGCAAAATTGAAACACTTAGAGATGTAGGTCTTTCTTATATTAAGCTTGGACAGCCATCGACAACGCTGTCGGGAGGAGAGGCGCAGCGTGTAAAGCTGGCGACAGAGCTTAGTAAGAGGAGTACCGGAAAAACAATTTATATACTGGATGAGCCGACAACGGGACTGCATTTTGCAGATGTGCATAAGCTGGTGGACATTTTGCAGCGGTTAAGTGAGGGAGGTAATACCGTGGTGGTTATCGAGCATAACCTGGAGGTCATTAAAACCGCCGATTATATTATTGATATGGGACCAGAGGGAGGTTCCGGTGGTGGAACGGTGATTGCCCAAGGGACGCCAGAGGATATTTGTAAGATTGAGGAGTCCTACACAGGACAATATCTGAAACCATTGCTCGAGAAAGGGAAGAAGGCGGATTCATAAAGAGACAATGGTCGTATGATATTAGGTGAAGGGACAAAAAACAAGTATTTTCGCTTGAGACTTGAAATCAATAATGAAAATTTGGTATTTTTTATCGAAAAAGCTTGAAATAATTCTGATTTCGTGCTAGTAATAGGAATATCCCATGGTAATGCGACTGGGGATGGATAATAATTTGCCAGAATTTTATTTTGGAGGTTTTACTATGAAAAAGAAAATGCTTTTTATATATAATGCCAATGCGGGAAAGGGTAAGATTAAAAACCAGCTGTCGGATGTGATTGAATGCCTGTGCAGGGCGGATTATGATATTACAATTTATGCCACACAGGCGGCGAAGGAAGCTACAAGGATGGTTTGTGAAAGAGGGATGGATTTTGATGTGATTACCTGTTCCGGTGGGGACGGAACGATTAATGAGGTTGTGAGCGGAGTGTTATCGTTGCCGAAGGAACAGCAGCCGGAGATTGGATATCTGCCAATGGGGACGGTAAATGACTTTGCTTCCAGTCTGCGTATTTCCAAGCAGCCATTGGAAGCCGCACAGCAGATTGTAGATGGTCATCTTTATTCCTGTGACATCGGAAGCTTTCAAGATAAATATTTTAATTATATTGCGGGTTTTGGTGCATTTACAGAGGTGGCATACGAAACTCCACAGGATTTGAAAAATCAGGTGGGTCGGATTGCCTATTTTGTGGATGCACTGAAGCGGATTCCGGAGCTTCGCGGATATGAGATGCGGGTGGAATGTGATAATGGAAAGGTTGTAGAAGGAAAGTATATCTTTGGAATGGTCTGCAATTCCAAGAGCATTGGCGGATTTTCTCTGGAAAATGATAAGAATCACATGACATTGGATGATGGTTTGTTTGAAGTGGTTCTGCTTCGGACACCCAGCAATGTTCTGGAACTAGAGAGGATTGCGAATGCGTTGTTAAACCGGGATGCCAAGAATCCCTTTGTGGATGCGATGCGGGTTAAACAGATTCAGTTTTCCTGTGCCGATGAGGTCCGCTGGACGTTGGATGGTGAGGATGGAGGATATCATAAGGATGTAAAAATATCCTGTAACCGCAGGGCAATTCGTATATTTAGCCCTAAAATTAATCATAGAAAGAAAAAATAAAATATTCAGGTATAGAATGTGGTATCATTGTAATATCAGGGTTAGGTGTTTATGTATTTGATGCCTGCAAATGTCATGATTGCGTGAAAAATATGAGATAGAAATCCGATAGGATAAAATAGGATATAGTTTAAGGAGGATTTGACGTGGAGAAGGAATTAGTAATTGTACTGGATTTTGGTGGACAGTATAATCAGTTGGTGGCTCGTCGTGTCAGGGAGTGCAATGTATATTGTGAGATTTATTCCTATAAGACAGACATTGAAAAGCTTATAGAGATGAATCCTAAGGGGATTATTCTAACCGGTGGTCCCAATAGCTGTTATGGAGAGGGAGCTCCCACCTATCCAAAGCAATTATTTGAGCTTGGAATTCCTGTGTTGGGGTTATGCTATGGAGCACAGGTGATGCAATTAATTCTTGGCGGAAAGGTGGAGAAGGCTCCGGTTCGTGAATATGGTAAAATATCGGTGCATGTTGATACACAATCACCATTATTTAATGATGTTACGGAGGATACTATCTGCTGGATGAGCCATAATGACTATATTAGTGAAGTGGCACCGGGATTTACGGTCTGTGCTTCTACCCCGGACTGCCCTGTGGCAGCAGCACAGAATCAAGAACAGCAGCTTTACGCCATCCAGTTTCACCCGGAAGTATTACATACGGTTGAGGGAACAAAAATGCTTTCCAACTTTGTCTATAATGTATGTCACTGTTCTGGTGACTGGCGTATGGATTCGTTTGTGGAGTACCAGATTCAGGCGATTCGGGAAAAGGTTGGTGATGGCAAGGTACTCTGTGCCCTGTCCGGCGGGGTAGATTCTTCGGTGGCAGCAGTGCTTCTTTCCAAGGCAATTGGTGACCAGTTGACCTGTGTGTTTGTTGACCAGGGACTTCTTCGTAAAAATGAGGGAGACGAGGTTGAGGCAGTATTTGGACCGGAAGGTAATTATGAACTGAATTTTATCCGCGTCAATGCGCAGGAGCGTTTTTATGAGAAGCTGAAGGGAGTAGAGGAGCCGGAGGCAAAGAGAAAGATTATTGGGGAAGAGTTTATTCGTGTGTTCGAGGAGGAAGCTAAGAAGATTGGTGCGGTTGATTTCCTTGTACAGGGTACGATCTATCCGGATGTGGTGGAGTCTGGTCTTGGTGGTGAATCCGCAGTGATTAAGAGTCATCATAACGTTGGTGGTCTCCCGGATAAGGTTGATTTTAAGGAGTTAATTGAACCTCTTCGTGATTTGTTTAAAGATGAGGTCCGCAAGGTGGGCTTAGAGCTTGGAATTCCGGAGAATCTTGTGTTCCGCCAGCCATTTCCGGGTCCGGGACTTGGCATCCGTATTATTGGTGAAGTCAATGCAAAGAAGGTTCGGATTGTGCAGGATGCAGATTATATTTACCGTGAGGAGATTGCGAAAGCGGGACTGGATAAGGAGATTAACCAGTATTTTGCTGCGTTGACCAATATGCGTTCCGTTGGGGTTATGGGGGATGAGAGAACCTATGATTATGCCGTTGCCTTGCGGGCGGTAAAGACGGTTGATTTCATGACGGCGGAGAGTGCGGATATTCCATGGAATATATTACAGAAAGTCATGAACCGGATTATAAATGAGGTGAAAGGGGTTAATCGGGTATTTTATGATTTGACTAGTAAGCCGCCGGGGACGATTGAGTTCGAGTAGTACAGTTATACATTATTTATTTTATATGGTAGCAAATCTATATAAGTGGCTGTATTATATTGAATTATAGTTTTTACAACAAAGATAATAAAAATACGTTGCCAATGAATACAAAAGTGTTTAAGACACAATTGATAAGGAGATTAGATATATGGAGAATGACTTAGATATAAATAAAATAAGCGCTGAAGTAATTACGGATTTAGCAAAGACTACAGCGCAAGCGTTATATAAAAAAGTTATTAATTATGTAACGGATTTTCAGAAAAAGAAGAGATAAATTTTGGGTATGCGTATGAAAATTATCTGACTTATGCGAAAACTATCCATGAGAAGATAAAGACACTTTTATATAGACATGCGGCTAAAGATATATATTCTTTTTATGAGTGTGTAGGATTGAATAGGAATGGACGTGTAATAGATGCTTCTGATATTAATAACGTACTTGAACTTGGAAATAAACTTATTATTACAGGAACTGGAGGAATTGGGAAAAGTGTTATGATGAAACACTTTTTCTTAAATGTATTACAAAACACGCATTATGTACCTGTTTTAATTGAACTAAGAGGCTTAAACGAATTTGATGAAAAAAGCGTAAATCTTGTAGACTATATTTACAATATAATGGAAACACTAAAGTTTAGACTTGAGAGAAAATATTTTGATTATAGTTTAGAAACGGGGTGTTATGTTATATTGTTAGATGGTTATGACGAAGTAAAGAATGAATTGTCAAAGCAGGTTACAAGTCAAATATTTGCACTGAGTGAGAAATATCCGGATAATCATTATATTCTTTCATCACGACCGCTAGAAGAATTTGTAGGCTGGAATCAATTCGAGGAATTGCATTCTAATTCTTTAACAAAGAGCCAAGCATTATCATTAATTAATAAGATAGAATATGAGCAGAAAATTAAGAAAAAATTTTATAAGGAATTAGATGAGTATTTATATGATAAATACAAAACTTTTGCGTCGAATCCTTTGTTGTTAACTATTATGCTTTTGACATTTGAAAATAGAGCGTCGATTCCCGATAAATTAAATGATTTTTTTGAGCAGGCGTTTACAACACTCTTTCATACACATGATGCAACAAAGGGAGGATATAAAAGGGATATTCAGTCTAAATTGGGATATGAAGATTTTAAAGCGGTATTCTCTTATTTTTGTTTTAAATCATTTTTTAATTCTGATTATAAATTTTCGGAAAATAAAGTATTAGAATATATTGGAATGGCAAAGCATAAGGAGATAATTGAAACAAATTTCAACTCAATGGATTTCTTGACAGATTTAACTAATTCCGTGTGTATGTTGATTCATGAAGGTTTGGAATATAGATTTTCACATAGATCGTTTCAGGAGTATTTTGCCGCATTATATACAACACAATTGGATGATTCTCAACAAAAGAGATTTTTAAAGCTATGGTTACAAAATAATAGTTATAGAACAACAAGTAACTATTTAGACATGTTATATGAGTTACAGACTTCAAGATTTTTAAAAAATATTATAATTCCAGCAATTAGGGAATTGCAAGAATTATATAAAGAAAATGGAGAATCAGAAGAGTGGTTATTGAATCTTATATATGAAGATGTGTGTGTAAGAAAATATGAAAATGGTAAAAAGGTATGTGCCGTCTCAATTAAAGAATTTTATTTTCACGATATGATAATGAGGGCTTGTAATATTGGCGGCTTGTTTAAGAATATAAAAGAAGAAAAGAAACAACGAAGTAGTGAGGAAGAAGCAAAGCTGATAAAAATTTTAGAAGAAGAATATGGGATAAATAAGGAAGTTAAATTTATTGAATTAAAGCAAAAAGGTTATATAAACGAAATGTTACAGTCATTGCATTGGATAGTAGAACGCTACGAATTTGCAGTAAGTTATGTTGAATCTGTAGATAAAGATCCCATAGCTCGAAAAAAGAGGTTTACTTCTATGTTGGAGGAATTATAAATTTGTGTATTATATTTAAAATAACTTAAAAACTAATGGCAACATTTTGGCAACAGAAAATCAGCAAGCCATAATAAATGATGTAATTGATGTAAAAATAGGCGTGTATTTGCACAAAATTTAAACAAAAATAGTTAATAAAAATAAAGAACACGCCGAGTTCGAATAACGTACATTTGGACTGGAAAGTGCGTAAAATCGGCACTTTTCAGTCTTTCTTTTTGCTCCGTGAGATTGTTTTGAGATTGATATTGAAACACTTTCCACATATTCCACGAAAAGACAATCTAATTGAAATGCCTGTCGAACTGTGATAGTATTCCAATATGGAACCCATGACAGGGGTGGTAGCCTCCCGAGCCAATGACCGGCTTGCCAGAATACATAGGAAGGGAGGTGGCGTCAATGACTGCTGTGGATATCATTTTGATATTTATAGGGATAATCGGCTTGCTGATTGCCTTTGGTAGCTTTGTTATAGCGTTGCTTGCCTTTCTCGACAGAGACAAGGATCAAAAGCGAAAAAAATAATACCCACCCTGTTGAGACCAGGATGGGCACCTCTCACTGAGAGGTAATAGCCTCGCTTGGGATACTCCACCTTTGGAGTGGGGCTCCTATGGGGCATCTGTTACCAGCAGGTGCCCTTCCTTATGTTCAATATACCACAATCTATGTAGAGTTTCAAGTGCTTTCTTCTGGTGCTGGTGTCCGGCGGAACTGGTTTAGCCTGTCGGCCAGCTTTTGATCTTTGTCATGGTATAAGTGGGAATAGGTGTCAAAGGTTGTCTTTCCTGATTCATGCCCCAGGCGGTCAGCTATTTCCAATGGGGTAAAACCGAGTTCTATGAGCATACTTACTATATATTCGTGAATATCATCATACAGAAAATTCGGAATGGAGATACAGCGTTTTGCTTTGGGCGTCTTCGGTTCCAGAAACAGTTCCCCAGACCGCATTCCGGTATAAAACAGCATATCACATGTTTTTTCCGTTTTTAAGGGTGTACTTATAAACTGGCATTATGTATCACCTCCGACCCAATTTTATTATTGCAAAACCGCACTGTAGTCTTTATAATAATCTACAATTGAATATGGGGGATGATAAGAATGAAATTTAAATATACTGATGGTGGCAACTCTGACTTTATTGAATTATGCCATTGCCTAGATGAATTTCTAAATGGACTTGTAGGTGGAGAAGAGAATCGTGCAGAATATATTCCATATAATCGTCTTGATGATATCCACAATGTAATTATTGCGTACGATGATGTTATTCCAGTAGGAAGTGCCAGTTTTAAAAAGTATGATGATGAATGTGCGGAAGTAAAGCGTGTTTTTGTTAAGCAGAAGTATAGAGGTAAAGGAATTTCAGACAAATTAATGGAATTGTTAGAGGGTGCTGCAAGGGAGCAGGGATATCGCTATTTGATTTTGGAATCTGGCGAACCGCTTGTTGCAGCAATGGCATTGTATAGAAAGATCGGATATGAAATCATTCCGAACTATGGTCCATATAAAGATATGCCTGATTCCATTTGTATGAAAAAGAAGTTGTAAATTTACAGTTTGTTTGATTGGGAAATCAAAAATCTGGAGGTTAGATAGAAAAATAATGAACAACAAAACAATAGACGTGAATTCTCTTTCTTTCGTAAGAGCAAAGAAAGAGAATATTGGTATAATGATTGAAATAATTCATAGGTGTGTATTGGAAATCAATGCTGTGGATTATACACAAACTCAGGTGGAACATTTAGTTAAAAGTTTTTCCGAAGAATGGTTTGAAGACCTTATAAACACAAGGCATTATTATGAGGTCTGGTATCAAGGAATGCTCATCGCTTGTGGAGGTGTTAGTCGGGATTATAGTCAGGAAAGGCAAAGTTATCTAACTGCTATCTTTGTTAATCCTGATTTCAATAAGAAAGGGATCGGAAGAAAATTAGTGGAATTTCTTGAAACAGATGAATGGTGTCTGGATAGTAAATTGATTGAAGTTCCATCTTCAAAAAGTTCTCATAAATTCTATTACAAATGTGGCTACCATTATCAAGATGAAACACTTGTTTTTAGAAATGATGGGACAGTGATAATGTATAAAGAAAAGTAATATTTAACTTGCTGGAAAAATGAAGTAAGCAAAAAATTAAGAGTTTAATGGGAGGCTGAGGCATTGCAGGAACAGAGGTTTACAGAGAAAGACTGGAAATTATTTAGAAGTAAGATTGCTGATTGGCAGGAATCTTTTATGGACAGGCTCAATAGAGAATACATAGCCATATTAAGTGAAGACGCTAATTCGTCAGACAAGTTTCGGAAATTGGATAAAAGAATCAAAGAAGACAGAAAGAAAGCAGGGGTTCAGGTGCGTATGAGCAGGTCGAATCTAATTTGCAATATTATCTCACTGCTTAATGAGGGGGCAATTAGTTTTGAAGATTTAGAAGATTTTAGTGACGGATTAAAGGAGACCGTAGGTGCTTTTATTGATAGATAGGTTGGAATAAACGAGTTTATTGATTGGAATTCATTATTTCAAAATTTTTATATTGGAGGGAATCGTTAATGGCTTTCAAATTAGACAGTGTTGTGCCTTGGGGCAGGAATCTTGAAGAATATAAATTGATGTTTGGACTGGATGACAGGGATATGACAAAGAAAATTGCAGGCTTTGGGGATGGTCCCGCCTGTTTTAACTGTGAAATGACAAATGCGGGCGGCAATGTTGTATCCTTTGATCCTATTTATCAGTTTTCCAAAGAGGAAATCGAAGAGCGTATCGAAGAAGTTCGGATTACAGTCATGCATCAAATGAGGGAAAATATGGACAATTACGTTTGGACACATATAAAAGATTTGGACGAGCTGGAGCATATCCGCATGTCAGCTATGAAGAAATTTTTATCTGACTACAAGCAAGGTAAGAAAGAGGGAAGATATGTATTTCATGAGCTGCCAGCCCGATTGCCATATGAATCAGAAAGTTTTGATATTGGCTTGAGTTCCCATTTTCTGTTGATGTATACATCTTTGGGGTATGATTTTCATATTCAGTCGATAACGGAGATGTTGAGAGTATGCAAAGAGGTCAGAATATTTCCGATTGTTGATTTGGATGCGAATAAGACAGATTTAATCAAAGATGTGATAGATTATTTTCAGAGGGACTACGACGCTACGATAGTTACAACAGAGTATGAGTTCCAAAAGGGAGATAATAAACTGCTGATTATTAGAAAATAGAAACGAATTTTTGGAGTGGATATACATGGAATGGAATTCATCATTATATGATAAAAAACATGACTTTGTAGCGGAATATGGAAAGGGCTTATTAGAGTTTGTCTCTCAAAATGCGAAACAGTCAATATTGGATTTGGGTTGTGGAACAGGTACCTTGACTGCTCAATTGGCTGAATTGTGTAGTAAAATTGTAGGTGTTGATGGTTCGGAAAACATGATAGATAAAGCGAAAGAAGAATTTAGCAATATAGAATTTAAGGTATGTGATGCACTTGCTCTGCCTTTTGAAAAGGAATTTGATGTTGTTTTTTCCAATGCCGTATTTCACTGGATTAGTGACCACGATGCTTTGCTGAAAAATATACATAAGGCTTTGAAACCGCAGGGAGTATTGGTGTGCGAGTTTGGTGCAAGTGGAAATATTGCAACGATAGAAAATGCTTTTGCAGAGGCTTGTAACAGTCAGGGATGTGGCTATGAGGCTAAATTCAATTTTCCTACGGCAGAGGATTTCGGTGAATTGTTAAAGAAGCATGGATTTGTTATTGACAGGATTTATGAATATGACCGACCAACTGTATTAAAGGACGGAGAGCAAGGATTAGTGAATTGGATGAAACAATTCTTTGCCTCTGAATTGGAAGTGATGTCGGAACATGTACAAGCTATGGTTCTTGAGAAAGTGGAAGGATTGACAAGAGAAACTTTATGGAATGGAGAAGAATGGGTTGCCGATTATCGAAGATTAAGAGCAATCGCACATATATAGTTGTTTTC